>CALPMT020000065.1 GCA_943324745.2 Chitinophaga pinensis | reverse complement strand
TTAGGGTTTTCAATCGTTGGGGTGAAATGGTATTTGAGTCGCGCGATATAAGCATCGGTTGGGACGGAACCTACAAAGGGAAATTAGTTAATCCTGATGTTTTTGATTATTATTTGAATGTGGAATGTGTAGGAGATGAACATAAACAACTACAGGGGAATGTTACAGTTTTGAGGTAGTTGTAAGTTACTATAAAAATTATTACATTGATTTAGAAACATATCCGTTAATTTTATATTATGAAGGTATTCTTTTTATTTATACTTTGCCTTTTTACTGTTTTTTTTTCATCTAGTCAAAACACTGATTTAAAACGTCAAACCTATCCAACTGTCCATAATTCATTTTCTTTTATGGAAAACAAAGGACAATGGGACAAAGATATTCTGTATAAGTCATCTTTTAAAGGAGGTAATTTATGGATTCAAAGGAACAAATTTTTATTTCATTTACAAGACTTTAAAAAAGTTGCATCTAGTCATTCAAATGATACTATAAAAGTTGAACAATTTAATAAAAATCATTTACTATATCTATTTTTCAAAAACTCAAAAGGAGTAAATAAAACTATTCAGGAAGATTTTTCAAGCGAATATTACAACTTTTTCATAGGTAATGATACAAATAAATGGGCATCTGGTGTCCGAACATTTTCTAAAGTTAGATTACAAGAAATTTATAAAGGAATCGATATAAAACTTTATCAAGAAGACGAGCAACTCAAATATGAATTTATCATACATCCAAAAATAGACCCTTCCATCATTCAGCTAGAAGTTCGAGGTTCTACTTCTACTTACATAGATCGTGCAGGAAAATTACACTTAAAAACACCTTTGGGTGAAATTATTGAAAAAAAACCTTTTGTATATCAAGAAATAAAAGGTGAAAAAATTGAAATAGAAAGCAAATTTCAAATTGTTGATGATGTGATCTCATTCAAACTCGGAAAATATGATTCTACAAAGGAATTAATTATCGATCCAATTTTAGTTTTTGCAACATATAACGGTACTTCATCTAGTAACTTTGGTCAGACTGCTACCTATGGTCATGACGGCACTGTCTATTCAGGAGGTATGTTATTTGGTTCTGGGTATCCGACAATAGACCCAAATGTCGTTTTCACTTCTCCAAGTTTAACAAATGTAAATTATACTTCCGAGGTTCCTTCCGATGTATTCATTTCCAAATATTCTTCGGATGGTTCAAAAATGTTGTGGTCAACTTTCATAGGTGGAGGAGACGAAACACAGGGAGCAGAATCATTAAATTCACTCATTTGTGATAAACAAAATAATATTTATGGATTTGGAGCTACTTCAAGTACAAATTTTCCCGTGACAACTAATTGTTTACAAAATCAGCATAACGGTGGTTCTCATATAAATATATTTCAGGGAGGAACCTCTTTTGGCGATATTGGAACGGATATTTATGCTTTTAAGATTAGTGCTAACGGGCATAAGTTATTTGGATCAACTTATATCGGTGGTAGTGAAAATGATGGGTTAAATTATAACTATGTTGGGCAATCTGTTAATTATAATTCTTATTTATACAATAATTCAATATTCGTTCCTTATGATTCACTTGTTGCTAATTATGGAGATTCATTTAGAGGTGAAATATTTCTGGATTCTCTAAATAATATTTTAATTGCATCTTCTACTCGATCAATAAATTTCCCAATAAAAAATGCCATTCAATCGACTTTATCAGGAAAACAAGATGGACTAATTTTAAAACTTAAAAATGATTTTAGTTCCTTACTTTTTTCCACATTTTTAGGTGGAAGTAATAACGATGTATTAAGTTCTATAAAAATAACAAAAGGTGCTGATATAATATTTTGTGGAGGAACTTCTTCTTTAGATTTGAAAACTACAACTCACTCTTATCAAATCAAATACGGAGGAGGTAAAACGGATGGTTTCATTGGTAAATTATCTTTCGATGGATTTAAATTAAAACATCTTACCTATATTGGTCAAAAATCATATGATCAAGCGCGTCTTGTAGAATCTGATGCTGAACAAAATATTTACGTAGTTGGGCAAACTTTTGGAGGGAAATTTCCTGTCGTAAACGTCACTTATTCGATCCCATACAGTTCGCAATTTATTGCAAAATTTGATTCAACATTATCTAAAATACTAAATTCCACAGTTTATGGGAATGGAGATTCAACTGTTACAAACATCTCTCCTACAGGTTTTTTAGTTGATGATTGTAAAAACATTTACGTGTGCGGATGGGGTGCTAATACCTTTCAAGATGGGGTGCCGTATTACACTGGAATATGGAAATCCAATTTATCCCTGTTGCCAGGTAATAAATCTTTTAATATGCCTGTCAGTAACGATGCATTGAGTAAAACAACCATTGATGGTTATGATTTTCATTTATTAGTGATCGACAAAGACTTTTCGAAGTTAATCTATGGAAGTTATTTAGGAGGTCCACAATCCAGAGAACATGTACATGGGGGAACTTCACGTTTTGATAAAAAAGGAATTGTTTATCAAAGCGTTTGTGGTGGCTGTGGTGGTTTTAGCGATTTTCCTGTTACAGATAACGCTTGGTCAAAAACAAATAACAGTAATAATTGTAATAATTTAATATTTAAATATGATTTTCAAATTGCTCCATCAACCAAATTGACTAGTTCGTATGATACTAGCTGTGTCCCTGCTAAAGTCACATACACAAACAGCAGTTTAAATACAGATAAATTTATTTGGGATTTTGGTAATGGGCAAAAGGATTCTACTTCAATGAGCGTCCAAAAAAACTATTTAAAAAAAGGAAACTATACTATTAAACTTATTGTGAAAAATTCTCTTTGCCAATTTAAAGATACTTTATTTATCTCATCTACTATTTTAGATAGCATTCGTTATCATAAAGTAGTGGACAAAGAGTTTTGCTTGCCAACTGCATTCGCTTATACAAACAATAGTTATGGAACTGCTAATTCCTACAGCTGGTCACAAAACAACAAATTTGTTCCAACATTAAAAAAATCAACCGATTCTTCATTAACGTTTCTTGCAGATTCGTCTATGTGGATATATTATAAAGCTAGTAATGGGTATTGTGAGAAAGTTGATAGCGTATATATTTCGGTAATCAGTCCTTCTCTAAAAATTGTGGGTGATACTACTATTTGTATTCATCAAACTGATTCTTTATACAGCTCTATACAAAGCAAGACACAAACTTTTACGTTTGATTGGTCCCCTACAAAATTTATTCAATCATATCCTTCTTCAAATTCAGTAATT
>CALPMT020000064.1 GCA_943324745.2 Chitinophaga pinensis | reverse complement strand
GACAATCGAAGTACGAATGCATCCGCAGAATCTTTCAATGCAAAAATCAAAGCCTTTAGAGCACAATTTAGAGGGGTAAGAAATGTCGAATTTTTTCTTTTTAGATTATGTCAAATTTATGCGTAGTCCCCAACTTTTGGTATTGATCCTTATTAATTCTAAATTTATTTAAAACTCTTAATTACTACATTTTCACATTACTCGATTATTGAAATAATGCCATATTGTTAGTTGTTGATTTTTAGAAATCTAAAATAAGTAAAAAGCGATGATTTACTTGGAGTTGCGTAAACTACTTTTAAACAACTTATTTGTCAAATTCATAAAGTTTAGTGATATTCTAGTATCATTATTTTAATCTTCGATGCTGTTTTGCATTCAGTTCATTTACGATTTTTTTTCCAGTTTTGGCTTCAAGTTCCAAGCGAGCAACTTTAGCTACATTTCCACCTTGTGATGCTACTTTTTGACTTTCTTTGAAATTGCTCGGGTTTATAGCTGTTGATATGTCTTTTGTGGAAGCTTCTGCAAGCATGGTTAAAATGAGCTCCATATTAGACATGTTATCTCGTAAATTTTCTTTTTTTAAACCTTTAAATATTTTATACTCTTTGGTAGTTTTTTCACTCCAAGCTTTCGTGATAAGGTCAGTGAGTATTGCAAAATGTTGTCCTTCTTTTAAACCTCTTTGTTTCCACTCATTTGTTAACTCATTTCGGATTTCTATGCTTTTAAGGCGTTGATTGATCCAACTTTCTGAGTAACCTAATTTCATATATTGTTCCAAAGCTCGATCGATGCTTAATTCTGGATCTTGCATTTCGTCCAATCTTTCCGAACCTACTTGAGCTAACCAACGTTTGAAAGGTTCCGCTTTTGGTGAAGGGATAGATTGTATTAAACGCAAGAGTTGCTCGGTATTGGCAACGTCTGTAAGTCGCATTTTGCCGTCTTCAGCAAGAAGTTTTAAACGGTTACAATTTGTAACCGTTTCATTTCCTTCTTTCAAAAGTCTAAATTTCAATACTTTCCAATAGTTTCTTGCGCCTTGGTAATTGGTTTGATCTGTCAAAGTAGCGATAACGTCTACAATCGAAAAATACCAAGTATTTTCCGCTTCGCTCCATTGTGTTCTAATTTTCGTGTCCTTGAATAATTGAATTGCAGTTTTTGATGTCATAAAGATTAATTTGATTATTTATTAACCTAATTTAACGATTAAAATTTAATTTTAAATAAATTTAAATATTTTTTTAATCCATCAAATCAATCAATTGCTACATTTTCACATTGTTTCATTGTTACATTAATTTTACCAAATCTCCACAAATTTCCCAGTTCCATTGCGCATTGCGTCTCCTTCTTTCACCTCAAACGCATCAAAAAATGCTGGAATGTTTTTCAATGGACCATTCACGCGGTACATACCTGGACTATGTGGGTCGTTTAATAGGCGGTTTTTTAATTCTTGTTCGGTGTAGGTGATTTTAAATACTTGTGCTAACGCGATGAAGAAACGTTGTTCCGGGGTGAAGCCAAAATGTTTTTTACCTGACTTAAATTCCTTGGTTTTCGTGTATGCTTGGTAAGCCAATAAGATTCCACCAAGATCCGCGATGTTTTCCCCCATGGTAAGTTCTGGGTTGACGCAATATTCTGGGAGCGGACAGAAGCTCGCGAAGGTTTCTCCATACACTTTGGTTTTATCTTCGAATTTCTTTTTGTCGCCTTCAGTCCACCAATCGGAGAAACTTCCATCGGCTGCAAATTTCGCTCCGACATCATCAAATCCATGGGTAAGTTCGTGACCAATAATCATTCCGATGCGTGAAAAGTTGAGTGCGTCTTCTGCGTTTACATCAAAGAAAGGTGCTTGCATAATTCCTGCTGGAAAGATGATTTCATTTTGCGATGCATCGTAAAAAGCATTAATCATGTGAGCAGGAACTCCAAAGCGTGTTTTATCGACTGGTAAACTTAAATCCGCCAAACTCTTATCAAATTCATAAATTTTACAACGGTTAAAATTATCTAGGTAAGCAGTAGGAGTAAGGGTTATTTTGCGAAAGTCTTCCCATTTGTCTGGAAAACCTAATTTGCGATGAATGGCTATTAGTTTTTTGTTTGCTTCAGTCTTAGTGGAGTCCGACATCCAAGTGGATGCTTGAATACGTTCTTTATAGGCTAAGATCAATAGATCGACCATCTCATTGATTTTTACTTTAGCAGCATTTGAGAAGTGTTTTTCAACAAATAATTGTCCTAATACTTCGCCAATCGGTAAATTTGTCAGTTCATTTACTGCTTTATCTGAAATAGGTTTATCCGTTGATTTACCGGTCAATACTGTTTGATAAAAATAAAAGTTTAATTTTGCGAAATTATCACTTAACTTACTTGAATAATAAGATATTAATCGTGATTTTAAGTAGCTTTTCCAGTTGTCTAAAGGGATTTCTTTAAAAATCGCCGGGATTTTAGCAATGTAATTGGTTTGACCAACGATTAAGTAATCTATTTTTGGTATTCCAAGTTGTTTTAAATACGTTTCAAAATGGATGTCAGTAAGTTGTTTCGTGAGTTCTTTGCTTGCAATTTTGTTGTAGGTGTTATCTGGATTTCTGGCTTCCGCTGGCGACATCATTTCTGCTGCTAAACGCATTTCAATTTGGTAGGAGTTTTGTGCATGTGTAGATGCTTCGTTCTCGGATGATCCTGCTAGTTTGAAAAGGTCAATCAGGTATTGTTTGTATTTCTCAAGAATCTCTTTTTTGTTTTCTTGGGTATAATATAATTTGTTTGGAAGTCCAATACCGCTTTGTCCTACGTACACACAATTCACGTTGATGTTCTTTAGGTCTTGTCCGATGCCTAGAGAAAATAAAGCAGAAATACCGCGTTTGTGAAAATCTGCCAATACCGTTACATATTGTTCTGGGCTACTGATTTGATCAATGCGGTTCAAATCGTTTTGAATAGGTGTAATTCCCAATTTATTGCGCGTTTCCGTATCAATGAAAGATGCGTAATAATTTCCAATCAATACTTCGTTGGTGTTTTTCGGTTGGTTTTTTACGTTTTCAAGAATTTCAATCAACTTCTTTTTGTTGTTGATGTCTAATTCATTCATACTTCCCCAGCGGGATTCTGTTTTTGGTACAGGATTATTTTTCACCCAATTACCATTCGCGTAATCGAAAAAGTTCGTTTTTGGACTTACCGAACGATCCATGTATGCAGTGTCGATACTTATTTTTTTATTTTTTCTTTGTCCGTAAGAAAAAGTAGTTGCGGTCAATAGTACTAGGCCTAATAGAATGTTTTTATTTTGCATAAATGTTTAGTTTAAAAGCATTTCGACATAATCGTAGTCATATTCCCGATATTCTCGGATCGACTTAAATTGAAAATCATGGTAGAAATGTTCTAGGTATTTCAATGCGGCAATGCGCACAGGGGTTTGGGTGTTTGAATAATGTGTATAAATAAATTGGATGCATTCACGCAGTAATTTACTTCCTAGTTTTTGGCGTCTATACGTTGGAGCAATTACGATTCTACCAATTGAAACTTCTTCAAAAGCAAGTTTGGTGGGAATAATGCGTGCGGTTCCAATAATTTCGTTTGTATCGATATCAGTCGCGAGTAAGTGATGACACAGAGGGTCTAATCCATCCACTTCCGGATAGGGGCAATCTTGTTCAATCACAAATACAGCAACACGAAGTTGAAGCATATTGTGGTATTCCAAGGCAGTAAGTGCAGAAAAATGTTTTATTTCCCAGTGTATCTGCATGTAAAATCATGTTTGGATATTTCCGACGTTATACGGTTTTTCGGCTTTTTTATTATTTGCCATTTGAATTCCCATGGAAATCACTTTGCGTGTTTCTTCTGGATGTATAATTCCGTCTACCCATAAACGCGAAGCAGCATAGTAGGGTGAAATTTGTTCGTCGTAACGCGCTTTAATGGTATTGTAAATTTCATCTTCTCGTTCTTTCGTAATTTCTTCACCACGCGCTTTTAAAGTAGCAACTTCAATTTGCAGTAAGGTTTTTGCAGCAGCAGCACCACTCATTACCGCTATTTCAGCAGTTGGCCAAGCAACAATCAGACGTGGGTCGTAGGCTTTTCCGCACATCGCATAATTTCCAGCACCGTATGAGTTTCCAACGATAATAGAGAATTTTGGAACGACAGAATTTGCCATAGCATTCACCATTTTCGCACCGTCTTTGATGATACCAGCGTGTTCGGATTTAGAACCAACCATAAAGCCAGTAACATCTGTCAGGAATACCAATGGAATATTTTTTTGGTTACAATTCATGATGAAACGTGCCGCTTTGTCTGCTGATTCATTGTAAATTACTCCACCAATCTGAATTTCTCCTTTTTTATTTTTTACAATTTCCCGTTGATTAGCAACGATACCGATAGCCCAACCGTCGACACGTGCATATCCGCAAATAATTGTTTTTCCGTAATCTTCTTTGTATTCCGTAAATTCAGAATCATCTACCAACCAATCAATTACTTTTTTCATATCGTATTGCTTGGTTCTATCAAAAGGAATCATTCCGTGTACTTTGGAAGCTTCGATTTTAGAAGGTTTACTTTCTTT
>CALPMT020000063.1 GCA_943324745.2 Chitinophaga pinensis | reverse complement strand
TAGGTTGTAAAGATTTGGACAACTGGAAAGATGGAAAAAATACAGTTGAGGCACTTTACCCTATCGATTCGACTGGTTTTTCTGGGAATGGATATTTTACAGGAACAGGTAATTATTATTTCCAAGGATTACATGAAAAGTTTGAAACTATAAATGATGGTAAGAATCATAAATTATCCAGTGTAAAATATGTGTTTGGAAATTTAGTTTCTGGAAATGATACTAATACTGTTTTATTTGTCGGTTATTTACCAGACCCAACGACAAAATTACCAGGAACAACTTCCTTATTTTCAAAAAGAGTATTAGTGAAAACTGTAGTGTCAAGTTTAAATAATAAGGGAGAATATGTTTTAGATTTAAGTGCTGATAATTTAAAAGTTAATGGGCCATTCTACGCTGGTATTTCTATTAGATATAGAGGAGCGTGGGGCACAGCTTCTGTAGGTCAAGATACTATTGCTATCTTATCAAATACAATGGGGGCTCAAGGTTCCACATTAAATTCAGCTTATTGTAATTACCGTAATTCAAACAAAGTTATGGTTTATGATACAATTATGCCTGACAACGCAAGATTTTCATTAGGTATTTATGCAAATGTATGTGATTTAAGCGCTGCGAAGGATTTGTTAAGTTTTAACTTTAGTAATCCTGTTGGAACTGTTTCAACCTCTGGAAATACAATTACTTTGACTTTGCCAAATGGAACAAGTCCATCAGTATTGGCTTCCTTAGTTGCGAATTTCACAAGTTCACCTAAGTCAACCGTAACAATTGGTCAAGTTTCCCAAGTAAGTGGACAAACAGTGAATGATTTTAGTACGTCAAAAGTATATACAGTTACAGCAGAAGATGGTTCGACTAAGAATTATACAATAACAGTAACAATTCAACAATCTCAGAAATCTACTGAAAAAGATTTCTTGACTTATTCCATTAATGGAGTACCAGGTGTAATTTCGGGAAATACAATTACCTTGACATTGCCTTCAGGAACATCGTTGGCTAATTTATCTGCAGTTTATACGACATCACCAAAATCGACTGTAACAACAGGAGCAAATACAACCAACTTTACAAATCCTGTTACTTATGTTGTAACAGCGGAAGATGGGTCGACGAAAACTTATATTGTTACTGTTACAATTAATTCAACTAATCCAAATTCATTAGCTGATTTAATTTCATTTGGCTTTTCTAATCCAAATGTAACTGGAGTTATTTCAGGGAAAAATGTCACATTAACTGTACCTACAGGTACCTATGTAAAATCATTAGTTGCTTCTTTTGTTGTATCACCAGGTGCAACTGTTAAGGTTTCTAATATTACCCAAATTTCTAATGGTAGTGTTATAGATTATTCTGCACCTGTAACCTTTGTTATAACTTCTCAGGATGGAAAAACAATTAATAGTTATGTTGTAAACGTAAATCTTACGCCGTTGTTGTCGCCAGAAAAAGAATTGTTAAGTTTTAGTTTTCCTTCATTATCTCTTTCAGGAACTATTACAGGAAATACAGTTGGCGTGACAGTTCCTTTTGGTACTAATGTTTCAGCTTTAGCCGCTACTTTTACAACATCTCCGAATTCAACAGTACGTATTGGAAGCACTGTGCAGGTTTCGGGTTCTTCAGTCAATAATTTTGTTAATTCAATTTTGTATACCATAGTAGCACAAGATGGTTCTATTAAAAATTACACAGTAGTTGTAACTATTTCTGCACAAACAGGAGGTGGAAATGGGGCAGGTACAATCACTTCATTTGCATTAGGAAGTCCATTGATACCTGGTACTATTTCAGGTACTACTATTACGATAGAAGGACAAGCAGGTTCGGATATTACAAAACAATTAATTGTTTTTGGTATACCTAAAGGATCTACTTTGACTTTGAATGGAGTTGTTCAAACATCAGGAGTATCGATAGTTGATTTTTCAAATAATCAGACATTTACATTAGTTGGTGCTGATGGATCTAAAAAAGATTATATCGTAAAAGTTACGATACCTAAAAAAAGCGGTAATAGTTTCACCACTTTTGGATTTTTAGAAACACCTACAGCAGTAACGACAATTGATACAACAAATAAGTTGATAACTGTTCATGTTCCTTACAATGCTCCTATAACTAAATTAACATCTTATTATTTAGTTTCTCCGGGTGCTGTCGTTACTTATGGTGGTCAGCAATTATTAAGTGCATCCACTTATTTGAGTTTTGTAAATGATCAGACCTTTGTAGTTGTTGCAGAAAATAATAAAACTGCAGCTTATAAAATTCACGTGATTGTTGATGCTCAAACTTCAGGTATTGAAGAGGTATCTATTTCAAGTGTTGATATTTATCCAAACCCTTCAAACGGAGAATTTACATGTCGTGCAAGTTTTGATTCATATGAATTAAAAGTTTTAGATGTATTAGGTAATGAGGTTTATTTCTCTCGAATCGAATCAAATGGTACAGATAAACATGTTTTCGATATTTCTGAATTTGGATCAGGTATTTATTTTGCTTCAATTCACATGAATGGAATTTCTACAATTATAAAATTGGAAGTTGTTAAATAACTAAAATTCACTCTTAAATTAATAGCCTCTTGATTTTT
This sequence comes from Chitinophaga pinensis, assembly GCA_943324745.2. Lineage (GTDB taxonomy): Bacteria > Bacteroidota > Bacteroidia > Flavobacteriales_D > Crocinitomicaceae > CANHVK01. Next base: position 2,889 of record CALPMT020000063.1, on the reverse strand, counting down.
CAAGGGGCTATTTTATTTTGTAAATGAGTTGTTTATAGATGGACAAGTAAAGTCTTATTCTTTTATTTGATTGACTTTTAGTCAATACTTGTAATATCCATAAAAGAAACGTAATTTTGTAGCCCAATTTTGATTATGGAAGTACTGGAAGCGAAAGAAGTTTACGAGATCAAAACATTATATCCTTTTCAGGAAAATACTGTTTCAACGATCTTGGAAGAATTGAAAACTAATGGAGAGAATTTTAATTTGCTCTATCAACTTCCGACAGGTGGTGGTAAGACTGTTATTTTTTCAGAGATTGCAAAAAGATATATAGAGACATACGGAAAAAAGGTGTTGATATTAACACATCGGATTGAGTTGTCTGTACAAACATCAAAGCAATTATCTGCAATTCATGTAGGGAATAAGGTTATCAACAGCGATGTAAAGAAGTTAGTCGATAATGAAGAATTTCAATGTTACATAGCCATGGTTGAGACATTGAATAATCGCTTACAAGATGATCAAAATTTTATACAAGATGTAGGTTTAGTAATAGTTGATGAAGCGCATTACAATAGCTTTCGTAAAATATTTCAGTATTATCAACAAGCGAATATATTAGGTGTTACAGCGACTCCATTAAGTTCGAATAAAGCGTTACCATTAAATGATAATTATAATAAGTTATTAGTGGGTGAATGTATCGCTTCATTGATAGAGAAAGGTTACCTATCAGATGCTGAAACATATACTTATGATGTCAATTTACATGGATTAAAAATTGGGTCGAATGGTGATTTTACCGTTAGTAGTTCTGAATTAGTTTATGGTAATTATTTTATGCAAGAGAAATTGCTTTTTGCCTATGAAGAAGTTGCTATAGGTAATAAGACATTAATCTTTAATTCAGGTATTGACACATCGCTTCGTGTAGAGGAAACTTTTAAAAAGCGTGGATATAAGATACGTCATTTGGATTCAACATTTAGTGATCGTGATCGTAAAGATGTGTTGAGTTGGTTTAAAACTACACCTGATGCAATCTTGACATCTGTGGGTATTTTGACTACAGGATTTGATGAGCCTACAGTTGAAACTATTATTATAAATAGAGCCACACGCTCTTTGACATTGTATCATCAGATGATAGGTAGAGGTTCACGTAAACTACCTAACAAAAGTCAATTTAAATTGATTGATTTAGGGAATAATGTTCGAAGATTTGGATACTGGCAAGATTATATCAATTGGCAGGACGCCTTTCGTTTTCCGGATCGTTTTTTAGAGTCACGATTGACTGAAGGTGATGATATCGAATTTGAGGTTGAGTACGAATTTAATAAGTTACACAAGGAGCGTTTTGATATTTCGACATTAGAGACATTTAGCATTAAAGATGAATATTTTGCATGCCTTGATCGAGGTGAAAAAGGGAAGAATGCAGTTGATGTTTCTTTAGAGAATCATTATTTAGCCGTAATGCAAACTGCGACTGATTTTTATGATGCTTTGGAAATCTTAGAATTATTACAAGAGCATATTGAGCATCGCTTGAAGCAATATACCAAATGTATTGCAAAGAGTACTCCCAATTATTTTAAGTATTTGATGGAAACCTACAATAGACAATTGAGGCAAAAGTTTCGGGTTAGTTTGGAGGATGAGTAATCAAATTTGAAGATTTGAAAATGAGTTAATTAGAAAATGAATAAAACACATAGCTATGTCAGATGATAAAAAGATAATATTTTCGATGGTGAATGTTTCTAAGCAAACACCAACTGGAAAGCAGATAATTAAAAATATTTATTTATCCTTTTACTATGGTGCTAAGATTGGTATTATAGGGTTGAATGGATCTGGTAAGTCAACAGTAATGAAAATAATTGCTGGTTTAGATAATGCATATCAAGGAGATGTCGTATTTACTCAGGGATATACTGTAGGATATCTTCCTCAAGAACCAGAACTGGATTTAACTAAAACAGTAAAAGAGATTGTGATGGAAGGGGTTCAAGAGACCGTTGATGTTTTAAAAGAATACGAAGAGATCAATGCTGCATTCATGGATGAGGAAGTGTTGAATGATCCAGATAAAATGGACAAGTTGATTGCTCGTCAGGGAGAGGTTTCGGATAAAATTGATGCTTTAGATGCTTGGGAGTTAGATACAAAGTTAGAACGTGCGATGGATGCTTTACGTTGTCCGCCTGATGACCAGTTGATTGAAACTTTATCTGGTGGAGAGAAACGTCGTGTTGCTTTATGTCGTTTGTTATTAAAAACACCAGACGTATTGTTACTAGATGAGCCTACCAACCACTTGGATGCCGAATCTATTGATTGGTTAGAACAATATTTACAACAATATGCAGGAACGGTGATCGCTGTGACGCACGACCGTTATTTCTTGGATAACGTTGCTGGATGGATTCTTGAATTAGATCGTGGAGAAGGTATTCCATGGAAAGGAAATTATAGTTCTTGGTTAGAGCAAAAAGGAAATCGTTTGAAAGATGAGGAGAAGACTGCTTCAAAACGTCAGAAGATGTTAGCTAAAGAGTTGGAATGGGTACGAATGAATCCTAAAGCGAGACAAGCTAAAAGTAAGGCGCGTTTATCCAATTATGATAAATTATTATCGGAAGATTTAAAAGACAGAGAAGACGTATTGGAGATTCCAATTCCAAATGGTCCGCGATTAGGTATGAATGTGATTGATGCGGAGAAAGTAGGGAAGTCTTTTGGAGAAAAGTTGCTCTATGATGATTTGAACTTTAAATTACCTCCAGCAGGAATTGTTGGGATTATTGGTCCAAATGGAGCTGGTAAGACTACCATTTTCAAAATGATCATGGATGAATTAATGCCAGATGCAGGTCAATTTAATGTTGGTGACAC
>CALPMT020000062.1 GCA_943324745.2 Chitinophaga pinensis | reverse complement strand
CAATCCATTTCCAACGAAAGATCTATTAATTGCGAATTCAACGATTACAGTGAATCAAGCAAATGCGGGTTACCAATGGTTAAACTGTGATGCTAATAAAGCTACAATTGCGAATGCTACATCACAAGCATTTAAACCTACTCAACAAGGTAATTATGCAGTGAAAATTAATTTGAATGGTTGCGTGGATACTTCGTCTTGTATTAAATTTGAAGTACAAACGACAGGTTTAGCAAGTGCTAAGAACATTGAATTTAGAATCTATCCAAATCCAAACAATGGTACGTTCAATATTGCAGGTTTACCAAACGGAACTTACAAATTGGTTGACATGGTTGGCGCTGAAGTTCATAGATTTACAATTGTATCGGATGAGATCAAACAATTAAACTTAACGAATCTAGCGAAAGGTGTATACCATATCGTAGATGAAGAGCGACAAATCATGAATAATAAAGTGGTGATTACAGATTAGTTGTAATACCTTGAAAATTGAAAAAGGCTGACCAATTATTTGTGTCAGCCTTTTTTGAATTTATAAGATTACTCGCAGAAGTCTATAAATCATAAACGGAATCTAGCAATATTGATTTGCAATATTTAATAAATCACGCTGAATTCAAGCGTGAACATAATTTAATTAGCACAACATAAGTATAAGGCTAGTTTTTTACCACACCATAAAATATAAGCAATACAAGCGCTATAGATATATATGGATGAGAAGGTTTGAAGTAAAAGAGTTAGTAACTAAATAAATAACAGGCCTTGAAAATGATATGAATATGAAAATCTTATATTTGTAATGAAAAAATTATTGTTTAACCCAAAAGTTGCATTGGTAGCTTGATTTCAGCATTTATTATGGAAAATTTAACCAAAAAGTTGATTAAATATCGTTTTATACTTTTTTTCTTGTTTACAAGTCTTTTATCATTTGCAACGGATGTACCAGAAGATAAAGCAAAATTAGTAGCAACAAATTACTTACGTCATTTAACCAATCAACCTTTAAAACGCTCTGGTGAGCTTGTTAAATTGGTGTATACACCTAAACAAACATCAATCAAACGTTCAGCATCAGCTCCTTTATTTTATGTTTTTAACCAAGTTGAAGGAACTGGGTTTATTATTGTTTCTGGTGATGATAATATCAAACCGATCTTAGGTTATTCATTAGAGTCAAATTTTGATGAAACGAACCTTTCTCCTCAAGTTGCTTATTGGTTGTCTGAATATGAAAAGCAAATTGCATTTGTAGTTGAATCAAATATCCAAAATCAAATAGAAAAACAACAATGGGAGCAAATTTCTAATAATATAATTGCAATAAAAAGAGGTGCTACGGCGATAAAACCATTACTGAAATCAACTTGGAACCAAAGTCCTTACTACAATGATTTATGTCCACTTGATAGTGGAGAAAGAACAGTAACAGGCTGTACTGCTACAGCTATTGCACAAACAATGAAATTTTGGAATTACCCAGCTACTGGTTCAGGTTCTCATTCCTATACTCCTGTAAAATATGGGTTTCAATCTGCAAATTTTGGAACAACAACCTATGATTGGGCAAGTATGCCTAATCATCTAATTGGCCCTAATTCAGAAGTTGCAAAATTAATGTATCACATTGGAGTTTCTGTTGAAATGAACTATGGTAAAGCATCTACTGGAGGAAGTGGAGCTCATCTTACATATAATTCTTATTATCAACCTTATAGAAGTGGACATTTAGCTTTGATTGATTTTTTTAAATATGATAATTCATCGATTCAAAGTATTTACAAAGCTAATTATTCAGATGAAACATGGTTAGCTAAAATTAAATCAGAATTACTAGAGGCAAGAGTTATAATGTATGAAGGTTATTCAAGCGATGGGAAAAGTGGCCATGCTTTTGTTGCCGATGGTTTTGATGCTAATAATTTTATTCATTTTAATTGGGGTTGGGGAGGTTATTGTAATGGATATTTTTCAGTTACAAGCTTAATTCCTTCAGGAACAGGAACAGGAGGAGGAACAGGAGATTATACTAATAAACAAGGTGCAGTAATTGGAATAAAACCATTAATAACGAATGTACCTGTTGCAGATTTTAGTGCAAGTACATCAACCACTTCAATAGGCAGTGTAATTTCATTATCAGATGAATCAACAAATTATCCAAATGCTTGGTCTTGGACTATCACACCAAACAATGCAACGTTTGTAAATGGGACTTCTAATACGTCTAAATTTCCTGAAGTAAGTTTTTCTTCTCCTGGTAAATATAAGATTACGCTTACATCAACAAATTCTAAAGGGTCAAATATAATTTCAAAAACTGATTTCATCATTGTTAATCCTGCTTTGGGTAAACAGGTTTGTGATACAATGACTAATTTTTTAGCTACAGAGAAAAAAACATATGTTCGTATTAAAGGTGGAGGCTCATTGGCTGGTCATATTAATAATCTAAATGGTTTCTCGGAGCAATATACGTTACCTTCAAATTTTACACATGTTAGTGGAGCACTTTTGGATTTTGCGCGCGCCGAAACGAAAACCACCACAAGTACAATTACAGTAAATCTATATCAAGATAATAGTGGTGTACCTGGTACCATTTTAACTAGTAAAATTCTGAAAATATCGGACATTAAAAATGATGTTTTAAATGGAGTTCAATCAAAAGTTATGTTTGATAACCCAATTCCTGTAAATGGTTTGTTTTATATTGGTTTTGAAACTACAAACGCTCCTGGTGATTCCGTAGGTATATATACTACTCAGACAACCGGTGTAGCTACAAATACTGCATTCATGAAATTATCCTCAAACAATTCTTGGTGTTCTTATGAAAAATGTTGGAATTCATTAAAAATACATTTAAATGTTTCTCCGTTAGTTTCGATACTACCATCTGCAAATTTTGTAATCAATTCCACTCCTACTAAAACAAACACAAGTGTAGAAATTGATGCTTCTTCATCTACAAATGCGTATGCCTATAATTGGATTTTAAACGGTGCAAACATATTGAATTCTAATTATTACAAGGAATCTATTACCTATTCAACACCTGGTACGTATGACATTAAGTTAGATGCTATTGGTGGATGCGGAAATAGGGTATCTATGTCTAAACAAATTGTCGTTAGTAGTTCATGTAATTCGGGTCCAGTTAACAAAACAATTACAGAAACAGGATCAGATAGTTTTACATGGAATGGATCAATTTACACTCAAAGTGGAACTTATATTTATCAGACTCTAACGAAAGGCGGGTGTGATTCAATAGTAACTTTAATATTAACTCTGACAAATCCTCAAAATTTCACTAAAACAGTGACAGATACATCTCGTTTCTTCTCTTTTAAAAGGGTTTTTGCATCTCCAAAAACATCAAGTGTAGCTTTATTTCCATACTACTATCCAAATACAGCTGATCCTTCAAAAGATTCCATGGAATTAACCACTTGTTATCAGATCATACCTAATCTTAATAAATCCATTGTAACGTATAAAGGGTTGACAATGACATTGGTTTCAGCAAATAAGAAAGCTGGATTTGCAAATGTGCTTATTAAAGTATACGATAATAACGGTGTCACATTGGTAAAAGGTTCACAGAAGGTATTATATAACGCAACCACCTTTGGTCTTTATCATATCCTATTTGACAAACCATTAACTACTTCGGAAGACGTGTATGTATCCATTGAACCTCAAACTCCAAATGATTCATTATATGTAGCTACTTCAGGAGGATATAGTAATTCGTCGATTTCATGTAACATAACTGGTAAAACGTTAAAACTTGTATCTCCAGCTCCTACAACTAACCTAGGTACTTCTTTTTGGTCTGGCCAAGAAGTAACAGGAACAGGCATTCTACCAGGCACTAAAATTGTAGCGTACAATACTACTTCTAAAGAATACACCTTATCTCAAGCTGCAACAGATGGTTCAAATATTGTTGTTACAGGTGTAAACCTAACATTTGATGATTTAAAGTTTCAGGGTGGATTGAAATACACTAAATTTCCTGTAATATCTGGCACAAAAAATCCAGATTTTACGAGACAACCTAGAGATGTTTCGGATGTACTTTCTTGGATTAATTTAGGGACCACTGATACTCCAAGTTGGAAAGCGCAAGATGCGCACATAACAATGTATCCAATTGTTCAGTATGCGTATACGATTAATCCGTTAGTGGATAACACGTGTTTAGGAACTAGTAAAACTGTAAATGTTTCCTATGAAGACAAGGACAAATATTTCTCTGTTGCAAAAAATCCAGTGTTAAACCAAATGGCTTTTTACACTAATTTAATAGGCTATTCTAAGAAAAACAATTATTATTATTCTTTGGCTTCAACAAAAAGTCGTTCATTCAAAGATACCATCGATAATTCTAATCCAACGTTTTCTTATCGCTATACAGCATCCTCAGATGTAAATAATGACACCTTGGTTGTTACCGATTACATGATGCCATGGGGTTTTTATAAAACTACAGGTATTATGATTACTCATCAAAAATCATTTGTTTTAAGCTCCAAAATTAATTTAACAACTACCTCTAAAAATTCATCTGCAATTGGGGTGGCTGATGGTAAAGCAAATGTTGTTGCTTCAGGAGGTTATACTCCATATTCTTATTCATGGAATAACAACAAAACAACACAGGAAATCATCGTTGATAAAGGTGATTATACAGTGCAAGTGACAGATGTAAATGGGTGTAAAGAAAATACTTCTATAACGGTTAATACCAATACTGCTAGTACATCCACAACAACAATTTCAGCTTGTGATAGTTATACTTGGAATGGAAAAATTTATAACCAAACAGGAACGTATGTTTACAATACGAAGAATTCTAAAGGAAATGATTCAATTGCTACATTAATTCTTACAATTAATAATTCATCAACATCCACAACCAATTATTCGGCATGCGGAAGTTATATTTGGAATGGAAAAACATATACGCAGAGCGGAAAATATGATTTTTTAACTAAAAATGTAAAAGGATGTGATTCTGTTGCAACTTTGTATTTAACTGTTTTTTCACCAACCACTTCTACAAGCACACAAACAGCGAATGGTAGTTATGATTGGAATGGGGTAAAATATACTCAAAGTGGTATCTATACGTATAAAACAAAAAATGTACATGGTTGTGATTCAACTGCAACCTTGTTGTTGTCAATTATTTCACCAAGTACATCCACAACAATTTTATCTAGTTGTCAAAATTACACCTGGAATGGAACGACTTACACACAAAGTGGTACGTATACCTATAAGACAAAGAATTCAAAAGGAAATGACTCTATCGCTACCTTGTTGTTAACTATTTACTCACCAACAACATCTTCGGTATCTTTTACTGCAAATGGAAGTTATGACTGGAATGGGGTTAAATACACTCAAAGTGGTATTTATACGTATAAAACGAAGAATGTACATGGTTGTGATTCAACAGCAACCTTGTTGTTGTCCATTGTATCTCCAAGTACATCCACGACAATTTTAGCTTCGTGTCAAAATTACACATGGAATGGAAACACATACACACAAAGTGGAACGTATACGTACAAGACAAAGAATTCAAAAGGAATTGATTCTATAGCTACCTTGTTATTAACGGTTTACTCACCAACTACTTCTACGATTACACAAACAGTAAATGGAAGTTATGATTGGAATAACGTAAAATATACACAAAGTGGTATCTATACGTATAAAACAAAAAATGTACATGGCTGTGATTCTATTGCGACGTTGGTATTAACCATTTTAGCTCCGGGGACCTCTACAACAGTAGTTTCAGTGTGTGATATGTATAATTGGAACAATACAAACTACACGAAAAGTGGCGTTTATACCTTTACAACAAAAACAAACAAAGGAGGTGATTCAACAGCAACGTTGATTCTTACGATTAACAAACCAAGTACTTCAACAACAGATTATACGGCTTGTGGAAGTTATTTTTGGAATGGTAAAAATTATACAAAATCAGGAGTTTATACTGTAACAACTAAAAATGTGAATGGGTGTGATTCAACAGCAACGTTGAATTTAACGATCAATCCATTTCCAACGAAAGATCTATTAATTGCGAATTCAACGATTACAGTGAATCAAGCAAATGCGGGTTACCAATGGTTAAACTGTGATGCT
>CALPMT020000061.1 GCA_943324745.2 Chitinophaga pinensis | reverse complement strand
TCACCAAGATTAAGACATATATACTAAGTTATATCTCGGGGAACCTCCGAGCCAAACCAAGTATTTCTTTGTGTTACTCTGTGCCTTTGAGCCCTTCGTGTTAAAAATTCACTCCATTTTAACACAAAGTCACCAAGCATTCATCAAGTTCAATAGGATTGAGACATTTTATACTAAGTTATATTCAGGGAACCTCCGAGTCAAAACAAGTGTTTCTTTGTGTATCTCCGTGCCTTTGAGTGCTTCGTGTTAAAAAGTGAAATCGAATCTTAATTTATAAACATAAACTTTTCCTTTATTCAACTACATAACCGAAGAAATATTCTTAATTTTGCGCCCACAAACACAAAGAACTGTAAAGCATGAAAACGGTACAATTTAGAGAAGCACTTCGCGAGGCGATGAACGAAGAAATGCGTAACGATCCAAATGTATTTTTACTTGGAGAAGAAGTTGCTGAATATAATGGAGCGTATAAAGTATCTCAAGGGATGTTGGATGAATTTGGCGAAAAACGTGTCATCGATACACCAATTGCTGAGTTAGGTTTTACAGGGATTGCTGTTGGAGCTTCCATGATGGGTTTACGTCCAATCGTGGAGTTTATGACTTGGAACTTTGCAATTCTTGCGGCGGATCAAATCATTAACAGTGCTGCTAAAATGTTGCAAATGTCTGGTGGTCAATACCACTGTCCAATTGTATTCAGAGGTGGTAATGGTCCTGCAGGACAATTAGGTGCAACACACTCTCAAAGTTTTGAAGCATTCTATGCACACGTACCAGGATTGAAAGTGATTACACCTTCCACTCCATACGATGCAAAAGGATTATTAAAAGCAGCGATTCGTGATAATGACCCAGTTGTTTTCTTAGAATCTGAGAAAATGTATGGTGATAAAGGTGAAATTCCAGAAGGAGAATACATCATCCCAATCGGTGTTGCTGACATCAAACGTAAAGGTACAGACGTAACAATCGTTTCTTTTGGTAAAATAATGAAAGTAGCACACGAAGCTGCAGAAATTTTAGCAAAAGAAGGTATTTCATGTGAAATCATCGATTTACGTACTGTTCGTCCTATTGATTACCATTGCATCGTTGAATCAGTGAAAAGAACAAATCGTTGTGTAGTTTTAGAAGAGTCTTGGCCTTTGGCATCTATTTCTTCAGAAATTGCTTACCACTTACAACGTTATGCATTTGATTATTTAGATGCGCCAGTAATGCGTGTAACACAAACAGATACGCCATTTGCATTCTCACCAACATTGATCGAAGAAGCATTACCAAATGTGCCAAGATTGATTAATGCAGTTAAAGCAACACTTTATAGAAACTAAGAGAGTGATACTTCGACAAGCTCAGTGTTAACTAAGTGACGAAAGTTATGTGTGACGGAAGATTATAAAAAAAGTAAAGGGTTAATCGTTAGATTAACCTTTTTTTATGATTTGAAAATTAATAGGAATAAAAAAAACGAGTTTTAACTAATTTTCTCTTTTCAGATACTCGTTACTTAAAACTCGTTTCTCCTATTTTTAGTGCGTCACTTCCGTCACTTCGTCACTTCGTCTCTCGTCACTCAGTTCTCAAACTTATACCCGATTCCTTTAACGGTCTTAATATGGTGGTCACCTAATTTTTCACGAAGTTTTCGAACGTGTACATCAATTGTACGATCACCAACAACGATATCAGTTCCCCATACTTTTTCCAAAATCACATCACGTTCAAAAACAATATCAGGTCGGGATGCAAGTAGTGCTAATAGTTCAAATTCTTTCTTAGGTAGGTGGTACGATTGACCATTTTTTTCTACCAAATAACGCTCGCGATTGATGATAAAAGAGGGTTCATTAGTAGTACTTTCGGTAATACCTCCTTTATTTCTACGAATGATGGCTTTAATGCGGCTAACTAAAACTTTTGGTTTAACAGGTTTTGTGATGTAATCATCAGCACCTGCGTCGAGACCAGCAATCTGAGAATAATCCTCTCCACGTGCTGTTAAGAAACAAATACTGGTGTGGGATAATTCAGGTAATTTGCGTAAAGTTTCACATACTTCGATACCATCGGTGTCAGGCATCATTACATCTAAGATGATTAAGTCGGGCAATATTTTTTTTGCAAGCTCAATCCCTTTTACTCCATCCAAAGATGTTGTTACTTCAAAACCTTCTTTCTCTAAATTATAAGCTAAGATGTCTAGAATATCTTGTTCATCATCAATGATTAAAATGTGACTCATCTTGAATGTTAGTTGTATGTTATGCAAAGGTAATAATATTAATTATTTAGTAACAATTTATTAAAACAGGAATGCCGGATACTTTTCAGCGTGTCATTGTTCATCAAAGCTTAAATTTGAAAGGAAATCTTTATCTTTGTTTAAACTAACCTATAGGCATGAATTACATTCTCCATCTCGAAACAAGTACAAAAGTTTGTTCGGTTGCACTTTCCAAAGAAGGTAAACTTGTTCAGAAAATGGAAACTTCAGAAGATGGATATGTGCACGGTGAAAAATTAACACTTTTTATTCAAGAAGTTTTAGCCAAAGAAGGGATAAGTCCGAAATTTTTAAAAGCAATTTCTGTCGCTTCTGGACCTGGTTCATATACCGGTTTAAGAATTGGTGTGTCGACTGCAAAAGGATTGTGTTTTGCGTTAGATATTCCATTAATTGCGATCGATTCACTTCACTGTTTGTTTGAACTTGGAAAAAAAGTTTATCCAAACCAAACCATCATTCCTATGATTGATGCGCGTAGAATGGAAGTATTTTCTTCAGTTTTCTCCAAGGAAGAGAAAGTGTTAAAGAATATTTCTGCGGACATACTTGAAGATGAATCATATATTGATTACGAACCGTTTGTAGCGATCGGTGATGGAGTAGAAAAGCTAAAAGAGTTGTGGAAAGATCGAAAAGTTACGATAGATTCATCCGTCATCGCTTCTGCTGAAGGTCAGGTGCAACTTGCTTACGCTAAATTTTTAGAAAACGACTTTGAGGATGTCGCTTATTTTGAACCTTTTTATTTAAAGGATTTTATTGTTGGCATAAGTACTAAAAATGCATTAATTTCCAAGCAATGAATTTAGCCGAACAAATAAAACAAAAGAGACCTTTTGTAATTGCTGGTCCATGTAGTGTGGAGACCGAAGAACAAACACATACGATTATTGAAGCGCTTACAAAGGAAGGGAAAACACAGCTGATTCGAGGTGGGATATGGAAACCGCGTACCAGACCGGATTCATTTGAAGGAATTGGCGAACAAGGATTGCCATGGATTTCTGAAGCATCAAAAAAAGTAGGTATTCCTTTTGCGGTGGAAGTTGCAAATGCGAAACATGTTGAACAAGCGTTAAGTTATGGTACAGATGTACTTTGGATTGGGGCAAGAACAACGGTGAATCCTTTTGCAGTTCAAGAAATAGCTGATGCATTACGAGGGATAAATATTCCAGTGATGATTAAAAATCCAATTAATCCAGATCTAAATTTGTGGATTGGGGCTTTTGAACGTTTACAACAGGCTGGAATTTCAGATTTAACTGCCATTCATCGCGGTTTTTCCGTATACAAACACGATACCTATCGGAATGTACCTACGTGGGAAATTCCAATTGCGTTAAAACAAGAATTAGCTGATATTCCATTGATTTGCGATCCAAGTCATATTGCGGGACGAACCGATTTATTGTTGGAGGTTTCTCAAAAAGCGATGGACTTAAATTACAATGGTCTTATGATCGAAACACATCCAACGCCAGAAAAAGCCTGGTCGGATGCAAAACAACAAATAACTGCAGAAGTCTTAACGGAACTTTTAAATAAATTGGTTTTACGTTCGAATGTCATGGAACAACGTTCGTTTGATGAGTTAGATTCTTTCCGTAAACAGGTACATGCTTTGGATTCAGAATTGTTTGATGTGTTAGTGAAACGTATGAATATCAGTGAGGAAATTGGTCGTTTCAAAAATGAACATAACATCACTATTCTACAAGAAGAACATTGGAAAAAATTATTGGAATCGCGTTTAGATATGGCTAAATCTTTGAATTTAAGTGATGATTTTGTCCGTTCAATTTTAGATGCCATTCATTTGGAATCCATTACACGACAAATTAGTGTCATGAATCGTTAGGTTATGCTACAGCAAGTACAACCTGGAAACTATTCGCGAATCATTCAAATACCCGCTTCTAAAAGTGATGGACAACGCGCTTTGTTGGCTGCCGCTTTAGCGAACGGAAAATCCTATATTCATCATCTTGGAAATAGTAAAGATGAATTAGCGATGCTTCGTTGTATTAAGCATTTAGGAGCGAAAATAAGTTGGAAAGGAGAAGTGTTAGAAATAGAAGGGTTATCTACATTTCCGAATGAACTAGCACTAAATTGTGGCGAAAGTGGATTGACCTCACGTTTGTTAATTGCTGTTTGCGCAATGTATCCTGGGAATTTTTCTATTTCAGGAGAAGGTTCCTTGTCGCAACGATCTATGGATTTTTTTGTGGACTTGTTTAACGAACAACAACTTACGTTTACATTCTCAGAAAATAATACATTACCCTTACAAGTTCGTGGAGGGATACAAGCTGGAGAAATTGTGGTAGATGGAAGTCAGAGTTCCCAGTATATTTCCGGACTCTTGATGGGCTTACCCTTGTTAGCATCCGATACTGTATTGGTAGTTGAAAATGGAGTGAGTTTACCATATATTCAAATGACACTAAATACTTTAACGTCTTTTGGGATTTTAGTTCAGCAAGTTGAAAATCGCTATTATATTCAAGGGAATCAAGCCTATCGACCTGCAACATATACGGTGGAAGGAGATTGGAGTAGTGCTAGTTATTGGTTTGTTGCAAGTGCATTAGGTCAGGACATACAAGTGAGTGGATTGTCATTCCAAAGTTTACAAGCAGATAAAGCCTTATTGGAGGTGTTTAATATTGCAAATTGTACCGTTGTTCAGTCTGAAAACGGCTTCCAAATACATGGTAATGAACGAAAAGCGTTTGTTTTTGATGCGACACATTGTCCAGATTTATTTCCTGCTTTAGCTGTTTTTGCTGCATTAACTCCAGGTATTTCAACGATTAAAGGAGTATGTCGCTTGCAAAACAAAGAAAGTAATCGCGGGAAAGTGTTACAAACTGAATTTGAAAAGTTAGGTGTTCGAATAGATTTAAACGATGACGTGATGCACATACATGGTCAGTCAAGTATTTCTGGAGGAACAATCAATGCTAATAATGATCACCGTATAGCCATGTGTTTTGGCGTGTTGGGGATGTTTACTACGACTCCGATAATTATTGATGGGTCGGAGGCAGTGATTAAAAGTTATCCTAGTTTTTGGGAGGAACTTGCTTCTAATTAATTTGGATAATAATATCTTTCTTTCTAAATTTAATATGCTTAACATTATAAGACTATGAAATCAGTTCCATTTAACCAAAAAAAGCAAGCCATTCTTGCGTATGTTTCCAAGTTGGAAGATGTTACTGAAGTAGATAGACTTTTACACATAATTTCTTCTGATTTATCCGAAAATGAGTTATTTGGATTAACAGATGAACATTTAGCAATTGTTAATCAACGAAGAGAAATGCATCTTGCAGGGGAGACTAAATCTTTTTCGTTAGAGGAGGTGATGATGAATGCGAAAATAAAATTTACATAGGATTTATATTTCGAGACGCATCGAGATCGAAAAAAAAGTGAAATAGTTGAAGCTATAAGTTATGCTAATTTTTTTGGAGGAGTTACAAATAAACTTTTCCCAACGCGATCAATATGTTCTTTCAATTCAGGAGTTTGAATTTTTTCGTAATGAACGATATCAAATTTGTAAGGTAAATTAGAATGTTCATTAAGAGCATCATCCATTGCATTTAGTTCTTCATTTCCGATAGATTGACTTTTAATTGCTAAATCAACATCACTTCCATTTTTATAATTCCCTTTTGCACGACTTCCAAAAATGATGACTTCATCTATTGCTGTATAATTCAGGAAAAGGTTGGATAAAAATGCAATATCGCTGTCTAAAAGGCCAAATTTCTCCATATTATTTAGTAGAAAGCGTATTTCTTAATTTCTGAAACAGATGAATATATTTAGTGTGAATAAGTAAATCCAAACTATTCGCTTTTTCTTCATCGTAGGTATGTACCGATAAATTTCGATCCACTAACAAATCCATCCAAGCATGTCCATCTTCTATTAAACCTATTTCAAATGATTTCTTAATTGCATTCCTCGGAGTTCCTATCTCTGTAAAGCCTTGATCTTCTAAATAATCTTTCATGACTTTCCAGGAAAGTTCACAACACATTTCAAAAAACTGAACAATACCAGCTTTTTGAACTACATCAGGTTGTTCAATTTTTAACGCGCTCTCCAATAATTCCAATGATTTATTGAAATTTCTAAAGCGTTGTTTCCATCGTATATCTTCCCCTTCCATAGGTCAATTTTTATTTTGAATCAGCTATTCTAAAATTTGCCAATTTGCAATCTGTAATTTACAAATCAATACGTCTCCATACTATCATCAATATCGCTCGCCCAAGCTAAAATCCCGCCTTCTAAATTATATAGGTTGTCATAGCCATGTTGCGCTTCTAAGAAATTGATAGCATTAGCACTTCGCATTCCCGAACGACAATGAACTACCACTTTTTTGTCTTTTACTATTTCATCTGCTCTTTCAGGAACTTCATTCAACGGAATTAATAAAGCATTCAAAGTGCAAATTTCGTTTTCATGTGGTTCACGAACATCTACCAATTGAAAATCTTCGTTGTTATCCATCCAGGATTTTAATTCTTGTACTGTAATTGTTTTCATTTTTTTTAGTTTTTAGTGATTAGCTTTTAGCTTTTAGTAATTAGGCAATAGTAGTTAGCATATAGCTTATAGCTTTTAGTAATTAGGCAATAGTAGTTAGTTTATAGTAGATAGGTTTTAGTGATTAGCCAATAGTTTTTAGCTTATAGGAAATAGAATTATTTTTCTTGATATTTTGCTTTTAATTCGTGTAATTCTTTTTCTAAATCTTTTACTTTAAGTTGATTTACTTTGACAATACAGACAAACATTAACACAGAAAAAAGGGTAGAATCATTATGTTTTATTTCGAATTGTTTAAAGTTTGCAAGTATCAATGTGATGATAAATAGACCACCAAAAAGAATTCCTAAACTTTTATATATTTTCATCTTATTCATTCAATCTAAATTTAGTAAATTATCTATTACGTCACTTCGTCACACGTCACTTCGTCACACGTCACTTCGTCACTCGTTACTCAACTGTCGTTTCGCAAACTCCCATAACACCACACCAGCACATACCGAAACATTCAAACTGTGTTTCGTTCCAAATTGTGGAATTTCTAGTATGTGATCGCTCAGGTTGATTGCTTCTTGGTCTACACCATCGACTTCATTCCCAAAGATAAGGGCAATTTTTTGAAATTCAAGGCTTGGAACATGTTGTAAAAAGGTTGTTTTTTCTGCTTGTTCTATACTTGCAATCGTTATTCCTTCCGCTTTTAATTCGTGGATGAGGTCTATAATATTTTCGCGATGTTCCCAAGTGACAGATTCGGTTGCACCTAACGCTGTTTTTTGGATCTCCCGATGCGGTGGAGTTGCTGTAATTCCACAGAGGTAAATTTTCTCAATATTGAACGCGTCAGCCGTTCTGAAAAAAGAACCGATGTTATTTAAACTTCGAATACTGTCCAAAATAACGATTACTGGTGCTTTTTTTTGCTTTTTAAAATCCTCTTCCGAAACACGGTTTAATTCCCACAATTTTAGTTTTCTATTCATCTGCTTGAAGAGGTGTTATTGAATTTGAAAATAAATTTAGGTAAATGATTTTAGGTAATTTAAATAAATTGCTGTTTTTTCGTTTAACTAAGAAAATTTTGTGTGAATGTGTGTTGAAAGAGTAAATTTTCTCTAGTGTTTTTTAGCGCAGAGATTTCTTGAGAAATTTGACGTACATGCGTTTTGAGAACGCAGAGGTTATTTTGACTATGTCAAAATTTTTAAGGCAATAAATTTCTAACAAGGTTAGAAAATCTCTGCGACCTCGAATAATTCTGTCAACAACTTCAAATTACCTCTGAGTTCT
>CALPMT020000060.1 GCA_943324745.2 Chitinophaga pinensis | reverse complement strand
TGGAGAAGGTCCCAAGGGTTGGGCTGTTCGCCCATTAAAGTGGCACGCGAGCTGGGTTCAGAACGTCGTGAGACAGTTCGGTCTCTATCTGTTGTGGGCGTTAGAAATTTGAGAGGACCTGCCTCTAGTACGAGAGGACCGGGGTGGACGAACCTCTGGTGTACCTGTTGTGGCGCCAGCTGCATCGCAGGGTAGCTATGTTCGGATGAGATAAGCGCTGAAAGCATCTAAGCACGAAACTCGCCTCAAGATGAGATTTCTTTTAAGGGCCGTGGAAGACGACCACGTTGATAGGTCACAGGTGTAAAGACAGTAATGTCAAAGCCGAGTGATACTAATTACCCGTAGATTTATAGTCACCATAATTACTACTTCAATCCAACAATTGTCTATTAAGATAAAAGATAGAAAGAAAAAAGATAAAAGATTTTTTCTACCTTCTTTATCACTAAAATATTAGATGTTTGTATTAAAGGTTTTATAAGAAACAATGTAGTCTTTGCTCTTTGTTCTAAAAATCTTTCTTCTAATCATCAACAGTTTTAGGTGTCTATTGCATCATGGTCCACCTCTTCCCATTCCGAACAGAGAAGTTAAGCCTGATTGCGCTGATGGTACTGCGATTTTGATCGTGGGAGAGTAAGTCGACGCCACTTTTATAAAACCCAACCCCATAAAGGTTGGGTTTTTTTATGCAGTATTATTTATGAATATGTGATTTCATTTCTTATATTTATATATGGAGTTTCAACTTGTGTCTGATTATATACCAACTGGAGATCAACCATCTGCAATACAAGAATTGGTAAATGGGATTATTTCTGGATCTGAATATCAAACGTTATTAGGTGTTACTGGTAGTGGTAAGACATTTACAATTGCGAATGTAATAAAAGATGTTAGTAAGCCTACGCTCATATTATCTCATAATAAAACATTAGCTGCCCAATTATATGGTGAATTCAAACAATTTTATCCTAATAATGCGGTTGAATATTTTGTGTCTTATTATGACTACTATCAACCAGAGGCTTATCTTCCCGTTACCGGTACTTACATCGAAAAGGATTTAGCCGTTAATGATGAACTAGAAAAATTACGTTTGTCAGCCACTTCAGCTTTACTCTCCGGTCGTAAAGATGTTATTGTCATTTCATCAGTTTCCTGTTTATATGGAATTGGAAATCCAAATGAGTTTAAAAATAGTATACAATATTTAAAAAAAGGTGAGAAATATAGTAGAAATAAATTTTTACTACGATTAGTTGAAAATTTATATTCTCGTTCGTTGGAAGATTTTAAAAGAGGCACTTTTCGAGTAAAAGGGGATACGATTGATGTCTATTTAGCTTATGCTGATTATGCCATTCGTTTTGATTTTTGGGGAGATGAACTAGAAAATATTTATTCCATAGATCCATTAACATCTACTAAAATTGAATCTTTAGAAGAAATTAATCTATACCCAGCAAATATTTTTGTGTCTAGTCCAGAAACTATTCATCGAGCAATTGACCAAATTCAATTAGATATGGTTATTCAGGTTGAAGCTTTTAAAAAAGAAGGCAAAATAGAGGAATCTAAACGATTAGAAGAACGTGTTTCGTATGATTTAGAAATGATTCGTGAGTTAGGTTATTGTTCTGGAATTGAAAATTATTCGCGTTATTTTGATCAACGAGAGCCCGGTACGAGACCATTCTGTTTATTGGATTATTTTCCAGAAGATTACTTAATGGTTATCGATGAAAGTCATGTAACTATACCGCAAATTAAAGCTATGTATGGAGGTGATAGAGCTCGGAAAATTAATTTAGTTGATTACGGTTTTAGATTACAAGCAGCAATGGATAATCGACCATTAAAATTCGAAGAATTTGATGGAATAGCCAAACAAACAATTTATGTGTCGGCAACACCAGCAGATTATGAATTGCAAAAATCAGAAGGAATTATTGTCGAACAGTTAATAAGACCTACAGGGTTACTTGATCCACTCATTGAAGTAAGATCAAGTATAAATCAGATGGATGACTTAATTGAGGAAATTCAAAAACGAATAAAATTATCAGAACGTACTTTAGTTACTACTTTAACAAAAAGGATGGCTGAGGAATTACAAAAGTATTTAGATAAAGTTGGGGTTGCATGTCGCTATATTCATAGTGATATTGACACGATTGAACGTGTAGAGATTTTACGTCAATTACGATTAGGTGTTTTTGATGTATTAATTGGGGTTAATTTATTACGGGAAGGACTTGATCTACCAGAAGTTTCTTTAGTAGCTATTCTGGATGCGGATAAGGAAGGTTTCTTGAGAGATCAGCGTTCGTTAGTACAAACAGTTGGAAGAGCTGCTAGAAATGTAAATGGTTATGTTATTATGTATGCCGACAAAATCACCAAATCTATGGAAATAACTATAGAAGAAACGGCTCGTAGAAGAACTATGCAAATAGCTTATAATGAGCAACACGGATTGGTTCCTACTGCTTTAAATAAAAGTAGAGAAAGTATATTGGAGTCAACTACAGTAGCAACTACAGATGAGAAAATTCATCTAGAATATTTAACTGAACAACACAATCAATTGATGGCAGCAGAGCCAGAATTTCAATATCAAACCAAAGCACAATTAGACGAAAAAATTAAGCAATTGAAAAATAAAATAAAAAAAGCTGCAAAAGAGTTGGATTTTATTGAAGCTGCTAGATATAGAGATGAATTACAAAAAATCGAACAAATGTAATTTTTTTTGAATTCTTTGCAATATATTTATACTATGAAAATTTTACACCTGCTTTTTTGTTGTTTATTTTTTTTTACATTTTCTATTAATTCTCAAGTTAAAAGTTTAAAAGTTTTAACAGATCATCATTTTTATTTGGATCCTTCATCTGGTGAATATATTGAATTAGCATTTCAATTTGATTCTGAAAACATTCATTTTGTAAAAAGTAAATTTGATTATAGCGCAAACATCTCGTTGAAAATAATCGTTAGTCAAGATTCTACGGATTTTGTCAATTCTACTTACTTAATAGATTCTCCCAAATTTAGAGATAGTTTATTTGAAGATTTTATAGATGTTCGTAGATTTCTATTAAAACCGGGTAAATACTTATTGTCACTTTCTTTTAAAGATATTAATTCTAGTCAGTTAGCTGTTAAATCTAGCCAATTTATAATTGTACCAGATTTACATTCTAAAATTTCAATCTCAGATATTCAAGTTTGTGAAAACATAAGGGAATCTAAACAAGATAATATGTTGACCAAATCTGGTCATGATTTGTTTCCTAGATTACTTAATTATTTTTCTTCTGCATGTAAATTTCTACCGAGTTATTTAGAGATTTATAATCCATTCAAAGATAGTTTATTTATAAGTTTGAAAACTTCCTATTATTCCATTGACAACAAAAAGGAACTGAATCATTTAACTAAAGTAAAACATTTTAAGTTAGGTGAAATTACTCCAATTATTCAAAAGAATGAAATTTCAGACTTACCTACAGGAAGCTATAAACTCGTTTATAGTGTTTTGAAAGATTCAATAGAATTGTGCACTACTTCTTATTATTTTGATCGAACAAATGAATTTAATGATGTTATCTCTATAGAGAAAATTATTTTAGATCCTGATTTTAATTCAAGTGTTTCAAACGATAGTTTAAAGTATTATTTACTTAGTATAATTCCAATCTCAAATGAATCAGAGATACCTGTAATCACTAAAATAGTTCGAGAACATGATGATGTAAAAATGAGGAGTTATTTACAGTCCTTTTGGGTGGCTTCTGTGGGTAGACTAAAAGCTTCTAATGGATGGCTAAACTATAAAGTACAGTTGAAATTAGTTGAGAAATTATACAAGACTTCTATTTTTAATGGTTTTGAAACAGATAGAGGTCGGGTATATTTAAAATATGGACCTCCTTCAGCTATATTAATTAGAGAGACTTCACCTTCGGAATATCCTTATGAAATATGGCAATATGATAAAATAAAGCAATTTTCAAATAAACGTTTTATTTTTTATAATCCAGACCTAGTAAATAATCACTATCAATTATTACATAGTGATATGCAAGGAGAATTAAAAAATTATCGTTGGCAACAAATTTTAACAAAGCGAAATTCCCCGAATCAAAATATTGATGATCCTAATGATGGGAATACAGATCATTATGGTGGTGAAAGTTCAGATGTATTTAAACAATTTTAAGTATGATCTCTGAAATTGCAATTGTTATTTTAAATTTTAATGGTAAAAGTTATTTAGAAACCTTTTTACCATCAGTGATTGAATTTAGTCCTGGTGTAAGGATTATTGTTGCTGATAATCAGTCTACAGATGATTCTTTATTTTTTCTTAGTCAAAATTATCCTACTATTGAAATTATATTGAATTTAGACAATGGTGGTTTTGCTAAAGGATATAATGAAGCATTATCTAAAATTGATAGTAAGTACTATTTGTTATTGAATAGTGATATTGAAGTTTCAAGTGGTTGGTTAGATCCAATGTATGCAATCGTTCAAGAAGCAGATGTGGCAGGTTGTCAACCCAAGGTTTTGTCTTATTCCAATAAAATGCTATTTGAACATGCAGGTGCCGCAGGCGGTTTTTTAGATCGAAATTATTTTCCTTTTTGTAGGGGTAGGATTTTTGATTTAACTGAAGTTGATACGGGTCAGTATGATAATGCCCAAGATATTTTTTGGGCAACAGGTGCTTGTATGCTTATTAAATCCGAAGTTTTTCATGCGGTTGGCGGGTTCGACGAAGATTTTTTCGCTCACATGGAAGAGATAGATATGTGTTGGCGCATAAAAAAAATAGGGTATACATTTAAAGTTGCTCCGAGTTCTGTAGTATACCATGTTGGTGGCGGAACTTTAGCCTATAATTCTCCAACTAAAACCTATTTAAACTTTAGAAATAGTTTATTTATGATTACTAAAAATTACACAGGTATTTTAGGAATCAAAATTTTCTATCGCTTACTATTAGATGGTGTTGCTGGTATGTTGTTTCTTTTAAAAGGTTCGCCACTGCATACAGTTGCGGTTCTAAAAGCACATCGTGATTATTATCGAAAATTACCGCTCATGCTTCAAAAACGACACAAAATAAAGCGTTTACATTTTCCTAAACAGGACTTAGTTGGTATGTATGTAGGGAGTATTTTGTGGGCGCGCTATTTTAAAGGGATTTTGAAATATTCTGAGTTGAATTTTAGATTGTTTAAGCGGTAGGATAGGACTAGTTTTTCTTGTCTTTTTAAATACAACTTTAGTTTGATCATAAATAGTCAGAGATTTATTATATGTTTTAGTTTTCCCTCCTTGCTGGCACTGAGCTTGTCGAATTGAGGAGGGATTAAAGGGAGGTGACATGAAAATATTGTTGCTTTATTATAATTTTCCACCTTTTTTTCATTGCCAAAAAAAGGTGGAACCAAAAAAGTCTAGACCTTCATGAAGATTCTTTGAAAATTACGATTCATTCCACTGTCTGCACCCAAACTCACAAACGCCTTTAACTAATTTTCAAAATGAAAATTAGAAGGCTGAGTTCAAACAAGGGTTAGACTACGTTACATTACTCTATTTTCTACATAATCTTCATTAATGGTCGAATTATATTGTCAATGAAATGAAATTAATTTACTCTTTACGTTTCTTAACAATCCAATCCTCCATTTTTTGACCATGTTTAAATGTACCTCTTGTTTCTATTATTTCATCATTTAAATAGAAAATATATAACCATTCTCCTTCTTGCTTATCATTTTGAAATATTCCCTTGCCTTCTAATCGACCATCCAAATAATAATCTACATATTCACCAGATAATCTACCGTTTTCATAATTCATTGAAGAAGAAAGTATATTATTTGAGAAATATGTTTGCCAATATCCATTTTTTAAATCAGCTACGTAATTCCCTTTTTCTTTAATATTTCCATTGTCATAATAGTATATCCATTCTCCATCTTTTTTCCAATGTACCAATCTTCCTTTCTCGGCAATTTGACCATTTTCGTAGTATTTTAACCAATTTCCTGTTTCATCATCATTCACATAAAACTCTGTTTTTTCAACTTGACCATTTTTATAGTATATCTTTCTTTCCCCGTCCTTTTTTCCTAATGTAAAATGAATGGACATTTCTATTTCTCCAGTAGGGAAATAATACACCCAGGTACTATCTTCTAAATCATTTAAATAATTACCAATCTCTTTAGGTGTTCCATTTGTATAATAATAAATTCTGTTTCCATTTTTTTTATTATTTGTAAAATTTTCTATGAGTTCGAGTTGACCATTTTCATACCAATAACTCCATTCACTCGTTTTCATTCCATGATCATATTTACCAACGCATCTATTTTTCCCATTTGAATAGTATAAAATAAACTCATCAATTAGTTCACCGTGATTATATTTCCCTTTTTCCTGAATAGTACCATCTTCAAAATAGGTATAATACTCTCCGTTTAAAATACCTAGGTTGTAATATTTCTTAACTTTCATATTTCCATTAAGGTAATATTCATTGTATTCACCATCCATTTTATCATTCAGGTACTTTATTTTCTCTTTAATCTGAGTGTTTTGATAGTACATTAGCCATTCACCTTGTTTTTGACCATTAATTATCTTCCCTTTTTCTTTAATGTTCCCATTTTCATAATAATTAATTTGGTCTCCTTCAAAATTAACTGATTGAGTTAATGAGTTGAATATTAGAAGTATATTTATTATCGTTAATGTTATTTTCATTTTTTAGATACATTTATTTCAAATGTACACACTTTTTTCTTGTTTTTTGCTTGTCAATTCACAAACAATTATTATTTTTGCTACGGAGAATTGGCAGAGTGGTCGATTGCGGCAGTCTTGAAAACTGTTGTACCGCAAGGTACCGTAGGTTCGAATCCTACATTCTCCGCTAAATAAGCCTTACATTTTGTAAGGCTTTTTTTATTTAGAGTGGTTATTGTGAAAAAACTTTCCATACTTATTCCTGCTTATAACGAAGCGAATACCATACATCTAATTTTGGATAAGGTTAAATCTGTTGTATTAATTGGTGGAGTTGAAAAGGAAATCATTCTTGTGAATGATTGTTCTACAGATGAAACGGAAGACGCAGTACACACATATATGCAAGCGAACCCAGAACTTTCGATTTCGTATTATACACATGCTTATAATCAAGGAAAGGGCGCTGCGATTCATACTGCGATTCAAAAAGCTACTGGGCATATGTGTATTGTGCAGGATGCAGATTTAGAATATGATCCAGCAGAATTTAATATTTTACTGAAACCTATGTTGGATGGTTTTGCGGATGTTGTTTATGGATCTCGTTTTGTAGGTAGTAACGCACATCGTATTTTATTCTTTTGGCATACGATTGGAAATAAGTTTTTGACGACCTTATCTAATATGATGACGAATTTGAATTTAACCGATATGGAAACGTGTTACAAGTTATTTAGAACGGATATTATTCAAGGAATTTCGTTAAACGAAAAACGTTTTGGTTTTGAACCTGAGGTGACTGCTAAAATTGCTAAAATCCCTAAAATTCGCATTTATGAAGTAGGTATTTCGTATTATGGTAGAACGTATGAAGAAGGGAAGAAGATTGGCTGGAGAGATGGGTTTAGAGCGATATATTGTATATTAAAATATCGTTTTAGTAAGTGATTGGATTAAGTTTGAGTTATTTTTGATTGAAAAAAGGTTTAATATTTTTTATATTGATACTAGATATTACTCTTTCATAGATCAATTGATAGTAAACGTGTACTAAGTAGGTTGACATTAATATGATATAACAAAATAATAAAATTTCTTTTCACCTCCCTTTGTCCCTCCTCAAGGAGGGAAATTAATTTCACATAAGTTAATGATTGTTGTCTGATTAATTTTCTCTGTTCTTTTGGCTTGACCCAAAAGAACCAAAAAGTCAATCCTTTAAAAATAATTTTCTAAAACTACGGAACATTTTAGTCATTTACCCAAACTTGCAAACGCAGTTTACTTGCCCCTTTCAGGATGCAAGACTGCTGGGCTCAAACAAGGGTGCATTTCCTTTCATTTATCCTTGTTTTAGTAGAATCATTTTTAAGGGCGATTAAAGATCCTTATCGTTCTTTTGGCTTGACCCAAAAGAACCAAAAAGTCAAGCCTGTAAAAATAATTTTCTAAAACTACGGAAC
>CALPMT020000059.1 GCA_943324745.2 Chitinophaga pinensis | reverse complement strand
GTAATTACCAACGCGCAGGTTTAAGTTTTCCGTTGTAGGATTGGGAAAAGCATTCAAGGTAAAGTTAAATTTGTTTTCCTCTAAACTCAAGGTAGAAATTTCAAAAGCATGTTGCACCCCTTGACTCACCGAGCCAGAAGTATTAGAAACACTTTGATACGCCACTTGTCCGATGGAATAGCTAATCGATCCTGAAGCGTTAGAAGTTCCGCCACCTGATGCGTTTACCGATGTTTGCCCGAAGACAAAACCGCAGAATACAAGGCAACTTGTGGTGAATATTGTTTTTTTCATAGGCTTGTTGTAGTAATTAATAAACTAAAATACGTAAAAATTGTTAATTGATATTTGATAAGTTGTTGTAATTAAGCGATTAAATTACGTAAAAATTTATTTTACAGAAGTCAAGTCCCCCTTAAGGTTTTAAGGAATGGTTTTTAACTTTTCAGCGATATAATCTATCGACGGTTTTGAAATATTCAACTCTTGAGCGATTTTACTCCAGTTTAGAAAACTTTGATTGATTTTATTAATTATTTTTTTAGGATTTTTGATAGAATATTCATTGGCTACGTGAAGAATATCATCTAATGTAATGTCTTGATTTTTACCATTTACTGAAAGGAAATGTGGCGTAATTCTATTAAAATTTTCATTATAACTAAATGTTAAATCATAGGCTGGTGATAGACTCCAATCTCCATTGTCTTTCATCCTGAATCCGAAATTTTTAGTGTGATCATCTACATTTCGACCTATAACATTGAAAACCATAATTTTAAACAACTGCTCTTTTGAAGAGTAATCTAAATTTATTTTATTCAAAATCGTAAATATTTGCTCATACGAATAAGTATTTGGTAATTTGAAATTCATACCAGCAAATGCATGTAAGGTTTGAGTATGAATTTTACATCCATTAACACGATCAAACCTTTTCGTCATAAAATAATAATCATTTTCAAATTCCTTTAAAACTGAATCCATCATGATAATATTTGACTCTTTTGCCATGAGGTAATAAGCATATTCAATCTTTCCTCTTTCTTTATCGGATTCTAAACCTGTATCTCTATTGAATTTTAAAATCCAACTTTCTTGGTTCTTGAGCGGTAAGCTATCCCCTCTGTAAATGTCACCCGTATTATTATCAATATTAATTAGCACTTTTGGCTGAGCTCCTCCGGGAGATGTTCCTACATGAAAGAGATTAGCCATATCATCAACATTAGCTACTGGGGCATTGTTTAAAAGTGATGTTGACAGTTCGTTTAGTTTTTTTAAATTCAATATTTGAGTACTCGATAGTTCCTGTTTAGCTGGTTTAAATTCAAGTGCTCCCATTCCTCTACTACCTATGTAAGCTAATTTTTCTATTGGAGTAAGATCTCTATAATTTCGCCCTTCTTTTTCAAGATATTTTGAAAATAATTCAGTCCCAAATTTATCTGGTAATGAATCCGATATGAAAAGAGGTAACCCTTTATTCGTATCAAATAACACACTACTTTCACTACTGTATTCAAGCTTAAAAGGGGATGATATTATTTTTTTTGACGTAGGATTTATTAAGGGAGATAATTGAATCCCATTTCGAATAAAACTTGCTGCATATTCAAAAGTGCTTGTTTGCTTTGTTTCATCCCAAACAAGAACACCAACAAGTTTTCCCCATGCAATAACTTCTAATAGTTTCATTTTTTATATCCTCCTCTTACTTTTTTCTTTTTTTCTTTTTCATAAATTTCCATAGGAGTTAATTCATACTCCTCCTTTTTAAAAAAGAATTCAAATTCATCCAAAAACTCAAGTGATCGGGAAATTGATAAGAGTGAAGCGATCGAAAAATTTCGACCTTGTTCAATTCCAGCAATTGAACTTCTACTCATTCCTGTTTTTATAGCTAACTCAGTTTGTGATAATCCAGCAGCTATTCGCAATGAGCTTATTTTTTCACCCCATTTTCGAATTAACTCTTTATCAGAACTACTGTAGTATTTATTTTCCATATTCAAATGTATTATAAATAGGTCAATAATACAAATAAATAGCTATAATGACCTATCTACAATACAAATCATTATCTTTTCATTCCTGATAAATCATCGACTCCCCGCGCAGGATTTCGTGTTTATTTTAAAAAGTGATGATTTTATTACTTATAATGACCTTTGAATGAGTATATATTCACAATATTGCCACTTACCTCATAAACAATTCTATGTTCACGATCTATACGTCTAGACCAACATCCTGTATATTCATACTTTAAAGGTTCAGGTTTTCCAATACCTTCAAATGGAGTTTCGATAATTGACACTAATAGCGCTGAAATTTTCTTTTGGATACTTTTATTTCCTGATTTTCTCCAGTATTCCAAATCATTTTTAGCGGTAGGGGAATAAATTATTTCCATAAATTATCAATGTCTTTTGCTGTCATTGAAATTCCTTTACCAGCTTTAATCTCGTTTCTACTTTCAGTAATTTTAGCAACAAACGCTGGATTATAAGGAGTTTCTTCCTTACCAACCTCAAACTTGATTTTAAGTGCTTTCATAAACGCTTTCAATGCATTTACTTGCTCTTTATTTTCGGTATGAATGGTAAAAGTTGTCATAGTATCGTAATTTACAAATCAAATTTACAAATCAAATTTACAAAAAATACAAATTACATCAAAATGTAAAAAATGGCTCACAAATACTTGCAAACCATTTTAAAGTCATAAACCATCATTCATAAATTATAACTCATAAATTATAACTCATCTAATCCCTGAGGCACCTAACAGACGACCCACTCTCCTTATCGCTGATGTTTCTGCCTGCATAGCCAACGTCGTAGCTCAGGCCGCGGAACCAAGCATAGAAAGTATCGTACTCTGCAGAACTCCACCAGCCACCGCCGCCGCCAATGCCGCTGTAATCCCCACCGTTGCCGCGGCCCCCGCCCGGAAGACCAGTAAATAATGATATATTCGTAGCGTCTGTATTCGGACTATTCCAACTAGTAGTTCCCACTTCTTTTAGTTTACCTCCTGCAACACTTTCACCACCTAGATAATCTATTAAAATTGTCCATTCAGTATCTGAAGGTACATGCCATCCTGAAGGGCAAACGTTTTTATTGCCATTTGTAGATGGACTTACTGCATACCAATCATATAATTTACCATATATTTTACCTAAAGAATCACTATTGTTGTAATTACACCAAGCACCTGTTGTAATCTTAGACCATTGTGTATTATCTGTTACATTTGGAATCGTTGTACCATCACTATACTTACTCACTTTCAAGTTCTCTGCCATCCATTGTTGCGTTCCAATATATACCGTTTTATAGGAATTTCCTTCTACATCTGTGATGTTTGAGCCATAACCACTGGTAGGTTTTGATTTTGGATTTGCAGCACTTAATCCTGGAATTATAATTGATGTACCATTAGCCAATATCAATGAATCTCCAGTAACCGAAACCCTAGAAATTCCATTACTTGAAGTTAAAGCATACGGCACACTCAACAACTGACTCACACTACTCAATGAATAACTTATTCCACCTGCTGGATCCGTCTCTGTTTGTACAAAATAAGGACCTTTTGACCAATCAATACTTGCAAAAGCGATGGATGAAGCGTCTTTTGTTCCGCCACCAATAGCGATGCTCACCAATCCATTGTCATTCGAAGTGGGTTTATGAGTCTCTACATAAACAGCCTTTCCTTTTTCTGAACCTTGCAACAAACTGATTTTCATTCCAACTGGTTTGTTAGCAACTAAAACATTGTTTATCCCTCTTATTACGGCTTGGTAACTAAAACTTTGTGGCGCTTGTGCCCATATACTTACTGAAAGAAGAACAGCAGAAACAACACTAAAAAATTTCTTCATACAATTAAATATATTTAATTATTCAAAATTAAATTAATCTGTTATGACATTATTACCGTTTTGAATCAATGTGTTTTTATCAATTAAACCTTGTCCAGTTGGTGGAGCTTTAGGATTTTGATTTGATAGATCAATTTCGATATTTTTTAATTTTGGTGTTATCGCATTCAAATTTGATAATAGATCATTTATTATCAATGAACTCAAAGCACACCTAGAAAAATCTGCTTTAAAATCAATTAAACTCGTTAATCGACCAATCTTTAAATCTGTTAGTTTTGGAGAATTAGCTATTCCAAAACTTAAAAACAACTCGCCATTACCAATCGTTTTTAAACCTGATAAATTAACTTTTTTAACTTTTTTACCTTGAATAATTACCCTTTCAGCATTAATTAAATTTGGTAATTCGATGCTTTCAATATTGTTACTATACGATGTTAATGAACCACTATTCAAATTTGGAAAATTAATTTCTTTTATCTCAGAACCAATAAATAAATTGCAGCTCTCAAGTAATGGAAAGTTTAAAAAAATTATTCTAGTAGTATCTGCTGAATTAGATTGATAGAACATATCTCTATTAGCACTAATCTTTTGTATCTTTTTCGTTTTTAACCCTTTAATCTCCAGAGTGCTCTTTTCATTTACGTACAACTCCAAACTTCCCTCTATATTTATCAATTCGTTTAAGTCAACTAATTTGAGATTATTATTTCCTGAAATAGTAATATTACTTAGCACTGTCTTAATATTCTTAAAAACAACTGAATTTAATTTTTTATTATTTGAAATATCAATTGAAATAACATCTGATAATGAAGGTATTATTAAATCTGTAATGTTTTTTGTTCCAGTGATTGTAATTCCTTGCGTATTAGATCCACAATCTTTATTTATTCTATTTTGTGCTTCTTCATTACTTAATTCTCCTGAAATATAAATATTTGATTTCCCTAAATTATCTGAATAATTATTTGATTCTTTTTTCCACGTAGGTATACCTTTTTCAAGTACTAAATTAGAGCTATCTGTACCTTTTGATATCTGTACCCAAGACATTCCATCCCAATAATTCATTTGACCAATATATCCTCCATTAGATACACCATTTCCAGCATACATAGCATACGGCACACTCAACAACTGACTCACACCAGTCAAGGAATAATTTGTTCCGCCAGTAACATCCGTCTCTGTTTGTACAAAATAAGGACCTTTTGACCAATCAATACTTGCAAAAGCGATGGATGAAGCATCTTTTGTTCCGCCACCAATAGCGATGCTCACCAATCCAATGTCATTCGAAGTGGGTTTATGAGTCTCTACATAAACAGCCTTTCCTTTTTCTGAACCTTGCAACAAACTGATTTTCATTCCAACTGGTTTGTTAGCAACTAAAACATTGTTACCACCTCTTATTACCGCTTGGTAACTAAAACTTTGTGGTGCTTGCGCCCAAAGACTAACTGATAATAATACAGTTGCTAAAATTGTGACAATCTTTTTCATTTTATTGATTAAATATTTCATCAAAAGTAAAAAAAATCAACTAGTTAAAAAACGTAAATAAAAAAATGGGTTACGAAAACCGCAACCCATTACATTTTGAAATTAAAAAAATAATCGCTTCAGAGTAACAAAAAATATTTATTTAGGACAATCAATCAATACAACAGTCAAAACTCCAGCATTGTCAACTTTAACTTGATGACATTTGCCATCCGGCGAAGTTAATATTACTCCTTTCGTGAAATCTTTTACATAAATGTTATCATCCGCGATACCAAGTGGCGCTCCTTTAAAATAACCTGAATATTTGATCCCTGTCAACACAGATTTATCTACTTCTCCAAAAACCCCATAATTCGCTGTAGTTGCTGCAGCTGCATACCCATACAAACCATAATTTGTACCTGGAGTCTTTCCCCAAGCCCAACCTGTGGTTCCATAATTGTCTCCTACAACTGAACCTCCAGTTCCGTCAATACCTATATTCATTTTCTTATTTCCTGAGGCAAATGCATAAATCCCATTATTATAATCTAAAAAGGATAATGTATCCGTACTCATTCCATATACCCCAAAACGTACATTTTTGGCAACTGTATAATTTATATCTTTTCCTCCTGAACCAAAAACAGCTGCATGTACTCCTTTTCCTTGTCCTTGAACGATGTTTTTAGATCCTACAACCCATCCAGTACTTGCACTTGTAGATTGTAAATTTGTTATTAACCCTTGCAAATCTCTACTATCGTTAGTCAACTTATTTATATACAAACCATTAACCAATTTATTAGTTCTAGCTCCAATTTTAACCCCATTGCAACTTATGGATGAATCTGCATCTTTATTCCAAAACAACTGTTTCCCCGAAATACTATCCGATACTTTAGCGTTTTTAGCGTAAAAAGCATACGGAACACTTAATAACTGACTCGTAGTTGTCAACGTATAACTTACTCCTCCCGTTAAGTCAGTTTCTGTTTGTACAAAATAAGGACCTTTTGACCAATCAATACTTGCAAAAGCGATGGATGAAGCATCTTTTGTTCCGCCACCAATAGCGATGCTCACCAATCCATTGTCATTCGAAGTGGGTTTGTGGGTCTCTACATAAACAGCCATTCCTTTTTCTGAACCCTGCAACAAACTGATTTTCATTCCAACTGGTTTGTTAGCAACTAAAACATTGTTACCACTTCTTATTACCGCTTGGTAACTAAAACTTTGTGGTGCTTGCGCCCATAGACTTACTGAAAGAAGAACAGCAGAAACAACACTAAAAAATTTCTTCATACTTATTGATTTTTAATAATTTTAAACGTTTGTACTTTTTTACCTGCATGATGCACCTCCACAAAATAAGTTGCTCCCGTAAATTGACGCATATCTAAGTCTGTTTCTTGCGTTTGAATTTCTCCTTGGTGCAAAAGTTTCCCTTCCATATCTATCAACTTAAAAGATAATTGCTCTTGGTGAAAATTACCAACATGAAGATGTAAATTTTCTTGTGTTGGATTCGGGAATACATTTAAAGAAAAGTTAAACACGTTTTCAGCTAAATCTAAAGTGCTGATTACATACGCTTGTTGCACACCCTGACTTACAGAACCTGAGGTATTGCTAACTTGTTGATATGCTACCTGTCCTATGGAATAACTCACAGATCCAGAAGTATTTGAAATACTCCCACCAGCAGCATTCACAGAAGTTTGTCCAAATGAGATGGATGTGAAAAAAACACCTCCAATTATGATTAATTGTTTTTTCATATTGTTGAAATTAAATATTTTATAAAAATAATAGGAATACTAATTAAAACCAAAAAAATAATTAAATAGTGTAAATAAAGCAATTTAATAACACCTATTTACTTTACAAGTAAAACCTAACTTTTAATTTATAATTCGTTTAGTCTTTGACGCACCTAACATAAAAGCCAAGCTCTTTACCGAAGTCGTCCCTGCGAACAGATCCACCGTCGTTGTTAATAAGAAAGCGATCCCAAGCATTGTCATTATAACTATGAGTAGAACTCCAACAGTGAATAGCTTCGCCAATGTAACCGTACATTCCTTTCCCACCGCGGGAACCGCCAGGAAGTGCCGAAAATAATGACGTATTCGTAGCATCTGAATTTGGGCTTCTCCAACTTGTTGTACCTACTTCTTTTAGTTTACCTCCAGCAACACTATCATTGCCTAAATAATCTGTTAATACCGTCCATTCAGCATCCGTAGGTACGTGCCATCCTGAAGGGCAAACATTTTTATTACCATTGCTTGTTTTGCTAACTGCATACCAATTATATAACTTCCCATATTTCGCATTATTCTTTTCATCGTTATTATAATAACACCAAGCACCCGTTGTTAATTTTGACCATTCAAGACTATCTTTTACATTAGGAATTATTGAACCATCACTGTATTTCGAGGTTTTCAAATTCTCAGCCATCCAAGTTTGTGTTCCGATGGTTACTGTTTTATACACATTCCCATCTATATCCTTGATGCAATCTGAAAATTTACCCACAGGTGTTCCGATAGCTGTAAAGTTTATGCTAGGATTATCCACACAAACTACTGAAGTGGAATTATTCGTTGTATTTGAATTAGTTGTATTGGACGTTTCCTTTTTACAAGAAAATAAAGTACTTGTAAGGGCTAGTGCTAAAATTAGTTTTTTCATAGAGTTCAGTTACTTAACAACAAATATAAAAAATCCTCGGTGAAGAATAAACCTTACCGAGGAGTAATAAAATATAAATGATTCAGAATTAACTACTAAATCATGACTCATAAATTATAATTCATTTAATCCCTGAGGCACCTAACAGACAACCCACCCCTCTTACCTCTGTCGTTTCTGTGGGCACTGCCATCGCTGAGGTCCAGGTCGCGGCCCCAAGCATCGTTCGTACTGTCCTCTGTAGAACTCCACCAGTAACCGAGGTAGCCAACGTCGTAGTAATTTCCATCGTTGTCGCGGTACCCGCCCGGAAGACCAGTAAACAATGACGTGTTAGTAGCGTCTGTATTTGGGCTTTTCCAACTTGTTGTGCCTACTTCTTTTAGTTTACCACCTGCAATGCTATCGCCGCCTAAATAGTCCGTTAGTACCTTCCATTCAGCATCAGTTGGTACGTGCCATCCTGTAGGGCAAACGTTTTTATTGCCATTGCTTGTTTTACTCACTGTATACCAATTGTATAATTTACCGTATTTAGCATTATTGGTAGCATCGTTATTGTAATAAGACCATGCGCCAGTAGTATTGTTTTGCCATTGGGTGTTATCCGTAATGTTTGGAATCGTTGTTCCATCGCTGTACTTAGAAACTTTTAAGTTCTCTGCCATCCAAGTTTGTGTTCCAATCTTTACTGTTTTATACGAATTACCTTCACTGTCAGTGATATTTGGACCATATCCGCTTGTAGGGTTTTGATTCGCTATTTTTGTAGTATCGACTGTATTTTTACCCGAGTTGGCTGGGGTATTAGTTTCCTTTTTACAAGCAAACAAAGTACTTGTAAGGGCTAGTGCT
>CALPMT020000058.1 GCA_943324745.2 Chitinophaga pinensis | reverse complement strand
TTAAATAAAAACAAAACGTGCTTTGAACACAATTATGTAAAAAGAGAGCAGCTACAAGTAACTGCTTCTCTCACAAACTAGCTCAAGGCTGTTTTAATAACGTAAAGATAAATATTTATAATTTATTTGGAATTTAACACAGAATCTTCTTGTAGTACTGATCTCCGTAGAACTCCACCAGCAACCGCCGCTACCAATACCGTAGTAATCTCCACTTTCGCGGTTCCCGCCAGGAAGACCAGTAAATAATGATGTATTCGTAGCGTCTACATTTGGGCTATTCCAGTTGGTTGTGCCTACTTCTTTCATTTTACCTCCAGCTACACTTTCACCACCTAAATATTCCGTTAAAACTGTCCACTCAGCATTTGTTGGTACGTGCCATCCTGTAGGACACACATTTTTATTGCCATTAGTTGTTGGGCTTACGGCATACCAATTGTACAATTTACCGTATTTAGCATTATTGGCTACATCGTTGTTACAATAAGACCATGCGCCAGTGGTATTGTCTTGCAATAGAGTAGTACCAATAATGTTTAAAGCTGTTCCATCATTGTACTTCGTTACTTTTAAATTCTCTGCCATCCATTGTTGGGTGCCTATGTAAACTGTTTTGTAGGAATTACCTTCTACATCAGTTATATTTGGGCCGTAACCATTTGTTGGCTTTGTTATAGGATTTGCATTACTCAAGCCTGGTATTATAACAAAGCCTCCATTCTTTAAATACAAGGTATCTCCCGTTGCTGATACAGTTAGTTTCTGTTCATCTTTACTATTCCCTGCATACAATGCATACGGCACACTCAACAACTGACTCACACTACTCAATGAATAACTTGTTCCACCTGTTAAATCCGTCTCTGTTTGTACAAAGTAAGGGCCATTTGCCCAATCAATACTTGTGAAAGCTATAGAAGACGGATCTTTTGTTCCGCCACCAATAGCGATGCTCACTAATCCATTTTCATTCGAAGTGGGTTTGTGGGTCTCTACATAAACAGCCTTTCCTTTTTCTGAACCTTGCAACAAACTGATTTTCATTCCAACTTTTTTGTTAGACACAAGGGCATTATCGGTTCCTCTCACTACCGCTTGGTAACTAAAACTTTGTGGCGCTTGTGCCCATAAAGTTGCGGAGATTAATACCGCGGTTAAAACTGTAAAAATTTTATTCATACTTACTGATTTTTAATGATTTTAAACGTTTGTATTTTTTTTCCCTCATTGTGAACCTCCACGAAATACGTTGCTACTGGCAATTGTTTCATATCGATGGTTGTTTCTTCCGAATGCATTGATGCTTCCGAAATTACTTTTCCTTCCAAATCAACTAACTTATAAGCTAACTTTTCTTGCTTGTAATTACCAACGCGCAGGTTTAAGTTTTCCGTTGTAGGATTGGGAAAAGCATTCAAGGTAAAGTTAAATTTGTTTTCCTCTAAACTCAAGGTAGAAATTTCAAAAGCATGTTGCACCCCTTGACTCACTGAGCCAGAAGTATTAGAAACACTTTGATAAGCCACTTGTCCGATGGAATAGCTAATCGATCCTGAAGCGTTAGAAGTTCCGCCACCTGATGCGTTTACCGATGTTTGCCCGAAGACAAAACCGCAGAATACGAGGCAACTTGTGGATAATATTGTTTTTTTCATAAGTTTGAAATTGTAATTAAGAAACTAAAATACGTAAAAAAATTAATTGATATTTGATAAGTGGTTGTAATTAAGCGATTAAATTACGTAAAAATATATTTTACAGAAGTCCACTTAAGTTTTCCCCGCTCCGCTGGATTTTTAATCCTGCGGCACAACAAAAACCGCTATACTGGATTTGTAATCCTGCGGCACAACAAAATCTCCCTTGAAATACTTTTCAAAATTATTTTTTACGGCATATTTTTTCTTAACTTCATGTAAATGGAACAAGGAGTAAAACTAAATATCAAAGAAAACAAGCCCATTACATCACTATGACAGTCGTTAATTGGATAGATGTTTTCACGCAAAAAAACCACTGTGATGCAATTATAGAATCATTAAAATATTGTCAGAAATTAAAAGGGTTGAATATTTTCGCTTATTGTATAATGAGTAATCATATACATCTGTTAGTCAAATCAGTCAAATGTTAGTCACGTATTGAACAATACAACAATGTAGTTATCTAGCAATTTAGACTAAAATAAACCGCAGGATTACAAATCCAGCGGCGCGAGTTTTTAATGATTTTAAACGTTTGTACTTTTTTTTCCTCGTGGTGTACTTCAACGAAAAAATCACACTCGTTTTTAAAAATAGTAAATAATTGTTATATAAGGTAAACAACTGAAAAACAAATACAAATATTGCTCTTACAAGACTTCTTCGTACTGCATTTTTACTTCTTTTCCTTTAAAGGCAATTGCGATTAGATGAATATTTGTATGGCCTTCTTGTTGGAGCGTTGCAGCGTAGTTTTTGGTTTTCATTTGGAGCATTGCTGCATTAAGAGAATCATCCATAGAAGTTTCTCGTTTTGCATTAAATTTTTTAAACTCAAAAATATAAGCAGGTAAGGTTGTTTTTAGTGGATGTAACATAATGTCATATCTTCCAAAGCCACTTTCTCTGTTGGATGTTATGCGGTAATCGGATTGAAGTTGAACCATCATTCCTAAAACAAGCGAGTGATAAACTCGTTCTGGTTCATTATCTGCGAAATCGTAATAACTGCAAACTCTTTGAATAAAATCTCCAAAATAATCTTCAAAATCTTCGAGTCTGCCTTTTTTTAAATTTTCTAATACTACATTGAACTTATCGTACGTTTGTGACTTAGAAAACCAGTACAAAATAGAATCTTTAAAAATCGTCTTAATCTCAATATTCGGGATCTTAAAATCACCTACTTGATTTTCATCATCAAAAATTTTATTTATCACTTTCAAGTATCCTGAAAACAAAAAGAAATTCCACAAGGCATCTGGTGATTCTTGAATATTTCCAAACACTACGTCTTCTGAAATGGATTTACGTAAGGTACCTCCTCCAAGTAAAACTTCTATTTCTTGTTTAACATCAGCATCGCCTTCAATAATAAGTTTTTTAATGATGTCGTTGCTACTCGTATTTACCCAATAGGGTTTCAATTCGCGTTGGGTATTTTCGAGAAAACTCAAAATAGACCAAGGATTGTAAATCACCTGTTCTTTTCCAAAAATATATCCATTGTACCAACGTGTTACATCGTCTTCTCGATCGAGTGCGGTGGTATCCACTAATAATTGATGTACTTCTTCTGGTGTAAAACCAAAACAATCTGCAAATTCATCGTCTATTAATGTAGAAACTTTTAAGTTATTCAAGCCCGAAAAAATACTTTCTTTTGCTACGCGGTAAATTCCTGTAAGCACTGCTCGTTCAACGAAATTGTTATCTTTCAAACAATTGGAATATAATAAGCGCATAAATCCAATGCATTCCTCATAGAAATGATAGATGTAGGAATTATTGATAGGTGTATCGTATTCATCGATGAGCAGCATTGGTTTTACACCGTGATGTAGATATAGAAATTCGCAGAGTCTTAGTATACTATCTTTTTGCTGCGATTCTGAAGACTTTAAACTAACTATTGCTGTATAAAAGTCCCGCATTTCCAAAGTTAATTTTTCAGAATTTCGTAAATATTCATGACGTAAATATTCACTTTGAATCAAAGAATTAATCTTTTCTTTACTCACCTCCCAGGAAGCATCTTTCACATCCTTCATCGACATCCAAATAAGCGGATACCTCCCCAAATGGTAATCAAATTGTTCCCATTCTTTGATTTTCAACCCATCAAACAATGGTGCTTTACTCGTTTCTGAAATCTCAAAATAACGACGTAACAACATCATGTTCAACGTTTTTCCAAACCTACGTGGACGAGGAAAAAGAAAGATTTTATGTTCAGCCTCGTAAATTCGACGAATAAAATCAGATTTGTCTACATAATACAAGTTTTTATTTCTAATTTCCTCAAAATCATGATGTCCTATGGCGATGCGCTTGTTCATATCACAAATATACTACTAGAAATAAAAAGATGCGTTACCAACCCAGAAATCTTTACCCGCTCCGCTAGATTTGTAATTAGATGAAATAAAAAATGGGTACGAAATTAATTCATAACCCATCAATCATAATTTATAATTTTCTCGTCAGACTGAGCGAAGTTTACCCTGAAGAATTGAAGGGAAGTCAATCTTTAATACACCTAACAGACCAACCTTTATCCTTATCGTTGTCGAACCTGTAATCACTGCCACTACCACTGCCACTATCCAAAAAACGTATCCAGGCATCGTCAGTATCGCTCTCTGTAGAACACCACCAGCCACAGACAAGTCCAATTCCCTCGTAAACACCATTACCGTCGCGGCACCCACCCGGAAGCGCCGAAAATAAAGAGGTATTCGTTGCGTCAATATTTGGGCTAATCCAATTAGTGGTACCTACTTCTTTTAGTTTATCACCAGCAACACTTGCACCACCTAAATAACCTGTCAAAACAGTCCATTCATTATCTGAAGGAACGTGCCAACCTGTAGGACACACATTTTTATTGCCATTGGTAGTTTTACTTACTGCATACCAATTGTACAATTTACCATATTTAGCATTGTTAGCCAAATCGTTATTGTAATAAGACCATGCACCCGTTGTTAATTGTGACCATTGTGGTTTGTCCGTAATGTTTGGAATTGTGGTACCATCGTTATACTTACTTACTTTCAAGTTTTCTGCCATCCATTGTTGAGTGCCGATGTAAACAGTTTTATACGAATTACCTTCTATATCCGTAATATTTGGACCATATCCGCTTGTAGGGTTTTGATTCGCTATTTTTGTAGTATCGGCTGTATTGTTACCAGAATTGTTTGGGGTAGATGTTTCCTTCTTACAAGAAAATAAAGCACTTGTAAGACCTAGTGCTAAAATTAGTTTTTTCATAGTTTTTATAATCTTTTACAAATATAAAAACATTTTATTAAACAACTGTAATTCAAACAATAACTAATAAAATAGGAGAAGAGAAATTAATTTATTGGTGGGTCTATTTCACTTTTTTTCACATTAAAACTAAATGAATAATTATATTAGACTTCTAAACACCATAAAATTGTTACGAGCGATGAAAAAATCACTACTTATCCCCTTCTTTTGCTTTTTAACTGCTTTCTCTTTCTCCCAAGTGGATAATGAAGATACAGAAGAGGAAGAAGATGAATACACCGAACGTTCCTACGATGAAATAGAAAAGGAACGTGGACACCAAAAAGTGTGGACAAAACATCCCAACCCTAGTAGTTTTAAAGGAAGTTTATCCTACGAAGAATACGACCAAAATCATATCGCAATTTTAGGAGATGGTAAAATCCTCTTGCTCGAACCCATATCTGATGACATCGAAATCGTTGGCGAATGGTTCGATTACTACCTTGTCTATACACAATCCACACGAAAATTAGTGGTTAAAGGCCGAACAGGTAATCCCATTTCATCCATGCTCGTTCCTGAAAACTGCGAAGTGATCGGTTTAATTAAAGACGAAATGACAGACATTGAAATCACGTATACCACCCATGCATTCGACATCGAAAATATAGATACTGGTATCATCAAACGTTACGATAAATTTTGTAAACTAATAGCTTCAAAACAACAATAGTAAGCTTTCACCTATACACATTGGTTTGGATTTTTGAGAAAAACACCCAATTATTGGTTTGTATTTTTTCATTTTTTGATAGATTATTGCTTTGGATTTTTGTACATTTACATCAATTATTGGTTTGGATTTTTTCAATTTTATAAAAAAAGAAGTAAATGTATATTCGTCGTGCGATAGATATGGAGTTAATCAACTGGAAAAATTCAGTTACACGGAAACCTTTATTATTGCGAGGAGCGGGACAAGTAGGGAAATCTTCTGCTATCCGAAACTTAGGGAAATCATTCACACATTTTATTGAAATTAATTTTGATGAAAAGAAAGAATGGACCACGCTATTTGAATCAACACAAAATTTGGATGCACTTTTAGAACAAATTTCCATTATAGAAAATACTCCAATCATTGAAAATGAAACGCTTCTATTTTTGGACGAGATACAAACATCGCTCCCTGCTATCCATTTGTTACGTTATTTCTACGAACGAAAACCTAACCTACACGTAATAGCAGCCGGTTCTTTATTAGAATTTGCTCTCAAAGACCTACCCTCTTTTGGCGTAGGACGCATTCGTTCCTTATTTATGTACCCCATTTCATTCCATGAATTTCTTTTAGCGCACAACGAAGAACGTTTACTTGAAAAAACGAAAGAAGCTAGTCCTATTTTGCCCCTTCCTGAATTATTACATCAAAAATTAATTGCATACTACAAAAAGTTTTTAATTATTGGCGGAATGCCTGAAGCGGTAAAATCGTATGTGATTTCTAAAGATTTACTTGAAGTACAACGCATTTTAGACGATTTAATCCTTTCCATACAAGCGGATTTTACGAAATACAAAAAAAGAATTGAACCTATTAAAATCGCAGAAGTATTCGCTAATGTAGTGCTACAACAAGGAGAAAAATTCACCTATACCTATCCAAATGCAACGTTGAACAATCAGCAAATCAAAGAAATCTTGCAACTCTTAGAAATGGCAGGATTAGTTCACTTCGTAACACATACCGCAGCAAACGGAATCCCCTTGGGAGCAGAAATAAATCCTAAAAAGAGAAAAATCATCTTATTCGATACAGGAATTTATCAACGTATCTTAAAATTAGACATAAGCCAACTTTTAACACTTGAAAATCTTTCTGTGATAAACAAAGGGAACATTGCAGAACTTTCTGTTGGGTTAGAATTAATCAAAAATCAATCGCCTTACGAAAAAACAAACCTCTATTACTGGCAACGAGAATCCAAAAATAGCCAAGCGGAAATCGATTATGTCATTCAACAAAAAGAGGAAATAGTTCCTTTAGAAGTAAAAGCTGGAACGAAAGGTGCAATGCAAAGTATGTTTCTATTCTTACACGAAAAAAACACAGAAAAAGGAATTCGAATTTCGCTCGAAAACTTTGATCAAATGGAAAAGATAGATATATACCCGCTCTATGGGGTTTGGAATTTACTGAAATAAAAATGGGTTACGAAAATTCATAACCCATAATTTATATTTTATAATTTCTCGTCAGATTGAGCGAAGTTTACCCTGAAGAATTGTAGGGAAGTTAGTCTTTGAGGCACCTAACAGACAAGCCACACTTCTTAGGGACGTACAAGTATTCCTCATCTACCGGATCAATGCTGGTACTGGTGCTTAACAATAAGCGGGACCAAGCATCGTCCGTCTTACCCTCTATAGAACTCCACCAGACACCGTAATCACCAATGCCTTCGTAACTTCCACCGTCGCCGCGACCACCGCCCGGAAGCGCCGAAAATAATGACGTATTCGTTGCGTCTGTATTAGGGCTATTCCAGCTTGTTGTGCCTACTTCTTTTAGTTTACCTCCTGCTACAGTTATACCACCTAGATAATCTGTTAATACCATCCATTCAGCGTCTGTAGGTACATGCCAGCTTGTAGGGCAAACGTTTTTATTGCCATTGGTAGTTTTACTCACTGCATACCAATTGTATAGTTTACCGTATTTAGCATTGTTCTTTTCGTCCTTGTTATAATAACACCAAGCGCCAGTTGTTAATTTAGACCATTCAATACTATCTTTAACATTTGACATAGGTGTTCCATCATTGTATTTACTTACTTTCAAGTTTTCTGCCATCCAAGTCTGTGTTCCAATAGTTACCGTTTTATAAGAATTACCTTCTACATCGGTGATATTAGGACCATAAGTTGGTTTATTATTTGTTTCATTACTTATACCTCGAATAATAATTGATGTACCATTAGCTAATATCAGAGAATCTCCAGTAACCGAAACCCTAGAAATACCATTACTTGAAATTAAAGCATACGGCACACTCAACAACTGACTTACACTACTCAATGAATAACTTGTTCCACCTGCTGGATCCGTCTCTGTTTGTACAAAATAAGGACCTTTTGACCAATCAATACTTGCAAAAGCGGTCGAAGAAGCATCTTTTGTTCCGCCACCAATAGCGATACTCACCAATCCATTGTCATTCGAAGTGGGTTTATGAGTCTCTACATAAACAGCCTTTCCTTTTTCTGAACCTTGCAACAAACTGATTTTCATTCCAACTGGTTTGTTAGCAACTAAAACATTGTTACCGCCTCTTATTACCGCTTGGTAACTAAAACTTTGTGGCGCTTGTGCCCATAGACTAACTGATAATAATACAGTTGCTAAAATTGTGACAATCTTTTTCATTTTATTGATTAAATATTTCATCAAAAGTACAAAAAATCAACTAGTTAAAAAACGTAAATAAAAAAATGGGTTACGAAATTAATTCATAACCCATCAATAATAATTTATAATTTACTCGTCAGACCGAGCGGAGTTTACCCTGAAGAATTGAAGGAAAGTTAGTCTTTAATGCACCTAACAGAGAACCCATCTACCTTACCGAAGTCGTTTCTGGATACATACCCATGGCTGCCGGCTAGATCGCGGAGCCAAGCAACGATCGTACCGTTCTCCGTAGAACTCCACCAGTAACCGTAGGACCCAATGCCGCTGCAATAGCCATTGGGTTGGCGGTAACCGCCCGGAAGCGCCGAAAATAATGACGTATTAGTAGCATCTGTGTTTGGGCTATTCCAGCTCGTAGTGCCTACTTCTTTCATTTTACCACCAGCAACACTTAAACCACCTAAATATTCTGTTAAAACAGTCCATTCAGAATCGGATGGTACATGCCATCCAGTAGGACAAACGTTTTTATTGCCATTGCTCGTTTTACTCAATGCATACCAATTGTATAATTTACCGTATTTGGCATTGTTGGCTTCATCGTTATTGTAATAAGACCAGGCTCCTGTGGTATTGTTTTGCCATTGTGTATTGTCGGTAATGTTTGGAATCGTTGTTCCATCGTTATACTTTGTTACTTTCAAGTTTTCTGCCATCCAAGTCTGAGTTCCAATAGTTACCGTTTTATAAGAATTACCTTCTACATCGTTGATATTAGGGCCGTAACCATTTGTTGGATTTGTTATAGGATTTGCATTACTCAAGCCTGGTATTATAACAAAGCCTCCATTCTTTAAATACAAGGTATCTCCTGTTGCTGATACAGTTAGTTTCTGTTCATCTTTACTATTCCCTGCATACAATGCATACGGCACACTCAACAACTGGCTAACACTACTCAATGAATAACTTGTTCCACCTGCTGGATCCGTCTCTGTTTGTACAAAATAAGGACCTTTTGACCAATCAATACTTGCAAAAGCGGTCGAAGAAGCGTCTTTTGTTCCGCCACCAATAGCGATACTCACCAATCCATTGTCATTCGAAGTGGGTTTATGAGTCTCTACATAAATAGCCTTTCCTTTTTCTGAACCTTGCAACAAACTGATTTTTATTCCAACTGGTTTGTTAGAAACTAAAACATTGTTACCACCTCTTATTACTGCTTGATAACTAAAACTTTGTGGAGCTTGTGCCCATAAACTTACTGAAAGAAGGACAGCAGAAACAACACTAAAAAATTTCTTCATACTTACTGATTTTTAATGATTTTAAACGTTTGTACTTTTTTTCCCTCGTTGTGTACTTCAACGAAATACGTTGCTACTGGCAATTGTTTCATATCGATGGTAGTTTCTTCCGAATGCATCGATGCATCCGAAATTACTTTTCCTTCCAAATCAATTAGCTTGTAAACTAACTTTTCTTGCTTGTAATTACCAACGCGCAGGTTTAAGTTTTCCGTTGTAGGATTGGGAAAAGCATTCAAGGTAAAGTTAAATTTGTTTTCCTCTAAACTCAAGGTAGAAATTTCAAAAGCATGTT
>CALPMT020000057.1 GCA_943324745.2 Chitinophaga pinensis | reverse complement strand
CCACAAACAAGTGGAGTTTCAACAAATGATTTCACGAACGAAGTCACGTATGTAGTTACTGCAGAAGACGGAACGAGTCAAAATTATGTAGTATCTATCACACAAGGACCAGCTCCAAAATCATCAGAGAAACAACTTACCGCTTTTAGTTTTGAAAGCTTGAATCCAGTAGTTAAAGCGACAATTTCAGGCTTTAACATTACCGCAACGGTACCTTACGGAACAGATGTTACGAAGTTGATTGCATCCTTTACAGCGTCTGCAAAAGCAACAGTTAGTGTAAAACAAACACCACAAACAAGTGGAGTTTCAACAAATGATTTTACGAACGCAGTTACGTATGTGATTACGGCAGAAGACGGAACGAGTCAAAATTATGTGGTTACAGTA
Source organism: Chitinophaga pinensis (assembly GCA_943324745.2). Classification (GTDB taxonomy): domain Bacteria; phylum Bacteroidota; class Bacteroidia; order Flavobacteriales_D; family Crocinitomicaceae; genus CANHVK01. Next base: position 10,301 of record CALPMT020000057.1, on the reverse strand, counting down.
ACCATCGATAAAAATCCATTGGGAATTCATGAACTGACTGCTTCATTGGTTACTGTTTATCCAAATCCAACTAAGGGTGAATTCTTTGTAAATGTAACATCAGGTACTTTAACTATTACTGTAACTGATTTGCAAGGTAGAGAAGTATACAGAATTGCAAATAATTCGTTTACTGGAGAAAAAATGGCTGTATCCTTAGCTGATTTTGGAAAAGCTATTTATTTGGTAAATGTTACTAATAACGGAGTAAATAGTACTCATAAATTGGAAGTAATCCAATAATTAACTGGTTAACAATTGATTTAGGGTTGGTTCATCTCGAATCAACCTCTTTTTTTTGGCATGCCATTTTTCGGACGTCTGGAAGATGCTAATCTGAATTAGAATTGATAATGCATCGATTTTGGTAGGTATTTTGAATGAATTAGGCTGAGAAAATTTTTGTGCAACATCCCTTGAAAATAAGACCTATGACATTTCTTATTTGAATCCAAATGTGTATTTTGCAAAAATAAATTAGTCAGATTAACATCGGGTGTGATGATTGAAAAACAATAAGATGACCACAACTAAGCAAATCGATTTTATACTTCTAGCTGCAAAATCATTGCATGAAAATGGGTTGCCTACGCATCGCGTAGAAGATTTTATTCAAAAACTTTGTCTTTCAGTAAATGTTTCAGCTGAATTCTTTACAACCCCTGGTTCTATTTTTGCGAGTATCGAAAAAGAGGGGGTAAAACACCCATATTTAGTTAAAGTATCTCAAGAAGGAGATTTGAATCTGGAGAAAATCGATGCCATTCAAGAGGTGTGTAAGCATGTGAGTACAACTAAGCTTGATTTCACGGCAGGAATTCAAGAGTTGAATACGCTTAATCAAGCGAAAAGTCGTTATTCAACTTGGTTAATGATTCTCTTTTTTGGTTTATCCACCGGGAGTGCTGCTTGTGTTTTTGGAGGAAATTTACCTGAAATTGCTTGTTCATTATTGATAGGATTAGGCATTGGAGCGTTTAATGGCTTACTTGCTTTTGCTCCACGTTTCGGAAAAGTATTTGTTTTGATATCAGCGATTTGGGCCTGTTGTATTGCAGCCTTGTTCCAAAGTCAATACATCGATTTCCAACGCGACATAGCTACCGTTTGCGGCTTGATAATCTTGATCCCAGGTTTCTCGTTCACTGTTTCTATTACTGAGATGGTCAACAACCACTTAATTGCTGGGTTGACACGTTTCACGAATGCATTTATCACCTTTGCTATGATTGCCATAGGTATTGCTGTAGGAATGAAATTTATGGGACTCATTACCTTACCAAAACCTTCACTTAGCATCTCTGAGCTAGTTAGCTGGGGCAAATGGATCGCATTATTTTTTGTACCCTTGGGATTTATGATTTTATTTAAAGCAAAACAACGCGATTTTATATGGATTCTACTAGCTTGTTGGTGTTCTTATTTCTCGTATGTCTATGGAAGTAAAGCGTTCAGCGAACCAGTAGCCGTATTTTTAGCCTCCTTCTTCCTAGGAATTGTAAGTAATTTATTTTCACGTATCAAAAAGAGAAATTCATCCCTACTATTGGTTCCTGGAATGATTTTGTTAGTGCCAGGTTCCTTAGGTTTTTTCAGTATTTCTCATTTGGTCAATAGCGATGTCGTTGCAGGTTTACAAACTGCTTTATCCATGTTGTCAACAGCTATGGCTTTGGTGTTTGGAATTATTTTTTCAAATATCTTCCTGAAAGCTGAGCGTTGATTAGATGAACGTAAACTCGTCAGCGTGGTCTTGAATGTAATCTAAGGTATCGTAGATTTCTTGTAAATTAAATGAAGTCACTAGTTTCATGCGGAATTCTTTCATGTGAGAAATCCCTTTGAAGTAATTCGAGTAATGGCGTTTCATTTCAGCGATGCCCAGTCCTTCACCTTTCCACGCAACACTCATTTGTAAGTGCTCTTTGGCAATGGCCACACGATCAGCTACAGAGGGTGGAGCTAAGTGTTGACCAGTATTCATAAAATGTTTCACTTCATTGAAAATCCAAGGATAACCTATACTCGCCCGACCAATCATAATGCCATCGACTCCATAACGGTTTTTATATGCTAATGCTTTTTCAGGGGTGTCGATATCCCCATTGCCAAAAATTGGAATGTGCATACGAGGATTGTTTTTCACTTCGCCAATTAAGGTCCAGTCTGCATCTCCTTTGTACAATTGTTGTCTAGTACGCCCATGTATAGAAATTGCTTCCACACCAACATCTTGTAATTTTTCAGCAGTAGAAACTACATATTTTGTTTTGTCATCCCAGCCTAAACGTGTTTTTACTGTGACAGGTAAATTGGTGATCTTAACGATTTCTTCCGTCATTTTGATCAATTTTGGAATGTCTTGCAACATACCAGCTCCAGCACCTTTACAGGTAACCTTCTTCACTGGACAACCAAAATTAATATCAATAATATCTGGATTTGTTTTCTCAATGATTTGAGCAGAGGTTTTCATGCTTTCGATGTCATACCCAAAAATTTGTATACCTACAGGTCGCTCATACTCATAGATATCTAACTTTTTCACGCTTTTTGCTGCATCGCGAATTAATCCTTCCGAGGAAATAAATTCGGTGTACATCAAATCAGCACCATGTTTTTTGCATAACGCACGAAACGGCGGATCACTTACATCCTCCATCGGAGCTAGTAATAATGGGAATTCTCCCAACTCAATATCTCTTATTTTTACCACGTTGTAAAAGTATTGAAAATTTTAAGTAGTTGGTTCAATATGTATCAACACATGTCCCAATGTTTTGATTTCTGCTCTTAGCGTATCTTTCAATTCATGTGCTAAGGTATGTCCCTCAGTGACTGTAATTGAACCATCTACACGTGCATGTAAATCCACATGATACTTCATGCCTGCTTTACGGATAAAACATTTTTCGGTACCATAAATTCCTGGAACGGTAATAGCAACTTGACGTATCTCCTCCACCAGTTCGTCATAAGTATGTTCGTCCATGATTTCTCCTAATGCAGGTCGGAAGATGAGGTAACTGTTGTACAGAATAAACCCTGATGCGAACAAAGCAGCCCAATCGTCAGCAGATTCGTAGCCTTTTCCAAAATAAAGGGCGATGGTAATTCCAATAAATGCAGAGATAGAAGTAATAGCGTCACTACGATGATGCCAAGCATCAGCTTTGAGGGAAGAACTATTGATTTCTTTGGCTTTTTTGATCACCATACGGTAAGACATTTCTTTCCATAGGATAATTCCGCCCAAGAATAGTAGTGTCCAAGGTTTTGGTAGGCTATGAGGAGTTCCGATGTTTAGAATACTCTCGTATGCTATGATACAAGCAGATGTAATTAAAAACGCGACCACTAAGAAAGTGATCAGTGGTTCAGCCCTTCCGTGACCATAAGGATGATTTTCATCGGCTGGTCGACTTGCATATTTGATTCCAAATAATACCAAGAAGGAGGCAAAAATATCCGTAGTAGATTCAATGGCATCTGCAATTAAGGCATAAGAATTTCCAAAAAATCCAGCAAAACCTTTAATGAGTGCTAAACTAGTATTTCCGATGATACTAAACCAAGTGGTTTTTATTGCTGTTTGTTCGTCTGTATACACTTCCATTTTTAATCTATCATTTCTAGTTTTGGGCAATTTTACGAAATAACTAGGAACTACATTTTTGTTTTAAGCACTAAATTTCGGGACAAAAATTAATAATCCTATCACAAGTGAAACCAATGCAGAAATCAATACAGCTCCAGAGGATACATCTTTTATTTTTTTAGCGAGTGGATGAATCTCGGGGGATATTAAATCTGTCAAATATTCGATTGCTGTGTTAAATAGTTCGGCAATGAAAACGATCCCAATTGCGAGTGTAATCCAACACCATTCTATCATTGAAAGGTTGAAATAAACTCCCAACAATAACACGATGAGTGTTGCACATGCATGAATCCAGGCATTATGTTCATGCTTAAATAAGGTGCGAATTCCTTGAAATGAATACGAAAAACTCCTGATGCGCGCGCGAATAGAAAAAGCGTGTTTTGATTTCATTACCTAATCATGTTTTATAATTCTTCAGTTTGCGAATGTACGATGCAATTTTAGTTCAACTTTGGTTTTAGTTCAACTTTTCAGGGAGTATTTTTATTAAAATCATCAATAAATTGGAATTTTTAATAAAAAATAGTTATATTCATGAAATAACTTAAAACATAAAGTCATGAAACTATTAGTACTATCTATTGCAATTTTGTTGATTTCAGGGATGTCATTCGCACAAGATAAAGAGGCAAAAAAAGCATTAATCAAAGAAGATAAAGAGGCGATTAAATTGGATAAAGCAGCCTTGAAAGAAGATGAAAAAACGTTAGAGTCAGATGATGAAGCGTTGAAAGCTGAAAAAGACAAAGCTGCGAAGAAAGCCTTAGCCGAAAAGAAAAAGGCAGATCAGAAAAAACTGAAAGAAGATCAGAAAAAGTTGAAAGCAGACGAAGCGAAGCTTGAAAAAGACAAAGCTATGAAAGTCGAAAAAGCAAAAAAAGAGGAGAAAGAGAAAAAAGAGGACGTGAAGAAAGAAGAAAAGGAGGAGAAGGATACTAAAGAAGAGAAAAAAGAAGAAGTAAAATCAGACGAAAAAGAGAAAAAATAATATAAAAACCAGCTGAGAGGCTGGTTTTTTTTATAAGTAAAATCGAACCATAACATTCCCTTTTAAATAATTATAATCCTAAAAAATAGCTAATTATAACTATTGTGAGGTATAAATACATTTGTTACATTTGTACCAAATTAATTTATACGTATGAAAAAAGAATGGTTATTCAAGCATAACTTTAGTTCTTCGAATGAAGGCTGTAGTTATGAAAAGAAAACTTCGCTTGGAATGAAAACAGCACTTTCCTTGTTACTAGTATTCGTTTCTATGATGTCTTGGTCACAGGCAGTGTTTGAAGTTAAATCTCCTGCAAGTGTTAAAGGGTTTTATACTTTTGGAATAGGTGACTCAACGGTTTCTCCAGGTGGAACTTGGGGAAATGGAGTAATCACAAAAACAAATGTTACGGGCGATTTTAAGCTAGCTACAGGTGTAGATTCTTTGGGAATAAATGCTTTAGTTGGAAATTATTCGGGGAAAATAGCCTTGATTCACCGTGGTGGTGGTCCGTTTGTTACAAAAGCAATCAATGCTCAAAATGCGGGTGCTATTGCTTTGGTAATCATTAATAATGGTGCTGTATATGATAATAATGGTACTCTTACAGGTATTGATTCAAACTTAGTTACAAATTTACAAGGAACGATTGCTCCCGATCTTAAAGGAAAACAAGTCACAATTCCTATTATTAGTATTAGTTTAAAAGATGGTATTAAACTTAAAAATGCCTTACGAAAAGTAGGTTCAGGAAGTGGACATATTGGCGTTAAAGAAACCTACGACAATGATTTAAAAATTGATCCTGCTGTAGCTTCACCAATGTACAGAACAAGACCTTTATTTTTAGCAAAAGCGGGTATGGTAAGTGATACCTTAGGGATGACGATTTACAACACAGGTACAAATCAGATGAATAATGTATTAGGGATTGTGACAGTAAACAAAAAAGGAGGGCCAATTTTATACTCAGACAAATACTTTGTAGATGTGATGGAAAGTCCAGGTCTTGGAAAAAAAGACACCGTAACGATAAAGTTTTCACAACCTTTTACATCTAGTTCTGATTTGGAAAAAGGGATTTATGAAATTAATTATAAATTAGTTACACTAAAAAGTAATCCTTCAATAGATACGGTATTGTTAGATTATTACAATGCAGATAATAGTGTAACCATTAACTTTGAAATTACAGATTCTACGAGTTCAGTGGGAAGATTAGTATCCTACAGTTCACTAAAATCAAATGTGAATATCACCGAAAATTATGTAAACCAACCAAATTGGACTACAAGTGTAAAATCTGGTTCAGGTGGATTAGTTAAATACTGTACATTATTCCAAAATGGAAATGTTGCTGGATATGAAATTTCCGGGATTAATTTTTTAGCTTATTACAATGATGCAAATACTTCAAGTGATTACTTATTAAATAAACCTGTCAATGTAGAGGTTCTTGAATATAATCCACTAAATTCTAATGTATATAATAGTGTCTATTCCAAGGACTATGTTTTTGATAAAAAATATCAACATCATTACGGAAATCAAAAATTAGCATACCATGAACTTGTTTTACAAAATAACAACACATATTTGGTATGTGTTTCAAGTTCTGACGCGTTATTGAGATTTGGATCTGATAGAGGGATTTCAAATAAATTAACTGCTGAGCTAAATCATACAAGTTATTTAAGTCCAGTTGTTGTTGACGGGAAATACTATTTTGGCGGATTTGGACCAGACTATGTATCAGCTATATCGCTTGACTTAAGTAAATCAAAAAGTTCAGAAAAAGAATTAATCTCATTCAAATTAGCTACGTCAGATTCTGCAAAAACAGAAGTAAATAATTCAACGTATACCATTCAAGTTCCCAAAGGGACTAACTTAACGAAGTTAGTGGCGAAATTCACAAGTTCTCCATTATCTAAAGTGTATGTCAATGGCGTGGAACAAATTTCAGGAGTTACCGCTAACAATTTTTCAACGAAAACATTGGAATATGTGGTAATTGCTGAAGATGGTTCTCAACAATCCTATTTTGTAAATGTGAAGTATTGTACTTCAAATTACAACAATATTTATCTTTCTCAACAGGCTTATTGTCCTAATCAACAGGTTTCTTTTAACTTGTCTTCTCCAAATTATATACTAGATAAAACATGGAATTTTGGAAATGGCAAATCGCTTATTCAATCAGATCCATATTCAGTAACGATGTCGTATGCTACTAAAGGCATCTATAAAGCGTACGTAACTTATAAAAATAGTGACTGTTTTAATGCGATGGATACTGCGTATGTAAACGTTGTGATCACAGATACAATCCATCCAAATTCTAATTTCGATTTAAGTAAAACAGTGCTTTGTCCAAATGAACCATTTAATGTATCTGCGAATATATATAATGAGCAGTCATATACATGGTCAATGGGAGATGGTACAACGTATAATGGTTATGATATTAGTTATGCTTACAAAAATGAGAGTGATTATATGATCAAACTCACCGCAACGAATACGTGTGGCAATTCTTCATCAACTTCTAAAATTATTAAAGTGTCTAAGAAGGCATCGAATTATTTTAAAGGTTTCCCTTCCATTTATGCGAATACACCAGCTTGTCTAGGTGAGCCAATTTTATTTAGCACGTCAGATAACACTCAAAGTGTTGTATGGGATTTTAGAGATAATTCAGCAACTACAACAGCGAATCAACCATCACATAGCTTTAGAAAGGCTGGGGATTATTTAGTTCAAGCGAAAATGACGAATTATTGTGGCATTGATACAATTGTGAGTCAATTGATTACAATCAAATCTTCGATGCCATTTAATTATATAAATGCACCTTCAGATGTTAGTTTGTGTCCTGGTGAAACTCATAACTTGAATTATTATAACTATCAGAATAATTTAAAATCAATCGCATGGATATTACCTGGTAATGTAGTAGTCGAAAATAATGTAAACAAATCATTTCCGATTGGAGAAAATGTGGTAAAACTTAAATTGACAAATTACTGTGGGAATGATACCTTATTATCTTCTAAAATTACTGTAAATAACAATCAACCTATTTCAACGAATAATCAGTTTTATTATGACCAACAAACTACATTTTGTCCTGGCGAAGAGTTTTCAGTTCGATACTCAAGTAATGGGATCAAATCATCTGTATGGACAGGTGTCGGGTTTTTAAGTCAAGAGAATGGATACTCTGGAACCTTTAACATTAGTGCACTAGGTGAACATGCGCTCAAATTAAAGCTTACTACGTTTTGTGGAAAAGATACAACGCTTACTCAAGTGATTAAGATTGTAAACAATAATCCTGTGATAGCTAGTTTCTCAGAATATAACTTTAACAAGTCTTATTGTCCAGGAGAAGTAGTTGATTTGTATTTGAATAATAGTTCTGGGATTAAATCAAAAGAATATGATTATGGAGATTTAACCAAAGGAACCGCTGAATCACATACGTATAATTCGTACAAAGATTATTTGGTAAAACTGAAATTAACGAACTATTGTAACAAAGATACGACCATTCAAGCTACCGTGAAAGTTGCTCCAACGTCGATTGGAAAAACTGCTTTTATTAATATTTCAGGTAATTATAACAATAACACGGATATTCAAAATTATTGCCAAGGAGATGAGGTAGAATTATCAATCGGTGATAGTTACCAATATCGAAACTACAAATCTGTTGTGTGGGATTTTGGGGATGGTACAAGTCCAGTAACAAATTCGAACCCAACACATGCATTTGCTAAATCTGGAATATTAACTATGAAAGCAAAATTAACTTCTTACTGTGATGATACCTTGACTATATTCAGGAAAATTAATATCCGAACAGATGTTGCTTTCAACGGGGATATTTCCAAAAATTTCCCAAGTTCAGTTTGTCCTGGAGAAAACGCAAAGTTCTCGGTCAACACATCGTTTAAAGCTATTTCTTGGAATTTCGGAGACAACACACTATCGTCTTCTAAGTTCACTTCACATAGCTACAGTAAGGCAGGTGTATATACAGTTACCTTGAAATTGACAAACAATTGTAATATTGATACACTAATCACAAAATCGGTAGAGGTAAGAACAGATGTTACACCAACAGGTATTGGATTTGATGCGTTAGCAAACGATGCTTGTCCAGGTGAAAAAGTACTGTTTTTTAGAGAAGAAGAATCGAATGATTATCAATATACGTATGATTTTGGAGATAATTCTCAGGAAGTTACAATGGTTGACACTTTAAAAGAAAATAATATTATACTTTTTGCACATAAATTTGCAACTAAAGGAACGTATCAAGTAAAGTTAACAGCTAAAAATAAATGTGGTTTAACTTCTTTCTCTACAGAGACCATAAATGTTCAGGAAGGGTTGAAATTAACTCCGAATGCTCATTTAGAAGTAGAACATTTATCTGGTGATACCATGTTGTTTGCAACAAATACCAATGGCTCTGAATTCAATTGGAATTTCGGAAAAAATGACGTTAAGAAAACAGATGTTGGTTATATCAAACATGCTTTTAATTCGACAGGAATTAAAAATGTAACTGTTTTTGTGAAAACTGCATGTGGAGATACAGCTACTTATAAAACGCAAGTTACTATAAGCAAGGTTAATTCAGATTTAATGTATACAAGTTGTGGAAATTACCTTTGGAATAACAAAGTATATTCTCAAAGTGGAATTTACACATATACCTCAACAAATAAACAAGGGTATGATTCTACAGTTACATTACATTTAACGGTTCTAAAAGCAACAGCTTCAAGCGTGAAGTATACTGCAAATGGAAGTTACGATTGGAATGGTAAGAATTATACAAAGAGTGGAATTTATACATTCGTAACTAAAAATGTAAGTGGATGTGATTCTACGGTCACTTTGGAGTTAACGATTGTAGCTCCAGGTACGTCTACGACAAAAATTTCAACATGTGGTAGCTATGATTGGAATAATAAGAATTATACACAAAGTGGATCTTATGTTTTTAATACAAAAAATGCCAAAGGAAATGACTCTATCGCAACATTAATACTTACGATTCTTCCTGCTTCAACTTCCACTACAACTCATACTGCAAATGGAAGTTATGATTGGAACAGTAAGAACTACTCAAAAAGTGGTGTGTATACTTATGCAGCTAAAAATGTAAACGGATGTGATTCTATTGCGACGTTGGTTTTAACTATTTTAGCTCCGGGCACTTCTACAACAGTAGTTTCAGCGTGTGATACGTATAATTGGAACAATATAAACTACACGAAAAGTGGCGTTTATACCTTTACAACAAAAACTACAAAAGGAGGAGACTCAACAGCAACGTTGTTACTTACGATAAATAAGCCAAGTACTTCAACAACAGATTATACAGCATGTGGAAGTTATTTCTGGAATGGTAAGAACTATACAAAAACAGGAGTTTATACTTTAACAACTAAAAATGTGAATGGGTGTGATTCAACAGCAACGTTGAATTTAACGATCAATCCATTTCCAACGAAAGATCTATTAATTGCGAATTCAACGATTACAGTGAATCAAGCAAATGCGGGTTACCAATGGTTAAACTGTGATGCT
>CALPMT020000056.1 GCA_943324745.2 Chitinophaga pinensis | reverse complement strand
TGGATTAAAGAGTATAATCCACAACTTCAATTAGAGTTCAGTTCTGTTTAATTAATGGGGCTTACTTTTGAAAATCAGGAATCAACGTAGTAAAATCAATACTTCTAGGATGTAAATGGATTAATTTCTATTTTTATCGGACAGTAGTGTATAAAAATAGTATCTATAGTACTTTTAGAAAGTGACCAAGCTGGTTTTTTATAAAATGTATTATATAAACTTGCAAAATTATTCACTGAAATAAGAGTCATATAATTATATTGTTCAGTTTTAAATGCTATTGTATCTAAAAGTATATTTTCATTTATTGTTTGTTTAGCTATGTTGTTTGGAATAATTAATAAATCTCCTTTTTTAAGTTTCCAATCTTCATCTTGTGAATAAATTTTCATTCCTGCTTTTTTGGCATACCATTGCCATCCCCAATGTCCAGTAGCCCAAATTATATGTCCTTGGAATTGAATCTCTGCAGCTTTTTTTCTATAGAAATCAGCATAACAATAATCTGATACACCAATTAATATTCCAAATACTATTGTTTTTAGTAATAATAAATTTTCAAAAAAGGAACCGCATTTATTTATTTCTTCTTCAAATAAGATTAATATAAATGGAAGTATTAATAATAAATGTCTTGTTGCTATAAATGGTGCGTATAAATTAATAAATAATGTTAATCCTAAAATTTGAGTTATAATAAGAAATTTATATGTTAATTTATTATTCTTTTTTGTGTTAATAAAAATGTAAATAGATTTATATATTATTGATAAAATGGTTATTACGCCTATTATCATAAATAATGTATGTATATGTTTATTTATAAACTCTTCATTAATAATATCAATTTGAAATATAATTATGAAGCCGATAAATGAAATTATTGATATTACAAGAAGTATATTAGAGATTTTTCTACTAAAAAACCTTTGTATAATTAAGATAGAAAAAAAACTTATAGAACCTAATGTCCCTAAAAATGCCCAAACATCAACTAAATTAAATGCTTTTCTAGGTCTTCCAATTAGGTGAATACCTCCATATTCAAGGTGGTTCCATAATGACCATAAACATAATGTAGCAATAGGTATAGCTAAAATCAATAAATTTTTAATTTTTTTTGTAAGACCAATAGCTAAAATTAATAATATAATATAAGGAATAAGAGTGTATTTAATTAGTAACCCTATACTTAATATTATTGAAGATATTATAATTTTTTTTTGTTTTATTACTCTGTAAACCCTCTATTAAATAAAAAATAAAAATAAATGTTATTGCTAATATTGGTATATCTGTCATTAAATTTTGATTAACAATAAATGCTGGGTTAAAGGCAATTAATATTATATATATATACTTTTTATTTACATCAAGTATTTCTAGGATCTTATAGTAATATATTAATGCTAATAATGTAAAAATTGATAAAAAGATATGTAACGTTATTTCATTGGAGTTAAATAATTTAATTATGATTCCAATACATAAAAAAAACAATGGAGGTTGATTATGATTGTACATTTCTGTTGGTGAATTATCCCAATTAATTTTACCTGACATAGGAGTGTTTAAATGGTCAATTATATAGTTTCCTGCTTCTAAATGAAATGTATCATCAATATGATAAGCTTTGTTTAAATTTATTAATGATACAACTAGCCAACAGATTATTAACACTATATTTTTTTCAAGTATTATGTTTACTTTTTCTTTCATTTTAGTTTTTAATTTATGAAATTAAAAAAGCCTGAAAAATAAATTTTTCAGGCTTTTCATTCTTTAATTAATTCTTAATATACAGCAATCATTTTCTTAGCACCAGAACTATAATCATAAATCACATATAACCAGATTGTTATAATCGATGACAAACAAATAACTTCTAAAAATTTATCGAATTTAGTTAATTCAATTTTTAATATCCGTCTTTCCAAAGCTATTACACGATTTAAAAACTATTGTTTTAGAAAGAAAAAGTCAAAAAGCTTTGTTAGTAATAACATACTTGTTAGCACAATAAACATTACTTTCAACCCTCTTGAAAATTGAATTTCAAATTTAGATTTTTCTTTTTTATCAATCATTATAATTAAAAAATTACCAACCACCGTTTAACAATTCCGGAAAAATTCCCAATGCAACTGTAATCAAGATACAAAGAATCAATACCAATTTCACAGTTCCGCTAATCGGAATAACCTCTTCGCTTTCTCCTTTAAACATCGTTACGATTAAACGGAAATAGTAATAAATACTGATTGCAGAACCAATCAATGCTACAACCACTAAACCGATTCCGTGATTTTCTAAGTACGAAGTAAACAAATAGTATTTTCCAAAGAAACCTGCGAAAGGAGGTATTCCAGCTAAAGATAACATCGAAAGGATAGTTGCTAAAGCTAATAAAGGATTTTTCTTTCCTAAACCTTCAAAAGAACTAAAATTAGTATCTCCTTTTGCTTGCAATACCAATGCAATGATAGCAAAAGCAGCAATTGTCGCTACAGAATATGCTAAGGTATAATATACCAATGCATTTCCTCCAGATGTATTATTCGCTAAAATTGCTAATAACAAATACCCTGCATGTGAAATACCAGAATACGCTAACATACGTTTTGCAGAAGATTGAAATACCGCAATTAGATTTCCTAAAATAATCGTGATACCTGCGATGTATGACAAGGTACATTCCCAAGCTATACTTTGCGATGCGAAACTAACGGTAAACAATTTGTAAAACGCAGCAATCGCAGCTGTTTTAACGATCGTAGACATTAAACTTGTTACTTGTATTGGTGCTCCGTCATACACATCTGGTGCCCAAAAATGAAATGGTACAGCAGATATTTTAAAGGATAAACCAATAACTAATAAGGTAATCCCTGTATATACTAATTCTAAATGCTCAGGACTATTCTCCATGTACATTTTGATTTCAGCTAAATCAAAGGTAGCTGTTGCTCCGTAAATGAAAGCAATACCCATCAACAAGAAACCTGTTGCAAATGCACCCATCAAGAAGTATTTCATCGATGACTCATTGGAAGCTAAATCTCCTTTTTTACTACCTGCCATGACATACATACAGATTGATAAAATTTCAATTCCAATGAACAACATAGTTACATTGTGGTAAGACACCATACAGACAGCTCCAACCAATGCAAATAAAATCAAGGTTGTTTTATCTGCAATATGCTCGCTATCATCAAAAATTGGTGCAGAAGTCAAGAACCATAAAATAGCTGTAACTACCAATACAGCAATGAACGAAATGGCTAAATTATCGAAATTGACCATGTTTGAAAATTGTAATGGCGCAGGATTATCCCATTCTAAAAAGGTAATTCCAAGTGTCAAAATCAACCCAACAATGGTTAACTTATAAATATACTTTTTGAAATTTAGTATTTCAGATACTATTCCTAAAATACCTAATCCACTTAATAATAATAATGCTTTCATAATTATGTAATTTCCTTTAGGACTTATTTAATTGTAACTTCCATGATCGTGAACAAATTCTTCACTGCTGGAGTAATCACTTCAAGTAATGGTTTTGGATAAACTCCCATCACAAAAATCAAAACGATAAGTGGGAATAAAATCACTTTCTCCTGCCATACCAAATCGAAAAAATTATCAGACACAGACGACTTATCTCCTAGTATGGATACTTGATAACTTTTTAGCATATAAACAGCACCTAATATAGTAGATAAACCAGCAAAACCAGCTAACCAACCGTTGTACTCAAACACACCAACTAACAATAAAAACTCACCAATAAATCCACTTGTCAATGGTAACGCTATACTCGCCATCATGATAATCATGAAAGATGTTGCATATACTGGAGCAACTGTTCTAATTCCTCCAAGTTCTTTCAATTGCCTTGTATTCGTACGATCTACCAAGATATCCACAACATAGAATAATCCTACTGCAGAAATACCATGTGCAAACATTTGAACTACTGCTCCAGAAATACCGTTGTAAGTCATACTAAATACACCTGCTGCAATTAAACCTACGTGCGCTGCTGAAGAATATGCAATCAAACGTTTGTAATCTTTTTGGAACATTGCTAACAAGGATGCGTATATAACGCCTATCACAGCCAAAGTGATCGCTATGTGTGCATTATCATTAACACCCATTGGTACGATTGGTAATAAAATTTTTAATGCTCCATATACCCCCATTTTTGACATAACTCCAGATAATAACATTGTCCCTGGTGTAGGAGCATCTGTGTAGGTGTCAGCCAACCAAGAATGAAATGGGAAAATAGGCATTTTAATTGCAAAAGCAAAAAACAACATCCAAAACACCCAATTCTGTGTTCCCTCTGTCAATTGCAAGTCATACAATGCTTGTAAAGAGAAATTGTGAGGAAGTGGCGTTTGTAGATACAAATAGATTAACGCTGCCAACATCAACAAACTTCCTGCTAAGGTATATATGAAGAATTTGAAAGTAATACGGATACGATCTGCACCTCCCCATAATAAAGCGATGAAGTAAATTGGTAATAAAGCAATTTCCCAGAATATGTAAAATAAAAAAGCATCTTGTGAAGTAAATACGCCAATCAATCCAAATTGCATCAACATCATTAATGCATACAACGTAGAAGGATTTTTATAGGTATTACGATTTGCAACCAAGATAATAAATGGCATCAACAAGGTTGTCAACAGCACTAATATTAAACTGATACCATCCATACCAATATGGAAATTAATTCCCATTCCTTTAATCCAAGGAATATTCGTTACATATTGAGCAACAACTTGTTTTTTATCAAATTGAACAAAAGCTGTTACGCCTAATACAAGTTGAACAAAACTTGCACCTAAAGCGATTTTCTTAACGTTTTCCCCTTTTAGAAAGAATAATAATATTCCTATAACTAACGGGAAAAATAAAAGTGTAGTAGTTATCATTCTCTGTTTGTTATTTGTTAAATAAATTAAGTGCTAATATTATCAAGATTCCAATGACCATCGCGAAGATGTAGAAACCAGTATTTCCTGTTTGTAGTTTACGTGCTTGACTACTGATAAACACAACCAATTTTCCAACTCCATTTACGATTGCATCTACTCCTTTTAATTCTAAGAATTTGTAAGAGAAACTTGCTAATCCATTCAATGGTTTAACAATTATCGCGTTATAGAATTCGTCTACATAGTATTTGTTAGCCAATAAACGTGGAATAAATCCTTGTTTCACGCTATCATCTGCAGGAACAAATCTTTTCGTTACAAATTTGTTACGTGCAAATAAGATCATCAATATAGTAATGGTTACTGTTACCCCCATCAATGCATATTCTGTACTAACTTTTAACTCAGAACCATGATGATGAATTGCTGAATCTTTAAATACAGGTGCTAAAAAATGCTCTAACCAATGATTTCCTCCTAATACGTGAGGAATTCCAATAAATCCAGCTATTACCGCAAGAACTGAAAGTACTACCAAAGGTATTGTCATTGTTTTTGGAGATTCATGTAAATGATGTTTTTGATCTTCTGTCCCTCTAAATGTTCCCATAAATGTTAAGAAGAACAAACGGAACATATAGAAAGTGGTCATCATTGAACCTAACACACCCAAGACCCAAAAAATCGGATTAACATTGAATGCATGTGCTAAAATTTCATCTTTTGAAAAGAATCCTGAAAATGGTGGTATACCTGAAATCGCAAGGGTACCTAATAAAAAAGTCATGTAGGTAATTGGAATATATTTTTTCAATCCACCCATCTTACGAATATCTTGTTCTCCACCCATTGCGTGAATCACACTACCAGCTCCTAAGAATAATAAGGCTTTAAAGAATGCATGAGTAATCAAATGGAAAACACCACCTGTAAAAGCACCTACTCCTAAAGCTAAGAACATATATCCTAACTGACTCACTGTAGAATAAGCCAATACTTTTTTGATGTCGTTTTGGAAAATACCAATCGTTGCAGCAAATACAGCAGTTGCACCACCAATGATAGCTACAAATCCTAACGTCTCTGGAGCCAAACTATATAGAATGTTTGAACGAGCAATCATATATACCCCTGCAGTAACCATCGTCGCTGCATGAATCAATGCTGAAACAGGAGTTGGACCGGCCATCGCATCTGGCAACCAAGTATACAATGGAATTTGAGCACTTTTACCCATCGCTCCAACAAATAATAATAAAGTAATTGCTACGATTGTAGGACTTTGATCCGCCATATTAACCGCTTCACTAAATACGCCACTGTATTGAATCGTACCAAAAGTAGTGTAGATTAAGAAAATACCTAAGATAAAACCTAAATCTCCAATTCGGTTTACGATAAATGCTTTTTTCGCAGCATCATTATATGGTTGATTTTTGAACCAAAAACCAATTAATAAATAGGAAGCCAAACCTACACCTTCCCATCCCGCGAACATTACCAAGTAGTTATCTCCAAGCACTAACAACAACATGAAGAATACAAATAAGTTCAAGTAAGAGAAGAACTTCGCATACCCTTCATCGTCGTGCATATACCCCATAGAGTATAGGTGAATCAAAAATCCAACCCCAGTAATGATTAACAACATGATGGATGTCAAAGAATCCACTAAAAATGCAATATTTACATGAAAATCAGCTGTTGCAATCCATTCAAATAGCGTTACTGTTGTTGGTTTACCATCTCCATTTAAAACATCAAAAAATACACCCAATGAAATAACAAACGAACCAAAAACCATTGCACTTGCAATGATACCTGCCAAACTTTTAGAAAAGTATGATTTTCCTAAACTAATAAGCAAAAATCCTACTAATGGTAAAAGTGGTACTAACCAAATTAATTCCTTCATCGTTCTTAAAATTTAAGTTTATTAAGAAACCCAACATCTGTTGTGTTTGTATTTCTATGCATCATAATTAAAATGGAAAGTCCAACCGCAACTTCTGCAGCTGCAACAGCCATAATAAAGAATACAAATACTTGTCCTGACCCGTCACCGTGATGCGCTGAAAATGCAACCATCAACAAATTCACTGCATTTAACATCAACTCAATACACATAAAGATGATGATTGCATTTCTTCTTAATAATACACCCATTACTCCAATAGAGAAAAGGATCACACTTACTAAGATATAATGATTTAAAGGAATTGCTTGTAATGTTCCCATAGCTTATTTTTTAGTGTCTTTTTTACTTAACATAATCGCTCCAATCATTGCACTCAAAAGAAGTACCGATGAAATTTCAAAAGGTAAAGCAAACTCATTGAATAAGATTTTACCCAAGTTAGCGGTAACTCCAATTTCTGGATTGTCTTGAATTAAAGGCATTGTTTCTGCTTTGTGAAAAGTAGCTACTAATGTCAACATCAATAATCCTCCAGAAAGTACTCCAGCAAATTTTACCCAGTTCTTCTTTACTGGCTCTGCATCGACATTCAAGTTCAAGAGCATTAATACATACAGGAATAATACCATAATTGCTCCTGCATAAACAACAATGTGAACTACTGCTAAAAACTGAGCATTCAATAATACATAATGACCTGCAATAGCAAAGAATGTCAATACCAAGTATAACACGCTATGGATAGGATTTTTAGAAAATACTACCATCAACGCGGAAAGTATTGCTAAAAAGGATAGGAAATAAAATACGTACTGTGTCATAGCTTCTATCAATTATTTATTATGACTATATTTTTTGTTTTGTTTGAAATCCAACACATCTTGTGTTTGACGTCTTGTAACATCCACTCGGTCGTCTACTTTCTCTACCAATTTGTCTTTACCAAAAACGAAATCGCCTCTGTCAAATTCAGTTGGCACCAAACGGTCCGTTAAGAAAATCGCTTCTTTCGGACAAGCTTCCTCACACAATCCGCAGAAAATACAACGCAACATATTGATTTCATAGTTGGCTGCATATTTTTCTTCACGGTACAATTTCTCTTCTCCTTCTTTTCGTTCAGCAGCTTGCATCGTAATTGCTTCTGCAGGACAAGAAACCGCACAAAGTCCACAAGCAGTACATCTTTCAGCACCTTCATCATCACGTTTTAGTACGTGGTGACCACGGTAAATAGGACTAAATTCTCTTTTTTGTTCTGGATATTGTATCGTAGCCGCTTTTTTAAACATGTGTTTAAACGTGATAATCATTCCATTGATAATTGCAGGTAAATACAATTTCTCAGCAAATGTCATCTCTTTTTGAAGGACTGCTTTCGATCTATTAGTTAGTGGTTGCATCTCTTTCTATCTTAATTTAATTTACCATTCATCCACATCACAACTCCAGTGATTAAGATGTTTAAAATTGCTAATGGAATCAATGATTTCCATCCCAAACGCATTAATTGATCATATCTGAAACGAGGTAAAGTCCATCTAATCCACATAAAGAAGAAGATAAAGAAGAAGATTTTACCAAACATTACCAAGGTACCTAATGCAGTTGCCATATTTGTAGATAAACCTAATGCCTCATTAATTTCGTTTTGGAATGGGAAGTTATATCCTCCAAAATAGAATGTTACGATTACTGCAGAAGAGATAAACATATTGATATACTCGGCAAATAAGAACAATCCTAATTTCATACTTGAATACTCCGTATGGTACCCGCCGATCAACTCGGATTCAGACTCAGGCATATCAAATGGAGCACGATTCAACTCCGCAAAAGCACAAATTAAAAAGATTAAAAATCCTAGTGGTTGGTATACAATGTTTGCTAATCCCGCATCTTGTTGCGCTGCGATTTCTCCCAAACTCATTGTTCCAGTTGACATAATCAATGCTATGATTGCTAATCCCATAGCGATTTCATAACTAATCATTTGCGCAGATGCACGAATCGCACCCATCAACGAGTACTTGTTATTCGATGCCCATCCACCAATCATGATACCATAAACACCTAAAGAAGTTACTCCGAAAATGTACAATACACCAATGTTTAAGTCAGTTACTTGTAGGTCATATGGTTTACCCATAAATTCTACTTTACCTCCCCAAGGAATCAAAACACCTGCCATCAATGCAGTTGTCATTGCCAAACAAGGACCTAAAATGAATAAGGTTTTATTAGAAACATTCGGAATAATTTCCTCTTTCATAAACATTTTGATACCATCCGCAAGCGGTTGTAATAAACCAAATGGTCCCGCTCTATTTGGTCCAAGTCTATCTTGCATCAACGCAGAAATCTTACGTTCAGCAAAGGTTGAGTACATAGCTACTACTAATGAAACTACAAACAATGCTACTACTAAGATGATTTTAAATAGGTAATAGTTTTCCATCTGTTATGCTTTATTAATATTAGCTGCAACTTGTTTCTGATATTTCTCGATATCTTCTTTAATATCTTTTAAGTGCTCATAGTGGTTAGCAGAAATTACCGACTTATTATTAATATGTCTCGGTCCTTCGATCACCCAATCACTAGCTTTTTTCTTTTCAAAACGACAGGTATTGCAAATGAATTCATCTACTTCATGGTAGGCATCTTTTCTACCTGTTACACGTAAAATATCTTCTCCTTTTTGCCAAACTACAACTTTACCAGAACATTTTGGATTATCGCAATCTCTATGTGCGTCCATTGGTTTTGTAAACCAAACACGACTTCCAAAACGCGCTGTTTTATCCGTTAATGCGCCAACAGGACAAACATCAATCATATTTCCGGAAAAATCGCTATCAATTGCTTTCTCAATGTACGTCGAAATCTCTGCATGGTCACCACGATTAATGATTCCATGACAACGATCTCCATCTGCTACCTGATCTGCAACATACGTACAACGGTAACAAAGGATGCAACGATCCATGTGTAACTTGATTTTATCGCCGATATCAATTTTCTTGTACGTTCTTCTTTCTTCTTCGTAACGCGTTGCCGCTGCTCCATGTTTGTAACCTAAATTTTGTAGGTCACATTCACCCGCTTGGTCACAAATTGGACAATCCAACGGGTGGTTGATTAATAAAAACTCCACAACCCCTTTACGCGCTTCAAGCACTTCAGGACTTGTAATGTTTTCTACCACCATACCATCCATTACCGTTGTACGGCACGATGGAACTAACTTCGGCATTGGACGTGGGTCGTTCGTAGAACCTTGGCTCACTTTTACCAAGCACGTACGGCATTTACCACCACTTCCTTCTAATTTGGAATAGTAGCACATTGCAGGCGGAACGATATCGCCCCCTACACTTCTTGCAGCATTTAAAATGGTTGTTCCGTCTGGAACTTCCATCTCTACTCCGTCGATTGTTACTTTTGCCATTTCTTTACTATTATCTTATTAGCAATTGTGCATTTCAATTAAACATTTTCCAATTTAGAACTCACAAAAGGTTCGTGTGCAAAATGTTTTGGATCTTTAACTTTTTCAGGGTGCAAAATGTGGTATTCAAACTCCTCACGGAAGTGACGAATCGCACTTGCAATTGGCCATGCAGAAGCATCTCCTAATGGACAAATAGTATTTCCTTCAATTTTTTTAGCGATATCTACCAACAAATCAATATCTTTCATAGAACCATGTCCGTGTTCAATACGATGCAATACTTTTTCCATCCATCCAGTACCTTCACGGCAAGGAGAACATTGTCCGCATGATTCATGGTGGTAGAAACGTGCTAATGTCCAAGTATGACGAACAATACACGCAGTTTCGTCCATGATTACAAATCCTCCAGAACCTAACATCGTACCAGAAACGAATCCACCATCCGATAAAGACTCATACGTCATCAAACGATCTTCACCATTTGCTGTTTTTGTAATTAAATGTGCTGGTAAGATTGGAACGGAAGAACCACCAGCAATCAT
>CALPMT020000055.1 GCA_943324745.2 Chitinophaga pinensis | reverse complement strand
GTTTTTCCGTAATCTTCTTTGTATTCCGTAAATTCAGAATCATCTACCAACCAATCAATTACTTTTTTCATATCGTATTGCTTGGTTCTATCAAAAGGAATCATTCCGTGTACTTTGGAAGCTTCGATTTTAGAAGGTTTACTTTCTTTTCTATCAAAACCTGCAGTTTCAAAATGACCAACTTTATCCATTAATGTTCGGATTGTATCCAAACATTCTTCGTCGTTTTCTGTTTTATAATCACAAACACCAGAGATTTCGGTATGTGTTGTTGCGCCACCTAAGGTTTCATTATCTATTGATTCTCCGATAGCAGCTTTCACCAAGTATGATCCAGCTAGGAAGATAGTTCCAGTTTTATTTACAATGAGGGATTCGTCCGACATAATTGGAAGGTATGCTCCTCCTGCAACACAACTACCCATCACAGCAGCGATTTGAAGTATTCCTTGCGAACTCATTTGCGCATTGTTTCGGAAAATACGTCCGAAGTGTTCTTTATCAGGGAAAATTTCATCTTGAAGCGGTAAATACACCCCTGCAGAATCTACTAAGTAGATAATCGGTAATCTATTTTCCATGGCAATTTCCTGCGCTCTTAAATTCTTTTTAGCTGTTATCGGAAACCAAGCACCAGCTTTAACAGTCGCGTCATTAGCTACAACGATGCATTGTTTACCAGAAACATATCCAATTACGACCACTACACCACCAGAAGGACATCCACCGTGTTCCGCATACATTCCGTATCCAGTTAATGCTCCAATTTCTAAACGCTCGGTATCTTTATCCAACAGTAAATCAATACGTTCTCGTGCGGTCAATTTCCCTTTTTCATGGTGTGCAGCGATCCGTTTTTCACCACCGCCTAGGTATACCTTACGTAATTCACTTTCTAAACGCGCAATTTTTTGACGCATTTGATCTTCGTTGATATTGAATTCTAATTCTTTTGGATCGATAGCCATGTCGAATAAATTTTGTTTGAATCAAATATAATCAAAAAAACAGAAGTTTTTAAACTACTTTTGGTGTGTGGAAATCGTATTTCAAGACGAATATTTTGTGTTAATCAACAAGCCTTCCAATTTGTTGGTGCATCACTCGCATTATGCACGAAACATTGAGGAAGAATCCTTGGTGGAATTGCTAGAAGCCGAGGGATTGAAGGTGTATCCAGTGCATCGTTTGGATCGAAAAACATCTGGTTTAATTATTTGTGCAAGGGAAAAGGAATATGTTTCTAGTTTTCAGAAATTGATTGAAAATAACGAACTAGAGAAAAAATACCTGGCTTTATTACGAGGTTTTGTTGCGTCGGAGGGAGTTATTGATACTCCTGTGAAAAACGAACGAGGAAATTACAAGGAGGCAGAAACGCATTATAAATGTTTGAAACAATTGGAGTTGCCAATTCCGGTGGAGCCATACCAAACCTCGCGTTATAGCGTGGTCGAGTTTGCGCCAAAAACAGGTCGTATGCATCAATTACGTATCCATGCCAATAAAATCAGCCATCCAATTATCGGGGACCCAAAGCATGGAAATAGGCACCATAATCATATGTTTATCGAGAAATTCGGGATTAACCAATTGTTTTTACATGCATCCAGTTTGAGATTTAAGCATCCTTTTACAGAAGCAGAACTCTTTTTTGAGGTGGAAGTTCCTGCGTTTTGGGGTAGGGTGGTTGTTTTAGATAAATAGATCGCCTCCATAAAAAATAGGTCACCTCCCTCGATCCCTCCTCGAGGAGGGAAGATTATGGTTTCAGTCAGTTATTATAATTTCATAATTCATCGAAGTGGAATATAAAGTTTCCCTCCTTGAGGAGGGATTAAGGGAGGTGACCAACGAATACTATTTTATTGTTCCATTCCTTCATTCAAAACATAAATTGCATGAACAATTTGATCCTTCACATCATCTAATTGATTCATTACTTCTCCTTCTTGAAATCTAATGATAGTGTATCCAATTGATTTTAATTTTTGTTCTCTAAAAAAAATCATACTCACCTTTGTTTAGGTGTGAACTTCCATCTATTTCAATGATTAAACCAAGTTTTGGACAGAAAAAGTCAACAATGAAATTTTTAATTGGTCTTTGTCTTAGGAAACGCTCGTTAAGTTGTTCTCTAGAAAGTAATGATTTCCAAATTCTTTTTTCTGCTTTAGAGACGGATGTTGATCTTAATTCTCGTGCGAATTCTTTTAAATTGGGGTTGTAATGGTTATTTGAAAGCATGTTTTTTCTTATATAAGTTAGTGAAAAATGTGAGAGGAAGTTGTGTTATATTGTTTTTTTTTATTTGAAATGTATGGGAAATGGTCACCTCCCTCGGTCCCTCCTCGAGGAGGGAAGATTATGGTTTCATAATTCATCGAAGTGGAACATAAAGTTTCCCTCCTCGAGGAGGGACTAAGGGAGGTGATAATATAAATCACTATCTTTACTAAAAATCAATTATATGCCTTTTTCAAATCTTGGACTTTCTCCTGCTATACTAAAAAACATTGAAAAACAGAACTATGAATCGATTTATCCCATTCAGGAGCAAGCGATTCCAGCGCTATTAAAAAAACAAGATGTATTAGGAATTGCTAAAACTGGTTCTGGTAAAACGGCGAGTTATGTGCTTCCATTATTACAGTTGTTAGAAGGTAGTAAACCAGCAAAAAATCGACATGTTAAGGCGTTAGTGTTAGTACCTACGCGTGAATTAGCAGTGCAGGTGAGTGAGGTGGTTGAACTATTCAGTGAAAGTTTATCAGCTGCCGTAAAATCTATGGCTGTGTATGGTGGGGTATCTGTTAATCCGCAAATGATTAAATTACAAGGTGTTCAGTTGTTGATTGCAACCCCTGGTCGTTTAATTGAATTGGTGGAATCCAAAGCAGTTTCATTAAGTGAGGTGGAAACACTTGTCTTGGATGAAGCAGATAAAATGTTGAATTTAGGTTTCCAAGAAGAAGTCAACAAAATCATCGCTTTGTGTCCGAAGAAACGTCAAAATGTTCTATTTTCAGCTACTTTAAGTGAAGATATTGATCATATTACGCAGTTGGTTCTTAAGAATCCTGTGGTTATCAAGATTGACAGCGATGTTGATGATATTGATACAATTGTACAAACAGGGTATTTTATTTCAGAAGAAAAGAAAGGTCCATTGTTGCGCTTTTTGATTCAGAAAGAAAATATGCAACAAGTATTAGTATTTACTTCTTCGACATTTAAAGCGGATTCAGTCACAGAGAAATTAAACAAAAACGGCATTGAAGCACGTGCTATTCATAGTAAAAAGAGTCAAGGCGCACGTTTGGAAGCGTTAAATCGTTTTAAAGCTGGCAAAACACGTGTGTTAGTCACGACAGATTTATTAGCACGTGGAATTGATATTCAATTTTTACCCTTTGTGATAAATTACGAATTACCTCGTTCACCAAAAGATTACATTCACCGTATTGGTCGTACCGGACGTGCGGAAGCATCTGGAGAGGCGATTTCTTTTGTTACTCCGGAAGATCAACATCATTTCAAAGTTATTCAAAAGAAAATGAAGAAATGGGTAACGATGGTTGAAGGAGATGGGTTGGTGTGATTGTTTTTAAATAATTTTTCATCAATTTATTCTATTTGCTTTGAATGTGTTTTACCTAGAAAAAAGGCACTAAAACAGTGCTGAAATACCGTAAACGTCACGAAAAACAAAAAAAATAAATAGTTGATTATCAATAAAAAAGCCCAATCGAAATCGGGCTTTTTTGCTGTGCGGAGAGAGCGGGATTCGAACCCGCGATAAGCTTTAGGCCTATACACGCTTTCCAGGCGTGCTCCTTAAACCACTCGGACATCTCTCCTTTATTTGGTTTGCGAAATTACTAAAAAATAGCCTTAATTAGTTAATTCTCCAGAAATATTTTGAGAAAGTACATTTTTGACATCAGCTTGATTGAAATTATTTCCTAAAGCATACATGAATTTACAGACCGCTGCTTCAGTTGTCATGTCTCCACCGCCAATTACACCGACTTTTTGAAAGAATGAACTAGTTTCGTAAAGTCCTTGTTCTACGGAACCGCTATTACATTGGGTGATGTTTAAAATTATTCCACCATCAGCAATGTATTTTTCGATTAAATCATCAAATGCTTTATCCGTTGGTGCATTACCTGCTCCGAAGGTTTCGAGTATGATTCCTTTAATTTTAGTAATGTCGAATAAACTTTGGTATACAGAAGCATTGAATCCTGGAAATATTTTCAATAATGCTACACGGTTATCTAATTCAGTAAATAATGCAAATTTTTTTGGTGCAATCGGTGTTTTAGTTTGATAGTTGATATGGATTCCTGCTGTTGCTAACGGAGGGAAGTTAGGTGAACTAAATGCTTTGAACGCGTTCGCGGAAATTTTAGTGGTACGATTACCTCTAAATAAATTATTTTCAAAATAGATAGCAACTTCTTGAATTTTACTTGAACCATTACTGTTTTTAGCTGATGCTATTTCAATGGAGGTCAATACGTTCTCACGGCCGTCTGTACGTATTTCATCAATAGGTAGTTGAGAACCAGTTAAGATGACAGGTTTAGATAATCCTTGCAACATAAAACTCAAGGCAGAGGCAGTGTATGCCATCGTATCGGAACCGTGTAAAATAACAAAACCATCGTTTGATTCGTAATTTTCAAAAATAATTTGTGCTATTTGTTTCCAATAAGAAGGATTCATTTCAGAAGAATCTACCGGCTTTTCAAAAGAAATTGTTTCTAAATGAACGTTCAAGCGCTTGATTTCAGGGATTTGTTGATACAAATGATCGAAATTAAAAGCGGTTAAAGTTCCAGATGTTGCATCATTCACCATTCCGATAGTTCCGCCAGTGTATATAATGAGGACCTTAGGTTGTTGCATAGTTAGATTGAAAAAAGGTTGCGCGCATTCTCTGTGGTAATCCGATCAATTTCTTGTTCCGACACCTCAAAAATATCTGAAATTTTTGAAGCAACGTGCGTAATATAAGCACTTTCGTTACGTTTTCCACGAAAGGGTGAAGGTGCTAAATAGGGAGAGTCTGTTTCTAAGACCAATTTATTCAATGGAATATGTTTTACTGCATCTGGGAGGTTTGATTTTTTGTAAGTAATTACACCTCCAATGCCGAATGAAAATCCACCGTAATTCAATATCTTTTGAACATCGGCTTCAGTTCCTGAAAAACAATGAAATACGCCACGTAATCGTTCATCGTTATGTGCGTCTAAAACGCTGTAAATTTCAGGAAATGAATCACGTGCATGTATTACGATGGGTAAATTCCGTTCTTTTGCCCAGTTAATTTGAGTGATAAATGCTTGTTCCTGTTGTGTTTGAAATGTTTTGTCCCAATATAAATCAATACCAATTTCACCAATTGCAATAAAAGGTCGTTGGTCGATCCATTTTTTGAGTTCAGATAATGCTGCTTCCCAATCTTCGTTCACCGAACAGGGATGTAATCCCATCATTGGGAAACAAACTCCTGGGTATTTGACTTCTAAAGCCAACATTCCATTGATTGATCGATGATCTACATTTGGAAGCAGCAATTGTTGCACACCAGCATCTAAGGCACGTTGAATTGCTTCGTCGCGATCTTCATCAAATTGTGATGAATAGAGGTGAGTATGCGTATCAATCATAATTAACAGAACTCGTTGTATGCTTCTGTTAAGTTTTCAGCAATCATTTGAGCAGTTCCACCTTCAATATGGTGTCTTTCTAAGAAATGAACCAATTCGCCATTTTTGAAAAGTGCAATGGATGGAGAAGATGGAGGGTAAGGTAAAAAGTGTTTTCTCGCTTGAGCAACTGCTTCACCGTCAACTCCTGCAAATACAGTTGTTAATTTTGAAGGTTTTTTAGCGCCGTTCAATGATAATTTTACTCCTGGACGCATATTTCCTGCTGCACAGCCACATACAGAATTTACAACTACTAATAGAGTGCCTTCTGTGTTGTTGATTATTTCGTCAACTTGTGTTGGTGTTAACATTTGTTCAAATCCTGCATTTACAAGATCTTGTTTCATTGGAGCTACTAATTCTGCTGGATACATATTTTTTAGTTTTGAATGATGAGTTATGTCCCGAAAGCTTTCGGGAAATGAATTAATTTTAGGTAAAGTTAAAGAAGAAAAGGAGAATTTGGACTACATTTGATCATCTTTATTTCGATATATGCGCACAATTTTAGTTTTTTTAACGATAATACTTTCTGTAAATTTTGGTTACTGTCAACAAAAAAATGTCGACACCTTGGTAAATCATTGGCATAAATCCGCAGGTACAGCAAATTATGAAAACTACTTTGGATTTATGGGATCTGATTTCATTTTTTTAGGTACAGCACCTGGTGAGCGTTGGAATAAACAAGCTTTTGCTACTTTTTCTAAACCTTATTTTGAGAAGGGAAAAGCGTGGGATTTTAAACCTTCAAATCGAACTTGGATGTATGCGAAAGATTCTACGATTGCATGGTTTGATGAGGATTTAGATACCTGGATGCGTGGTTGTAGAGGTAGTGGAATATTACAGTTAAGTAAAGGGAAATGGGAAATCGTTTATTACAATTTAACGGTTTTAATAGAAAATGATAAAATCAAGTCTTTTATAGAGTTACGCGATAAAAAGTAACTTATTTTTTCAATACCCAACCAGAAATTGAAAGCGGACTTAATTTCTCCTTTGCATTACTTAATACAGAATCAGAATTACTATTGCAAGCACTTACTCGGTGTAACCCATTTTGAACATCCACGATGTAAGCGTTAAATCCTTTTTGTTTTAATTCAGTCACTAATTTCGTGGCGTTTTCTTTGGTTGAGAAACATCCAACTATTAAATGGCTGGTAGGTTTTGAAGTGACTACATTTTTTTCTTCAGCTACTATTTTTTTAGGAGAAGGGTTGTTTTTAATGTCTAAAGTGGTTGTAACGACACTATTTTTTGGAGTTATATGTTCTTTCACTTTTACGGGAACATATACATCAATATCAACAGGGTAGGAGAATACTTCAACATCAGCTGGTAGAGATCTAAGAATTTGATCTAAATCAGATTCTACAATTTGTGGAGAAATACGTAAGTCTAATTGTTCTTTTTTATATGATCCATCATGTGTTGTGTGAAATGGATTGAAATCTTGAAAAGAAATAATACCAGATTCTAACACATTTGTTTTTATTGGAATCCAATATGTGTAAAAACAAACGGGTAAAAGAACAGCTGCAACAGCATATTTCCAGACTTTTTTAGAATTGATATTCCGAATAGGGGATGATACATGCTTAGATTCATCATTAGTTAGATCATCGCCTGAATCTTTTGGAAGTTCAAAAATTGGTGTAACTGTTTCTTTTTCTAAAATAGGTTCACCGCTTAATGTGAAAATTTCTTGTTGTGCAATTAGTTGAATGTCTTCCTGACTAACAAAATGAACTTTGCCTAACCCATAAGAAGCAAGTAGGAGGTTGTGAAAACGATCTTGTTCAAATCCAATATTACGTTCATGATCTAAAAATATAAAACCTACGCGATCTATGGAAATGCGTTCACCAGCATCTAGTTTATGATGCCAATGTTGAATTTGTTTTTGTATGTAGTTGTTTGATTCTTCGTACGATTTTTTAGTGGCATGTGCGTATGCAGCAATTAATAGTCCATCATTATTAATAAGTTGTTTATTGAATAATAAAGACTTTCGTGGAGGAACAATCGAACCTTTAGTAGCATCGAATATAGCAGAAGTTTGTCCTGCGACAAAACCTCCAAACGAGGGAATTACCACACAATTGTGTCGTAATAACAAATCTCCTATAAGTTCTTCAATGTACATGTTTACGCAAATTTACAACAAACTAGTTAGTTGACAATTCTTTCCTTAACGAGAAATTAAAAAAAAGGTTATCATTTTTATGTTGCTATGCCCAATTCGGCCCGAAGTTGCCCCACATCTTTTTGTATTTGTTATTCATTATCAAACTTTCTAATACCTTTTGATATTTAATTGTCCAAGTATTGATTTTGTTTTGACAACGTGAACGTTTCGTGTTTTTTCGTGCGTTTTTATCAGGTGTAATATTACTAAATATCACTACTGTTTTATTCCAGAGCTAACTAAGAACTCAGAAGTTAGATCTCACTTATATGGTTTCATGTCTTAGGTCTGTAGTCTTATGCTTCAAATAAAAAAAGAGTTTTCAACAGATTTCTTTACAATAAGTTAATATTTATTTGAAAAATGGAAAAAAAAAATTGAGTAATTTGTAGAATAGGTGTACTTTTGCATCCTAAATCAAAGCGAAAGCTATAAAAAAAGTACGTATGAACGAATTTGGTAAACGCGGAAACAATGCCAATTTAAACGATTCTATAGGCCTAACAAACTTAGGTAATGTATTTTGGAATCTATCCCCAGCAGAATTAGTAGAAGACACAATTATCAGTGGTCAAGGAGTTTTGACAGAAACTGGTGCAATTGCTGTTGAAACGGGTGAATTTACTGGAAGATCTCCAAAGGACCGTTTTGTAGTGTTTGATGAGAAAACAGAAAACTCTGTTTGGTGGGGTGATGTGAACATTAAATTTTCAGAAGAGAAGTTTGATGCGTTATACAACCGTATGAAAGCATACCTTTCTGAGAAAGATATGTATGTAAGAGATGCTTATGCATGTGCGGACGATGCACACCGTTTAAACATTCGTGTAGTGACTGAATATTCTTGGTCAAACATGTTTTGTTATAACATGTTCTTACGTCCAACGGATGCTGAGATTGAAACATTTAATCCAGAGTGGCATATCGTATGTGTTCCAGGATTTAAAGCAGATCCAGCGATTGATGGTACACGTCAACACAATTTTGCTATTTTGAACTTCACGAAAAAAATGATTTTGATCGGAGGTACAGGATATACAGGTGAAATGAAAAAAGGAATTTTCTCTGTATTAAACTACTTGTTACCACACGAAAAAAATGTATTGTCTATGCACTGTTCTGCGAACATTGGTAAAGATGGTGATACAGCAATTTTCTTCGGTTTATCTGGAACTGGTAAAACGACGTTATCTTCAGATCCAAATCGTCAATTGATTGGGGATGATGAGCACGGATGGTCTGACAACACTGTTTTCAACTTTGAAGGTGGATGTTATGCAAAAACAATCGATTTATCTCGTGAGAAAGAGCCACAAATTTTTGATGCCATTAAATTTGGTGCAATTTTAGAAAATATTGGATTTGTGGAAGGTACTTCTACACCAGATTACATGGATGGTTCTATTACAGAAAACACACGTGTTTCTTATCCAATTAATTTTATTGAGAATACTGTAAATCCATCTATCGGATCTACGCCAAAAAATATTTTCTTCTTAACTGCAGATGCATTTGGTGTATTGCCTCCAATCTCTCGTTTGACGAAAGAACAAGCAATGTACCACTTCATGTCTGGTTACACAGCGAAAGTTGCAGGAACTGAAATGGGAATTACAGAGCCAACAACTACTTTCTCTGCATGTTTCGGTAAAGCATTCTTACCATTACACCCAGCGAAATACGCTAAATTGTTAGGTGAGAAATTAGAAGGAACAGATATCAAAGTATGGTTAATCAACACTGGTTGGACTGGTGGATCTTACGGAGTAGGAAGTAGAATGAAACTTTCTTACACGCGTCAGATGATTACTGCTGCTTTAGAAGGAAAATTAAACGATGTTGCTTTTGATACATTACCAGTTTTTGATTTAGCTATTCCAACTTCTTGTGAAGGTGTTCCATCTGAAATCTTAAATCCAAGAGGTACATGGGCGGATAAAAACGCATACGATGATACAGCAAATAATTTAGCTGGACAATTCGTTAAAAACTTTGAGCAATACGCTTCTGAAACATCTACGGATATTTTAGCTGCTGCGCCAAAAGTGAAACAAACAGTATAATACCTTACTCTAATAGAGAAAAAGGCATTCGAAAGAATGCCTTTTTTTTGTTCTATTCGTAGCCTTAAATTGGCCATTTAGGAAGATTACGTA
Organism: Chitinophaga pinensis; assembly: GCA_943324745.2. GTDB lineage: Bacteria > Bacteroidota > Bacteroidia > Flavobacteriales_D > Crocinitomicaceae > CANHVK01. The sequence goes on along the minus strand of CALPMT020000055.1, from coordinate 901 downwards.
GAAAATAAGTGGGAATAAAACTTAGTCAAAGCCTTGTTTGAGCTTAGCCTTCTAATTTTTAGGAGAAAAATTAGCTAAAGGCGTTTGTGAGTTTGGGTGCAGACAGTGAAATGAAACGTAATTTTCAAGAAAACTTCCTGGAGGCCTAGACTTTTTGGCTCCACCTTTTTGGGCGTTGCAAAAAGGTGGAAAAAATAATTTTTTTAATTTGTTTTATCACTGTATCTTTAACAAAAAAAACTTGTATGACAGAAACATTAACTTCGCCAGTTACCGAATTATTAGAGCAATTACTCGATCAGAAAGATTTAATTGTTTACAATGATGATGTAAATACGTTTGATCATGTGATTGAAAGTTTAATGAAAGTATGCGAGCACGACAATGTACAAGCAGAACAATGTACATGGATTATCCATTATAAAGGACGTTGTGGTGTTAAAAGAGGGGATTATGAATCGCTTGAACCAATGTGTACTGCATTGTTAGAACGCGGAATTTCTGCTGAGATAGAATAATTAATATTTTTTTGTAAAAATACTTGTGTTTAATTAAAATTGTTGTATTTTTGCACTCACAAAATGGCTCCGTAGCTCAACTGTATAGAGCACTACATTACGGCTGTAGAGGTTTAAGGTTAGAATCCTTACGGGGTCACTAAAGGAAAGAGAAGCAATTGCTTCTCTTTTTTTATGCGGTATATTTTGAAATTAAGTAAAACTAACGATCAATACCAAAAGTTGGGATCAATACGGATCAATACCAAAAGTTGGGGACTACGCATAAATTTGACATAATCTAAAAAGAAAAAATTCGACATTTCTTACCCCTCTAAATTGTGCTCTAAAGGCTTTGATTTTTGCATTGAAAGATTCTGCGGATGCATTCGTACTTCGATTGT
>CALPMT020000054.1 GCA_943324745.2 Chitinophaga pinensis | reverse complement strand
CCACCACCACCACCACCTGGATTTTCACCATTTGCTCCATGTATATTTGCAGATAAACTTCCATTCCCTCCAGCACCTCCACCATTGATACCAACATTAGAAGAAAATCCATCAGAACCATTATTACTAGTTCCTGCCGAGGCTCCTCCAGCTCTTCCGCCATTTAATAATCCATAACCACCAATTCCACCCGAATATTTTATAGCGCCAATTGATAGACTAATATCTCCTCGATTGTTTGAACCACTATTTGAATTGCTTAAACCATGAATTCCTCCTGCAGCTAAAACCGAGCAACTGTCTTTAACAGGTAATCTATATTCATTTGTAAAACAAGTACTACCACCATCTCCTGGTGGAATTGTAGTTTTAGCCCCTAAACCACCATCCCCTATAAAGTAATAGTAAGTATAACCTGGAATTACAGAAATTGTTGATTCGGCATATGCACCTCCTCCGCCACCTTGACCACCATAATTTGTAGAGTTGTTACTTCCACCACCACCACCACCAGCACCCCAACATTGAACTTTTAATTCAGTAACATTAGCAGGACAAACCCAAGTGTAACTTCCAGGTGTTGAAAAAGTCTCAACTGTTTGAGGAAATAAGGTTTCACAAACTATAATAGAAAAAAGTAATAATAAATATTTACCAAACATGCTTTTAGTTTAAGAGTAGTCCTCCATTGTAATTTTTATTTATCTCTTCATTAATTCGTTTTGCTAATTTTTTGTTTTTTCGACCGATGTTAATTGTTGTAGAAAAATCAATTAGACCTAACAATGCATATGCAGTTGCAGTGGTTAGAAATACTTTATGTGCATTATTAGCAGATCTGTATGTATCCGTCGAAAAATTACTTGATTTTAGATACTGATTATACTGACTGGAATAATAGAAGTAACTTGCTAATGAAATTATACCTATTGGGATAGATATATGAATCATTTTAATACCAGGAATTTTTTTTCTACTTGGTTCAGCATGTAATACTCCTAATCCTGGTAAAAAAGCATAAAAAGTATTTTGAATATATCTTGAATTAAAAGAGGTAATCACATATTTGGTTATAGAGTCAGCTACTTTATTGTTGATATATAATGTTTTTATTTTGTATTCAAAGATTGGGGGTATCCCATTCTCTTTAGCTGTAAATATATCTCCAATGAATGAAGATGAAAGTCTATTATATGCATTTACTTTTGTTTCATATATACCATTATAATATCCTGAATAATCTTCAATATATTTTCTATTGAATTTTACAACTATATTTAAATCAGATTGAGAAATAACATTTTCACCATAATAGATAGGTTTAGTAAGTCTATTCTTTATAAACTGCTGTAAAGTGTTTATTTGAACTATGTCATTATCAAAATGAAATTTTTCGGTATCAAATGAGCTTATTTTACTTGTGTTTTCACCATTTTTATTGAAATTGATTAATGCAGTAATATTTATTTCACTTCCATTTTCATATTCATTTTTAAATGGAAATTGATCCCAAATTTGTTTTTTAAAGGTGTTGAAATCATTCGGCATTAAAAGTCTATAATCATACGTTTTTGTTTTGATAGATTCAGAGAGGTCTTCTATATATCTTACAGGTAAGCCATCGTCTTGAAGTTTAGACCAAATCTGAAGTGTATAATTGTTATTGTCATCTAAAAAAAAATTTGGAGCTTCTGTATCTTCTCCTTTGTTGTTACTTTTTATCCAATAAGATTGACATTTACAATCAGATTTTTCGTAAAGACTTTCGAAATAGCCTACTGTATCAAAAACAAAAACAAGACTATTTGTTTTATTTGTTTTGTCTATTATAAATTTGGTCCCTTTATTTCTTAGTTGGATATAATCATTTGCAGTAGGTATACGATATCCTTTTGGTGCTAATTTTCTTGAATCTTGAACAGCATTATAATTATAAAAATAGACTTCTTTTCCATTGATTATTTTTGTTGTATAGGCTGAAGATGTACTTCTGTTAAAAGGATTATCTTCACTAATTGTTTTAGAATCAATATATTTTAATGAATCTCCATTAGAAAATATTTTGACTTTTAAATCTTCAGGCATCCATGCGGGGTAAAGGTAATTTGTATCCACATTTGTAATATTCTCTTGCGATAACAAGTATTGATTAGAATACAGAAATAATAAACTCAGGGTAATTAATTTTTTCATTAAAATCTTCGTATTGCTCTTACATTAACTAATTCTTTTTTTGCTTGAGTAAAGTATAATTCACTAGATGGAATCATTCTAACAACCCAAGCACGGTCAGGGAAATTACTATCCTCTGAAGATGACCAATACATATCATCCGCTAGATTATGATTAGGTTTATTTAAAATAGTGTTATGAATGAGAATTAATTCTTGAATAGTTGGTAAATACCAGTCTGAAAAATTATTATAAGTCCAATTATCAGCAGCGAGCGCTGCATAAGAACCGGATTTGCCAAAGAAAGATAACATGGCGGTTGTATTTTCTAATCCGTTTTCGAGCCCTTTGTCAGTGATATTAGTTTGATTTATTGAATTACCCCACGTATATGTTCCAGATATGTCTTGATTAGCAACTTCTATAAAATTCCAAAGTTTGGAATAGCTTGGTTTTTGGTAAATGATTGTACCACCAGCTGGTCCTAAATCTCCAATGTTATATGTTTTTGGAGTTTTTATTCCGTATGCTTGAGAATAGGATACACCCTTCATACTTTTACAGTAAAATTTTACATAGTATTGCGTGTTAGCATTCAGGTTAGTAAATTGAATGTTTGATTCTTGATTTTGAAGGGTGGAAGAAAGTATTTGAAAAGAATTTTCTAGGGTTGGTGTATTATCCAGTGAAATACAAAACCCAGTTTCAGACAATTCTAAACCATTATCTGATTCAACCTTTCCTTTTACTTCCATACTTGTAAATGAAGTTAGTGAGGCTGTGCTCATAGTCAGCGTTGGATTAGCAACTGATGTACCATTCCAATAGATTGTTTTTGGTGCGGAATAGACAATTCCTAGATTATTCTTTGAAAATGCTCTAACTGACAAAGAACTACTGTTTGTCCAAGGAATTTTTAATAGAACATTCTCTTTTCCATACATTACACTATCTTCAATTGTTGGTAAATTGGTAGGTGACCAACAAATACCTTGAATAACATCCGAAGGTCCTGTTCCTTCATTTAAATATAAGTATACTTCATTGATATTGTTGGAATTAATTTCAAATGTCGGTATCGATGGACCTTGAGACAAATTCCAATTAAAATCTTCTTTTGAGCAGGAAGAAAGTATCGTAATACTTAAAATAATGAAAAAAAATATTTTTTTTGAATAGATGAGCATTTGAAATTAATTTTCTATAGTTTTTTCAATTGTATTATTGATTTCAGGACATTCTTTCGATTTCTGAAGTTGTTTAATTTCAGATTCTAAATTTTTCACCTTGTGTTCAAGCAGATCAAGTTTTTCTTCTAAAGTGTATTTTGGCACCAAGATTTCATTTAAAATTTCTAAATAAAAAACGGTTTTACTTGGTAAATCTTTTGGGCAAACTAAATCAGTAATATCGATTCGGTATAGGTTTGAATTATTTTTATCTGCTTTATACTTGAATTTTTCACCAATAATCTTTTCAGCACGTTTTAGATTTTTGTCAGACTTGAGGTAAATGAAACATTGTAATTGATTAATGATGGAATCATTGGTTTTAAATGTATTTAGTAAGAATGGATTTTTAGAGTTGTTGTTATTTTCTTTGTAAAAAATAAATTTTATTTTACCTGAAAATTCAGCAATTCGGGAATCTTTTTCGTATACTTTTGATTGTTTAATATACACTGTATCTTGGTAATCTTCACCTATTGGACAAAAGAAAAATACCCCTTGATTGTTGTCCGACCAAAGTTTAAAATTGGAAGGGGATATCCCAATTGAATTATCTTTAATTGAGTCATAACTAACTCTATTTTGGCTAAATAAAGTAGTTGAAACAAAAATAATAATTAGATTAATTACAAGGTGTAAAACGAATTCTTTTTGATTTGCATACTTCATAGTGGTTTCCTTTTTCATCATAACTAATAATTTTTAATCGACATGTATTTTTATTTATAAAACTTTCTATTTTGTTTAATGATAATCTATAAACATTATGATCTGGATATTCTTCGTGGTAATTATTTTTTGAACGTTTATCTACATCCTCTTTTAAGTATTCTTTTTCCCAAATTGAATTTCCTTGTAAATCTTCAATAATTACTCTGTATCTTGTTGCACAATTTGATGTTGTAATTACATCAAATTGATAACCTCCTGATGAATTTGATTTTATTTGCCAATCGTAATTCTCATCTCCATTTTCGTTTACAAAATGATACTTAGGCGAAGATATTTGATCGAAATCAAAATTTACACAACCATGTCCAAGTTTACAGTTGTTTTGAACTGAAATTTTTATTGGTTTTGAAATAACTTCGCAACCTAAACTATCTTTACCTTTCACTTGGTAAGAAGAACTAGTCTTGGCAGTTAAATTTGGGAAATCGCAAGATGAACAATCTAGATTTGTAGAAGGTTTCCATTCAAAATTGACTATGCCTTTAGAATATTTAGGCTTAAGCTTTATTGTTGTACCTTCTTCAACCTTCAATGAATCAGAATCGAAAGTAATACTTTCAGAATCTAATACACGTTTACTAGGAATGAAGAAAAATAAGGTTAATTCTTTTTTATTTTTTTTTATTTCCTCATTGATTTTATCACTAATGGTAAAGTATTGTTTGTCATTTAGAAGCATTGTTTCGACTCCATATTTAGTGAAATTACAATTGAAAGGATTTTCTTCACAGAAAAAGAATTTAGTAATTTCTGTTTTATTGAGATCAACAATACCGTTTAATTTATCACACATTCTTTCACTACACTCTAATAAATTAGATTTGTAGGTTACAATTTTCTTTTTGCTTGAAATAGAGCGTGTTATTTTGTTTGATTTAGTTAAGTGAATGATCTCAAAATCATCTACTTTGTAATCTTTATCAAAATAAATGTATTTCGATATATTGTCAAAATCTTCATTTTTTTGATTGTTATCACCAACTAGAATAAAAACTTTAATTTTTTCACTAGCATTACTTTGTAAATGAAGTGACGAGATAAAAAACAGTAATAATAAATGTTTCATGGTTAAGAAATAAATAAATATAGATTTAAAATTATTTTTTTGGACTACATAAAATCTTATCTGTTGGAATTGAATTTCCATCTAATAATTTAACGTTACCTGTGATTTTTAATTCAATTCTAACTTGAAGTCCTTGAAGGTTTTCTTTACCATTTTCATGGTAATCTGAAGGGTCATAAGTAATAGAAGATTTACCAGTTACATCTTCTTCTGAGTAAATTTGTCCTTTTCTATATACTACCAATTGAAGCTTAAATTTTGCAGAATTCTTCAAGTCTGTATGCCAACTTATTAGATTGTTTTCTCCAACTTTCAAACCAACTTTTAATGAAGGTGTAACTTCTTTTTCTTCTACTGGCAAATGTTCTTGTGTTATTTGTATTCTTCCTTTTGGTTCAGGATTTTCATTAGTTTTTGGATCTACAGAAGTAGTAGGTTCAGGTTCAGGTGCTCCGTTTTTTGGTTGAGGAATTGGTGTATTTACAGTTTCTTTCTTTTCCTCTTTTTCTTCTTTTTTCTCTTTTGAATTTTTTGCAACACAGTATCCAACTAATAAAAGAATTATTAACGTTATACTTAAAAAAATGTAGCTCTTATACTTTCCCATGATTTATTATTTGTTTTTTTGTAAAATTAACATTTATTATACGTTTTAATCAATAGATTTTCATAGAATCCTTTTGTTTTATTGACAAAAACAAATAAACAAAAAGAATAGCTATTAGAAATAAAATCGCTACAAAATCTAAATTTATTTTGCTTGCAAGTTCCCCGAATGTTGTTGTATATGAATCATCATAGTTTTCTGATATTTTTTCCAAGGCATTTGCTATCGTATCCTTTTCTGTTTTTTCAATGATAGGTTTTGATATTTGTTGAGTTGCAGGGTCTATAAAAATAGAACCTGGTTTAGGTTGGTAATTAGGAACAGCTACTTGATTTTGTAAATAGGCAGCTCCTTCTGTTCCCCAACGTGAAAAAGTTAGGTAACTTAATAATTCAACAAAAATAGATTTGATCGGAACGACCACTCCTGAAAGCATAATTTGAGGTATCAAAGCAAGTGGAATAATAGACATCACTTTTTCTGTACTATTAACAGATGCGGAAAGCACCAATCCTAGCATCGTAGAAGCAAAGGATAAATAAAACATCCACAAACAAGCATCAATTGGTTGATTCATTACCTGAATACTAGATTTTTCAAAATGAGTATATAATATAAAGGTGAATAAAATGGATTGAATAAGTGATATTAAAGAGAGTATGGAAAGTTTAGATAATAGATACGGGAAAATACCTTGGTTATACATTCGTTCTCTTTTGAAAATTTTTTCTTCACTTACAATTTCACGTGCAGCATTATTAGTTCCAAACCAAATAGCAGATATTGAAATGAAAAATGGTACAGCAGATGAAAATGAGTCAAAAATCATACATAACAAAAATGCTATAATAGGTGCTTGTGCAATCAATATAAAAAAATTGACTTTGTCGTTAAATTTAATGTTTAAATAACGTTTGGTTAGCCAGTAAAATTGTGATAAATAATCAGTTTTGGCTATTAAATGGTTCATTTTAGACGATTCATGAATTTCGGAAATGCACAGAGGTGTTCTGTATTTCTCTTTCCATTTTTTAGATTCATCACCTACAAGATTTGGATATACTTTTACAGCATCATCTACATGAAAATAATCTAAAAATGAATCTGTGTTATCATAATATACAACGTGTCCTCCTTCAGCCATGAAAATTGATTTGTCCATGTAATGTAATTCTTCTGGTTTGTGGGTAACCATCACGACAGTAGTTCCGTTTAGAGTTAAACTTCGTAATGCTTCCAAAAAGTCATATACCGTTTGAGGATCTAGGGGAGAGGTAGGTTCATCTAGAAATAAAATTTGAGGATCCGTCAATAATTCAACACCTATGCATACTCTTTTGCGTTGACCACCACTAATTTTTTTAATCGTACTGTTTTTAATCTCCGAAATATTTAAGATTGCTAATATTTCATCGATTTTTTTCTCAATTTGAAATTGATTTAAGTGAGCTAAACGCAAACGTGCGGCGTAATAGAGTGATTCTAAAACTGTCAAATCACCATGTACTATATCATCTTGAGGAACATAACCAATTTGCGTTTTTAAATACTCATAATTTTCATTGAGTTCTAATCCGAAAATATAAATATGACCTTTCTTTGGAGGGGTATCTCCCGAAAGTGCTTTAAGTAAAATAGATTTACCGCATCCTGAAGGACCTAAAATTGCAACCAATGATTTTTTAGGAATCTCTAAAGTGGTCTCATGAAGTTTAACTACTTTATTAAAAATCTGTGATATTCCATCAACACGTATTGCAATATCATTGGATAGGTTTTCTGGACCTGCTTCAATTGAAAAACGATACCTACCGATATATATCGCATCTGATTTTGTAATAATTTCAGGACCATGAATTTTTTTTCCATTCACAAAAACACCATTTTCAGAATTGGTATCTTTTAGTATGTACTTGTTATTCTCTATCCATTCGATTGTAGCATGAAATTGGCTAACCGAACTGCTTTTAAAAACGACATCACAGTCAAAAGAATGCCCTAAAGTGACAAGTGTTTTTTCTTTAAATTTTTGCAAAATTAAATTCATCTGTTATTTAATTTGGACATGAAAGTTGGTAATTAATATCTAAATGATTTCTTGAGCAATTTGCTCTTGAGCTAGAAGCAGGGTGTGTACTCATAAAACTCTCTAAAATAGATGTCGACCCTTGTTTTTCTTGCATTCTTTTCCATAAACTAATGTTTTGACAAGCATCATAACCTGCGGCAACTGCTAAGTCTAGCCCATAAAAGTCACATGCAACTTCATTTTTTTGATTAAAAGGAGTGATTAAAAGTTTGCCTAAACCTGCCGTTATCATTCCAGCATCACCAAAATCCTCCATTGTTTTTATTCTGCTTAAATTATCTCTGATATGTCCAAGTTCATTATGTCCAATTTCATGTCCTAAGATACATGCGATTTCATCTTCCGTTTTGCAAAACTTATACATTCCTGTCGTGAAAAATATTTTTCCACCACAGGTAAATGAATTTAATTCATCACTTTGGATATAATAGATTTTATAATCAAATCCTTTAGGTGATTTAATGACATTTTTTAATTTCCATAATACTTTATAAAGCACTTGAATTTCAGGCCCTGTACTTATGAGTTTAGACTCTTTCTTAATTTTGACAAGTAAAGAATCGCCATCCGTGATTTCTTCTTTCAAAGAGATTGGTTTCCCGAATTGACCCAACAACTGACTTTCTAAATCTGATCCGATCCCTATTCCAATTCCAGATGGATCCTCTTCTATACAAGAGAAATCATTTACAATTTTTTTCGGTTGTTGAGAGCAACTAACAAAAGAAAATAAAATAGCAGAAAGAATAGTTATGATTTTCATAAGGTGAAATTTTACAAAAGTGCAAAGATGCATATTTTTTAGCTTGTTTCGGTTTACATATAGTTAATATCAAACAATCTAAAAGGTAACCATAGAAAAATGAATTTTATTTAATTATTCTTATCATTGTATTAAAATTAAATCCCTTTACCTCTGAAAAAATCAGCTTTTTCCGATCCTGAATTAATTGATCTCATCAAAAATGATAGTTCAAAATTGGAGGTGCTATATACAAAGCATAAGGAAAATAGTTTGAATTTCATGCATAAAATGAATCCAGACCGCTTATATAATTTAGATATTTACCATGATGCGGTAATTGTAATTTATGAGAAAATTGTAAGTGGTCAGTTTGAATTAACCTGTTCGATACAAACCTATTTAAATTCTATTTGTAGAAATCAACTTTGTACATTATTAAAAAAAAATCAATTTACTATTTCTTCTAATTTTGAATTTAGAGAGGAAATTACAGATTGGTATGATAATGAAGTTGAGGTATCAGAAAATAAATTTAAAGCTACAATTTTTTCCTTGGAAAAATTAAAATCATTAGGTGGTAAATGCTTTGAAATATTAAATAGATATTATTATGAAAATCAATCGATGCAGAAAATAGCTGAAGCTTTAAATTATACGAATGCAAATAATGTAAAGAATCAAAAAGCAAGGTGTCAAAAGAAATTAAATGAAATTGCAGAAACCATATATCAAAAACTAAATGATTAATAGTAGAGAGTTTTCATTTATTCAAAGTCTATTTAGTAAAGAAGAAACTAAATCACTTTTTTCTAAAATAAAGGAACATTATCAAAACGATGTTACTGGATTTTTTGAGAACCTTATTTTATATGTTTTTACATATTCAGAAACGATTGATTTTACAATTGATGAACATACTTTTAATGCTTCAGTTGAACTATTAGAAAATCATAAAGAGCAGTTTATTGAATTGCTTCAATATAATAATGAGTTAAAAATACATTCTGAATTATTAGATTTTATACTAGCAAAGGATAAAGCTAATTTAAATGAATATTTATCTATCAGTGACATCAAACAAGCGTTGAAAGAAATTGAACGAAAAAATTTAAAAGATTCTTTTAAGCATTTAGATGAACGGGATTTTTTATCATATAATGATATTTTTCATGGATTTAGGGATATAAATAAAACTAAGTTTAAAGAAAGATTTAAGGAAATAGACGACAAGGATAATCTTAAAACTCCAATTTTCAAATTAAATTTCTCTCAAATTTCAAAATACGCCGCAATATTACTTGTTGTTTTGATATTGAGCTACTTCTTTAAAAATAGAGAATTGAGTTCCGATCAAGTCATTACATCAGAAAAAAACACCTCCAATAAAGTATATAAAACAAATCGGTCACCTTATTCTCCAATAGATGTAGATATTGCGTCAGCATTAACGTCTAAACAAAATGTTTTACAAATTCCATTATTAGATAGTCAAAATTCAAATTCTTCCTTGTTGAACATTAAAAGTTTTATTCACGAAATTGAAATAGAATTATCCATTTCTCGCATTGATACTAGAAAATATAAGCAATTATTAGCTAGCTTAATAGAACAGCTTAAAGATTATCCAGAACATGAAAATGAGATTAATTCTAAAATAACATACCTAAAAACTCAAATAATTACACATAAGAACAATTTTGTTTTTAACAGACAAAAATGCTTGTTGAAGTTGAATGAAGTTTTTGATTCAAAAACAATGAAAAATTATTCCATTGTTTGTTTATCTAATGGTTTTATCGAACATTTTTATTTAAAATATAAAAATGACTATTTCGAATTATTAGAGTCTAATACTATATCTAACTTAGTTCAAACTAAAGATGAAAAAATATTGAAAAATTTAATTGCGATAAATTAAGGTGTTTTATTATCGCGACTTCAACTGCCTCTTTTGATACTTGGTTACCTTTTCATTTTTAGAATATTAATATTTGATAGTATGTAATCCTAAAATGATTTTAGTATCTAAATTATTATAACCCATGAAAAACAAACTATTAAAAATTAAAAGATACTTCTCTAAAATTAGACGCGTATCTAATTTATCCAAAAAAGAAAAATACGTTTGGAACGATTTAATTCAATTGTTAGATGAATTGCAACTAAATTATTCTCGCAATGATGCGGAGAAAACGATTTATTTAAGCATGAGTTTTAATGAGGAAACAACAGTTGTTTCGTTTCGTTTTACTTTGTATGGTCGTTCTTTAACTGCAGGTGCGCTGATTATTGATGATATCGACGCTGAAAAAACGAATGGTATGCTTGTTTTAGCTTCGCACATGAATGCAATGCTTCCAGTGGGGAATGTACTTGTGAATGCGTCAAAAGGGTATATTGAGTATTTCTTAGAGATGGATATTTGTCGTTTACTTTTGTACCCGGATGAGATTTATGAAGGAATTCATATCCATTATATATTTACTAAAGATCATATTTTGCCGACGTTTCAAAAAATGCAAAACTCCTGGGAAGATCCCATTTTTGTGTTTTCTGAATTCATGGAGAAATATCAGAATAAAAATGTAGAGTAGGAGAAGCGTGGTGAAATTTCAACACAAAGACTCAGAGATTTACACATAGGTCACGGAGTTTTTTTATTAGCGCAGAGGTAAATAGAGATTTTTTTGGACGAAATAACGTTTTCGAGATCGCAGAGAATTTTTTGACTATGTCAAAAACAATTTGCTTTTTCCTGCCAAAGGTAGAAAAACTCTGCGTCCTCAAAAATTGAGTCAACCCTGTCACATACCTCTTGAGT
>CALPMT020000053.1 GCA_943324745.2 Chitinophaga pinensis | reverse complement strand
ATAAGAATTACCTTCAGCATCGGTAATGTTTGGACCATATCCGCTTGTAGGGTTTTGATTCGCTATTTTTGTAGTATCGACTGTATTTTTACCCGAGTTGGCTGGGGTATTAGTTTCCTTTTTACAAGCAAATAAAGTACTTGTAAGGGCTAGTGCTAAAATTAGTTTTTTCATAGTGTTATGTTACTTAACAACAAATATAAAAAATCCTCGGTGAGGGATAAACCTTACCGAGGAGTAACAAAATATAAATGATTCAGAATTAACTACTAAATCATCATTCATAAATTATAATTCATTTAATCCCTGAGGCACCTAACAGACAAGCCAATTCCCTTAACTTTGTTGTACCTGTCTGCATAGCCACCGTCGTCGTTCAGGTAGCGGTACCAAGCATCGTCCGTCTCGTTCTCTGTAGAACTCCACCAGAAACCGGTGAAGCCAATGAAGTCGTAATTTCCATTGTTGCTGCGGCTCCCGCCCGGAAGACCAGTAAACAATGACGTGTTAGTAGCGTCTGTATTTGGGCTTTTCCAACTTGTTGTGCCTACTTCTTTTAGTTTACCACCTGCAATGCTATCGCCGCCTAAATAGTCCGTTAGTACCTTCCATTCAGCATCCGTTGGTACGTGCCATCCTGTAGGGCAAACGTTTTTATTGCCATTGCTTGTTTTACTCACTGCATACCAATTGTATAATTTACCGTATTTTGCATTGTTGGCTGCATCGTTATTGTAATAAGACCATGCGCCAGTTGTTAATTGTGACCATTGTGCATTATCAATAATGTTTGGTATCGTTGTTCCATCGCTGTACTTAGAAACTTTTAAGTTCTCTGCCATCCAAGTTTGTGTTCCAATCTTTACTGTTTTATAAGAATTACCTTCAGCATCGGTAATGTTTGGACCATATCCGCTTGTAGGGTTTTGATTCGCTATTTTTGTAGTATCGACTGTATTTTTACCCGAGTTGGCTGGGGTATTAGTTTCCTTTTTACAAGCAAACAAAGTACTTGTAAGGGCTAGTGCTAAAATTAGTTTTTTCATTCTAAGAATTTAATAATGATACAAATATAGAACATAATTCGTATTACATATTTCAATTTTCACCTACTCGAAAGATAATCTTATAGTTATCAAAGCAAATTTTAGTGTTTTTTTTAGTATCCTACAAAAAACAGTACATTTATTATACAAAATGTATAATACAAAATGTATAATACATTCGGCAATAGTAAACGTCCTTTTTACGCAAGTACCCAAGTAGAATACTTAGACTTTATTCCAACCGACAGCATCTGCAGTAAAACGTTGTGTTGACTCTTTACTAGAAAAAGAAATGATTTATCAAGGATCCGATGAAAACGGAACATTCCTAAGAACTTACGATGTGTTTTTGCAAAAATGGATGTTACTAAAATAAAAAATGGGTTATGAACACACATAACCCATCATAATATAATTTATAATTTTTGTCAGACTAGAAATTAGAAAATAAAACAATTAGATTATCGCTAAATATTTTCAACTTCTACTGCAATTTTTTCTTTGATTTGATTCCATGTTATTGTTCGTAACATTATGGGATCCGGTTCATTATCTGCATCATCAAAATAGAGCATACTTTTCAAAACCATAAATTCAGATCCATTCGGATATTTTTGAATATAATAAGACAACATTTCAGTCAAAGTAAATTCTTTCAGTAGTTGATAAACATCCACAAAATCTTTTTTACTTCCGCGACCAGCGATCGCATTTAATTTCATTGCTGCAATATCTTTTTTCGAAACTAAACGAATTCCATCAATAATTTTAATAGGTTCAATTAATTCAAAATTATATTCGACAAAATCAACTTTTATACCAGCTATCGAATAGATTAATATTTTGGGACTTTGAGATAAAATTATTGTATTTCCTTTATGTTTTAATATGGAAGTGAAAATTTCCTCATCAATTGTAGAATTTCCAAATAAATCAATATCTACAGATAAACGATGACCTTCATATAATGCTAACGCAGTCCCTCCAACTAAATTAAAATTAGTCAATTCCTCCACTAACATTAATTCTTCTAATAATTCCAATAATTCTGGTTTGACTGCCTGTTTTTGTAACATCTAAATTCAGATTTTTCGATATGTAACAAATTGGATAAAAAAGATATTGAAACATCATCCAATGTTGGGATTTGAACAGCAATTGACTTCATTTTTTCCAAACCCAAATTGGATTTGATAATTAACCAATCTTTTAATAAACCATATTGCAAAACACGTTGTAAAACAAAAACTCCATTCTTCTCCATGTCAATTGAATTCACATCGACATCCCAAAAAATATGTGGTGATAAGTTTAAAAGCATTGCTGACTAATTGTTAATTTTGATAAAGTTACGAAATTGATTAATTTAAAAAAATACAAACGTTTATCCCATGATAAATTTCTCTGAAAAACAAAAAATGAATGGTGTATGGATTGCGATTATCCCAACCTGTTTTATATCCTGTTTAGTTTCCTTTCAAGAAATGAAACCCTTAGCAGACGATTGGAAAAATATTCTTCCGCTTTTAACTACCATACTTATCATGACCGCTTTATGTGTTTTCATGTTTAAGATTGAACTAAAAACCAACTACACTGACGAATATGTGCAAGTGCTATATTCACCTTTTCACTGGAAACCAAAAAACTTCTACTGGAAAGATGTAGCTCACATGGAAACACGTACCGCTGAATGCCTGAAAGAATATTGGGGATGGGGAATTAAAGGCACTAGAAAAAATCGTTCGTATACAGCTTACGGCGACTATGGATTACAACTAACTTTTAAAGACGGAAAACGCTTGTTTATTGGTTCGCAAAATAAAGCGGAATTGGAGAAGGTGGTAGAGGAAATAAAAACAAAAGAATTCAACTAAAAATTGCTGACTAATTGTTATTTTGATACTGTTACAAAATGGATTAATTTATAAAATACAAACGTCTATTTCATGATAAATTTCTCTGAAAAACAAAAAACGAATGGTGTATGGATTGCGATTATCCCAACCTGTTTTTTATCCTGTTTAGTTTCCTTTCAAGAAATGAAACCCTTGGCAGACGATTGGAAAAATATTTTACCACTATTGATTACCATACTTGTAATGACTGCCTTATGTGTTTTTATGTTTAAGTTTGAACTAAAAACCAACTACACCGACGAATATGTGCAAGTGCTATATTCTCCATTTCACTGGAAACCGAAAAAATTCTACTGGAAAGATGTTGTCCATTTTGAAACACGAAATGCAGATAGCTTTAGCGAATACTACTGGGGATGGGGAATTAAAGGAACCAGAAAAAATCGTGCATATACAGCATACGGTGACTTTGGCTTACAACTAACTTTTAAAAATGGGTATCGTTTGTTTATTGGTTCGCAAAATAAAGTGGAATTGGAGAGAGTGATTGAAAGTTTGAAAGAAAAAATTGAATAAACTTATTTATTAAAATACTCTCTAAAAAATTGATTTATCCCCTCTTTTTTTATTCCTAAAACAGTTTCCAACGCTAGATAAAATTCTGTATCACTATCTCCAAATGTCATTAATCGTTTAACCGATTCTGCACCTCCCTTTTCATAAGCCAACTTAACAAACAAACCTCCAATGACATATTGATAACCAGAAATATCATCTATATTTCGCTTAGAAAGCAAATCCGAATAATCTTCCATTGGATGTGCTAAATAGTATTTTTTGAAATTTTTCAAATGCCAATCTAACGACTTACCTCTTGATTCTCCAAAATAGGTTGCAACCCCTTCGATAAACCATGTATGCGCTTTTGGCCAATTTGGATTAATCAATAAATGGATTAATTCATGTGGAAAATATTCTCCATTTCCACAGGCATAAACGTAATTATATTGAACAAAAGCATGTCCAAACGGTTTTTCATCTCCTATATCTTGAAAATTAAAATCGTACCCTAATAATCGATATAATTCAGAACGATTATTCGTAAAAATAAACGTTGGATAATTAAGCTTTAAATTAAACTCTTTTTCTACAAAATCTATTTTTCGCGATTGTTCTTTTGCAAGCGACTTATTAAACTCGTGATATTTTGGAAAGATATAACGAATATTTTCAAAGCTCTTTTCTTGCATCATCAATTTTTGATTGATAGGAAATGGATTATAAAGTTTCAATAAACCAGATTCTTTTTCAATCGAAGCATAAACATGAAATATAAAAGGTGTTGTAGATACACTATCATCAACCTTAAATCTTAACATGGATGTAATTTTATAAAGGGTATCTTTTTTCGTGATACTTAACACTGTAGTACCTTGATTTAAAGTCTTAATGATTTTACCATCTTCAAAATAATCCAAATCTTTTAACTGAAAATAAGTGGTATCACTGTATTTTTTGACCTCCTTGGAATTCCAATAGTGAGCACCTTTTTTATCGTCTTTACTTTTTAAAAAATTCAACCACAACTGAAGTGGTTCATTTATTTTAAACACTTCTAAATCTTGCATTAACAAGGGATCGACTTGTATGTTTTGAGCTTTGATATTAATCGAACTAAAACATAAAAAAAGCAATGCTGTTACAAATATTAAGTACTTCATTTCAAGTTAGTTTTTTTTTTGAATTTAAATTTAGAAATTGATTTAGGCAGTATTTACAAGTATAACACTTAATACAAAAATCCAAACAACCACAACGGTATCCGATTGCCTACCCCTCCTTCAATCCCATCTATCGCTAAATACGCATTCGGAACTCCCTGAATCTGTTTACTCGTTTTAGAAGTCCCTCCTACTTCAAACACATAGGTACTATCCACCATAAAGTCGCCATATTTCGGGGCAGTAACTTGGTGTTTTACCTGTAATTGATTTAGAAAAAAGGTTTCGCGGATATTCCCTACATTCGGACTTTCGTGCGCAAACATATAGGCTAAATTCGTGTTTTGCAAGTAGATTTTTTCTGGCTTTTGCAACATACTAACCCCTTCCGTAGAAGTATGCAACAACGACAATAATTGCGCTTTATCTAATATATCCAACAACTTCAAAATAGTGTTTCGCGAAACCCCCATTTTTTCAGCCAACTTACTGATGTTTGGAATAAATGGTACCGATTGACTAATCACATACAACAACTTCTTCATCACACGAACTGTTGTATAATTCAGTTCTTCGAAGGGTGTAATATCGGAATCAATCACCAAATTCGTAGTTTCTTGCAATTTCTGGTGATATACGCGCTTACCTTCGCGGTAAAATGGATAATACCCGTAATTTAAATAATTCTTAAACGAAGTTTTTACATCAAAATGATCCAGGTAATCTGCTGAAATCGCTGTATGATTACGTATCATTTCTTCAAGCGCTACAACTTGTAAATCAATCTTTTCTTCCAACAAAAGAAATTCTCGAAACGACAAACCCAGCAAGGGATAAACTACGGCTCTTCTTGACAAATCGGCTTGTCCTTTCGAAATTTCCAAAATGGAAGAACCTGTCACAATGAACTTACTATCCGTAAAATCATCATAAACGTTTTTTAATTCTTTTGACCAATGTACATACCGATGAATTTCATCCAAATAAAAGGAACGATACCCCAAATCATACAACGCACTTACAACTTCAATCAGCCTTATTTCTTCAAAATAATAATCATCCAAACTCAAATAAATAGACTTTGTGGGATCACTTTTCATTTGCTGTAACAACAAGGTAGTTTTACCAACACCGCGATGCCCCAACAATAAAATTAAGCGTTGACTCCAATCCACTTCCTTCCATAAATAACGAACAAAAGTATCTGTTACTTCATTCCGTTTTTTTTCAGACTTAAGAATAAATCGATTCATTTTGCATTATTTGATAAACAAAAATACAAAATGTTTTTTACAATAAACAAAAACTAAAATTGTTTTATACAAAAAACAATTTAACAACTTAAAAAATTATAAATATTGAATTTACTTTAATACATTAAGCGTAAATGCTATTGATACTTTTGTAACAACTCCGCTAATTGTTGCGCTGGAAC
The DNA here is from genome assembly GCA_943324745.2 of Chitinophaga pinensis. Lineage (GTDB taxonomy): Bacteria > Bacteroidota > Bacteroidia > Flavobacteriales_D > Crocinitomicaceae > CANHVK01. The sequence goes on along the minus strand of CALPMT020000053.1, from coordinate 6,425 downwards.
CACACCCGATTGTCGCCAAAGTGGTTTCCCATTTTTAAAAATAATCAACGTTGGTACACCACGTACTTGATAGACCGATGCTGCCTTTGGATTTTTATCCACATCAATTTTAAGTATCGTAGCATCTTCCCCTACTTTCGTTTTTAGATCCTCTAATACGGTAGACATCGTTTTACACGGTCCGCACCACGTTGCGAAAAAATCAACCAACACTGGTTTATCTTGATTTATTATTTCTTGAAATGTCATACTATTTCGTTTTATTTTTTTTAAACATAGAGAACAATAATCCCCCTAAAAGCGCACCATATAAGGTACTATTGATTGGACTGGAGGTGATAGCACAGGTACCTGAACTACAACCAACAAATCGCCAATACAAAAAACCAGCAACAGAACCCACCAATACTCCAATAAGGGTAACAAGGTGTAATTTAACGTACTTCTTCATAACTTATCTCTTCCGTTGTTACCTCATTTTTACGATTCGGTGTAGCGCACCCAGAAGTACTACAACACCCAATATTTAATACCGGCATAAGCGTAAATAAACTACCAATTAACAAATAGGACATATCGCGATTAGAAACTCCTTGTACAATAACATATACACCAAACACCAAACGAATGACGCGCATTAAATTCCAATTTTTCAGTACATTTCTCATCTTACTTTTTTACATTAATTTACTTTGACATACAAAATCAGTGGTAGGCAAATTCGTTTTGGAAATCGCGCTAAACCCTCCTGCAACTTCGGTGAAATTTCGATATCCACGCGCCTGTAATATACTTGCTGCAATTAAACTACGATATCCTCCGGCACAATGCAGATAAAAATGTTGGTTGGGAATATCTTTACTCCACGTATTAATATACGCAAGCGGTTTACTAAACGCACCCTCTACATGCTGCGCTTCATATTCGCTTTCCTTGCGCACATCAATCACCTTAGAAACTCCTAGCTTCACTTCCTTCGCAAACTGCACGGAGTCAATCTGGTGAATTGTATCTAAATCTTTGCCTGCTAATTTCCATGCCGCTATCCCACCTTCTAAATAACCAAGCACGTTATCAAATCCAACGCGACTTAAACGCGTAAGTGCTTCTTCTTCGCTACCAGCATCCGCAACTAACAAAATTGGCTGTTGCACGTCTACGATCATCGCACCAACCCAAGGAGCAAAATCACCATCCAAACCAATATGAATGGATTGCGGTACAAAACCAACAACAAAATCAGTATCTTTTCGTGTATCTAAAATCAATGCTGTGTTAGCAGTTGCTGTCAACTCAAAAGCTTCCGGACTTAATGGCGTTAACCCTTTTTGAATCACTTGATCAAATGCAGTATATCCCGTTTTGTTCATCGCTACATTCATGCCGAAATAAGCAGGTGGTGGCAACAATCCTTCCGTGACAGCCACAATAAACGATGCTTTATCTGGTTGATTTAAGGCATAATTAACTTTTCGTTGGTTCCCCAAGGTGTCAACCGTTTCCTTCATCATGTTTTTCCCACATGCCGAACCAGCACCATGCGCAGGATATACAACAACTTCATCCGCTAATGGTAATAACTTCGTGTATATACTTTCATACAAGAGTCCTGCTAATTCTTCTTGTGTTAAATTTGCCGCTTTTTGTGCTAAATCTGGTCGACCAACATCCCCTAAAAACAAGGTGTCGCCACTAAATAAAGCAGTTTCTTTCCCTGTTTCATCTACCAATAAAAAACAAGAACTCTCCATGGTATGTCCAGGAGTATGTATCACTTTCAAGGTGATATCCCCAACCTGGAAAACTTGCATATCCGTTGCAACAAGCGCTGGAAAAGTAGGTTTTGCAGTTGGACCATACACGATATCTGCTTTTGTAGCACGTGCTAAATCCACATGACCGCTTACAAAATCCGCATGGAAATGGGTTTCAAAAATGTATTTTAGTGTTACACCATCTTCCGCCAAACGATCCAAATAAGGTTTTGTTTCTCGTAAAGGATCAATAATTGCCGCTTCTCCATTGGAAGTAATATAATACGCACCTTGTGCCAAACATCCCGTATAAATTTGTTCTATTTTCATGCTTACTTTTTTAATTGATTTATACAAATTTGATAAGATTATGGATGGCATACAGCCACTTTTGTTACATAAGGTGTTTAAACATCCAATAGCATTATAAAAGAACGATTAATTTAGAACGCATGCAAACCATCGAATCAAAAAACATTCTCTACATTTACAAAATTATACCTTAACACAAACCATGGAAACAAAATCCTTCACACAACACGGAAAACTGATGTACCTTATCTTTATTCCACTAATAATAACGAACCTCTATTTATTCGTACAAGCTTCCAATAATCTAGGTGGACAAACAAAATATTATGCCATTCTAAGTCTTCTATTCCTGCTATGTCTGGCATGTTTCAATAAAATCACCATCACCATTACGAAAACAACACTCAGTTTCTCGATGGGTATCGGACTAATCAAAAAAACCTACCAACTTTCGAACATCAAAAGTTGCACCCCTATTAAAAATAACATCATTAATGGATGGGGAATTAGACGCATCCTAGGTGGGTGGTTATACAATGTTTCCGGATTTCAGGCAATCGAACTTCAATTCAAAAATGAAAATAAAATAATTCGTATCGGTACAAACAAACCCGATGAAGTAGTGGCAGAAGTGAAAAAATTTATACGGTAATTTCATAACAAATACGCACATCTTACTCGTCACGTCACACGTCGCTCATAACTCGTCACATGAATCCTGAGCTTGTCGAAGGACGTCGCTCATAACTCGTCACACGTCACTCGTCACTCGTACTTTAATACTTGAAACTAAACTCCTTGTTCTCCCATTCGCCTTCAAACAAATGCGGATAATAGTTTTGCATTTCCGACTTCATCAAGTTTAGAGGAACATCTTCATACGAACCATAATCGTGCACATACTCCATAAATTGAGATTCGCCTGCATACGCTTGAAATAAGGAATCACTTTCTCCATCCCAAACCAATGGAGGTACACCGGTCATTCGACAAATATTACGATCAAACGAAGGGGTACATTTCACCCAACGATTTTCGAGATAGAGTTCTACATAGCCATGAAAAACAATTTCCGGACGACGTAAGTACTGCAACAATCGCTCTACACCGATGTGATTCACTACCACTGCATAGCCCAAACGCGCAGGTATTCCCAAACGACGTGCACAGGCACATAACACAATGGCTTTCTCCACGCACCAGGCACGTTTCTTGGTGAGAATATGACTTCCTTGTAATGCTTGGTCAGTTAAGTGTAAATGATATGGGTCATACAAAAATGCATCGCGCACTTTCTCATACAAAGCAATAGCCGTTAATTTTGGCGACTCTGCACATATAAAACCCGCTAAAAATGTCGAAAAATTCGCGTGCGAATAATTTAAAAAAGAAGTTTCTTGAAGAAACGCTTTCATCTTAACGATGTAAACCTGCTAATTTCGTGATTCCAGCTTTATTCAAAATGGTTAATTTACGTGTAGCGATATCAATCAATCCGTCTTCTTTAAATTCTTTCAATAAACGAATTAAAGTCTCTGTAGCCGTACCAACATAATTAGCCATATCTTCTCTGGAAATATTAATCGGATCTTCTCCGTATACCTCTTTTAAAATCAATAAAATAAACGCCAAACGTTCACGTACTGATTTTTGCGCCATATTTGTAATAAACTCCGCGCGTTCCGCTAATTCTTTCGAAAATTCCTTGAATAATTCATTTCTAAATGCCGCATTGGAATCGATGATACTCAAAAAACTATCGCGATGAATGAAACAAATATTTGCATCTTCTAACGTTGTAGCACTTACTTTGTATGGTTCACCACTAAAAATGGAACGGAAACCTAAGATTTCTCCTTCACCAGCAATTTGAATAATTTGCTCTTTCCCTTCATCGCCTAGCGCGAAAACCTTTACTTTACCCTTATTTACACAAAAAACACCACGAGGAATACTTCCTTCTAAAAATAAACCTTGATTTTTTTTATAATGACTACACGCTTTGTGTTCATTTAAATCTTCAACTTGTTCGCCGTTTAAACCTGCAAACAAGGATTTATTTCGTGCGCCACAATTTTCACAAGAAACAAATTTGTGCGAATGATCAATCATACGTAAATAATTAGTTGCCCAAATGTAGGAAAAAGACTGTTATTATTCGCTAAAAAACCGCGTGGAAATGCAGATTTATTTATAATTCAATCTGCGCAGCAATCGCTTGAATAAAGGAAGTATCGATGTTTTCCGTCAAGGGTACACGCACATAGGGAATTTCTGGAAAACGACGAGAAATGATGGATTCTGTAGCGCTATTTTCATCCCCCACAAATACCACTGCCATTACGGATACCTCCGCAGCTGCAAGCACAGACAAGGATAATAAGGTATGATTAATACTTCCTAAGTAGTGACGAGACACCAATACAACTGGTAATTTCCATTGTTTCAAAAGGTCTAAATACAAATCTCCTTTTTTGTTCAATGGCACCATTAAACCTCCAGCTGCTTCAATAATTAAATCTTCGCTTGTCGGTATCGAAAAATCGGATAATTGGATGTTAACACCATCGATTTCTGCAGCATAATGCGGTGAAGCTGGTGTATGTAAACGATATACCTCCGAATAAATGTTTTTTGCAGCAGGAGCCAAACGAGCTACTTTGTGGCTATCCGAATTATCCAACTCGCCTGCCTGAACAGGTTTCCAGTACGAAGTTTTAAATTTCTCCACCAAAATTGCGGAAACGATAGTCTTACCAACATCCGTTCCTATTCCTACCACAGCAAATTGCATCAACCTCCTTTTCGTATAACTCCGTAACCTTCTTTCTTTAATAATTCAATAATTTTATCTCTAAAATTCCCTTGAATGATGATTTCACCATCTTTTACCGTACCGCCAACACCACATTTAGACTTCAACACCTTACCTAGTTCTTTCAAATCCTCTTCCAAACCGATAAATCCTTCAATTAACGTAACCTCTTTACCAGCACGTTGTTTTTTATCGATCGAAACGTATAATTTTTGTTGGTTCTTCGGAAGGGTATCTTGTACCTCCTCCTCCTCTTCTTGGTAGGAAAAATTTGGATTGGTAGAATAAACGACATTAATGCGTTCTTTTTTACTTTTAGCCATGGGAATTAGTTTAAAGAATAAAGATATTACATCTTCGGACACTTCTTACAATGAATGCCTTTTTTCTTGTACTTTTTACAACAATCTTTCTTTCCTGAACATGCACAATTGGTACAATTCTGTATCGGTAATACAACCTGTTGTGTGAAATTTTCTTTTAATCGCATCCTTATTTAGAATAATTCTAAACAAATATATAGAAAGATTTTAAACCAACAAATGATTTTAGTCATAAATATAAAATTTAGGTCAGGTTAATGATATATTTTCGAACCGAGACATAAGGTTTCCCTCCTTGAGGAGAGAAAGCTTTGCTTTCGAAGACCAAGCGGTAGCGCCAGAAGATAAAGGGAGGTGACGTGATGTGCGCTCCGCTGGATTTGTACCGTGTAGCAGCAACGAAGTTAATCCTGCGACACTCTTTTATAAATTTAACTCTAGCTCTACCCGCTTCGATGGATGTACAGAAAAAACGATTTTGGGAATTTTAATATGAAGTTGTTAAACCGGAGTGTTAGAAATTCATTTGTAAAAAAACTGTAAACTAACTATAAAGGCTTATTAAATCAAAATACATTAAACGTGTTTTAATCTGTTCTTCACAACCAAAATCAGTTGCCATTTTCTCTTGTTCTTCGGATGAAAATAAAAAATTAAATCCGTTCTTTTGATAAAAATTTAATGCTTCATTTGTATTGTAAGAATCAACGATAATAAATCTACAGCCAGTTTTATTATCCCTTTCAATAAACCAAGATTTAATAAAATTTAATAATTCAGTACCAATACCTAAAGAAGTAAAGTCTTTACTTACTCCTAATCTTCCGATTAAAACCGCTGGATAACTTTTGAATCTTTTCTCAGATGGAATATTTTTTAATAATTTCTTTTTTCGTGCATTCGGTAGAATACTTGTTTTTATACTGTCATTTGAAATAGTAAAAGAACAAACTATGTTTTTAGAGTCAGAATCTAACGTAAAACAATAGGATTTGCCCATCAATTCACTTGCAAAAGCAATAGAATCATTTTGAAAAAAGTCATTCAAATCAAAATTCGAGCATTCAAAAACATTAGTTGAATTTATTAATGCTTCATCTAAAACTTCAAACGAACAATTACTTTCAAGGAATTTCAATAATTATTTCATTTTAGATTTCTGTAATATACGACGAGTAACCTTTAATTCTTCTGAAAAATCGATATAAGCTCCTTTTTGCT
>CALPMT020000052.1 GCA_943324745.2 Chitinophaga pinensis | reverse complement strand
TTGAATCTACCCAAGTTGCTTTTTGGTAGCATGCTAATGTAGGTTGTACAGGTTTATCCCCTATAACATTCCAAGTACATGTAGAATCTACCCATGTTGCTTTTTGGTAACATGAAATAGTTGGTTGTGTAGGTTTATCGCCTGAAACTTTCCAAGAACATGTTGAATCTACCCACGTTGCTTTTTGGTTGCATGCAAGCGAAGGTTGTGTAGGCTTTTCTCCTGAAACTTTCCAAGAACATGTAGAATCTATCCAAGTTGCCTTTTGGTAGCATGTAAGTGTAGGTTGTGCAGGTTTATCGCCTGAAACTTTCCAAGAACACGTCGAATCTAACCAAGTTGCTTTTTGGTAGCATGTAAGTGTAGGTTGTGCAGGTTTATCGCCTGAAACTTTCCAAGAACACGTTGAATCTACCCAAGTTGCTTTTTGGTAGCATGCTAATGTAGGTTGTACAGGTTTATCCCCTATAACATTCCAAGTACATGTAGAATCTACCCATGTTGCTTTTTGGTAACATGAAATAGTTGGTTGTGCAGGTTTTTCGCCTGAAACTTTCCAAGAACATGTAGAATCTATCCACGTTGCTTTTTGGTAACAAGCAAGTCCTGTTGGTTGTGTAGGTTTTGTACCTGTAATTTCCCATGTACATGCACTTGCATTCCAATTTGCAGTTTCATAACAAGCTGTTGTAGGTTTAGCAGGTTTCTCATTTACAACAATAGTCATTTTAAACACATCAACACATTGATTCAAATGAGGTGTAAAAACATATTCCGTAGTGTTAGTATGATTCAATGCTGGACTCCAAGAACCTTTGATGTCATTGTTTGAAAGAATTGGTAAATCATTGATTAATTGTCCCGCACAAATAGGAGCGATGGAAGTAAATGTTGGAATTATTTTACTTTGAACTTTCATAATTCTTTTATTAGAAAGCGCAAATTCTCCAATTGCACAAGATGCATTTGACTTCATTTTAACGTAAATTGTATCCTGATCTAACAGATTTTCAACAATTAAACTAGACGAATTCGCTTGCGAAATACTTTGTCCATTTTTATACCAATCGTAAGTAGGATTATCTCCACCGTTAAAAGGTATAGCTGTAAACGTAACTTTTTCGGAAGCACAAATAGAATCTGAATTTTTAGAAGTTATTACATCCACTTTTGGTGTTATGGTGTTTGGATTAACAGGTGCTATCGTCTTACTAAACTTCGTAATACATACTCCTGAAGTTGGTGTAAATTGATAGGTTTGTGTTTTCGAATTGTCAAATGCTGGTGTCCAGAATCCTTTAACTCCCTCTTTGGATACATTTTGAATTTCCAACTTATTCCCAATACATTGTATTAATTCATCTGCAAACGAAGGTGCAACTGTATCTTTTAGTGCGATTGTAATCTCATCTATCGAAATACAATTGTATACGTTTTTAGAAGACACCAAGAATTTCATGATGTCTTTTGGAGAAATTGTTATGCTTGCTCCTGTTTGTCCATTACTCCACGTGTACTGATTCCCTCCGGTTGCTTTAATTGAAATGGAAGAACCTTTACATACGGAAGTATCCTTACCAGAATTAACTGTAAATGAACCATCAACAATAGTTACTTGGTCTGAAAGTTGACCACAAGCATCTGATACGGTTACAATGTATGTTCCTGGTTTAGTTACTTTGAGTATTTGAGTTGAATCACCTGTATTCCATTTAAATGTACTACCAGCATTTCCTGCATCTAGATTTATTACTTGATCTTTACACAATGCTTTATTGTTACCTAACTCAAGCTTTTTAGTAGGAAGAACAGTAACATTTTTATTAAATGTTTTGCTACCACAAGTATTACTTACTGTTACTTGATAATTTCCAGGAGTTACCACATCGATAGCTGGCGAATTAGCTCCTGTACTCCATAAATAGCTGTCTTCTGTGTTTTGTGTTTTAGCGTTCAATTTTACAGAAGCATTCAAACAAATTGTTGTATCACCACCAAAATTCAGCGCAGGAGCTTGTTTGTGCAAGATCTTAATCGTGTCATAAGAAGAACCACATGCATTGTTCACTTTCACACTATAGGTTCCAGGATTACTAACAGAAATAGTAGGCGTATTTGCGCCTGTACTCCATATATAGGTACTACCAGTATTGCTTGCATTCAATGTTTTTGTTGCTCCAGGACAAAGTGCAGTATCGTTTCCAAGATTTACAAATGGAAGCGGATTGATTGTTATGTTACTTCCATTGTTTGTTCCGATTCCGGGAGGATTTGTTCCGATTACACGCACACGGTATTGACTGGATTGACTATATATTTTTGGAAAAAGTACAGAAATAGGTTGTGCAGATGTAGCCGACACTTCTCCAATATTTCTAACAGCACCAGCAAAAGAACCAATGGAGTCAGATAATTGTACAATGAATTTGTTACCTGCATTAAACGTGGAGTTTAACGTATAGCTTACAGTAGAAGGAGCACCCGAACAAAACGTTGTATTTACTAAGGCTTTAGTAACAATTGCATTTTCATTCGCTATGGTAAAGAAATTATCACTTTTATCTACGATTTCACCTTTCATACCAGTTGCTCTAACTTTACATATTGCAGAAACTGGAGATGATATCGTCCAATTATACAAGGCAGGTGAATTAGGTAAATTCGTTACAATCGTGTTCCAAGTTGACTCGTTGTCCGTACTATATTCTAATTTAAGACTGTCAGAAGAGTTTAATGTTTGCCATTTAATTTGTTGTGTTGTACCATTCCCCCAGATTTCACCTCCATTCGGTCTGAATAGTTTTACCAGTACATCTTTGAATGCATACATGCTATATCCATCTCCTTCACCACCCTTAAACTTGTTAGGGTCTGCAGTAGGGATTCCATAGGAAGAAAACGTACTATTACTTTGGTCTGTATACAGTAGAGCGTTATCCAAATCTGTAGCTCGAATCAGTAATTGATTCGTTACCGTGTTTGGAACCACCCAATTGGCATACTTATTTGCCGCAGGTGCTGTTCCGATTACATTCCAAGAAGTACCATTGTCCGAACTATATTCTAGTTTGATGGTAGCTAAATCACTGTATTCCCATTCGATGTATTGTCCAGTTCCTGTACCAAAACGTTCTCCGCCATCTGGGTAGGTGATTTGCACATACGATCTTGGGATTACAAAAGCAGAATCATTTTGATCTGATATGTCTCTGGTTATATCTTTGATACGAATACGACAGGTATAGGATGGAGTAGTTGGAACAGTCCAATTGTAACTTAATTGACTCGCAGGAATATTCGCTACGATTGTTGACCAGGTTAAACCATCGTCTAAGGAAAATTCAAGTGAAACATTATCTACTTCATTGTAGTTCCATTTTATGGTTTTACTTGAAGCAGAAGTCCATATTTCACCACCATTTGGGCTTGTCAACACAACACTATCGCGTAGGTTACTGTTCATGTTGTATCCATCGTTGACACCACCTTTGAACTTGTTTGGATCTGCACTTGGTAGAGCGAAAACAGCAAAAACAGCATCAGATGAATCTTTCACTGCTGGAAGCGTATTGTCTGAAATACGAATCAGGTAATTTGTTCCAATGGTATTTGGAGTAATCCAATTCATGTATTTATTGGCTGCTGGCGCGGTACCAATAGAGGTCCAAGAATTTCCATTATCTGAAGAATACTCCACTTTTACAGTGGATACCGAACTAAAATCCCACTCGATGTATTGCCCTGTACCTGTGCCAAAACTTTCTCCTCCAATTGGATAAATTAAGGTAACACTTGCGGCATTGATGGTGAAATTCGTGTTGGACACATCGAATACTCCATTCGTCATGGAACTAATTTTTAGTAGGCACTCCGTAGAAGGTGTATTTGGTATCAACCACGTATAACTCAATTGCGAAGCAGGGATATCACTCACAATGGTTTTCCAATTAGCACCATTGTCTGTACTGTATTCTAGTTTGATATTGTCTATGTGTCTGTATGACCATGTTATCGATGTAGAAGTGGTTGGGTATAAAGACTCACCACCATTTGGGGATATTACACGAATGGTGTCTGGTAAATTAGACGCCATGTTATACCCATCTTGTGCACCGCCTTTGTATTTATCTGGATTATGGTTTGGCGTGGAGAAAATCGAAAACACACTTGCAGAAGAATCGCGATTTACGGTGCTTTCGTTATTATATGCACGAATACGAGTTTGTGTGTTTGCAGTACTTGGAGCTACCCAATTACAATAGCCATTCGCTGCAGGGAAATCCCCGATATCTGTCCAAGTACTACCATTATTCGTAGTGTATTGCACTTTAAGTGTAGTAACACCTGTTGCTTGCCATTCAATGTATTGCCCTGTTCCAGTGCCGAAAGCTTCGCCGCCATTTGGATACGTTATATCTAAGGTAGGTTCTGGAATGGTAAACGTTCCGTTACTCTCGTCTTGAATAAACTGTAGGGTACTGGTGACGCGTATTTTTGCTTTGGTGGATCCAATACATGGGACCACCCAGTTATAGCTCAACGCAGATGCAGGTGTACTCTCGGAGATCACTTTCCAGGTTAGACCATTGTTTAAGGAATACTCAATCTTTATGTTATCAATATTAGTATAATTCCACGTAATGGCGCGTGTAGAACCTCCAGTCCAAGTCTCCCCACCATTGGGAGCAGTTAGCTGTATGGTTTGGGCGTGTATTTGCCAGACTGAAAACAGCATAGCTAAAAAGCCTAGTATTTTTAATTTCATATACATGACTTTATGCTTTATTATTCTGCAGAACGCACGTAACGGAAGCCGAAAGGACGTGCATCCCCGCTGTCTGGTTGAAAAAATTCCATATAAATTACTTTATTCGGGTTCCAAATCGTTTTGATATTGTTTGAACCATCCAATTGGATAATTCCATCCCCGTTTGTAGTTGTAAAATTAAAATTAGAAGCCGTCATAACAGGTTCAATAGCATTTCCTGTTAGTTCTGTTATGCCATAGTTACTAACTGGCCATGTTATTGCACCCCACCAATTTTGCTGAGTTTTTGACGCATCTGCAGTTGCAACATCAATTAAACTGTTTTGTATTCTATAAGCACTGTAATACAAATCTCTAAATCTATTCAAGTCCTGATTAAACCCTTGATTCCCATTGTGGGCTTTTTGTAATTCCCAAAAGGACATAGGTCTGACACCACTCCAATCTGCATACGCGAAAAAACGCGTAGGATTTGAATTTCCACAGGATTTATTCGGTGTAGAAGTAAAATATTGATTGTTATTCATACTAATATTAACACCAGCAATGCCTAAGGGTGTAATTTGATTTGATGTAAGTGTGTTTAAAAAGTCTGCGTATTGTTGTTCTGTAAGTTCATATTTATAGGTGTAAAAAGCTTTGAAACCAGTTGGATATGTTGTATTATCAATAACTCCATTGTTATTGGTGTCGATACCTACGTTTGCTTTGATGCGAAGGGTAATTGTATCAATAGCGTCTTGGTATTGAGTCAATTTTCCATTTATCTGTTTACAACATTGATTTTGTCCCATTATTGATACTTTTAATGTAGGTGAGAGACGATCACTCAGTACTGGATATCCTACATTTTTTGCTAATAAGGAACCTTGTTGATCCCTAAATTGTACATTATTTAGATTACCTGCCCAAAAAGTAGAGTTAGACATAAATCCTCCCTCCGGCACATACACCATTTCTACCGCAAAAACACGCACTTCCAAACCAGTTACTTTGCTTAATCCACTCAAGCCGTAGTTCCACTGTAATTGCATGGTGGTACTATTGAATGTTCCACTGCCGCGTGTATCTCTATACACCCAAGCGCCTACATTATCGGATGTTACTTGTACCGTATTTGTAGTACCACTTCCATTTTGGAAACCGTTAGTATTTAATTTTGCATGTTGCCAAAGTCCGTTTGCATCTTTGAATTTTAGGAAAATCCATGCTGCATCCCAGTTAATCGAATCGCGCCATGAGTTGTCCCAACTCAAGTCAAATTGCACCTGAACCGTTTTCGCGGAAGGGTTGTCGTTAAGTGTGGTAACGTTTTGTACTAACATGTTGTTAGCATTTACATTAGATACAGCTAGTACTAGTGTAAAAAGGGCAATAATCAAATGTTTTGTTTTCATTGTTTTTTTTTAAAATACGTAAAATACTATTTCATAAAATTATGATAAATAATTGGTATTTAACATAGTTGTATATTTTAATATGGGTATTTAGTAGAAAAAATTACAGGTTTTGGATTTTTTTATTGACTGATTTGTTGCGTCAATATTTGGAGGGGTATTCTTCCGTAATTGTAGTAATTGCATGCAATTGTTGAAAAATAGCCTTGATTTTTAACAAATTCTCCATAATTATCGCTTAAAAATTTCTATTTTTGTGAAATATATTTCAGGATATAGAATAGAATTAGAAAGAATTAAAACGCACGGTTATGGAAATTTCGGCATACAAAACTATCGAAAAAGAGGAGGTTTCAAAAATGACATTTCACAAAGAAATGGATGTTGAACAACATGAAGAGTTAAGACAGCAATTGGAACAAGCAACACGTTTAGGGAATGGTTATCATTCTAAGGTATCGATTTATTTCCATGATGATGAGGGGCCAAAAAGAGTAGAGACAACGATTTGGGCGACTGGTGCAAAATATATTTGTTTGAAAGGTGGGGTTTGGATACCGATTGATCATATAGTAGAAGTTAAGTTTTAAGAAGACCATAACTAGTAAATCTTAATAAAGCATAAAAATTATGCTTAAATTTTTTAAAGAATCCGTTTTGTAGTAGATTTGTTCTATGTTCAAAACGGATTTTTCGTTTTGCTTTAAATCTTTGATTATGATAATTCGTATATTTTATTTTTTGTTTAGTTTCCTTATTGTATTTGGAGGTAAAGGTGTTTTTGCGCAACCAAATGAAAGTTTTTCGGACTATATCAGTTGGAGTTTTAGTCTCGAAAAGAAGGATGCGTCCCATGCTTATGTAGTTGCAAAGGCAACTATTGTAAAGGATTGGCATATTTATTCGATTCATCACAATCCTGAACAAGCTAGTTTTACAGGGATTCCTACAAGTTTTGTTTTTAAACCTTCTAAGTTATATCAAACAGTTGGTAGTTTAATTGAGGGTAAAAAAGCAATCACGCACAAAGATGATTTAGGAACTTCTTTATACATCGAAAATTCGGTTGTTTATAAACAAGAAATAGCGTTTTTGAGTAATCAGCCTGTGGATGTGAAATTTACGTATAACTTTCAATTGTGTGCGGTGCAATGTTTGATGCCGACGGAGCAGGAGGGAAGTGTGCGGGCGATTGGGTACGAGGGAGTGACGGGAGACGAGTTACGAGTGACGGGAGACGAATTAGGAGTGGCGGGAGATTTGGGGGTAGAGAAGGGGAAGGATAGTGTTGTGCAGGAAAAAGAGGAGGGTAGAGAGGTGCGTAAAGCAGGGGAGTATAAAAAAGCAGGCGTAAAAGCAACAAAACAAAAGGATTCGCTTTGGATTGTGTTTTTCAAAGGTTTTGGTGGCGGTTTGATTGCTTTATTGACACCATGTGTTTTCCCAATGATACCAATGACGGTAACTTTCTTTACAAAACGATCTAAAACACGCATGAAAGGGATCTTAAATGCCTTGTTGTATGGAATATCTATTATTGTTATTTATGTGAGTTTAGGATTAGTAATTACTGCTTTGTTGGGACCAACAGGATTGAATGATTTATCAACGAATGTCTGGATGAACCTTATTTTCTTTGGGATATTTATCTTCTTTGCGATTTCCTTCTTGGGTGCATTTGAAATACGCATGCCTAATTCATGGGTAAATAAAGCGGATGGAAATGCGGATAAGGGAGGTCTAATCGGTATCTTTTTTATGGCGTTTACATTGAGTTTGGTTTCGTTTTCATGTACGGGTCCGATTATTGGAACTTTGTTAGTGGATTCGGCTGCGGATGGCGCATTATTAGACCCAGCGATTGGAATGGGAGGATTTGCTGTTGCGTTGGCATTGCCGTTTACCTTATTTGCAATTTTCCCAGGGTGGTTGAATAGTTTGCCACAGTCAGGAGGATGGTTAAATTCGGTGAAAGTGGTATTAGGATTATTAGAATTAGCATTGGCATTGAAATTCTTATCTGGTGTAGATTTAGCTTACCATTGGGGTATTTTAACACGTGAATTGTTTGTTGCAGTGTGGATTGTGATTTTCTTTATCATCGGTTTTTACTTGTTAGGAAAATTAAAATTCTCGCATGATTCGAATGTGGAACGTTTATCCGTAACCCGTTTTATGTTTGCTTTAACAGCATTTATTTTTGCAGTATATCTATTACCTGGTATGTGGGGAGCACCTTTGCGATTAATTGACGGAGTAGCGCCTCCAAGAACACATAGTGAAGATAACTTCCGATTTGTGAAAGGGGATAGTGGAGGTTCTGAAGCGAATGTGAGTGAGAACTTTAAAAAATTCCGACCATTCATGCATGAAGTTGCAGATGGTAGTTTGTTGACTTTTCACGATTTAGAAAAGGCAAAAGAATATGCGCGTTTAGAGGGTAAACCTTTATTGTTAGATTTTACGGGGCATAATTGTCCAAATTGTCGTCGTACGGAGTCTACGGTATGGTTGAATGAGGCTGTACATCCTATTTTGAAGGATGAGGTGGTTATTGTTTCGTTATATGTAGATGATCGCGAAAAATTACCTAAATCAGAATGGAAGTATTCTAAAGCGATTCAAGGGATGATAAAAACGGTTGGAAATAAATGGTCAGACTATCAGGTGACGCATTATGGACAGTTGTCGCAGCCTTTGTATGTGATGGTAGATGCGGATGGGAATGATTTGACGGAACCGATAGGGTATGAACCGAATGTAGAGGTGTATAAACGATTTTTACAGGGAGGGTTGAAAAAGTGATGTTTTGTCACTTTTTGTAGCAGCAAAAAGTAACCAAAAACTGCTTGTCGCTGAAAAAAGCATCGGCTTTTAGTTCGAAACGTTCGCTACAAAAACAAAACTTCTCCTTCGTCGTCAAACAGTTGTTTTTGTTACGCTACCTTATTCGCTTAAAGCACGCTTTACTTTTTTAATGCGACGATGTTCTAACCGCAGAAATATGTTTTGAAGGTAGTTCAACCGCTTTGGAGGGGTAGGGTGTTTCGCTTTGCGAAACATAGGAATTTCTCTTACTTTTTGTAGCAGCAAAAAGCAACCAAAAACTTGCTTGTCGCTGAAAAAAAGCATCGGCTTTTAGTTCGAAACGTTCGCTACAAAAACAAAACTCGTCGCCTTTCAGGACTCCTCAAACAGTTGTTTTTGTTACGCTACCGTATTCGTTAAAAGCACGCTTTACTTTTTTAATGCGACGATGTTCTAACCGCAGAAATATGTTTTGAAGGTAGTTCAACCGCTTTGGAGGTGTAGGGTGTTTCGCTTTGCGAAACATAGGAATTTCTCTTACTTTTTGAAGCAGCAAAAAGTAACCAAAAACTGCTTGTCGCTGAAAAAAGCATCGGCTTTTAGTTCGAAACGTTCGCTACAAAAACAAAACTCGTCGCCTTTCAGGACTCCTCAGACAGTTGTTTTTGTTACGCTACCTTATTCGTTAAAAGCACGCTTTACTTTTTCAATGCGACGATGTTTTAACCGCAGAAATATGTTTTGAAGGTAGTTCAACCGCGTTTTCAAATTTTTGATACTGTTAAAATGCAGGTTGAATACTGTTTGTCAATTCTATAATTTAAAAGTTTACGAGTTCAGACACACTAATTTCAAATGCATCTGCAATTCGTTTAAGCATAGATATTCGCATCTCTTGTTTACCTAATTCGTATTTTCTTAAATTTTGCGCGTCTATTCCTGCTTTATATGCGATTTCTTCTATGGTGATATTTTTTGATTTTCGATACGTTCGAATTCTCAATCCAAGTTCAATGCAGTATGCAGGTATTGTATTTTTTATCTCTTTTTGAACCATATTCAAAATTGGAAACAATTAGTTGAAATGAACCAATTGAAATAAACAGGTTGAATGTAACCTGTTTTATTTTTTTAAACTACTTTTGAACCAGTTAGAAGAAATCGATTTGAATTTTTAAATCTTTTGAAATTTAAAACCAATCACATGAAGAAATCATTGTTAAATAATTTAAATAAATAGAATTTAAGTATGAAAAAAATAGCGATTATTTTATTTATTATTTTTTTGTCAGCTAATTTATTTGCTCAAAAATCTTCTAACCCTTTTATTAATTTAAAACTTAAAGAGAAAAGTGCTAGAATTAGCAAACCCATTGTTTTAAATTTAGATAAAAATAATTCAGAAACATCTTTTCTAAATTTTAAAAAAGATTTAGAGAGTAGTGAATTATCTCACGTACCTACAAGTAAAGAATTAGATTCTATTTTTGATTTAAAATTTAATTCCTCAAAAAGAGTAAAAAGTGAAAATTGTCCTAAAACGATTGTTTGCTCAATGAATTATTCTTATGAAAATACATTATTACTTGCCGTGTCACAGTTGTTAAAATGTCAACATCCTCATTATTGTAGTGTTTGTTTTAATTGGAATGAGAGTTATAGGTATAAAGTAGCTTGTAGTAATTGCCACGATGAAAGAATGTTATATTGTGGTAAAACATTTCCATGCCCATCATGTAAAGGTAAAGGCAAGAGTTATTCAACAATAGAAGCTGAAAACAATTTAAGTTTTGAAAGTTATCTCGAGAAACAATATGATTTAGAAGTTTCATATTTAACATATTATAACTCTGCTAATGATTATGGACTTTATAAAATCAATTCATATTCCAATAAAGGATATTTATCTAGATTTAATCAAGTTTCAAGTGGAGAATTATTTTCAATTCTTATTTTGAATGGACCAAATCAAGAAAAAATTAAAGAAAATGAAGATTTATTATTAACTGAAAAAATAGTAAACTGCATTTCTAAAAATGATTATTTAAATGCACTAGCGATTTACAATCAATTAAACACAAAAAAACCATTATTACTTGATGAAATACAACAAATTGAATTAAATAAACAAGAAAAAGTAAAACAATTGTTGAATACTAATCAATTAAAAGAAGCATTAGAAATTTACAATTTATTATACAATAAAACTGAAATATTGAATTCATTATTTGTTACTGCATATACCGAGAAATATAGAGATACTACTGTTTTTTTAAATGAAGAAAAAGGAACTTATTTTTTAAAAAAATATTGTTCAACTAAATTAGGTTCTCATGCGGCAGATAATTATCGATTACAAATATCAACAGAAGGAGTGTTGAAAATCACAAATAAAAATCTCAATATAATTTACACTTCTAATCTTGATAAGTCTGATATTAACTTAATTCAAAAAGATGGATTTATGTTTCCGGTTAAATGTGAATATATTTATCAAGTTTTTGTGACAAATACATTGATAAAGTTAAAGAAAAGTAATGGACTTCTTATTTATGATGAATACATAAAAGATTCACAAAAGAGCACAATTGATAAATTATTGAAAGATGGTTTAGTAGGAAGATATACTATTAACTATCAACGTAAAGACTTTAATAATGCTTTGTATATAGATACAGCATTATTTATAAATTATAAAGGTATAGGTGGACCTTCGAATATGTTTAAATCTATTATAGTGCCTGGTTGGGGAGTTCGTTCGGTAACAGATGGAGAGAAAAGTGGATTACCTAGAACAATTTTAACCTATGGACTATTAACGTCAGCACTAGTTTTTCAGACAATGTCTGTTCTAGATTATCAAAATTATTTAAATGCTACGAGCCAAGACGAGATTACAAAATATTACACGAGTGCAAATAGTAATAATTCTACATCTTATTATTTAGCTGCGGCTGGTCTAGCTATATGGATTTATGATATTGTTTGGGTAGCGAAAAAAGGATTCGATAATAAATCAGAACAAAAAGCATTCAAAAGGAATCTTTCTTTTCACTTTGAACCAACAATACAATCTCTTGCATTTAGTTATAAATTAAAATTTTAATTATGAAAAATCTTTATATTTTATTATTATTATTAATTACCACTATTAGTAGTTGCGTAAAGGATTTACCTAAAAAAAATCCATTAGACGGTTTACCAATAGTTTCAACTCAGGGGATATACGAAGTGACAGCTAAATCTTTTAAAGTTTATTCTAGAATTGAATCCGATGCTTACGAAGAATTAATTGAAAAGGGTTTTTGTTGGGGCGTAGATACATTGCCAACTTTATTAAATTCTTCTACATCAAATACAACTTTTTATTCCAGCAATTTAGATTACACAAGTAGAATTACAAATTTTCAATCAGCAAAGGTTTACTACATTCGTGCTTATGTTAAAACTAAAGAAAAAGTTGCTTATGGGAATGATCTAAAAATAAGAACTAACGGCTATAGTTCAGTTTTAAAAGATATTGATGGAAATCAATATAAAACGGTAGTAATAGGAAAACAAGAATGGATGGCAGAAAATTTAAAAGTTACTAAATTTAATAACGGTACACCAATTTCAAATATATCCGATAATAGTATTTGGTTGAATAATAAAAAAAATGCTTTGTGTTATTATGATAATAATCAAAGTAACAAAATTCTTTATGGTAATTTATATAATGGATATGTAATACAGTCAGCAACAACTAATAATTTAAATGTATGTCCAATTAGATGGCATATACCAAGTTCTAGTGATTGGGATGTCCTAGAAGGTTATGTAAGATTGAATGATCCTAATAAACCAAGTGAGAATGGTAGCTATGCCGCTAGAAGTCTAAAAGCAGATGGTGAAAATTTGTTTTATTTTTCTGCTTTGACAGGTGGTGGGTATAGAAAGTCTGACGCTTATTTCGAAGGAATTAATAATGCTGGTAATTGGTGGACATCCGATTTTTCAATGGTTGAAATTGGATATTTAAATTGGTTAGAAGGCGGCGATAACATGAATCTTTTAAATGCTTTTTCGATACGTTGCATTAAAGATTGATTTTATTAAATCATATCTGATAGTCTTTTCACTGTAATTTATCACCGACCAAAACGATACATTTTGCGAAATAAAATCGTTACGCGAATTCCAATTTCATCTCGATAGTAGTTTTGGGTTCCAAAAGAAGTTTCTGTAGTAATTAAGGGTGTTAAACCTTTGCGGTAGTAAATGGAGTAGCGTATATTTCTAGAAACATTGACTTTATTACTTCCTTTGTAATAATATATTCCTGCTTTTAGTGCAAATTCTCCTTTGGATTGATGGTTAAGAAGGAAAAATACCTT
>CALPMT020000051.1 GCA_943324745.2 Chitinophaga pinensis | reverse complement strand
TGACCCAAAAGAACCAAAAAGTCAAGCCTGTAAAAATAATTTTCTAAAACTACGGAACATTTTAGTCATTTACCCAAACTCGCAAACGCAGTTTACTTGCCCCTTTCAGGATGCAAGACTGCTGAGCTCAAACAAGGGTGCATTTCCTTGCATTTATCCTTGTTTTAGTAAAAATATTTTTAAGGGCGATTAAGACATCGACAAGCTGCTAGCAAGGAGGGAAAACAAATTTCGTCTATAATCGAATGTATTTTAGGATTGTTTCTTGGTTGTGGGATTCACTTTCTATGTTTACTTTGATAAGGTAAAAAGCACTTTTTAACCCAAGATCTAGTGCTTTTGAATCGACATGTAATTCTATTTCACCAGGATATAATTCCGTATAGGATTGTGTTGAAATTTTATGTCCGATTGTGTTATAAATTTCTACTTTAGCGCTTGCAAGTTCTTTATTTTCAAAACTTACACGTAATAAATCATTTCCAGGGTTTGGAAAAAGTTTAACTGGTATTTCCGAGGTAGTAGTATAAGGTTGCGGACATTTCGGGTCTTTTTGTTGTGTTTTTTTAACTGTACCATTGGAATTGTATAATTGAAACCAGTCTAGTGTACCAATTCCAAATTTACCTCTAAACTTAACGTAAATATCATGTATCCCTGTAGTTGGCTTTATAGGAAACGCTTTTATTTCAAATTTATCCCAGCCTCCAGTGTTCTGAGTAATATGTTCTCCTATAATTTCACCCATGTAACTATCCAAACGTATTTGTATATTCTGCCATGCATTACTACATGGAACTGCATATCTAATATTACATGCATCTACTAATTCTTTTCCAAAGTCTACTTGTTTGAAAGCTACCCAATCTTTATTGTCTAGATAGCCAATTGTTTCTTCTGTTATTGTTGTTCCATTTTGTAGGTCATTGTTTTCAGCATCCAGAAATATTCCATTTGTTATATTTTGATTTTTAAATACTTCTACACTATTGGAAGGAGATGCGAAACCATATTTATTTTTTGCTAGAATTTGGTATCTAAATTCTCCAAGTTCAGAAATTGTGTCATTAAATTGAACGAATGTGGAGTCTACTATTTTAATTGTTTTATATTCCGTTTCTCCTGATTTTTTTCTTTGCACATAATAACTATCTATAAATCCATGTACATACTCCCATTGTAAAAGGGTTGAATCTTTTGTGTTTTTTACTAGCGATAAATTGGATGTAGGGTATGGATTTTCATTTTTTTCATTTTGAAGAATTAAGGAAGATCCAGTTTTCCATGCAGTTTCCCCATCCTCAAAGGCTCCTTTATCTGGAAGCGTTCCAAAATAATCGATGGTATACTCATTTTTTATCCCAGAATTTATTGCTGAAGCATTCGGTTTTAAATAGAAACTATTGTTGCTTGGGTCTTGAAAAATATTATTGTTGTATAGATTATTCGAATCTTGTTTGGTACCATAAAAAGCATCATAATTCCATGTAAGTTTTTTATCAGTATCTGTTAGGTTATTGAATACATATACATTTTCTAATTCCCCACCATTTCCCCATGCTCCCATACTAAATTCATTTTTGTATAGCGTATTATTGTATACTAGTGTATTTTTACATGGCTTATTTAAGTTTATTCCAACGGAACAATTTCTTATTATATTATGGTGAATATTGTGATTCGCATTATTTTCATCTAAATAGATTCCTACTCCATTTTTTTTGGATCGACTATCGTGGATAAAATTAAAGGCGATTTCTGTGTTTTTTCCGTCAGTATCATAACAATATGTTAGTCCCAGGTCGGTACATATTTTGCCACCATATGCAATATCATTATATAGTATTTTACTATTCTCTAGTTTACGATTGAGTAATACGGATCGCGCGCTATTTTTTAACGTATTGTTTTTTATGGTGTGATTTTTACCGCTTGCGCAAAGTACAGAACAGTCATTTGCAATCCAATTACAATCTTCGATAATACAATTTTCAACCGTATTTCCTGTTCCATAGATTGTAACACCATCCCCCCAGCTTTTAGCTATATGACAATTAATTAATGTGTTATTTTCGCCACCGATTTCTACTCCTTTACCAGTCCAAGTTTCAGGTCCTCGTGTTAACACTTCTGTTCCTGTCCAATATTGAGAAAATCGTTCAAAACCACTCCAGGGATGATGGAAAGGAACAGGATATTTAATATTTAAGTTACTTAAGATACAATTTTTGCTTTTTTTAAGTAAAATGCTACCTCCAATTATATCAATACCATTGATAGTTATGTCGTTTGAGTTGATAATAATTGCATGTTTTTGTGTCCGAGCAAATATTTCGTTTTTGAATAAGGCATTCGTATCAGAAGTATAAATATATAAACTAGCCTGTTTCCATAACCATTCTCCTTCTGTATCTAAAAAATCAAGGCTACCAGTTAGAAAACCTTTTCCATTGCCTAGATAACTATTTTGAAAGGATTCGATCCAATATCCTCCAGTGTCAGATACTGTAATTTCGTTATTGTTTACAGCAGTAATTGTACCACCAATAGAAACAATATTGTCGCTGCATATTCCAATGAATTGGGAGCCAATTAAATTTGAAAATTTATTTATTCCACCAAATTGAATTTTTTTATTATACGATACATAAACGTTTGCCGCTTTGTTTAGGTCAAACATTTCTTCATTCATTGTCGGAAATGACGCTTTCATTCTTGGATCTCCATTTATAAATAATTGTAATATAGAGTCTGAAATATTAATTTTCACTATATTATTTTTATACTCTACTACTTTGTAGTTGTTATAAATGTTAATTGAAGGACTTATGATTACTTTTTCATTTTTATAATTAGTTATAAAAATACCAGATATACTTTCGTTAAGTATTAAATTTTCTAAATATGTCCCTTCTCTTATCGTTAACGTATCTCCACTTTTAATTAAGTCTAACGCCTTATTTATTGATTTTAAAGGATTGTTAATTGTTCCCGTGTTTAAATCATCTCCATTTTTAGAAACATAGTAATTATTACCGAAAGAAATTAAAGGTAGAAATATCAGAATAAAGACTATTAATTTAAAATATTTCATTTTTTAAAAATGTTTGTATATAAAATTTTTAAAATTATTTTTTTGTTCAATAAATCTTGATACGAAATATGAAATAGACATGATAGAACAAATGCTTATAATTATGGTTAAATAATTTTTTGTGAGGTAATGATTAAAAAAAAGAAAAACAGGATAGTGTATAATGTATAATGTGTATGAAAAAGTTGCTATTTTTTTAAAATTCTTGCTATCTGGAACCGAAAAAAGAGCACCTACGAATGTTATTGCAAGTAAAATTTGCATCCACCATATTTGTAAATAACTTTGATTTTTGAAATACGTAAAATTTATTATAAAAAACAACAGACTGAATAATAATGATACAATTAAAATTATTTTGTTACTTAAAACTTTTTTCAAGATCAAATAAGTTGGTCCAATCAAAAACAAAGCAAAGTATAAAAGTGAGTTTGGGCTGATGTTTTTATACATAAATAACAATATACATGAACAAATACTAATATTTAAAATTATAGTTCCTTTTTTTGTTGTTCTAAAACATTTAAAGATTAAAATAGCAAGAACATAATACCACATTTCAAACATTAGTGTCCATAGCGGAGCATTTACTTTACCAATATTTAAGTTTTTTAATAAAACAAAATCAATATAATCAAACATGGATAATTGATTATATTCTAAAATGTTAGTTTTAAGTATTTTATTTAAAATTTTCAACACATATGTGCATATAAATATTAGGAATAATGGTGGGTATAATCTAGAAATTCTGGCGATTAAAAAATCCTTGTAACTTACAGTTTTTTTATTTAAGTAATTATTTTCGAGACTATAAAAAATTACAAAACCACTCATTACTAAAAATGCAATTGCACAATAATGAAAAAAACCGTGTGTTTTTTCTGCGTCAAAAAAATCCCAAAAATTAGTTGGAGCAAAAAATTGAAATGAATGGCAAATTAGCACCAAGAATGTAAGTATTCCTCGCCAAACATCAATTTTATTTTTTTCGATTTCTGTTAATTTTGGAAAATATTGTTTCATACGATTTTTTTTGTAACTGTGTAATATTGGCCACCAAGCGGTAATTTGCAAAGAAATTTTTCCAATTTAATAAATAATGAGAAAAATTTATGTCGCGGAAAGAATAATATAAAATTAGTACTATGGTTTTTAAAAACTTTATTTAAAATATTTTTAGTGTATGTTGGAGATAATAAGACAGCATCTGCATCAAAAGGGCAAGTATTTACGATATGTCTCGTAACTGGATTCCATGGGTTGTGTTCAAAGATGTAGAATTTACCGCCGGGTTTTAGGACGCGATAGATTTCTTTGAATAGATTTTGGTGTAATTTGAAATCAATGTGATGGAAAACACACGCTGTAAAAATCACATCAAAAGTGTTGTCTTCAAATGGTATATTCATTCCATCAAAAGTTTGAAAATTAGTATTATTAGTTGCTAATGATTTAGCGACATTTATGCTTTCAGAGGATATATCAATGCCATTGTAAGTACTATTAGGAAAGTAATTATAAAAATGAATCGCTGAGTTACCATCACCACATCCGAAATCTAAAAAATTGATGGATTCAATTTGTTCATTTTCTTTTAAGATTTGAATTTTATGTTCGGAAAAATAATCACTGGTTACCCCACTCAATTTTAAATTTTGATTGTGAATTTCTCTATAATCATTTGCGAAATGATCAAATTCATCAAATTTTCGTTCACTCATTTCTATAAATTTAATTTGTGAGATTTCAGTTAAAATTTTGCAACTTCAAATTTAATCTTAAATTATTTATATTTGGTTATTATTATGAATTGAATCTATTTCAAATGCGATAAAATATAGAGTAAAGAAAATTTATGTTTATAATAATTATAAATTTGTAGAAATAAACTAAATGCTTTTTAATAGTTTTTCATTTATAATATTATTGATAATTACATTTTTTGTATATTATTTACCTGTTTTCAAGAAATTTCAAATATCTATTTTGATCATTTCTAGTTTAATATTTTATGCATATGATAATCCTTGGTTAATTTTCTTATTATTTACTTCGGTATTAATCAATTCTTATTTAAGTTATTATGTTTGTTTTCGAAAGAATAAAAAGCGTATTTTAACAATAGGTGTAATATTAAATTTGGCAATTTTAGCTTTTTTTAAGTATAGCCCTTTATTTGCAGTTTCTTTTTTTGATGTTAATCATGGGGTTGGAAGTTTTCTTTTATCTATCCCTTTACCAATAGGAATTTCATTTTTTACATTTGAAGGAATTAGTTTGCTTGTTGATATCTATAAATCAACAGATCCAATAAAAGAAAAGTTAGTTGAAGGTTCACTTTATAAACATGTACATAAATCATTATTTTTCATTGTTTTTTTTCCTCATTTAGTTGCTGGTCCAATATTAAAAGCTGACACATTTTATCCTCAAATTGGGTTAAAGAAATTGTCAGAAATTGATTTGTCATCTTGTTTTAAACAATTAATTGCAGGATACTTTTTAAAAATGGTAATTGCAGATAATTTAAAGGAATATACATTTTGGATTGAGTACCCTTATTTTGAATCCCAGTCTTCTGTAGCTTTATTGTCAATGCTAATAGGTTATTCTTGTCAGATTTTTGCTGACTTTGCTGGTTATTCATTAATTGCATTAGGATTAGCCAATCTATTTGGATATCGATTAGCTGAAAATTTTAATTTCCCATATATCTCATTAACATTTAAAGAGTTTTGGAAACGATGGCATATTTCATTATCTACTTTTTTAATGAAATATTTATATATACCAATGGGTGGAAATCGTCAAGGTAAGTTTAAAATGTTTTTATTTTTGTTTTTAACAATGGCAATTGGAGGTTTATGGCATGGCGCAGCATGGAGTTTTGCTGTTTGGGGAGCATTTCATGGAGTTTTGTTAGTTTTAGAACGATTATTTCCAGTATTTAAAAATAGAAGTTTTTTCTTCCGATTCTTGAAAAGATGTTGGGTGTTTTTTTGTGTTACATTAGGGTGGCTGCTTTTTAAGTTAACACATTTTGATCAAGCAATTCAATTTTTAAAGAGTATTGGTACTAATTTGGATTTACATTTGAATTGGCAGATATGCATTAATATTTTAGTTTATTCATTACCTGTTTTTATTTATCATTTTGTTTATTTATTCAAGAAAAAATATAGTTTATGGAATGTGATTATCGGCAAGGTTGATTTTATTATTTTTGGTATTTTGCTCTTTTTAATTTTGACGAGTAGTGGAATATCTGGTTCGTTTATTTATTTTCAGTTTTAGTTATGATTATTAAGTCTTTGAGCATAACTTTATTTTTATCTTTAGTTTACTCTCTATTTATTTCTTACATACCTACTCCATCGGCGAGTCAAAATCAAAATCAAGATAATTTAGTAAAGGCTCAAAAGTATATGTATGCAGAACATGTGCCTGAGAATGTAATTGTTGGTACTTCTTTGTCGTGTCATATATTAACTGATTCTTTACCTAGATTTTACAACTTGTCTTTTAATGGGTCGTCTATTTATGATGGATTATATGTAATTTTAAGAAGAGAACATTTACCCAAAAATGTTTTTATTGAAACAAATCTCTATCTAAATAATAAATCTGAATTATTATCTTCTCAATTATTTGATATCTATCCTTTTTATTTGTCAAAATTTTCATCAATTTTTCGTTTTGAACATCAACCAATTGGAAAAATAATTTTTTCGTTAAATCCTATCGGAGATAAAATTGTTGTAAATCACAATAATTTTATGAAACGGGTAAAAGAAAAATTATCTAAAGAAACCTTAATTAACAATAAAAAAGGTATAACACAAGATGTAGATTTATTTGATAAAATGCTTTTACTTGAAATTGAAAAATACAATCAGATTTTTCCAATGAAAATTGTTTCCCAAAAATTAAATGAATTGGATTCAATTGTTAAAATACTTCACAAAAAAAAGGTTAATGTTTACTTTTTCGAAATGCCAATTAATTTTAGATTAATGAAATCAAAAAGATTTATATTTTTAAATAATAAATTACGAAAAAAGTTTTCTTATAATGTAGATTATATTAAAACTGACACAACTCGTTATATCACTTCTGATTGTGTACATTTGAAACCTGAAGAATCATTAAAATATACTCATTTTTTCAAAAGTCAACTTCAAAAGCGGAAATTATTAAAATGAAATCAAAAGGGATGAAAAAAAAATATGATTGTATCATTGTAGGAGCTGGACCTGTTGGATGTGTTTTAGCAGAGAGAATGGCAAATTCTCTAGGGTTACGTGTTTTAATAATTGAAAAAAGAGATCATATAGCTGGTAATTGTTATGATGAATTCCATAAATCTGGGGTGTTAATTCATAAGTATGGGCCGCATTATTTTAGAACTAATAATCCAGATTTAGTTACTTATCTGTCTCAATTTACAGATTGGATTCCAGGAAATTATATTGTGACGACTCTTTTTAATAAAGAACATTTCCCATTCCCAATTAATAAAATTACTATAAATAAGTTTTTTAAGAAGCATTTTAAAGATTCGTCTGAAGTTGAATATTTTTTAAAATCGAAACAAATTCCGTTCAATAATCCAAGTAATTCAGAGGAATTTGTATTGTCTAGAGTTGGTAAAGAATTGTATGAAGCTTTTTACTTAGGTTACACATTAAAGCAATGGGATATTCACCCAAAAGATTTAGCACCAAGTGTTTGTGGGAGAATACCTGTCCGTTATAATGATGATTCGAGGTATGTTGATCATGAGCATCAATTAACGCCTAAAGATGGATTTCATACATTATTTAAAAATATGGTGTCAAATCCGCTTATTGATGTTTCATTAAACTCCACTTTTTCAAAAATCGATTTTACGGATGAGATATTAATTTACACTGGTCCCGTAGATGAATATTTTGATTTTAAATTTGGAAAGTTGCCTTGGAGGTCATTGGATTTTGATTTTGTAGAATATGATAAAGAATTTGTTCAAGATAATGTTCAAATTAATTATCCAAATGATTTTGATTACACAAGAAGTGTTGAGATTAAGCATGTTACTAATCAAAAGATTGATAAAAGTGTCATTTCATTTGAGTATCCAGTTTCTGAAGGAGATCCCTATTATCCAATACCTACAGATTCGAATGAAACACTATATAAAAAATATAAAGAATTAGCAGATCTCGAATCTTTAAATAATAAAGTCTATTTTTGCGGTAGATTAGCTGAATATAAATATTACAATACTGATGAAGTAATTGAAAGAGCTTTATCAGTATTTGCCAAAATCAAATCAGAACATTTTGAAAATTAATAATCTATGGGTGATCATGCCTGTTTACAATGAACAAGCATGTATCGAAAGTGTAGTATTAGAGTGGTATAATGAACTTATTAAATCTAATATACCATTTGTATTTTGCGTTATTAATGATGGTAGTAAAGACAATACTTTAAAGATTTTACAAGATTTGACTGTCAAATTACCTTTATTGAAAATTGTAGATAAGTTAAATTCAGGTCATGGTCAAACTTGTATATATGGCTATAAGTTAGCTGTTGATAATAATGCAGATTGGGTTTTTCAGATTGATAGTGATGGTCAATGCGATCCAAAATTTTTCGAAGTATTTTTGAATAAAACTAATCAAAATGAAAAAACAAATTATTTTGGTAATAGAACAACAAGAGACGATGGATTTAAGCGTATATTGATATCTAAATTTGTAACACTTTTTACTCTTTTTGCAACTAAAATCCTTGTTAAGGATGCAAATGTACCATATCGTTTAATGAATGCGGATGATTTACAGAAAATTATTCATTTGATTCCTGAAGATTTTTATTTAGCCAACATATGTTTATCAGTTCACTTAAAAAAAGTGAATGACATCGTCTGGATACCAATTCATTTTAATGATAGAAGAGCAGGAGTTCCTAGTGTTAAAACTTTTTCATTTGTAAAACACGGCTTCAAGTTATTTCGACAACTAAGAGAGGCAATTAATTAGTTGTTTTGTAAATGATACCTGTTTCATTTAGCGCAACTAATTTATAATTTCGCATAATTAATGCTACACTTTTACTTTTTGGTATTTTATTTAAAATATTGTCTGTATCAATAATATAATTTGGTTTACCTCTTATGATGTCGTAATATAAATTATTGTCTTCTACTTTGAAAAATTTGTTTTTTCTTCCTTTTAAATAAAATAATGTAATAAATTGAGTATTTGCAGCCCTATAACAAAAATTGAAATTTTGTGATAACCGATAATATAATGGGACAGCTTTGTAAAAACCTAAAATTAATATTGTTTGTTGGGAGCTTTTGTTTCGTATGTAGTTTGTGATTTTTTTCTGATCCATTTCCTCTTTTATTTGAGATTCTATTAAATTAATCATTTTTGAATTGTATT
Organism: Chitinophaga pinensis; assembly: GCA_943324745.2. GTDB lineage: Bacteria > Bacteroidota > Bacteroidia > Flavobacteriales_D > Crocinitomicaceae > CANHVK01. The sequence goes on along the minus strand of CALPMT020000051.1, from coordinate 4,600 downwards.
CTCTATTTTCAATTGTTTGGTAAAAAAAGATAGATGCAAATACAAATACATTTATTAAAATAATTTTTGATGAATCATTTTTATTTATAAGATAGGCAATCCAATAAATTATAGGAATAAAAAATAAAACGAAGTAATGGATAAAGTTATATTTCGCTAAAAGTATTGAAAAGTATATTACTAGAGTTATAAGTAAGATCCCTGAAAACTTATAATTTTTAAGTAGATTTTCTTTATTACAGGTAGTTTTCCATTGAACTTTTAATAATAATGATATAGATAAATATAAAGTCGAAATAAGCACTATAAATGAAACTATTTTATTTAAAATAGGAGGGAAAATATGAGTTATATTATAGCCAAGCTTATATTTTACTAAAAGAATAAAAATAATAATAATAGATAAAATGATAAGTAATGACTTTTTGTCTTTTAATATTGTTATGTAGCTCCTTTCTTTTGATTTTGAGATTGTTTTTTTTATTCTATAAAATAATAAGTTGATGAAAATTAATAGGAAATAAGTTGAAAAATATTTAATTAGTATAATCGTGTTTGATTGAACAGTATCCAAAATAGGGGGAGCGATTTTTAATTTTGGATATTGAAGATTTCTTAAAATATAATTATGTATAAAACCATCCAATATTCCAAAATATTGAAAAAAGATGAGTAGAAAGGCTATTAATATTCCATTAATTAGGATGTATTCTTTTAGTAATGTTCGTAGGTTTTTGATGTATAATTTATAGATAAATAAAAGGGATAACATGCCTACTAAAATGATTGCTTGAAATTTTGTAAAAAACAAAATGAGTATAAGTAAACTAAATAGAATTAAATCAGATCGTTTTGTCTCTTTTTTAAATGCTAAAAATAGTATTATTGGAACTATTCCTACAATACTATATTCCGTATTAATTGCAATTAAATCAAGGTGTTTGATGTAAAATAATGAGGATAATGTTAATCCGACAATAAATAGAACTTTAATATTATTAACATAGATTTTACAACTGAAGTATATTAAAGAGATTGAACTTAGAGAAAATAAAATTAAGCGATAATTTACAAGGTTAATTTTGATTCCAATTCCTTGAAAAAGTTTGAGTAATAATATTGTTACAGGTCCGCTAGTTTGGGTGTCAAAACCTAGAAAAGGTAAATAAGCTATTTCGGATCGTTTTAATAGATATAAATAGACTAATTCGTCAATATTGAAAAAATAATCAACAAAGGTATCTGTTCTTATTATTAAAAAAACAATGAAAAATAATCCAATAAAGCTTAGGTATTTGTGGTTGTTAAAAACGTTTAATTTATTCATTTAATTAATTATTCTAGCAAATATACAAAACGCTGTTGTTTATTGTTTGAATATATTTTTCGAATAATTTTACGATGCTATTAATTGGATGACTTTATTTCAAATACTTATCTTAAGAATGGATTATTTTATTTTGACGAGATAGCAGAAAGTATAAACGATAAAATTGCATATGCAAATCGAAAAAGTAAAGGAACTAGAGATGTGAATTTTTTCAACTTCAGATTATGGTTAATTATAATAGCCCCATCACATCAAAATTAAATTACCCCTTTTAAATTTAATCTTATTCTAATTATTCTTTTTATTTCTATCTTTGAAATCCTATTTTATTGTATGAGATTTAAAGTGATTTTATTATTTATACCATTGTTTGTTTTGGTAAATACGTTTTTCACTACAAAATTTGATTTTTGGGAAAATAGAGCTGATCCTGAATATTGCTATTTATTTAATGGATTAAATTTAGCCAATCAATATGGTAATGTTGGACATTATGATCATCCTGGCACTACCTCTCAAGTATTTAATGCAGTAGTTATAAAATGTGTCTATAGTTTGAGTGACTCAAAAACAACACTTCAAGTTGATGTTTTAAAACGCCCCGAGTATTATTTGAAATGTATAGGTTGGACGTATGTTCTAGTAAGTGATACTTTGCTTTTTATGTTTTCACTTTATGTATTTAAAATAACCAATGAATTAAAAATCGCAATACTTGTTCAGTTATCGGCCTTTTATTCTCAGGCAGCAATAGTAAATGGATTTTATCGCGTTTCTCCAGAGCCGATTTTATTTATGTTGTCCATTATATTTAGTTATCTTATACTAAAGTTATTTTTTGAAAATAAACAGTTGCCAAAAATTAACTTTCAATTTGTACATACTGATCGCATAAAACATATTGGAACAATTTGTTTTAAATCCTTGTTATTCGGAAGTTTTATGGGGTTTTGTTTAGCGACAAAAATTAATGCTTTACCATTTATCATTATTCCTTTATTTTATCTCTCACTAAAACAATATATTCCATTTTTTTTCGCTCTAATCCTAAGTTTTTTAACTTTCACATTTCCAATTAGAGAACATTATGATTATTTTTTTCGTTGGATTTATGGTTTGTCTAGTCATTCAGGTATATATGGTTCTGGAAAAAAATCGGTTTTTGATATATACGAAGTGTTAAATAATACTTTTCAAATTTTGCTTAACGAGAAGGTAATTGTTTTTATATTGGGATTGACTATTTTGTTTTTTATAAAGTATAAAAAAATTAGAAATAATAAATTGTTATTTTCACTTTTAGTATTAGAAATAGTTTTGGTTTTGATGGTTGTTAAGCATTTCGGATTTCATTATTTAACACCAATTTATCCAATTTTATCCATTAATTTATTGTTAATGCATCATGCTAAGGTGATGTCTAATCTAGGTAATAAAATTTTATTATTTATGTTTTTTATTTTGTGTATTTTTAATTTTAGATCTCGTGAAATAAAACGTAGTTTACCTAAAATAAATAATAAAAGTATAAATATATATTCCAATGGTTGTTATTCTCCTTTTTATGCTTTGAAGTTTGGAGATGATTTCTCCAATCATGCACATTCCAAGAAACTCAGGGAAATTTATGGGCGCCAATATTTTTTTAATTCATTTACTAAAAAATTTTATGATTGGGATAAAGAAATTTCTATTGATTCTTTAATTGAGAAGAATAAAAAAATATATTTTTATTCTTCTGCTCCTATTTTTATCGAAAACTCAAAATATAACTTTATAAAAGGTGATTATATATCAAGTATTAAAAATTAAATTAAATGACTAAAAATAATTTGTTATCCTATTTCGAATCAACAGCAGGAAAAAGGCAATTTTGGAAAAAAAGGAATTCTACTTATCATAAATTGTTGGGGAAAAATTTCTCCTTCATCATACCTGAAAACTCTAAAGTTTTAGAATTAGGCTGTAGTACTGGAGATCTTCTTGCAGCTGTTAAACCTAATTATGGTGTGGGTGTAGATTTTTCCTCTTCATTGATTGATATTGCTAAAAATACGTATCCTAATTTAACGTTTATCTGTCAAGATGTGGAAGAATTAACTTTGGATGAAAAATTTGATTATATCATCATTTCTGATTTAGTTGGTTCATTATGGGATGTTCAAAAAATGTTCGATAATTTACAAAAAGTTTCACACGAAAGAACAAGGATTATTGTTTCCTACTATAATTATATATGGGAACCTATTCTAAAAATAGCTGAAAAATTAAGGCTAAAATCCAGACAACCACTTCAAAACTGGTTGACTTCTAAAGATATCTCACGTATGATGGAATTAAGCGGTTTTGAAACCATACGCATTGACAAGAAAATATTGCTACCAAAAAACATTCCCTTAATTTCTACTTTTTTCAATAGCTTTCTTGCAAATCTTCCTTTTTTTAGGGAATTAACCTTGTCAAATTTTATTATTTCAAGACCAATTGTAGAAACACAAAAAGAACATACCGTTTCCATAATTGTACCGGCTCGAAATGAAAGAGGAAACATTGAAAATGCAATACTTACAACTCCTTATTTTGGATCTCATCAAGAGTTTATTTTTGTTGAAGGTCACTCACAAGATAATACCTATGAGGAAATGCTTCGTGTTCAAAAAGCATATCCTGATAAAGATATAAAGGTAATTAAGCAAAGTGGTAAAGGAAAAGGCAATGCGGTTCGCGATGGGTTTGAATTAGCAACAGGTGAAATATTATATATTTTGGATGCAGATTTAACAACACCTCCACAAGATATGCCTAAATTTTATGAAATATTACGCAAGAATAAAGGGGAATTTATTAATGGTTGTAGATTAGTATATCCAATGGAGAAAGAGGCCATGCGCTTTTTGAATTTAATTGCGAACAAATTTTTTGGTGTAGCTTTTAGTTTTTTATTGGGGCAACGTTTGAGAGATACTCTTTGTGGTACAAAAGTGTTATTCAAGAAAGATTATGAAATCATTAAACAAAACCGTCATTATTTTGGTGATTTTGATCCTTTTGGTGATTTTGATTTATTATTTGGTGCAGCAAAATTAAATCTAAAGATTGTTGAAGTTAATGTTCGATATAAAGATCGACAATATGGATCTACGCAAATTAGTCGGTTTAGGCATGGTGTTTTGTTGATACGAATGACATTGTTTGCTTCCAAAAAATTAAAGTTTTTTTAGTATTACATATGCTTTTTAATTCAATAGGTTTTTTATTTTTTTTTATTTT
>CALPMT020000050.1 GCA_943324745.2 Chitinophaga pinensis | reverse complement strand
TTAAAGAAATCAGCTGTCCGAAAACGGATTGTCCAAAAAAGTAGCTATTTTTATTCATGTAATTTAGTTCGGGAAAACCAAATTACACTAAAGCGGGAAATCCATCAAGGAAATCCCGCTTTTAAAAAGTTTTATCGGACAGTAGTGATTCAAGTTAAATTTTTAATTTTGTAGTTTAAAAAAATTAACATGAAAAAAATAAGCATAATTCTCGGATGTATAATCTTTAATTTCATAGGGTTTTCTCAATCCGTTGCTGAATTAACAAAAAAAGGCGATGATTTGTATGAAAAAGGGAATTACCAAGAAGCGATAGATTTCTACTCAAAAGCAATCAAACTAGAACCTAAAAATAGTGATTTGTATTTAAGTAGAGGAAATGCTATCTATTTTACGGAAGACTATAACAAAGCAATGTTTGACTACATTAAAGCTGGAGAATTAGATCCAAAAAATGAACACATATATATCAACAAAGGAAATACTTTAACTTTTCTGAAACAATACAAAGAAGCGCTTGAAAATTATGACAAAGCATTAGAAATTGACCCTAAAAACGTAAATGCAATTTTCAATAAAGCAGATACAAAATTTACAATGGAGGATTATAATGGAGCAATCGAAGATTGTTCTAAAACAATCAAGCTAAATCCTTTATTTGAAAGTGCTTTTTTCTTAAGAGCTAGATCAAAAGCTATAATTGATGATAATGAAGGTGCGTTGCAAGATTACAATAAATGCATTGAATTAAATCCAAAAGGAAGTGATTTCTATTTAAATCGTGGCTTATTAAAAGCAAATTTGAATAATTATAAAAATGCTTTAGAAGATTATAACATCGCAATCAAATTAGACCCAAAAATAGATTTCTATTATTATTATCGTGCTAACGCTAAAGCTGAATTAAATGATACTAAAGGTGCTTTAGTGGATTACAAAAAAAGCATAGAAATTAATCCTAATTATTTTGATAGTTACATCGGAATAGGTGATACTAAAAATCAACAGAAAGATTATAAAGGTGGATTGGAAGCATTTGAAAAAGCAATGTCTATCGATCCAAATGAAACCGCATTTTTAGGTAGAGGTATCTCATATTCGATGTTAGAAATAAATGATAAGGCGATCGCAGACTTTAACAAAGTACTTTCTCTTAATGCTGAGAATTCTATTGCCTATTACCAACGCGGTATGGCTTACCTCAGTACAAATAAAACTAAAAACGGGTGTGACGATTTAAAAAAAGCAGCCGATCTTGGTCATGAAAATGCTAAAACTGACCTTAAAGAATATTGTAAATAAACCTCTCAATTATACACTAAAATGAAAAAAATACTATTAGCATTATCCTTATTATTGATACTTGTATTTGAAGTACTTGGACAAGAAAACACTTCTTTCACAATAAAGACATACAAGTTAGACAATGGACTAACAGTAATATTAAATCCAGACAAAAATTCTGTAGGGACATTTGGAATGGTTGGTGTCAAAGCTGGAAGTAAAAATGATCCAGCAGATGCGACTGGGATGGCACATTATCTGGAACATCTACTATTTAAAGGTACGAATGAGCTCGGAACAACAGATTACGCAAAAGAAAAACCATTTTTAGATTCGATTGTTTATTACTATGATTTATTAGGAAAAACAAAAGATGAAAAAGAAAGAAAAAGAATTTTATCACTTGTGAATAATCAAAGTGTTCAATCAGCAAATTATGCAAATCCAACAGAATTTGACAAACTAATAAAGAGTATTGGAGGAACTGATTTAAATGCATTTACATCCAATGATATGACCGTTTATTTAAATGCTTTTCCTGGGGATCAATTAGAAAAATGGTTAGAATTATATGCCCACCGTTTTCAAAATCCTGTATTTCGTTCCTTTCAGTCTGAATTAGAAGTTGTTTACGAGGAAAAAAACAGAGGGATGGATAGTCCATTCAATCAATTACAAGAAGATTTAATGGCTAATTTATTCAAAACGCATCCTTATGGTACACAATCTACAATCGGTACTGTTGAACATTTAAAAAACCCTTCTCTGACAAAAATGTACAAATATTTCAATGATTACTACGTTGCAAACAACATGGCCTTAGTGATCTCAGGAAATTTTAACTTGGAAAATGCAATGAAATGGATCAATGAAAAATTTGGAAAACTTCGTTCTGCACCTATTCCAGTTTTTCCTGAATATGCACAAAGTAAATTCGATAAAAAAGAAATAATAGAAGTAAAATATACACCTTTAAAAGTTGGGTATATTGGGTATAAAACAGTTAAAAATGGACACAAAGATCAACTAGCATTAGAAATTTGTACAAGTCTTTTATCTAACCAATCAGAAACTGGTAGCTTAAATAAATTGCAACTAGACGGCAAATTATTATTTGGAGCTGGATATAATATGAACTTTAACGACGATGGTGCAACAGTTGTTGTTTTTGGACCTAAAATTATTGGTCAATCGTTTAAAGAAGCTGAAACACTAATCTATGAAGCGGTAGAAAATATTAAAAAAGGGGTGTTTTCTGACACAATTTTGAATATTATCAAACAAGAAATCGAAATTCAACGCAAAAAAGAATTAGAAGATGAACAAAATAGAGCCTATAAATTGATGTACCTATTTTTAGAAAATTCTGATTGGAACAATTACCTTAAACAACTAGAAGATATTAAAAACATTACCAAAGAAGATATTATTCGTGTTGCAAACCAATATTTTATAGACAATCACTTAATTATTGAATCATCCATGGGATTCCCAGCAAAAAAAACACTTGATAAACCAGGATTTAAACCTGTTGTTGCTTCACAAAAAATCGAATCCGAATATTGTAAAAATTACTTAGCTACACTCAAAGAATCTGAAACACCAAAGATTCTAGATTACTATAAAGATGCTGTATCTTCTAATTTACATGGTTCAACACCGTTTTATATCACAGCAAATCCATATAATGATGTTTTTACCTTAAAAATTCAACGTGCTGTTGGGACTGATTCAATTAAAAACTTAGATTTAGCAGCTAACTTATTCAATTATTTTCACACAAAAAATTTAACAAGAGATCAGTTAAAACAAGCTTTTGCAATTCATGGTATCTCCTATTATGCAAGTGTAGACGAAAACAGATTTACAATAATATTTGAAGGATTAGAAACAAATTTGAAAAACGCATTGCCAATCATTAAATCCTTAATAGAAGAACCTGTTGTTGAAGAAAATTCGATCAAAACAGTTGTTGAAGGAGTTATATCAAGCAGAAAATCCGAACTTAAATCACCAGAAACAATGGGTTCAATGTTATTATGGTATTCTGTACTAGGGAATAAAAGTAAAAGTTTAATTCGTCCTTCTGAAAAACAATTAAAAGCTTTAACGGCACAAGAAATATTAGAAACTTATAAAAAAATAAATCAATACAAAGCTACTTGGCATTATATTGGTAATTCAAAGGAAATCAAATCTTTATTAGAAAATTCATTTAGTAAAGACACTGCATCAAAATTCATCCCTTTTTCGGATAAAGAATTTCTAGCGAATCCAACAAACAAAGTGCTCATGATGAATGATAAAAAAGCAGTTCAAGGTCAAATCTATTTCTTAATAAAAACTCCAAATTTTTCTGGAAATACAAAAGATAAAGTGTTTGCTGAAGCTTTTAACAATTACATGAATGATGGTTTCTCTGGTATACTCATGCAAGAAATCAGAGAATATAGATCGTTAGCTTACACAACTTCTGGAGCTTTTATTGTTCCAACTACAAAAAACAAGCCTGGGGCATTTTACTCTTACGTAGGTTGTCAAATGGATAAAACCAATGAGTCAATTGTCGTTATGGATAGTATTCTTCGATTTTTACCTCAAAAACCAGATCGTATTAATATGATAAAATCTGGCTTAATCAATTCTATATCTTCAAATTACCCAAGTTTTAGATACATCTCCACTTCTATAGCAAAAGGAAGAGAAAAAGGGTATGTTAATTCACCTTTACAAGAAGAGTATCCTCTTTATAAATCCCTTACATTCGATAATATCGTTGATTTCTACAATTCGAATTTAATTAACCGTCCTCGAATCATTACGATATACGGAAACCTTAAATTGTTAGACAAAAAGAAATTAGCACAATTTGGCGAAATCGAAATGTTGAAACCAAAACAAATTAGAATCGATTAATATTTACTTCCTCCTTTAATCCCTCCTCTAGGAGGGAAATCTTTAAGACAAATGTTCCTCCTCCTCTCTCACCTCATCAAACAAAAAATCCGATCGTTTTTCTGGAAAAAATCCATCGTTGCTTCGATCTTTCTTTCCTTAATTTCGTTATATTTTTTGGTTATATTCGGTTTTTTTGGCGTAATCGCTGATAAAATCATTGTTGATTTGTATCCAAACAACGCTGCATTAGAAATGTTTACACGCTTCGTTTTTAGTTATTATTTGGTAGATTTTGTGTTACGATTCAAGTTTCAAACCATCTCGTTACTAGATATGCAACATTATTTATCCCTCCCTTTTTCGAAAAAAAAACTTTTCAATTTTCCCGTAATTTCAAGCATATTCAGTTTTTTCAATGTGCTTGCATTTTTAATTTTACTACCTTTTTTCTTCGTACATGTCATTCAGGAATATGCAGTAGTTGAAAGTATCGTATGGTTTTGCTACATCTATGGCGGAATTATGACGGTAAATTTTTTGAGCCTCGGTGTAAAATTCATTTTTAGCAAAAAAGCTTTACTTGCAATTCTTCTATTCACTACCGTTCTTGCGCTTCTAACACTGGAAAATCGAGGTATTATAACATTGTCAAAAGGGTATTTTTGGTTGGTAAATACTGCCATGCATCATCCGTGGATGGTTGTATTTCCTTTCATGCTTGTGTTTGTTTCTTACCGGTTTACCTACCAATTGATGGTGAAAAACCGATACGACGAATCGTTTACTGCAAACAAGAAAAGTTCAAGCAAACTAATCACTTTCCAATTTCTTGAAAAATATGGGAATCTAGGTTATTTGATTATGCTGGAACTAAAGTTTATCTTAAGAAATATAAAAACGAAATCCATGCTGTTTACAGGAATATTTTTCCTATTCTATGGCTTAATGTTTTATGGCAGCGAAATAGTAAATATCTATTCTTTCAAAATAATATTTGTAGGGCTTTTTATGTGTAGTGGTTTTATCATGAACATAGGACAAATCGCACTTTCTGGTTATAGTTCCCATTTTGATGGACTCATGACCTTAGCATTACCAATAAAAACGTTGTTTCGTGTGAAATATATTCTTTATGCCCTAGCAATGATTTTGTCATACATATTGACCTTACCATACTATTTTCTGGATGCAAAAATTCCGTTTGTTAATCTCACATTGTTAGTATATGGAGTAGGAATTTTTCCGTATGTGTTTTTATACGTGGCAAATTTCAAATACCAACCGTTTGATATTTCGCAAAACAAAAAGTTTGATGTACAAGGATTTAACATTCGAAATTTTATCCCATTAATTCCTGTACTGCTAATTCCTTTTTGTATACACGGTATTTGCTATTTACTTGGGAATGTACTATTGACCTACTACATTCTCCTAGGACTTGGAATCCTTGGTATTGCAACTAATTCATACTGGTTAGGTGTTATCGAACGAAAATTTCACGAACAAAAATACAAACTGGCGGAAGGATTTAGAAGTAGAGAATAAATGAATGTCCAACAGACAGCATTACTAAATGGACTCAGACATCAATTTTGTTTTGAGTTGACTAAAATTCTAAACTTCTTAATGGTAAAAACCTAGAAATAAATAATTTGATCATGATCAACATTCAAGACATCCAGAAACAATACAATAAAATTACGGTGCTAGATGTACCTTCATTGACCATAAATCAAGGAGAAAGTATCGGTTTAGTTGGTAATAATGGCGCAGGAAAATCGACCTTGCTGAGTTTGATTTTAGACATAATTCAAGCAAACACTGGAACGGTATATTCCAAAAATGTACCCGTGAATGAAACCGAAGCGTGGAAATTCTATACCGGATCATTTCTGAATGAACGTTTTTTAATACCGTACTTAACTCCCTATGAATACCTGTCGTTTGTAGCATCACTGCACAAAATTTCAAACGAACAACGCGATGCGTTTTTTGCTGAACATACTGCATTTTTTTCGATTGAACCAAAAGCAAAAACCTTAATCCGTGAATTGTCCGCAGGAAATAGAAACAAAATAGGAATTTTAGGAGCTTTGTTGCCTAAACCTGAAATACTAATCTTAGATGAGCCTTTTTCTTTCTTAGACCCTACTTCCCAATCTTGGTTGAAAACTACACTGAAAAAATTACACCAAGAAGGCATGACGATGTTGATTTCCAGTCACGATTTAGCACACATCACCGAAATCAGCGACCGCATGATTTTATTAGAAAAAGGAAAAGTGATCGAAGACAAACCAAAAACGGAAGAAACCTTAGGTGAATTAGAAACCTACTTCACCGTTAGGGTTAATAACGAAACCATCATTTAGGGTTAATCGCGATTAACCCGATAACGAACTCTTTTTTTAGGGTTATGGCATGCCATAATCCTAAAAAAGGATCGAAAAATCACACCAATTCCTTCAAATACATTTGAACCGTATTCTCCAAACCGAAATACAACGCATCCGATATCAACGCATGACCAATCGATACTTCCGCTAAAAATGGAATGTGTTTTTTGAAAAAAGCCAAGTTTTCTAGACTCAAATCATGACCTGCATTCACTTCCATCCCTAAATCTATAGCCAATTCAGCTGCTTTCACATAAGGTGCTATAGCTTCTTCTTTGTTAATCGAAAAATGTTCTGCGTAAGGTCCTGTATACAATTCGATACGATCCACCCCTGTTTTTGCTGCGTATTCTATGTTTTTCAACTCCGTATCCACAAAAATCGATGTGCGCACTCCATGACTTTTAATTTCAGAAATAATGTTACTTAATTCCACCAAATGCTTTTCGGTGTCCCAACCAGCGTTAGAAGTCAACACGTGCGGTGGATCTGGAACCAACGTTGCTTGCGCAGGTTTGATTTCAGCAACCATGGCCATAAAACGATGATCTGGATATCCTTCAATATTCAACTCTGTTTGCACCACTTCTAGAAGTTCATACGTATCCTTCGTCGTGATATGGCGTTCATCTGGTCGCGGATGGATCGTAATTCCATGCGCGCCAAAACGCTCACAGTCAATAGCTGACTGAACAACATTTGGCGTATTTCCTCCGCGCGCGTTACGAATAGTTGCAATTTTATTAATGTTAACGCTTAATTTAGTTTGCATGATCAAAGAATTAGTAGAGAAAAACAAAGTTAAAATATATTTTCAACAGCAAATTTTGAATTGTTAAAAGTTGAAAAAATCGTTACAAATTAGTATATTTGATAGTAAAAAAACATCCAAATGGAAACTAAAATTTCTTTAAAAACAAGAAATAAATTCTTGCAAAAACACAAAGATTTATTTTGGTATATGGATAAATCAAAAATCAATGAAATAAGCGATGAAGTTCTTGTTGAGTTTATATTGAATTATGGTAGTTGGGATGATTTTTTAGCATTAAAAAAAATGTATGGTATACTAAATTTAACTGAAATTTTCATAAATATATCCACCCAACAAAAATCAAATTTGTTTCCGAAAATTGAACATTTTTTTAATCTCTACTTCCAAAGATATGCACCTCAATGTTTTAAATGAAACACAACTAACGCAATTAGAACTTCTAAAAAACTTCAAAAGAGAATTTACTTTAGTAGGAGGAACAGCTATAGCTTTACAAATTGGTCATCGTAAAAGTATAGATTTTGATTTATTTAAATCCATACCCTTCTCTACACAAAAAGTAAAATCCAAATTATCCGAAAAAAACATTCGATTTTCAATACTATTCGAAGATTTTGATGGAGTCCATCTACAAATAAATGGTGTGAAATGGACATTTTTCTACTATCCTTTTGAGATAAAACAATCACTTATAAAAATACAAGCATTTAATATGCCTGATTTACTAACGCTTGCTGCGATGAAAGCGTATGCAATTGGACGAAGATCTAAATGGAAAGATTATGTAGATTTATATATACTTCTGAAAAAACATTTTTCGTTAAATGAAATTTCTGAAAAAGCCCAACAAATTTTCGGAGACTCTTTTTCAAAAAAAATGTTCAAAATACAACTGGGTTATTTTGTTGAAATGGATTATTCTGAACCTATAGAATGGATTATTAAACCAATTCAAGAAGAAGAAATTAAATCGTTTTTACTAAAAGTAGCAACAAACAATTAAAACAAACCACAAATGCTCTCTTCTTTTCCTAAATGATACGTTTGAATCCCTAGTTTCTGAGCCCCTAAAATATGCTGTTCTGTATCATCAATAAACAAAGTTCTTGCAGGATCCAACCCTTGTTCCTTCAAGACAAATTCAAAAATTTCAGCGTCCGGTTTGCGCATACCAATATCACTGGAAAAATATACCTTCTCAAAATAAGGATGTAAGGTTTTTTCTTCGGAAACTTGTTGCAAATGATGGTGCACTTTCTGAATGTGAATTTCATTCGTATTACTCAACAAAAACGTACGTTTTTCTGTTTTTAATCGCTTCAACAAAGCCAAATTCTCCACCGGAAAATCTAAGATCATGGCATTCCAAGCCTCTACTACCTGATTTGCTTGGATTCCAGTTGGCAAATAATCCAATACTTTATTGATAAAATACTGCACCGAACACGCGCCTTTTTCAAAGGCATCAAACAAACCACTCTGTGCTGCTTGCGAATAAAGATCATTGAAATTGGTCAAACCCAATGCTTCAAATACCTTTGTTGTTCGTTCGTACTCTAAATTGATTACTACCCCTCCCAAATCAAAAATAATAGTGTCAAAATCTGCTAATTTCATGCTATTCTAATTTTATCAAACCCCTATTAAGAATCAAAAAATGAACATCGTGAACTCAATGTTCTCCCATTCCTCCTACTACAAAAGGGTCCTAAACTTCTAAATTTCCTAATGGTTAAAAAGACTAAATGTACACATTCTGCACCTATACAGTACACATCCACCACCCAGAATGAGAAAATATTTCTTGTTAAAATTTGTTTAAGGCACGAACTTCGTTTTTTCTTACATTAAATTTTCCTAACTTCGCGACAATGAGTGAATCTGCAGAAAAATACAGCCGCAAAGGACTACGTACCAGCTACGTTTCTACTGTTATTGGTATTTCCTTGGTGCTATTTATGATTGGTTTAGTCTTAGGTGGTATGTTAGGATTAAAGTCTATCCAAACTCAGGCAAAAGAAAACCTTCAAGGTGATTTGTTTTTCAAACCTGAACAAACAAATGCTGATATCAAACAAATTGAATTGGAAATAAACAATTGGCCAGAATTCAAAGAGGTGTCTTTTATTTCTCCAGATAGGGCTATGGATGAATTTAGTGGTTCTTCAAACAATACCCAAGAAATTCTTTCCATTTTTGAAAAAACGAATCCTTTACCGCCAACGATTAGCTACCGACCAAAAGAGAAGTATGCGAATAAACAAGGGATGTTGTTTCTCAAAAACAAATTATTAAATGCCTACAAAAATCAGATCGACGAAGTAAATTACGATGAAGCGAGTGTTGAACAAGTAAATCTTGGCTTCAAACAATTCGTTTTCTTATTCTTAATCGTTGCTGCATTATTGATTGTTGTTGCCGTTGCCATGATTAACAATACCATTCGTTTGGCTTTGTATTCTAAACGTTTTACCATCAAAACCATGCAATTAGTTGGGGCGAAATCTGGATTTATTCGTAAACCATTCTTGACACAAGCTATTTTACAAGGTGTTATTTCTGCTTTAATTGGAATGGCATTATTAGTTTCATTGTTTTACACAATTAACAACTTGGTAGATTCAGTAGAAATTGCATTTGACCTACAAACTTTATTGATTTTATTATCTACATTAGTACTTATTGGAATTATTATCACCTTACTTTCTACTTGGTTCGCGCTGAACAAGTATTTACGCATGAAATTAGACGACTTATATTAATTAAAATAAATAACCATGGACAAAGCAAATCACAGATTCGCATTTCAAGATTTAAACTATAAATTATTAATCATCGGATTGGTAATCAACATCATTGGATTTATCTTAATGATTGGTGGTGGTTCTGCAGATCCAACAAAATTTGATGCAACAGCCTTGTTTTCCCCCGTGCGTTTGACTGTTTCTCCAATTTTAATCATTGCTGGATACATCATCATGATTTATGCTATTATGAAAAAACCGAAGAAAACAGTCAACAACGAAACTCCTGCCAAATAAGATGGATTTTATTCAAGCAATCATTCTAGCAATCATTGAGGGATTAACCGAATTCCTTCCTGTTTCTTCAACTGCACATATGATTTTCACTAGTACCGTGTTTGGTATTGAGAAAGATGTGTTTGTGAAAATGTTTCAAGTTTCCATTCAATTTGGAGCAATACTTGCTGTTGTTGTACTTTACTGGAAAAAATTCTTTGATTTTACCAACTTTAAGTTCTATGTAAAAATTGGCTTAGCAGTAATTCCAGCTTTAGTATTAGGTAAATTATTCGATGATAAAATTGAAGCAGTTCTTGAAAAACCTCTTCCAATTGCGATTACACTTATTGTTGGTGGAATTATCCTATTATTCATTCACCGTTTATTTAAAAATACGCGGATAGATGTAGAACAAAATGTGAGTAACAAAAGTGCGATCACGATCGGTTTTTGGCAATGTTTAGCCATGATGCCCGGTACAAGTCGCTCTGCAGCTTCCATCATTGGAGGTATGCAACAAGGACTAACCATGCGTATGGCTGCTGAATTCAGTTTCTTTCTAGCGGTTCCAACGATGTTAGCTGTAACAAGTTATTCCATTTTCCTGAAAGATTGGGATGTACCTGTTGTTATTGATACTGTTGAAAAAATCGTCGAAATGAAAGGATATGAAATGTTGATGGAAAAAAATTACCTCATCTTATTCATTTTAGGGAACATCATCGCGTTTGTAGTTGCTGTACTTGCCATTAAATTTTTCATTGGAATCTTAAAAAAATACGGATTCAAAATGTGGGGTTGGTACCGCATCGTGCTTGGTATCGCATTTATTATTTTTGAAGTATTTTTCAATAAATAATTAACTACTTTTAATTGTTACATTTCATATTAATCCATTTACACATTAATGAATTACGATTTCCAAGCTGGTGAAAATCTTTTAGTGGATAAACCTCTCCATTGGACTTCCTTTGATGTTGTAAACAAATTGCGTTGGAACCTTAAGCAAAAACTTGGAATCAAAAAATTAAAAGTGGGTCATGCAGGAACATTAGATCCACTAGCAACAGGACTATTAATTATTTGTACTGGTAAAAACACAAAAAAGATAGATCATTTTGTACTAGAAGATAAAACCTATACAGGTACCATTTTAGTTGGTAAAACAACACCTTCCTACGATTTAGAAACTGAATTTAACCAAGAATTCCCTATCGATCATATCACATCAGAATTAATAGAAAAAGTACGTCTTTCTTTTATAGGAGAACAAGACCAGGTTCCACCCATATTTTCTGCCAAACAAGTAGATGGTAAACGAGCCTACGACCTAGCAAGAGCAGGTAAAGAAGTAGTATTAAAAGCTAATACAATTAATATCACTGACTTTGAAAT
This sequence comes from Chitinophaga pinensis, assembly GCA_943324745.2. Classification (GTDB taxonomy): domain Bacteria; phylum Bacteroidota; class Bacteroidia; order Flavobacteriales_D; family Crocinitomicaceae; genus CANHVK01. The sequence goes on along the minus strand of CALPMT020000050.1, from coordinate 2,973 downwards.
TGATGCTGCCCGTTTTCCGGAAATAGACTTCAAAATTACGTGTAGTAAGGGAACATATATTCGTTCCATCGCTAATGATTTTGGACAAAAATTAAATTCAGGTGCTGCATTAATCGCATTACGACGAACTGCCTCAGGAAGTTTTTTAATCGAAAACTCACAATCCGTTGAAGAATGGATTACCACCATTCATAATTCATAAACGATAATCCATAATTTGAAAAAGATTTGTTTAATAGAAGATGAAGAAAGCCTCTCGGATTTAATTAAAATGAATCTAGAACTAGAAGGTTATTCGGTGGAAACAATTGTGCATGGTACCGAAGCGTTCTTACGTGCTTTTGAAATGGATAGTTTTGATTTATTGATATTAGATGTCATGCTCCCAGAAGTTAGTGGACTCACCATTTGTAAAGAAATTAGAAAATACAGCCGAGTACCCATATTGTTTTTATCTGCCAAAGGAACAACACAAGACCGCATCGCAGGATTAAAATTAGGCGCAAACGATTACCTTCCAAAACCTTTTGACTTAGAAGAATTACTACTTCGTGTTCAAATATTAGTTGAAGGAATCGAAGAGGTAACTTCGGTTGTCGATAAAATAACCATAGGAGAATTTTCTGTGGATTTTACCAGTTATTTAGTGCTTAATATTCATACTGATGAGAAACACGATTTAAGCAAACGAGAAATCGATCTATTGAAACTATTTAATTCCAAACAAGGACTCGTAATTTCCAGAGATGAAATTCTCGACACACTTTGGGGAAATGACCAATTTCCAACATCTAGAACAATTGATAACTACATCCTCAATTTTCGTAAAATCTTTGAAACAGATCCTAAAACACCAAAATACTTTCACAGTATACGAGGGGTTGGATATAAATTTATAAAGGAGTAAAAAAGGCCACTCTTTCGAGCGGCCTCCTATAAACTAATAATTTCTTTCTATTACATTTTAGATAAATCTGGCATGTCGCGTGCGAAAGCAGGAATACCTGTAACATCCATACCTGTAATTAACAAGTGAATATCATGTGTACCTTCATACGTTACAACTGACTCTAAATTCGCCATATGACGCATCATCGAGTATTCAGAAGTGATACCCATACCACCGTGAATTTGTCTTGCCTCACGTGCAATGTTCATAGCGACTTCACAGTTATTACGTTTTGCCATCGAAATTTGTGCAGATGTTGCTCTACCTTCGTTTCTCAATTGACCTAAACGGAACGTTAATAATTGTGCTTTTGTGATTTCTGTAATCATTTCCGCCAATTTCTTTTGTTGTAATTGGAAGGAACCAATTGGAACACCAAATTGAGTTCTTTCTTTACAATATCTTAAAGCCTGATCATAACAATCCATAGCAGCACCTAAAGCACCCCAAGCAATTCCAAAACGTGCAGAATCTAAACATCCAAGTGGAGCACCTAAACCTGTTTTGTTTGGTAAAATATTTGCTTTTGGAACTTTCACGTCTACAAAAATCAACTCTCCAGTAGCTGAAGCACGTAAAGAAAGTTTACCATGCATCTCAGGTGTAGAAAAACCTTCCATGCCACGTTCAACAATCAATCCATGAATTCTTCCTGTTTCATCTTTTGCCCAAACTACAGCGATATCTGCAAATGGAGCATTCGAAATCCACATTTTAGCACCATTCAAAATTACGTGATCACCAGCGTCTTTAAAGTTGGTAGTCATTCCCCCAGGATTCGATCCGTGATCTGGTTCTGTTAAACCAAAACAACCCATCATCTCACCTGTTGCTAATTTCGGAAGGTATTTTAAGCGTTGCTCTTCATTACCATATTTCCAAATTGGATACATAACTAATGAACTTTGAACAGATGCTGTCGAACGTAGTCCGGAATCACATCTTTCTAATTCTTGCATAATCAAACCATACGAAATTTGATCCAAACCTGGACCACCATATTCTTCTGGAATATATGGACCAAAAGCACCAATTTCTCCTAATCCACGTAATAAATGCATCGGAAAAGTAGCGTTTTCATAGTGCTCATCAATGATTGGAGAAACTTCTTTTTTCACCCAAGCACGCGCAGCGTCACGAACTAACAATTGTTCTTCCGTGTACAAATCATCCAAATTGTAATAATCTGGGTGTGAATATAAATCTGTCTTCATAAGTATGTAAAATGATTCTAAGAACAAAATTACTATTATATATTCGAATATAAAGCAAATAAGGCGTCTAAAAATTAGATTTTTTTGAGCCTGACACGAAATTAAAACATTAATTTTGCACAGCTAACAAAGACCTACAAATTGATCACACTCGCATTTGAGATTATTAATAATTCACATGAAGTTGTAGTCCCAAAACTACTCTCTCCTAGAATCAATTCACTATATGGTAAGATGACACTATTTCTATCTATAGGAATACTGCTAATCACGTTTGCACGTATGAGTTCGAGTTATTTTTTTTTCTCAATTACAAAAAGCATCTACAAGAATAGATCCATCGAGAAAATCTCACAAGAAGAACTACCATTAACAGCACTTTCCTCATTTTGCCTATTACTAAATTTTTTAATCTGCTCTAGTTGCTTACTTTACCTTACTGTTGATTTCTTCCAATATGAAATCCCAATAACTAGATTACTAGCGATTATCTATACACCCTTTCTTTTCTTATTTGGACCATATATATTTTTAACATTGGTGGAATTCATAACTGGCGAAATTGGCATTACAAAAGCTATTAAATTAACCAATTGGGCAATTTGTAAATTCCTTGGCGTCCTATTTTCATTATTGCTACTTCTTTGGATTTTTAACGACAAAAATGCTAGTTTCTTTGCTTATTTAGTATTTACAACTCTTTGTTTTTTTTATGTTTACCGGATTTTTAGAGGAATAATTTTTGCATTTTCTAAGGGTATCTCTTGGTATTATATAATTTTGTACTTTTTTATGTTTGAAATCATACCT
>CALPMT020000049.1 GCA_943324745.2 Chitinophaga pinensis | reverse complement strand
TATTATAGAATTAGAGTTGTTTGTTAGAAAATAGTAAGGTGTTGCGAATTTTGATACGGAGTTTTTAGAGGAAAATAGAAAGTTCACGGAGAATTAATAATATTTTTATTGCGCAGAGTTTTTTGAGAAATTTGACGTACATGCGTTTTAGAGGACGCAGAGATTATTTTGACTATGTCAAAATTTTTAAGGTAATAAATTTCTAACAAGGTTAGAAAATCTCTGCGACCTCGAATATTTCCGTCAACAACTTCAAATTACCTCTGAGTTCTCTGCGCTAATCTTTATTCAAAATAATATCAACACCATTCTTCTGCTTTGTTGATAATATTACCTTTAAAATCTTCCCTTTCAAACTCCTACACTCTAAATTTACACCTCAATTCAAAATCCAAGAGTTTGGCAAAAGAGAAGACACCGAAAAGCGCGAGTGAAACGCCTTTAATGCAGCAATATAATCAAATCAAAGCTCGACATCCACAAGCGTTATTGTTGTTTCGCGTGGGCGATTTTTATGAAACTTTTGGGGAAGATGCTATTAAAACTGCGCGTATTTTAGGGATTACGTTGACCAAGCGAAGAAATGGGGATTCACATATTGAGTTAGCCGGATTTCCGCATCATTCGGTAGATAATTACTTACCAAAATTAGTCCGTGCAGGGCAACGCGTTGCGATTTGCGACCAGTTGGAAGACCCGAAAATGACCAAGACTATTGTGAAGCGTGGGGTAACCGAATTAGTAACACCAGGTGTTTCTTTTAACGATCAAGTGTTGGATCAAAAACGAAATAATTTCTTGTGTGCTGTTCATTTAGACATAAAAAACAACGGCGTTTCATTTTTAGATATTTCGACAGGAGAATTCTTGTTAGCCCAAGGTTCTATAGAATACATAGATAAATTAATTCAAGGGTTTGAACCAAGTGAAATCATCTATCAGAAAAAACATACGACCTTATTTAAGTCTTCGTTTGGGGAAAAATATTATGCTTATAAATTAGAAGATTGGGTGTTTAACGATGATTTTGCAAATGAATCGTTAACAAAACATTTTGGCACAAAGAATTTGAAAGGATTTGGTGTAGAAGGATTACAGGAAGCGATTATTGCTTCTGGAGCGATTTTACATTATTTATCCGAAACACAACATGATAAATTAGGGCATATCACCCAACTTTCTCGTATTGAAGAAGATAAGTATGTTTGGTTGGATCGTTTTACGGTAAGAAATCTGGAATTAATTAATTCTCACAACGAAAATGCGACAACGTTGATTGATGTATTGGACCAAACGTCGACACCCATGGGAGGAAGGATGCTGAAGCGATGGGTGGTTTTACCATTAAAAGAATTAAAGCCTATTCAAGAACGTCTGGATTCTGTGGAGTTTTTCACCAAAGAAACCGAAACGGCATACCGCATTTCGGAACGTATGAAAGACATAGGCGATTTAGAGCGTTTAATTTCAAAAGTGGCGGTTGGTCGTGTACATCCAAAAGAGGTGAAACATTTAGAGCATACTTTAAGGCAAATTGCTCCAATTAAAGAGGAGTTACTTAAGACTAAAGTAACTTCGTTACAAAAAATTGGGGATCGATTAAATCCGTGTGAAAAACTGATTGAACTTATTTCTTCTAATTTAATGGAAGAACCAGCAGTTCAAATTGGAAAGGGATTGGTTATTGCGAATGGAGTACACGCAGAATTAGACGAATTACGTGAAATTTCATTTAATGGAAAGGCTTATTTGGAAGACTTACAAATTCGGGAATCGGAACGAACAGGGATTCCGAGTTTAAAAGTTTCGTTTAATAATGTATTTGGATACTATTTAGAGGTGACCCATACCCATAAGGATAAAGTTCCGGAAGAATGGATACGTAAGCAAACCTTGGTGAATGCAGAGCGTTATATCACGCAAGAATTAAAAGAGTACGAAAGTAAAATATTAGGTGCAGAAGATCGTATGCACGTGATTGAAACGCGTTTGTTTCAAGAATTGGTACTCTCCATGTCGGATTATATTCAGCCGATTCAATTTGATGCTGTATTAATCGGTCAATTGGATTGTTTGTTGTCTTTTGCAACTATTTCTACGTTAAATAATTATGTTCGACCAAACGTGAACGAATCGTTTGCGCTAGAAATAAAAGATGGTCGACACCCAGTGATTGAGAAACAGTTGAAGGCAGGGGAGGAGTATGTGAGTAATGATGTCTTTTTAGATAAGGATTCCCAACAAATCATAATGATTACTGGACCAAATATGTCTGGTAAAAGTGCCTTATTGCGTCAAACAGCCTTGATTTCCTTGATGGCACAAATGGGATGTTTTGTTCCAGCGAAATCTGCAAATTTAGGTTTGGTAGATAAAGTTTTTACGCGTGTTGGCGCATCCGATAATATATCTTCAGGAGAATCTACGTTTATGGTAGAGATGAATGAAACGTCGAGTATCTTGAATAACCTTTCCGATCGAAGTTTGATTTTGTTAGATGAAATTGGTCGTGGAACCAGCACGTACGATGGAATTTCGATTGCATGGGCGATCGCAGAGTATATCCATGAACATCCCAAAGTAAAAGGAAAAACCTTGTTTGCTACGCATTACCATGAGTTGAATGAAATGACGAATCAATTTGAGCGCATTAAAAACTTCAATGTATCTGTGAAAGAGACGGGGAATAAAATTTTGTTTTTACGTAAGTTAGTAGTAGGTGGAAGTGAGCATTCTTTTGGTATACATGTAGCTAAATTAGCGGGAATGCCGAAGCAAGTGATTGATCGTGCGAATAAAATCTTGGTGCAATTAGAAAAATCGCATGCAGGACAAGAAAAACAAAAAGTAAAATCTGGACCGAGTGTAGACGATATGCAGTTGAGTTTTTTTCAGTTAAACGATCCTGTATTAGAGCAGATTAGAGAAGAATTGGTAGCGATAGATATTAATACGTTGACGCCAGTTGAAGCTTTATTGAAATTGAATGAAATAAAAAAATGGACTGGCGGTTAAAAAAAATCGCGTAAATTCTTTGAGAATTAAAAATCTTAATTATCTTTGCACACGCTTTCAAGGGAATAATTAGCGAATTATTTTTTAACCTTGAGGTTTTACTGCGAGAATAGCTCAGCTGGTAGAGCACGACCTTGCCAAGGTCGGGGTCGCGAGTTCGAATCTCGTTTCTCGCTCAATAAATTTAAGTCTGCTCGAGTGGTGGAATTGGTAGACACGCCGGACTTAAAATCCTGTGCCTGTATGGGCGTGCGGGTTCAAGTCCCGCCTCGAGTACAATGTGAAAACAGAAACCCTTAATCTTTAATAGATTGAGGGTTTTTTGTTTTTAATTATGTCAACCAATTGTCAACAGTTAATGTGACCAATACGATAAGATCCCGATTAAACATAAATTTGAGGTGATTTAAAAGTAAAAAATCGATATTTATTATCTCTTTAAATTTGATGTACCATACATTCCAGATACTCTCTTACAACAATTAAAAGTTGGGTGTTTCTTGTTATTTCAATTGGAGAAGGAGATTTATGCAACGCATTACCAAAATTTCAGAAACAGAGTTTAAAACCGAGGAATTTGGGGTATTTAGTTTTGTTCCGATGTTGGAAAATACGAAGTAGAAATTTTATTGAAATAATATAATTTCACTTACTTTTTTCACTACCTTCATACTTCATTCTTAATACAAATTACATGGGAGCGAACATTCCTTCAAGTGATTTAGAACGAGTAGTCATTCTTGGCGGTGGATTTGCAGGGATTGAGTTAGCAAAGAAACTTTCTTCTAAAAAGTATCAAATTGTTTTATTAGATAAAAACAATTATCACCAGTTTCAACCTTTATTTTATCAAGTGGCAACTGCAGGTTTAGAACCTAGTGCTATTTCTTTTCCACTACGTAAATTATTTCAGAAAAATGAGCAGTTTCATTTTCGTATGACCAAGGTGGAAGGCGTAGATACCGCAAATCAAGAAGTGTATACTGATATTGGTATAATTAAATACGACAAATTGGTGGTAGCTATGGGTGCAACAACCAATTTCTATAACAATGCGCAAATCGAAGCGAATGTCTTACCGTTAAAATCTACAGCGGAAGCCTTAAACTTGCGAAATACCTTGTTCAATACCTTCGAAAAAGCCTTATTAGAAAGAAATGCAGCAAAACGAAAAGCATTATTAACCGTAGTGATTGTAGGTGGAGGACCTACAGGTGTAGAAGTTTCTGGTTCGCTAGCAGATATGCGGAAGTTAATTTTACCAAAAGATTATCCAGAAATCAATTTTGATGACATGGAAATTTACTTAGTAGATGGGGCTGATCGTTTGTTGAGCGGTATGAAAGAACATGCTTCTCATAAAGCGAAGGTATATTTAGAGAAATTGGGAATTAAATTGATTCAAAAAGCGCATGTAACAAGTTACGATGGTTCGACCTTGGTTTTGGGGGATGGTTCGGAGATCGAAACACATACCGTTATTTGGGCAGCTGGTGTTAGAGCCAATGCATTGAAAGGAATCGAACCAGAACTGATATTGCCAAACAACCGTATTTCGGTAAATGAATACAACCAAGTGAATAGCTATTCCAATATTTTTGCGCTTGGTGATATTGCTTCAATGTCGAGTGACATTCCTTATCCAAAAGGTCATCCACAGGTAGCGCAAGTCGCGATACAGCAAGCTCGTTTATTAGGAAGAAATTTGAATCAAAAATCTACAAGTGCTTGGAAGAAATTCGTCTACAAAGATTTAGGTTCTATGGCGACAGTTGGTCGTAACTTAGCAGTGGTCGAATTTCCTAAAATGAAATTCGCCGGATTTTTCGCCTGGTGTGTGTGGATGTTTGTGCATCTTATTTCCTTGATCGGCACCAAAAACAAAGTACAAACCTTTCTAAACTGGGTTTGGAATTATTTTACATACGACCAATCCCTACGTTTGATTTTATCGCCAAAGAAAGAGGAAAAAATTAATGTTGATTCAGAAAAATAGGATGGAATTTTATTAATTTTTTTGAAACCATAAAATGGCCATTTAGGAAGTTTCTGTAGAAAATAAGTGCAATGGAACGTAGTCAAACCCTTGTTTGAACCCAGCCTTCTGAATTTTCAGTATGAAAATCAGCTAAAGGCGTTTGTGAGTTTGGGTGAAGGCAGTGAAATGAAAAGTGATTTTCAAAGAAAGTTCCTAGAGGCCTAGACTTTTTGGCTCCACCTTTTTGGGCGATGCAAAAAGGTGGAATCAATAATTAAAAAAGCAATTAAGCGTATAGTTCAGTTTGTAATTCTGCGATTCGAGCATCAGCTAAATAATCATCATACGGCATCATCTTATCAATAAATCCAGTTGGAGTAATTTCAATAATACGATTAGCTACCGTGTTTACCAACTCGTGGTCATGCGATGTGAAAATAAGATTCCCAGGGAAGTCACGCATTCCGTTATTCAATGCAGTAATCGACTCTAAATCTAAGTGGTTCGTTGGTTCGTCCATCATCAATACATTTGCTTTCGCTAACATCATTTTAGACAACATACAACGTACTTTTTCACCTCCAGAAAGTACTTTTGCAGATTTCAACGCTTCTTCACCTGAGAATAACATTCTACCTAAGAATCCGCGGATACTAACCTCTTCTTTTTCTTCGTCTGTTTGTGCGTATTGACGTAACCAATCGATCAACGATTGATCATACTCAAAATACGAGCTATTATCGTTTGGTAAATATGCAGTACTTATGGTAGTTCCATATGTGAAATCTCCTGTATCTGCAGTTTGGTTACCATTTAAAATTTCAAAGAAAGCTGTAATTGCAACCGAGTTTTTAGAAATGATTGCTACTTTATCCCCTTTGTTCAATGTGAAGTTCAATCCTTTGAATAAAGAAACACCATCTACTGATTTAGATAAATTGGAAACCGTTAAAATTTGATTTCCTGCATCTCTATCTGCTGTAAATCCAATACCTGGGTATTTACGGGAAGATGGTTGAATTTCATCTAAATCTAATTTATCTAATAATTTTCTACGGCTAGTTGCTTGTTTTGATTTCGAAGCATTCGCAGAGAAACGAGAAATAAAGTCTTGTAATTCTTTCTTTTTCTCTTCTGCTTTTTTGTTTTTATCGTTACGTTGACGAGAAGCTAATTGAGAAGATTGGTACCAGAAAGAGTAGTTACCAGAGAAAATATTTATTTTACTAAAGTCAATATCACAAATGTGCGTACATACTGTATCTAAAAAGTGACGGTCATGCGATACAACAATCACGGTGTTTTTGAAATCTAACAAGAAATCTTCTAACCATCCAATCGTTTTTAAATCCAAGTCATTGGTAGGCTCATCCAGTACGAGTACATCTGGGTTGCCAAACAAAGCTTGTGCTAATAACACACGTACTTTGATTTCGCTTGGTAAATCAGACATCAATGTATCGTGTTTCGACTCATCAATACCTAAGTTACTCAATAAACTTGCCGCATCTGTTTCTGCATTCCAACCTTCTAAATCTGCAAATTCACCTTCTAATTCGGAAGCACGCATTCCATCTTCATCTGAAAAGTCTTCCTTAGCATACAATGCATCTTTTTCAACCATGATTTCAAACAAACGTTTGTGTCCCATGATTACCGTTTGTAACGCTGGAAATGCATCAAACTCAAAGTGATTTTGACTTAATACAGCCAAACGTTTTCCTGGTTCTAATTCAATACGACCACTTGTAGGATCTTGATCACCAGTTAATATTTTTAAGAAAGTGGATTTTCCAGCACCGTTCGCACCAATCACACCGTAGCAGTTTCCTTGACCGAATTTTAGGTTAACGTCATCAAAAAGAATACGTTTCCCGAATTGTAGAGATAGATTATTTACAGAAATCATGTTTATTGAAATTTAGCGCAAAGATACAATGATTTATTGGAAAATCTTAATTCGATTTTGTATTAACTTTCTTATATTTGTGTATCATGAGAGTACAAACAGATATAGCGTTACATCTAAATGAATTTCAAACACTTTGCAAAGAGTTTGGGGTTTCTTCACTATATGCTTTTGGCTCATCAACGACCAATAAATTCACAGAACAAAGTGACATTGATTTGTTAGTTGAAATAGATATTCCTGACGCTGTAGAACGAGGAGAGAGATTGATGTCTTTGTGGGATAGATTAGAACTGTTTTTTAAGCGTAAGGTTGATTTATTAACGAATAACTCAATTAAAAATCCTTATTTAAGAAAAAGTATCGATCAGACTAAAGTATTACTATATGACGGAAAAAGGGATCAAGTATTTGTCTGATATACATACTGCAATTATTCTTATTGAAGAGTTTACAAAATCTACTACTGATTTTAATGATTATTGTTTGGATCTAAAAACGCAAAGTGCTGTTGAACGACAATTAGGAATTATTGGTGAAGCAGTAAACAGAATTGATCAACTTCATCCAGAATTATCACTCGAAAATGCACGAAAAATAATAGGATTTAGAAATCGATTAATTCACGCCTACGATGCAGTGGATACAAGTATGGTTTGGGCGATTTTCGTCAACCACTTACCTTTATTGAAGGCAGAATTAATTCTTAAATATGGATTTTGATAGTTATTTCAACAATTTATCAATACAACTAGAAATCCTTTCTATTTTCATTTCTTCTTTTTTTGCTTGAGATATCCAGTCGATGATCTCTTTTTGTTTGCTTTCTGATAATGCAAGAAATCGTTTATGGGCAAGCGGTTCATCTTTCACCCAACCAAAAGGTACTGTTTTGTCTTGTAAGACTTTAGGGATAGAAGCATAGGTCCAGCCTCCTTTTCCAGGAAATTTTTTTAGGAGGTATTTGTTGTTAACGAGAAAGGAGTTCATTGGAATACTATGCAATCAACGATTCTGCAGGAATTCCAAAATCTTTGTGTAGTTTTTTAATCATCGTAAGCGATAATTCTCTTTGTCTGTTTAGAATTTCTGAAACTCTTCCACGAGAACCAAAATAGGCAGTCATGTCAATTTTTTTTAAACCCATTTGTTCCATTCTAAATTTTATGGCGTCTATTGGGTCTGGAGCTTCTATTTTATAGTGTTCATTTTCGTATAGTTCAATTAATGTAATTAAAAGTTCTGCTTCATCAAAATCTTCACTTTCTGGCGTTACATCAAAAAGTTCATCCATGCGCGCTAGTGCTAACGTATATTCTTTTTCAGTCTTAATCAATTTTGCTTTCATGGGATCTAACTTTTAAATTGTCATAGCATCAATTTGATCGTATTCTTCATGAGTACCTACAAATCGGATGTATATCCAACCGGTTACGTAATTTACTTTAACTACTAATCGATATTTATTTCCACAGATATTAAATACCACGCGGTTATCTCCAATAATACTTGCGCTTTTATACAACGATTTTATGTCGTTTGGGTTTTTCCAATTAAAAAATTTTGCTTCTCGATGCCATGCTTTTAAAGCTTGCTCTGAATCTTTTCTTCCAGGTTTCTCCCAATGTTCTTTTAATGTTTTCAATGAAACTATGTTTTTCATTCTTCTTACAAATATACAAATTATTTTCATTTGTTCCCGTGAAGGGAACATTTTTTTCTTCAAATGCTAAAATGATTTTAGACTTAAAAAAATAATTTGTTTAAGGGTAGGATATCGAAGTTGAAACGATAAGGTTGTTAACCTTGTAAAAGTTTGATTGATAGCGTATATATTCCATAATTGTATGTTTATAGAATAAATATAGCGAAAATTAATCAAAAATTTAGATTAGTTTTTAATCTTTTTAAAGAATTTAAGATGATTTCAGCTTCAAATTTCACCCTGAGTTTATCGAAGTGCAATTCATTTTCAAATTTTATACTGAGCCTGTCGAAATTTATACTGAGCCTGTCGAAGTATCGATATTCCAGCGTGAATTTTTCCACTCTTTTTGCTCTTCTTTGGTTAAAAACGTCCAAGCGATAATACGACTTGTTTTATTCCCTTGTCCCATTGGAATCGTCTTAACTTCCAAAGCACGGTATTTATCAAACGTTTTGTAGGCGTTTTTTAAATTCGATTGTTTAGAAACCAAGGTGGTAAACCAAAACACATTCTTCTCGAATTTTGTACTTTCACGGATTAATTTATTGACAAACCAATCTTCGCCACCTTCGCACCAAAGTTCGTTGCTCTGACCTCCAAAATTTAGGGTCGGAACTATATCTTTGTCTTTAGCTAAATTTGTTACTTTACGTATGGTTCCTTTAAGCGCATCTTCTTGACTTCCATGAAATGGTGGATTACAAAAAGTGACATCGATAATTTCTTCTTTCGTAATTGCTCCGAACAATAAATCTTTTGGATTTTCTTGTAAACGTATTTCTACAAAATCTTTTAAATTTTCATTGTGAGAAATAATATTTCTCGCAGATTCTACGGATACAGGATCAATGTCTGAACCAATAAAACTCCAATGATATTCTTGGTGACCAAGGATAGGGTAGATGCAGTTGGCTCCTGTACCAATGTCTAAACATTTAATTTCAGGACCCATAGGGATATTTCCGTAATTATACACTTGCAATAAATCTGCAACGTGATGGATGTAATCTGCTCTTCCAGGGATTGGAGGACACAAATAATTTTCAGGGATGTCCCAATAGTTAATGTCATAATGTGCCAAAAGCAAAGCCTTATTTAATAATTTTACTGCTTCTGGGTTCGCAAAGTCGATAGTGTCTTTTTGATTGAATTCGTTTTTGCGAACAAAGGGTTGAAGTTCTGGGAGGTGTTTGGTTAGTAGTTGAAAGTCATAGCCTTCTAGATGCTTATTGTTTGCGTGAAGTTTTGGTTTACTAATTTCTTTGATTTTTTTTCCCATGGTGACATTTTTAGCTACAAAGCGCGTTGAAGTTTTGTGTAAAGTTCGTAAAGATTTATTGATAGTATGCTAAATGATGAAGTTTCTTTGTGCTTTTTAAAAACTGCAAGTGATTTTGAGATAAAGGTTACGATGATATAAAGTATAAAATTTTTAACACGAAGGACACAATGTCACGGAGAAACACTAAGAGTTTAACTCTTCTCAAACGAGAAGGTACTTGGTTTAATTGTTTAACCTTATAGGACAACTTTTTATTCTTGGTGAACTTTGTGGAATTCTCTGTGGCTTTGTGTTAAAATCAGTAAGTGATTTAACACGAAGGACTCATTGTCACTGAGAAACACTAAGAATTTATCACTTCATAGACACTAAGGCACTTTTTTAACCTAATAGGACAACGTTTTATTCTTGGTGAACTTTGTGGAATTCTCTGTGGCTTTGTGTTAAAATCAGCAAGTGATTTAACACGAAGGACACAATGTCACGGAGAAACACTAAGAATTTATCACTTCATAGACACTAAGGCACTTTTTTAACCTTATAGGACAACTTTTTATTCTTGGTGAACTTTGTGGAATTCTCTGTGGCTTTGTGTTAAAATCAGCAAGTGATTTAACACGAAGGACACAATGTCACGGAGAAACACTAAGAGTTTAACTCTTCTCAAACGAGAAGGTACTTGGTTTAATTGTTTAACCTTATAGGACAACGTTTTATTCTTGGTGAACTTTGTGGAATTCTCTGTGGCTTTGTGTTAAAATCAGTAAGTGATTTAACACGAAGGACTCATTGTCACGGAGAAACACAAGAAGCAGCAGTAAATTAATGATTCCTACTGTAATCAAATAAAGAAACGTCTCATAGTTAACAATCGTTTATTATAAGGTTAAAATTGAATTTTGTAAACGAAATTCGGGAAGAAACCAATTTGATATGCCGTATTAATCGTGTTTTTGACGGGGTTGTAACGTTGTGCAAATACATTTTTATGGTTCGTTACGTTTTGTATATCAAAAAAGATGGATTGAGATAATTTGTGTTTTGTACTATTTTTAACAAACCCAAATTTGATATCTAAACGATAAAAAGCAGGATTACGTTCTGAAAAAGCAACATCTCCTTTTTTGGAAATTTGAATTCCTGCTGCTTGTGAAGCTGCTAAATCAATCGGTGTGTAATACCTTCCTCCAGCAGTTGTCATTTTAACATCGATCGTAAATCGATTCTTTTGTTCTTTTCCAAGTAGAAACTCTTTACCAACGAGTATATTGGCGACATATTGACCATTAAAAGCTGTATTATGAGTTTTTAGGTCCATTCCTTTATACGTAGATTGATAGAGTGAACCTGTTGCTAATCCATAGTACCCTTTGCTGAAAAATTTTTCAATCGTCAATTCAATTCCGTAATTTTCTCCGGTACCTTTATTAATTAAATAGCCTTTTTCATTTGGATTAAAACTTGCACCAACATTCAGCATAGAATAATTGCTGTCGGAATTAGAAATCGGAATGTTAAATAAATGTTGGTAGTAGATTTCAGATTTAAATCTCCAATCTTTTGCAGGAAAGAAATCATAGCCTAAAACATAATGTATACTGCGTGTAAAATCTAAATTTTTATTGGATTGAACATAGGAATTATCAGGAAGTTTTGTTCTATAAAAGTAGACATCTGTAGGTTGCATTTGTGAGTGAACTCCAACACCAGCGCTTAACATGTTTTTATCGTTGAGTTGATATTTTAAACCTACACGTGGTTCAATTGATTTTGAGTTATTTAAAGTTAAAAATTGACTATGTAAACCTGCATTTAAAGTTAATTTTTCAGTGAAACTATATTTGATTTGAGCATATCCTTGTAACAATGAAGTGTAGTCTTTAAAATCCCAAATTTGCATCCAATCTGGTGTGAAAGTTCTATTTCTGTAGAATAAATTCAAATTGATGAGTTCTTCAATAACTCCGATTTTTAGAAATAATTTAGCATTGATTTTGGAATTAAATGAAGTATTACCAATGTAACGTAATTGTTCTGTTGCGTTTTCTATCACACGCGTAACAGCCGATGTTTGTTTGTTGATTGTATCTTCATCGTAATCTGAACCTGAATAAGAGACACCTATAACCGTTTTGAAATACGATTTATCGTTTACACGAATGTTGTGACTTAAACCAACTAAACCAACCTTACTTTTGAAGTAACTATCTCTGTTAGGGTAGGCGAATAAATCAGTACTATCAACCTCTTTGTGATCAAAATCAATCTTACTTATGCCACCTAAACCAAAGAGTACAAATTTTCCGAATTTTGTTTTTGCGCCGTTTATTTTGAAGGAAATATCTTGGTAAAATGGAGTTGCTGCTGTACCTATTGGTAAACCAATTGCTTGTGCTACTCCGGTGAAAGAATAGCGATAAGCGATTAAATAAGAGGAACCTTTTTCTTTGTTAATTGGTCCTTCAGTCATTGCTTCGATACCTGTTAAAGCACCAATTTGAAATGTATGTTCACGTTTGTCTGAATTTCCTTTGCGAAAGCCAAGATCAAATACACCCGCATTTGCATTCCCATACTCGGATGGAAAGGCTGAAGTGAAAAAATCTGAATTTTTTAACATGTTTGTATTCAGTGCGCTAACTGGTCCACCTGTTGTTCCAATCGTAGAAAAGTGATTTGGATTTGGTATGTTTAAACCTTCAATTCTCCAAAGGACACCTGTCGGAGAATTTCCTCGAATGACAATATCATTTCTTGAATCGTCAGGGCTACTAACGCCCGCAAAATTTGCTACTAACCTAGAAGGGTCAGATCGACCACCTGCATATCTATTAACTTCTTCTGTACTAAAAGAACGCGCGCTCACTGAGGACATCTCATTATTGGTTTCATTCTTTTTTCCGGTAGTTATTTTAGCAACTTCTAATTGTGTTATATTTTCATCTAGCGAAAAATCAAGAACGATCTCTTTTCCAGAGGTGACAACAATATTTGGAATTGTTACACTTTTATATCCTGTAAATAATGCCTGTATGTCGTACCTTCCAGATTCAACATTTGAAATTCGGTAATTTCCATTAGAATCTGAAACAGCTATTTTTAAAGGATCCGTTCCTAAAATAGTTATTTTCACTCCTGGTAGCGTTTGTTGTGATTGTTTATCCACAACAATCCCTTTTACAGTTTGACCTTCAGTTTGACCAAAAGAAAATTGACAGAAAGCAACTGTTGAGAAACAAATCAATGTTAATTTTTGTAATACATTCATGCGTTTACTATTTTAAAACGTAAAAGTATCTTATAGAATTTGATTAACATGAAAAAAAATGAATTGTTAGAAAAAGTAGAGTAATTGTACATTATAATTTTGAATCGTTTTGAGTATAATTTGTTTTATCTTAGAATTACGATAAATACCTTATATTTTGCTAGATAATATTGATTTTTTTTGGCAATTTTGTTCTGTTTTTTGAAATTTTTCATACTTTATGAAGCGTATTTTTATTTTGATAATTTTTGCATTGTTCTTTGTAAGCGGAACGTTTGCTCAATTAAAAATACCTTTTAATGTTAAAACATTTAATTACGCTACAAATAAGAAAGAACCGGGGGCAACTGTTACAGTTTATGACGAGGCCACTGTAGTACAAACAAAGGTTTCACCAACTTCTGGCGATATTCGACTGAATTTGGATTCAGGTAAAAAATATAAAATTGAAATTTCTAAGTCAGGGAAAGTCACACGTTCTTTTATTGTCAATTTATTAGATATTAACGAAGAGACCATGAACGAAGAGAGTATAGATCCTACAGGAGAACCTCAAGTGTGTGAAGTATATCTTTTTGATGAATATCCAACTATTGATTTTTCGTATGTAAAGACTACACCAGGAACTGAATACTATTATGATCAGAAATCAGGGATCGTTTTTAATATAAGTATGGCTGAAACAATGCTGGCTCATGTAAATTCTTTGTTTAAATTAATTGATGAATTAAAAGCCAAAGAAGCAGAACAGCTATCCGCAGAAAAAGCCGCTAAAAAAGCGGAAATAAAACGTGAATTTGATCAAGCAATTGCGATGGCTGATCAAGCGATGGCTGCTTCAAATTGGACTGAAGCTAAAAATAAATTATTACAAGCTCAACAAATAGATCCAACACAAGTTTCTGTAAAACAAAAAATTAAGGATTTAGATGTGAAAATTTCTGATGAATTAGCTGCTAATAAAAGGGATGAGAAATACGAGGCATTGATTCAGGCTGGAATCGAAGCAGAAACAGAAGGTAAATTGGAAGAAGCAAAATCAAAATATAATCAAGCAATTAATTTAGATAAAACGAAGACAGATGCTGTAGAAAGGTTAGCAGAGATTGAAAAAACGCTTTCAGAAAAAACAATCAATAAAGAAAGTAAAACTAAGTATCAAACACTTTTAGCTGAAGGAAGGACGTTAGAGAATTCAAAGTTGTATGAGCAGGCCATCAATAAATACAATGAGGCGCTTAAAGTAATTGACGGTCAGGAAGCTAAGGCTCGTATTGAAGCTATTAATGAAATTCAATCAGAAACAGCAGAAGCTATCGCCAGAAAAACAGAAGAGGATTCTATTGCTGCAGCAAAGAAGTTAGAAGAAGAACGTCAAGCCGCCCTTCGACAAGCTCAGGAGGATGCGCGTAAGAAAGCGGAAGCGGATTCTATAGCAGCTGTGAAAAAACAGGAAGAAGAACGACAAGCCGCCCTTCGACAAGCTCAGGAGGATGCGCGTAAGAAAGCAGAAGCAGATTCTATTGCAGCTGTGAAAAAACAGGAAGAAGAACGACAAGCCGCCCTTCGACAAGCTCAGGAGGATGCGCGTAAGAAAGCAGAAGCAGATTCTATTGCAGCTGTTAAAAAACAGGAAGAAGAACGACAAGCCGCCCTTCGACAAGCTCAGGAGGATGCGCGTAAGAAAGCGGAAGCGGATTCTATAGCAGCTGTGAAAAAACAGGAAGAAGAACGACAAG
>CALPMT020000048.1 GCA_943324745.2 Chitinophaga pinensis | reverse complement strand
TCCTGCTTTTTCTTCACTTCGCAAGAAATCAAAATGATCTACCAAAAAATCAGGTAGAAATAACTTTATTAAGTCAATTGTCAAAATCGTTTTTTGAAAACAAAATTACTAATTTTAAAAATTCATCCCCAACTTTTGGTCATGACCCGTCTTTTCTACGAAATGGAATGCATCAAAGGTACATGGAGTGTTCGGGAATTAAGAAGACAAATCAACACGCTATATTTTGAACGTTCTGCGTTAAGTAAACAACCTGAAAAATTAAGTGAACTCACGCAATTACAAAGTGAAAGTGTAATGCCAGTTGATGTTATCAAATCCGTGTATGCCTTTGAATTTTTAGGATTAAACGCAAAAGACATCGTAGAAGAAAGTGATTTAGAAAAAGCCTTAATCGAACACATACAAGCCTTTATCTTGGAGTTAGGTAATGGTTTTTGTTTTGAAGCGCGACAAAAACGTATTTTGATTGATGAAGAATATTATTTCATTGATTTGGTGTTTTACCACCGTGTATTAAAATGCCATGTGATTGTAGAATTGAAATTGGACGAGTTTAAACACGAGCATTTATCGAAACTGAACACTTACGTTTCGTATTACCGAGAAGAAGTAAAACGCGAAGACGACAACCCACCGATTGGTATCTTGATGTGCACCAAAAAAGGAAAGAAATTGGTAGAATACGCATTAAGTGGCATGGATGAAAAATTGTTTGTTTCTAAATACATGCTCGAATTACCAAGTAAAGAAGTGCTTACCGCTTTTTTGGAAAAAGAATTGGTAAATTGGAATACAAACTAATAAAAAACTCTCAACACATGTGGAAGAAATTTGGAATTAACTCACTTTTATGATAAACCTACCTGAAGATTTAAATGTTTCTGTAAAAAAACTTTCATCCTGTTTTAATAATACCGTCACATCCTATAAATTTTACTGGTTTTTAGCAATCCTTGAATCTGTTTCAAACCAAAAAAAAAAAGATTAAGTTAACAAATTATACAAATAATAAAATGTAAATTATTTAGGTGAAAAACTTTTTAATTAACAACATACAAATCAAAATAAAATTATTTGTAAATTGTATTGTTTTTCCTAAAATCATAAATTGATATATGTCAAAAAAATATAAAATAGCTAGTTTGTTTTCTGGATGTGGAGGGCTTGATTTAGGATTTATCAATTCAGGTTTTGAAGTGATTTGGGCGAATGACTTTTTTAAGGAAGCTGTTGATACTTATAAAAACAATATTGGTAATCATATCATTTATGGAGATATTACTAAAATTCCAAGTGAAGAAATCCCAGACGATTTTGATATTTTATTAGGTGGTTTTCCATGTCAAGGATTTTCAGTTGCTAATGTTAAAAGAAGTATGGAGGATGAACGTAATTTTTTATACAAAGAACTTTTGAGATTAATCAAGGATAAAAGACCTAAATTTTTTGTTGGAGAAAATGTTAAAGGTCTTCTTTCAATGCAAAAAGGAAAGGTGATTGAAATGATCATAGATGACTTTAAAGCATTAGGATATAGTGTAGAATACCGACTTTTAAAAGCTTCCGATTTCGGTGTTCCTCAAAATAGGGAAAGAGTTGTTATCATTGGCAATAGACTTGGTTTAGAAAATCCTTTTCCAAAAAGAACTCATGGTATGGAAAATGATTTATTCTCCTCAAATCTTATACCTCAAATTTCAGTTAGAGAGGTAGTCGGTCATCTATCAACCATCAGAACAAGAGATAAATCATTTCAGTTAAACGGCAAAACAATTTATAATCATATTGCAAGAACAAATGTAGCTGATAAATTTTGGGGAAGGAAACATAAAATTAATCAACATGAGATTTGTGATTATTTAAAATATTGGCGAAACAAAAGTGGATTATCAACAAAAAAAATAGATGAACATTTTGGATACGCTCATACAGCAGGTCACTGGTTTAGGAAGGATAATAATTCTGGAAGTATCCCAAATCCAAGTGATTGGTGGGAATTAAAAAAACTATTAAATTTTGACGATACTTACGATAAAGCAGTAACAGAATTAGAATTAAAAGAAATTAAATTTGAACAATCTTTGAGAATCAATAACTGGGATTCTCCTAGCGATACAATTACCGCAACAGGTCCTGAAATACATCCAAATAAAGAAAGAAGAATGTCAGTTCGTGAATGCGCAATCATTCAAACATTTCCTGATGACTTTGTTTTTTGCGGAAGCTTAGGCAACATGTATAAACAAATCGGAAACGCAGTACCCGTTTTATTAGCCGAAAAAATTGCCGAAGTGATTAAAAAAGAATTAAATAAATATGAGCAAACTAACAACAAAACAATTGGAAGAATTAAAGAAAATAGAAATATTAGAGCAGAAGTATTTGAATAAATATTTTTACTTTCTAAAATTCGCCGAAGATGAACTTCTTTTAGGATTCAAGACTAAATACAAAATAAAAGATGATTGGTATCCTAAATGGAATCCAAATGAAGAAGGAAAAGGAATTTCAGATTTCGCAACCGGTGCGGAAAGGATTGTATATTCTCTTCTAAATGGCAAAGGTATTGGCCAACCAAACTCAGCACCTATTGGTGCAGACTTATTTTTTGAAGTAGAAGATGCTTTTATTCATATTGACCTTAAAACTGTTCAAACTCGAAATATTGGAGATTACACGAATGATATTTTTGTTGGTAACAATCAAAATAGTTACAAAGGTAAATTAGATGTTAGTGGGATAGAAAAGACTTATGATGAGGCTTGTTTGCCAACATTTTACACATTACCAGACAAGTCTAAGAAGATTTGTTTAACCTACTTTATTACAATATTATATGAAGAAACAAATTTAGATATTCTTACTATTTCAATTATTTCAATGCCAAATGGAGAATTATATCCATACTACGGAAAAAGAGTGTTAAAAGCAGGTAAAGTTCTTTACCCCGAAGGTAACCCTAAAAGAGATACTCATGCAAAATCAGTTAGATTTAAATGGAAGGATGTTTCAGAATTTGAACTCTTGGAACAGAATAAAAAAAGAGTTAAAATTGCTTATTTTAACAATGATATGAACGATGATTTAAAAAACAAACTTGTATATTTTGATAAATTAAATCACAATCAATAAAATTGAGTATTCTAAATAATTTAACAGAATCTAGAAATGAATTTATTTGGATGTCTAAAAACAAACGAAAATTAACTTCTCCAGATGTAAGTCAAATATTAGAACAAGATTTAACAAATATCCGTATTCCTTTGTTTGTAAAAAAATCAAATGCGGAAGGAAATGATTTCTACTATCTTGGCAACATGCTCGTAAAAAAAGAATCAGCCGTTGAAAAATTGATTGTCAATGATGACGGTAAAAATGTTTCTGTAGTAGAAATGAACTTCTCTCTACTCTCCCCCGTCGAGAAATCCCTCTACGACTACCTCCTAAACTCCAATTAATTTTTATCAACAAAGTTTCTGAAATTGTCACTTGGAATATTTTTTTTGTTATTTTTAAATATCAGGTTTGATATAAATAACTAATTTATTTTCAAGCTACTAAAGAAACTGTCTTTATTAACTCTAAAAACGATAAAAATGGAAGCGATTGAAATTGAAATGATTGAGCACCCTATTACAGGAGAAAAAATCAAAGTGGCTAAACATGATTTGCCAGAAAAAATGGAGTGGGAACAAGCTAAAAAAGCATGTACAGAAATTGGCAATGGCTGGAGACTTCCTTCCGTAGATGAGCTGAAAGAAATTCACAGACTCAAAGATGACATCGGTGGTTTCAAACCAAATGAGCGTTATTGGAGTATTACGGAAAATGGAGATTCTTCCGCTTGGTACTTCGACTTTCCTTTTGGAAGTGATGATAGTACGAGTGGTAAATCAAATACCGGTTATATTCGTGCGGTTAAAACGTTATAGCATTTCAAGTGATTCATTGAAAAATATGAAAGGCTGCTCATTGTTTTAGTGAGCAGCCTTTCTTTTTAATCTCGTAATTGTAAAACGTCAGTAATTGTATCGAAAATCAATGTGCTGACATAATTAGCAGTCAAAATAACTCGCAAATCATCTTAACTTTTAACTAATTGTGTTCTATACGTTTTATCACCAATAGTGACTTCAATAACATAAAAACCTGCATGTTCAATGGTATAATTAAACGAATTTAATCCTTTTTGTAAGGTTATTTTCTCATGAACAATCTCTTTCCCATAGATATCAATAATTGAAATTGAAGATGGTAAAAATAAAGGTGAGGTAAACTCTACATTGAAATCACCCTCTGTAGGATTCGGAAAAACAGACAACTTAATATTTTGATCTGCATATAATTCATTCATGCCTAAAGTAATGGACGTACTTGCTTCTACATAGTTCTTCATTTTTTCGACATTCCCCATACTATCTGTTGCAATCGTGAAAAAAGAATAGGTTGAGTCTTTATCTCCCTTAAACAAAAGTGAAGAAGCCTTCACACCCATTGCATAGGGTTTAAATTTGCCATTATTAACAGAATAATAAACATCGATACCCTTAACACCCGATTCTTCATCTTTCGCTGTCCAAGTAAGGTTAAACGTTTTTGAATTTGCATCCCTTAAAATTTCATTTACTTTACTCACTGGAGCTTTATTATCGATTGTATTGATCCAAGTGTTCGTGGTGATGACAGCATTATTATCAAAATAGATGTGTGCTTTATTTTTTACTTCTTGACTAGCAACTGTATTATCTAATAATTTAATTGTAAAGGAAACAGCGCCTTCTCCCTCAGGAGATTTTAAATTAGGTGGAAGAAAACCAAGTGTTGGGTTCGTAGTTTCTTGCTTAGAAATTGAATCTAAGGATGTGAAAATCCATTTTAATTGCCCTGAAGTTGGATCAAATGTGATATCCAAGCCAAGCAATATATTTTTCTCCTTTTTGAAATCAACAATTGTAGAATAAGATTGAAGTCCATTTGGTATAGAAATCATACGTTCTCCTATTTCAAAAGCGCCCAAATTTAATGTTTTAGCATCAAAAACTTTTAAATCAATCGTGTCAATAATTACAACTTTCTGAGCGGCAGCAGAGGTAGTTGCTTTATTTTCAAAACGAATAATATAAGGAAGTAGTTCATTTCCAAAGATATATTTTTTCGTTCCTTTCCCTAATAAACCTTGTTTTTCATTTGGATCCATTGAATTAACGATTGTAACAGCGAGCTCCTCTTCATTTCTGACTAAAAGGGGATCACAGGAAACTGATTTATTTTTTAAGAATGCAGAAAATAGTTTTTTAGACAATTCCAATGGTTGATTTTCACCACAACTACCCATTGCAGCATAAAAAGAATACATATAATCTGAAACATAACCGCCATTCTTCCCATTCTTAGCAAAGTTCGACTCTGCTTCTGAAACAAGCTTTGAAATTGACGGATTTAGGGCATTTAAACCACACGATGAAGATACAAACGCCGAATTCGCACCTAAATGAGTCTTAGCAACTCCGTCAATACAGTCCTTCCAAGATTTTTTTAACGCGATATCGAAAATAGGATCATGGTTCCAGGTCACAACTTTAAAAGGAGACATACCTGTTGTAAGCAATTTAAAATTAATTGTTTCAGAAGTTGATCCAGGTAAATTAGCCACCAACATGGAATACACATTATACGATGCTCCTGTTCCAAATAAAGAATCAACTCTAGTCACCGAAAGCACATTATCAACTAATTTCAATCCATTTACAGGATCATTCACTACCAACTTTGAATTAAACATCAAGGAAACAGTTGTATCAACAGCAATGTAAACAGGTAAGGCCTTCACGTCTGTATTTCCAGTATTGGAAACAATCACTGAATAATTTTGCCATACATTTGGTCGCATATTTTTAAAACCAACGATACTAGACTTCACCTGACCCAAGGCTAGTTCTTGAATGGTTAAACCATTGTTGATAGCTACAACGGTGTCATTCGGTATCACTACTTCGACATTCCATTGCCCCAAATCAACATTATTAGGTAACTCAAGTGAAAAAAGGATTTTTTGAGCATCCATTATTTTTAATTTATTAGACGGAATAATCATAGGAGCTTGTCCCGTCTTATTAAATCTTACAAATAAATCATTACGATTAAAGTTTTGACCAGTTAAGGTGATCCCAGTAACTCCACCTCTACCAACAACAGAAGGAGTGATCGATTGCAGTTGAATGCTAGGTGGTACTATTTTTTCTTTATTAAGTGATAACGTTAAAAATCCGCCGTATAACTCACTCGTAGAATTACCCGTATTCAACGATGTAAATGTACCACCGATATGTATCGTAGAATCAACGCGTTTCAAAGCGGTTAGGTAATACGAAAAATTAAGGCTGTATTCGTCTACTTTGGCAGTTATTGGATCCATCGAATAATAATTATCTCCTGATACACAATACACTTTATTATCTGTAACTTCAATTGATTTTACATCTATTCTTAATTCGGGATTCCATGGCGTAAGTAAACCTAGTTGCTTATCAAATGCTGCAATCATCGATCTTTTATATCCGTCTATGTACCCAAAAGCACCCCCAATATATAGGTTAGATTTGGTTGATTTAATCTCAGAAACTTGGTTGTCTAGTGATGGCTTCCAATTAGTAAGCGATAAATCAGTTAAATTATAAGAGGCAATGTAACTTCTATTTTGGGATGAAATAGTTTGAAAATTTCCACCAACATACAGGGTACTATCATCAATATATATTTTATTAACAACATCACTAGGATTAGGCTTCCAATCAATAAGTTGTGCTGTAGTTGCATCTATCGCAGCAAGAAAGGGTTGATAAACACCACCAACAGCATCGAATTTACCACTCACAAAAATCTTATTTTTCCATTTCTTAATTCCGGTGACTTTGTTATTTATTACTGGTCTCCAATTAGTAGGAAGGGAAGTTTTAAGATTTATTTCAGCAATATTTCCAACATCAACAGTTCCAACTTTAGAAATTGTCCCCCCAATATAAATTGAACTATCTGAAGGTTCAATGACTTCGACTGTAGAGAATGCTTTAGGATTAAAAGAAGTGATTCTACCAGTACGTTTAGAAAAAGCAAATAAGCCTGACCTTGATACATTATTCATGGATTGAAATTCACCGGTCACGAAAAACTTGTTGTTTGAATGTGAAATTTGGAGTACCTTATCCCCTGCTGAAGGATTCCAATTTAAAACTTGTCCATTTTTTCGACTGATCGCTGCAAGATAATTTCGCGGTTGATTACCTATTGACTGAAAATCACCGGCAACATATACTTTATCTCCTACGATCTCCATTGCATTCACGGTTTTAAAAGAAGATGGATTCCAATCAGTTGCCTGACCGTCAGATAATTTAATTTCAGCCAAAAAATTTCGCTCTTTATCACTTACCGACTGAAATTCTCCCCCAATATAAACACTATTTGTTCCAACCTTTAATGTTTTAATTAACGCACTAACTTTTGGAGACCAAGGATTTATTAGACCTGTGGATTTAGAAATTGAAAATAAACGATTTCTAAATTCTGTTTTGAAATAAGAAAATTCACCAACAAGCATTAAATTTTTACCATCATAATTAAATGATGACACATAATAATTTGGTTTGGGATCCCAATTCTTAATTAAACTTTTACTTGCTAAATCAAACGAAGCGATAAATTTTTGATTAAAAGTTCCAATAGACGAAAAAGTACCTCCAATGTATAATTTACCAGCAGCAATCTTTAATGTAGTACAGGGTGAATTGAATTTTGGGTCGAAACTACTTAACTTACCATTGGATAATGAAATTTCAGCAAATCCCTTTCTATTTTGATTCATAACCATTTCGAAACTCCCTACAAAATACAAACTTGATTTATCAATCTCAAGTGCATCTACAAATCCTGTAACCTCTGGATTCCAAGAATCTAAAGTTTGATTTTTAAGCGATGAAGCAACTAAATATTTGATATCACTAGTTTTCAAATAATCAAAATTACCTGTCATAAATAAGGTAGTATCATCAGAAATAAAATTTGTAACCAATCCATTAGGGTTAGGAAGCCAATTGTAATTCACGGTTTCATTTTGAATATTAAAGGACCCGATATTTGCAAGTGGCTTATTATTCATCGATTGAAAATTACCTACTAAATACACTGAATTACCTGTGTGTTTAATCCCTTGAACAGCACCATCTACAGACAGCGAAGACTGCATAGGATTCCCATCAATTAAATTAACCTTTGCAACATAAGCACTATAAGTTCCATTTAAAGAAGTAAACTCTCCACCGATATAAGCATGATTATCATGAACATCCAATGCATATACCGGATTACTTGGTGATGGATTCCACGGGGAAACTTTTAAATTATTTTTTGCGAAAGCCATCACGAATGATCTTTTATGTGCATTCGAATACGCATATTCTCCGGCAAGAAATAAACGATTATTAAGGTAAGCAATTGATTTAACTCCCCCGCCTTGATTAGGGCTCCAATCAGACAATATATTTCCATTTTTACTACTAATCGCTGCAATTCCGAACCTATTTTTTGAAGCTACTTGATTAAAGCTACCACCTACATACACCAAGGTGTCGATCGTAGTTATCGCGTATACATCCCCATTTAAGTTTGTTTTCCAACTTGTAGCCTCGCCTGAAGTTAAATTTACTTGTGCAATATTAACACGTGAAGAATCTCCAACTAAATTAAAATCACCACCGATGTAAGCAGTTGATCCACTAATGGTAATACAATTCACAAACCCGTTTAAACTTGGATTCCATGAGGTTACATCACCTGTAGCTTTTGTCATAGAAAATACACAGTTACGTGTATAATCTTTAAACGTAGTGTAACCTCCTCCAATTAATGCATCATTTCCATCCCCATTTACCATGTACACATATCCACCAGGGGCAAGATCCCAATTTTTCACGAGTTTACCATCGGCTCTATTAAAAGACGCTAAAAATTTTTGTGATACTCCATCAATCTCATTAAACATTCCGCCCACAATCAATCGATCCCCTACCACTTTAAGGGATTTCACATAATTACTTGGATTTGGATCCCATGCTGTTAAATTTCCATCTGACATATTAAACTGTGCCAAATAGTTTCTAGTTTGATTACCTGCTTCATTAAACATTCCACCAACATAGACAGAATTTGCATCAAAATCCATCGTTTCGATCTCACCAACTACTCCTGATGTCCAAGCAGAAACTCCTAAATTAGCTAGGTCAAATTTTGCCATAGAGCTAATAGCCATTCCCGACATCTGTGAAAATGAGCCTGCAACATATAGCGTATTATTCATAATTTTCATGGTATTTACAGCGCCAACAGGATCAGGATTCCACTTATCTAATTTTCCATTCACCTTATTTAGAGCTGCTATGGCTTTTCTATTTTGTTGATCAATTTGTTGAAATGTTCCACCGATAAAGAGCAAACTATCTTTAGCTTGTATAGTTCTCACAATACCAAATACATCAGGCTTAAAATCTTTAAGTAAGGTATTCGTTGAGAGATTAATTGCTGCGATATTATTTCGAGAAGTATTGTAAATCTTCGTAAAGTTTCCACCTACATATAAAACATCACCATCCAGATGCAACGAATAAATAATTCCTGATTGTGGATTTGGATTAAAATTTTGATCGATCGAATAATCGGAATAAATGTGAATTAAATTTGAAAAATTATTATACTTAAAAGTTCCTGACAAATACCACCCTCCTTTTCCATCCGGAATAGAAGTAGTGATTAATCCATTTAACTCTGGAAATTTTTTCTTAAGCAATGTTTCCTGTGTTGAAACTACAGCAAGAGGACCGGTTAAATCTCCAGATATCCCTTTGAAAAAACCTCCCACATAAATCGTAGATTGGTCTTGTTGTAAACATGTAACTACTGAATTTACGTGTACAGTTGGTAAAATATCAAGGTTGTTTTTATCTGCTTTTACAAAATATTCAACATTTTGACCATTAAATTGGGTGAAATAACCACCCACATACATTGCATTATTATCGATAACAACTGATTTCACCATCGCATTGACGTTTGGCTTCCAATTTAATAAATCACCACTGTTCTTATTCACTGCTGCTAAAAAAGAGTGTTGTTGTCCCGCAATCATCGTGAAATTTCCACCTACTATCAATCTATCATTGTCTAAAACTAAATCATAAATAATATGATTTGCTATTACGTCAGCTGCTGTATAGGAAGTAAAGGATGGATCTATCGTATTATTAGCCAAAACATGTATTAAATTCGCTTTATCGTCCACTGAAAATTTTCCTCCTAAATACCATCCCCCATTTTGATCACTAATTATTTTTTCAATTGAACCTGATATGAATGGGAAATTCGCTGAAAATTTATCTGAATCAATAGGATAAGAAGCTAATGACCCTGATTTTAACCCTTGATATCCGAAAAACTTTCCACCTAAGAATACCTGTGTTTTGTTTTGTTCCATGAAACTTACTTGACCGTTCAGATATATTTCAGATAAACAGCTACCACTATTCATATCCATAATTGCAAAATTAGAGGTCGAACAAGTCCCGAATTTTTTGAAATTTCCACCAACATAAAGCGTATCTCCACTAAAAGCAATTGCGTTTATTGGACCATCAACATCAATATTAGTAGGTATTCCTTTCCCTGTAGTAAGCTCTAATTTTACAAAATAAGGTGATTGAATCCCACCAATGGAATTAAAGTTTCCACCCGCATATAGGGCATCTTTATATACCGACAACGTTTTGATTTCACCTCCTGGATCTGAATTAAAAAGAGTGTCAATTCGATTATTTGGTAAAATATGGAGTAAATTTCGAATGTTTGCATTTTTAAAATCTCCACCGACATACCAACCTCCTTTTTTGTCAGAAACTACACAATTAACCTTACCTGTTAACGTCGGAAAATTGAAATTAGGCACATCACTATTGGAAGACATTAAAGCCAGAGATCCAGTATATAATCCTTGATTATGAAAGGTACCACCGACATAAAGTTTGTCATTGGATTTGACCATTGTATTAACTGGAGCAGTCATTGCTAGCGAAGGAAGCAACGCCCCTGTATTGATATCAATGCGTGCAAAATTAGGATTTGTTTTATATCCCATTGTACTAAAATCCCCACCTACATACATGGAATTACTATCTAATAGCATGGAATAAATTGGTCCAGATGAATTAGGATTCCAATCCAAAATTTTCCCAGTTTTAACATCTATTGCCAACAGGTTATTTCTTGTAAATTCATTTACTCTTGAAAATGAACCTCCAATATATAAGGTTGTACCCTTTAAAACTAATGAATTGACAATTAGACTATTAAATCCATTAAATCGTAAATTAATCAGTGTGTCAACTTCACCATTTGCCTTTATATGCACTACATGTTTGATTCCTTTATATTCAAACATACCACCTATTATCCAGCCTCCAAATCCATCAGGAATTGCGGTTTTAATTTTACATTTAGAAACAAAATTAGCCGGACTTGTAATTACTGGAAAATTTGTTAACGGAGTATCGGAGGAATCTGAAAACAACGCAGAAGAACCCGTAACGAAACCTTGAGCACCTGCAAATTCACCTGCGATGTATACATTAAGCGAGTCTTGATCCATTGCATGGATATAACCATTCGTGGAAATTGATGGAATATTTTTACCTGTTACTAAATCAAGCGTTCCAAAATATTTACTTAAACCATTACCAATTTGTGTAAAAGTACCTGATACATACAATTTATTCCCACTCTTTAGCATTGTACTAATCGACCCATTTGGTTGTGGATTCCAATCCAATAATTTACCGGTCATTGCATCTACTGCTGCTAAACTTGAACGTTCAACATTGCAAATTTGAGTAAAACTACCTCCGATTAGTAAGCGATTACCATCCAACACTAAGCTTGAAATAGCACCAATCGGTGTTGGTGTGAAATTTTGATCTACTTGATGATTGCTTAAAATATGAACCAAATTTTTCACCCCTTCCATTTCAAATTTTCCTCCCAAATACCATCCCCCTTTCATGTCAGGCACAACTGCGTATGCAAATCCACTTGTTAATGCAGGGAAATTAAATTCCTTCAACCCTAAGGTATCTAATAATGAGATACTTCTAGCTTTATGTCCAGCCGATGAAAATCTTCCACCTACATAAACATTGTTACTATCATCCGCCATAGTATTCACATACCCATCCGTGTAAATAGAGGAAGCATTGATTTTCTGTGAATATAGATTGGTAGATGAAACGAATAAACAAACTAAAACGATAGCTTTTAAATACAAATTTTTCATGAATCACGTTTAAAAAAAACAAATTTAGGAAACTAAAATAATATTAACTAATATATTATCAGAACATTATACAAAATCAAGTATGCACATTCAATAAAAACATAACTTATACCCTATCTAACATAGATGCAAAAGTAGGGGTCACCTAGAACAAGACTCCTGTAATGGAGGGAAAATATTAGGTAGTTTATCGAACAAAAAAAAAAGAGTGTCTCGAATTTTCGGACACTCTTTTTACTAATTGTATTTGAAGTTGTTAACTCACGTATTCTACGTCTAATATGCTGGAAATAGGAATCCACATACCTCCTTTTAAGCAAATGAATTTTGTTCCTGTCGCCCAAATTGTTGTTTCAACTTTCTTATGACCTTCATCGTCTTGAAAATAAATAACAACTTTGGAATGATGAATATTTCCTAATAGTGTAGCTTTTTCAAGCCGTTGAATAATATCATCATGTTGATCTAGCTCCAGATCTTTGTTAAAAGATAACATTGGAACTTGCTCTTTCTCAATTCGTGTGTAATTTAAATTTTCCATGATTTTCAAATTTTAATGTTAATACACTCAAGCCTACAAGAAGCAATATCATTATGAATAAGCGAATTATATAGCTATCTCATTTTTTTGAATAAAATATAATAATTCAGTTACATTCGAAACATTGCATTTTTTCATAATATTCTCTCTATGTTTTCCAACTGTTCGATCACTAATACCCAAGGCTTCACCAATTTGTTTGGATTGAAATCCTTTTTGAATATATCTTACAATCTCTAATTCACGCTTGGATATGTTAAATTGTGATTTAACCCTACTACGTGTATTTTTCGTTGGTATTGCATTGAGCAAATTCAGCTGATGCAACACATCTTGTGAATAAAACGTTTCTTGTGTTTTTAATAATTGAATCCCAAATAAAAAATCTTTAAATGAATCATTCAGTGTAATATACCCATTTATTTTGTATTTTACAACATTTTGAAAACATCCATTTGAAAAATTTGTTGAATACAATATCTTTGATATTCCAGATGATTTGATTTGTTTTAAAATTCCTTTACTTTCTTTACTCTGAAAATCAAGCGTAAAAACGAATATTGTAAACTTTTTTAGTTTCTCTTTAGGTAATATCAATAATTCTTCCATTGAAATAACCGTCAACTCAATAGACTCTTCATATTTCATCAACGAAACTAAACCTTCAGTCAGCATAGTATTATTTCCCAAAAACAGCACGTTACTTTTCAAGTTCATCATTTCATTCAATATTAAATATTAAAGGAAGACATAAATTACGCCAAACTAAACAAAACAATTAAGTTCAATCGCTTAAAATAAAAATGTGATTTTAAATATGTTCAAATACAAACTTTTTCCTAAACAGGGAAAACCACTACATGACTACTATTTGTCAATTTTAAAAAAATTGCGTACTGGTAAAAAGAAGCAAAAAGAATTTAAACCCTGGTTAATACAGGAAAAATACTGAGAAGACGAACCAACTTCATGAAACTTGAAATTAAGTGTGTCATCTAAGTAAATGTGTGAATACTACCGACGCATTGTGCGCTTCATATTATATTATAAAGTTATTCTGTAAACTTTACCTTCACCGAATTATCAATATAAATATAATTGGTACTATCCGTTGTTATTTTATAACCATTTGGTTCTAAGTCTTTTTTCATTTCGTGATACTCGTCCATGATCAACTCTTTTCTATTTTTTTTTGGAGGAACATGTTTACTTTTCTCACTATGATTTACCACTGGTTTCGCATCTTTTTCAGGCGAGTTCGTACATGACATAACGAAAGCTAATCCTAATATGGTAATTATTGTTTGGTATATTTTCATATCGTTCATTTAATGGTTTGGAAAAGGAAAACCACTTTGATTCGTCCTAGATATCAAGAGTAGCAAATAGTTTGCCACCCTATTTACAAATATATTTATTTTATCGCAACTGAAGTAATATTTCAGTGAACTTACTTTAAAATAAATACTATAAAACATTAATCTCTCTTAGTTAGGATAATAACGCACTAAAAAAGTTTATTATGTTCTCTACTATATTCGCCCTACTCTGTTATCCATAACGAGGATACCATCCACAGAGAGGCAACTTCTTCTGTAAAATAATGTACGCTATTTTACATCATTCTACGGATGCAACCGAAATTTTAACATGCTCTACTACAATGTCTTTGTCGTTTCTAATTTCTAGTACATACATTCCTGGAACTACATTCGGCAAATGAATTTCATAGCTATTATTCCCTACCAATGCATCATAGCTATCCGTAAATATTTGTTGTCCTATTTCATTGATGATACTCATGGTATATTTAGCATTGTTTTGTGCGTCTAGATCAACATGTATTAACTGGTTGGATACTGGATTAGGATATACTTTCAAATTAAGTTCTGAAGCCATATTGTCTCCTTGTAGATTCACAGAAATGATATCCGAATACACATATTTACCATCAAAATCGGTTTGTTTCAAACGGTAGTAAGAAACGTCCTTGTATGGATTCGCATCGTAGCCAAAGTAGTATTGATTCACTTTACTGTTTCCAGCTCCTTTTTTGGTGAATACGTGTTCGAAGTGTTTACCATCCAACGAACGTTCAATCGTAAAGTAATCGTTATTTTCTTCGGTACCTGTTTCCCAATCCAAACGTATTTTCTTCCCTGCTGCTTTTGCTGTGAAGTCGATTAAGGTAATCGGTAATGCACTTGGGTCTTCCACACTAAACGGTGAGAAAGAACTTATTCCTGCTCTCGTTAATGAATAAGCGTC
>CALPMT020000047.1 GCA_943324745.2 Chitinophaga pinensis | reverse complement strand
TTATTTTTTTTTTGTTTTATCCAGAATGGAAAATTTACAGGTAATTTATTTTTCATAATATTTTTGCTATTTCATAAAACAAATTTTGATTTGTCATTAAAGACAAAAATCCAAATTGACCAACAGGATTTACTTCTAAAAATATATATTCATTATTTTTTGAGTATATTAAATCAATTGAACCAGTATTTAAACTTAAATCTTTCATTAGTAGATCAATTTTTTTCTCAATATCTAATGGTAATTTATATAAAACATTTCTATTAGGATTTTCCCAATTATATTTTCGAAAATCAATCATAGTTTGATTATCGTTCTGTGAAAAAATTGCCATAGAATAACACATACCATTAAGATAAAACACTCTGATTTCAATTTTTTTTTCAATGTTATTTTGAAATAAAGTAGGAAAAAAATCATTGTCAGAACTCACTATTTTTTTTACATCTACAAATTCTGTAAAAGAAGTTATTGATTCGTTTACTGTATTTATTTCAATCGAATTTTGTATTCCTTTGGTTATAAGTTTTTTTTGAGTAAATTTTGCAATTTCTCTTTTCTGTGTGATAATATTTGTATCTGGAATTTTTAAACCGACTTTTTTGGCATTTTGTAAAACATTTAACTTGTTTATATTGTAATTAAAATTGCCTAATGTAAATGGGAGGTTACACTCTAAAAATGTCAATAGGTGTGAGTGTAAAAAACTATTTTCAGAAATTAGATATTTAAAAACATGTTGTGATAAATCTATATTTTCGTAAAAATAGTCTTTATAATCAAGAGATTCAAAAAGAAAAGAGCCACGACGTATCCAGCATGAAGTTAAATTTCTAGTATCAATTATGCCATTTTCACTATTTTCAAAAATAAAATATTGTTCAAAGTTATTCAAACTGTATTCTACTAATTTATTAGTTGATTTTTCATTTATGCGAATAAATTTTTTATTTAGGTAATATAACCAATCGATTACTTTATTCATTGATTGATCTTTTTCTTCTGCAATTAATAAAATCATTTTTCTAAATCTAATTCTTTTATTATTTCTGATTCTGACTTTTGGGTTAAAGGAAATGGTATACATTTACCATCCTTTCCATAAGATTGAGTGCCATAAAGTTGTTCTTTATATTTATGAACTAATATTTTATCAATTATTAGCTTGACACCATCTTTATGATTTTCTTTTTTTTCTAAAAAGTCAGCATATTTTTTAAGATGTTTTAGTTGAAAGTTGGTTGATGCATGTGAATATAATATATTGAAATATATGATAGTTAAATCATCAATTAATACATCATTAGGGAAAAAATGATTCGAAATAATGAACTCTAATGTATTTTCTAATTCTTTATTAAACTCATTAAATTTAAATTCACTATTTTCTTTTTCTAACCTAATAAATTGATCCTTTTTGATTAAATATCGAACTAAAAAAACGGATTCGAATGAAATAGATTTTTCAATATTCTTTTTAAGAAAGACAGAATCCTGAATTCTTGACAATTCATTTATGTTTTCTTTACCTAAAATAGAAATAATTACAGGGTCAAAGAAAAAGTCTAAAGTAGCAAGATTAGACTTGCAATATTTAATGGCATAAATTTTACAATTATTTGTATCATTTAAATATGCATAATTTTTAGAAATTAGATCGAATGTCAGTTCATTTAAATAGTTAAAAGATTTGAATTTTGAATTTTCTTTTATGATTGCAAAACTAATTTCATTACTTCGTTCAAAATTACCATTATATGATAATTGCTTTGCATTTTCAATTTTATAATTTATTTCTTTCAAATATAATTGATTTATGCTATCTAGTTTTTTGATTTTATGGAGGTAATGTTTAAATAATAAGTTGTTTTCATTTTGTATTTTTAAATAATATTTATCAAGCTTCGTAATATTTTTCATGATATAATTTGAATCATATTGAGAAAAGCAAATATTAGAAATTGTAATAACTATAAATATTGATTTGATAATTTGAATAATTTTTGTATCAATAATTATTTTCATTTTTTACTTTTTAATAATTTAAATATGTACCTATAAATAAGTACTAACACTATTTATAGGCACAAAGTATTTTTTATCTGCTAATAGATGGGTAAATTAGATTCCAACATCCATTTAAAGCTAAATTAAGCGGGTCGCCTGGGTAAATAGCTGCTAAAGAGTCATTTCCGGATTTTGTACAATTCATTGATGTAACATCTTCTTTATAAGATGCAGTACTCTCACCAGTTCTAGGATTCTTAATATAGGCTGCAACAGTGTTTTGTGCTGTATCAACACAGCCATTAGAACTAGTACAGTATCCACCAATAATTTTTCTTAAATCTAATAGTTCATCATTTTTAAACATAGAAAATTTAGAATTTGAAATTTTTTCCATTCTTTGTTAATAAAATTTTACCTACTCTATTATTATTTAATTACAAGCATTTTCGGCATACTACTTGTCTGAAGATTGCACATTCATAAACTGCTCGGTAAAACAGAGTTAATTTGTGACTCTAAAAGGAAGTGTTACCGCACTTCCTTTTTTAATTTAACGAACATAAATAAAAATGTTTATAAAATTGAATATCAATTAACTAAAATTGATTCTTACCTATTGAATCACGTAATGACTACGTTTGAAAGCGCGTATTTTTACGTGCTTTTTTGGTTATAAGAGTGATCATTTTATTGTGTGTACTTTAATTGTGCACATTTATTTTTTGAAAGAGTATTGAAAATTGTAAGAAAATAATATTCAAGTTAAAATGGATGAAATTTTAAATAGCGAATGAGTATAATAATTGTACTCTATTATTCGTCCCACAAAACTTTATTTATTTCTGCTATTTTCTCATGATCGATGGAAAAACCATTTTCGTTTGATATTACTCCGCATTCGGCCAGAGTTTTATAGCCATCTTCTTCTTTCCATTTTGCGATGTATGGATTGTAATTGCATTCATTTTTTTTGTAAAAAGAATTTTCAGAATTTTTCGTAGGGAATGCTTCGTCAATACAAATGTTTTTGAATTCACAATTTTGACAAATCAATATTTTTGAATTATCGATATTCCAAATAAATGAATGATCTTTAGTCTTATTTTTAATAATTTGAACAAGATTTTTTAAATTTTTAAAAACAGTACTATTATTATCACCAAAATGAACTGAATTATCGGAGTTGAAGAATAATCGTTTATTATAATATGTATTATACATTAAAGATTCAGTAAATAAAGGTATGTTAGGATTATTTAACTTTATGTGTTTTATTAATGGTTCTTCAAAGAATACTTTTTTTTCTCTTTTTGTAAATGGTGCATTATTCACAATAACTTGAGATATTCTTTTACTTTTTAATATAAAATCTTCATATTTCAAATAATCATGATATTTAATTCTTAAACAGTAAAATTCGACTGATGTATCACTATATTTTGGATGAATTTTATCATCAAAATCAACTAACAACTCCCATTGATCATTAAAATTAAATACGATTGTTGTTGTAAGTAAATAATTTATCAATTTATTGTCTAATCTGAATAAATCATTTTCGTTAATTTCAATTACATTAACAATTGATGGATGTTTAAATGAGGTATCTAATTCAGGAAATAAATTGAATTCAATATCATCTAATTCAAAAATAAGTAATCTTTCTTTTAAAAAGTTTATATAGAAAACATAGTCTTCTTTTGAAAAGTCTTTAAATTCTAAAATCTTATTTTTTAATAAATAATTTGCTAAACTATTATCAATATTATATGTTAAACCTCTTTGAGTATCCAGTATTATTGATTTTTGGTACCCTTTAGAAACAAAACAATTTGTGTATAACTTATATTTTTTCATATAATCGTTTTATAAGAATAATTTAAAAGATGAGAGTTCGTATTATAAAATAAAGATTTTATTATTCTTTCTTCAAAATCATCTTTTTGATTTTCTAAGGGAATACTATGTAATTTATAGAAAAATAGCGGTAATTCCATTTTGGTATCATTTATCAATATAAATTTTCTAGTGGTCATAATTTTTAAGTGTTTTTGCGATTTCAAAATCTAAATGATAATTACATGGATTACTTGTCATTATAAATTGACCTACTGGATTTATTTCAAGAAAATAAAATTCACCTTCGTTAGTATATAATAAATCAATTGAGCCAGTTTTTAAGTTTAAAAACTTCATTAGAGTATTTAATTTTTTTTCTATTTCAATTGGTAACTTAAATGGAATATTTCTTGAAGGTTTGTCTTGGTCGTATATTCTAAAGTCATCTTTGGTTTGTTCGTTTTCTTGCGAAAAAATAGCCATGCTATAAAATTTTCCATTTAAAAAAAATGATCTAATTTCATATTTTTTATTTATCCTTGATTGAATTAATGATGGAAAACAAATTAGTTCATCTTTAAAATATGAATCATTAAAATTGACACCTGTAGTATATGATGAATAGTGATGAATTTTATCTTGGTAAGCATAAACTTCCCAAATAGGTTTGGTAATATTTTTACTATTTTTTTTCGTGAAATCTTTTAAATCTTTTTTTATATTTGAGATTAATGTATTCGGTATTTTTAAACCAATTTCTTTTGCTTTTTTAAGCACTAATAATTTATTTACCGTATTATTAGCAGGAAAATTAAACCACGTTTTGTTAGATATTTTAGTGAAAAAATATTGACTGATTATATCATTGCTTTTTAAGATGTGATTTAAAATTCTATTTTGTTGAGATTCAATAATTCCATCAAAAGTATAATTGTATTCTATTTTTGTTCCAAATCGATAATTCCAAATTACATTAATTTTATTAAAATCAATAAGCTTATCATTAATATAAATTTCATCATCAGATAAATTTATTTTTACTAGATCTATATTATTGGGATCAAAATTATTTAATCTTATAAATTCGCAATTTAATTTTTTTAACCAAAGTATAATCAAATCAATTGAATGTTGAAATTGATCATCTGATAAAATTAGTATCATAACTCTTTATTAATTTGTTGATTATTAATTTCTTCTTCAATTGGAACTAAATTGTATTTTGCTCTTAATTTATTAACCTTTTTTTGTGAACCTTTATATTTATATATTTTAGCATCAGGTAGTGAACGGTTAATAATAATTGAGCCATATTTTTGCTTTTTATTTTGATTTTTTAAACTTCGATCAATACAATATAAAATTCTACCTTTAGGGTAATTATTTTCATCAGCAATATCTAATAATTTATTAGCTAAAACATATTGATTTTCAGGATCGTAGTCCATGTGTAATATTATTAAAAATAAAAGATTACTTGCATTTCCAATTTCATCGATAGTGGGGAAATTTATATTATTGTCCAAATAATATATTATAGGATCAGCATTTTTTTTTAATTTGAAATATTTATCTTTTAAATTATTGTTACCATAGTACATAGTGTCCATTAAAATTTCTTGTTCTAAAGCATCACGATACTCAATTTCATAAGCAAAATCTAGTTTAGTAAGGCCTTTATATTTTATTTTCTCTAGAGTTTTTAAATAATCAATTAGTATTTCATCTGATTTAAGATTATCAAACAAAATTGATTTTTTAATTAAGCCAATTAAAATTTTAGAAATATCCTGATTATGAATATATTTCGAAGCATAATAATATGCAGAATCTTCATAGTTTAATTTTTTATAACAAATCGCTTTATTATAATCAATTTTAAAATCATTCTTACCGTTTAAACATAGTGAGTCGAGAAAATTAATTGCTTTTGAGTAATTTTTCCCAGAATAGTTATTCATAAATTGAATTGAATAACTATTCGAAAGCGTATCATAATAGAATTTCCCTGAATCAATTTTTATATAATACAAATTATACAATTGAGCATAAGTTACATTTGATATAACTATAAAATAAAAACATAAATACCTCATAAATAAGCATAAAATAGAAGGTTGAACAATTGTTCAACCTTCTATAAATTAATAAATAAATCTAATAAGCTGCATAAGCTACAGGATCACATTTTCCTGAATTTTTCCCAATGAAAATATCACCACATTCTGCATCATCCCAATCAATTATTTTACCTTGATGTTTTAATTGTTTACATCCAGTGCCATGGCATTCACCTGTACCAGTAGTTCCATTCATACCCCCATAAACATTTTGAAGATCAATTTCTTTACTAAAAAAAATTTTTTTACTTTTCATTTTTCATTTTTTAAATTGCCTGTATTTTTAATTTTCAAATCCTTTCTACAAGCATTTTCGGCATACTACTTGTCTGAAGATTGCACATTTTTATACTGCTCGGTAAAACAGTGTTAATTTGTGTCTTTAAAAAGAGGTGTTACCGCACTTCTTTTATTATTTGACGAACGTATGAAATATTATTTATGATTTTTATAATCAGGCACTTAATTTTTATTTTTACCTACTGATTCACGTTTCTTCTACTTACTGTTCTAGGTATTTTTACTTGTTAAATCAAAAAAAGGTGATTTTACAAAGTGTTTTTGGTTTCAAATAGAGACCTAATATTCAAGTAACATTTAAGTGCTTTAATTCTAAAAATTGTAAGGAAATTTTAAAGAGAATTTTTTTTAAAAAGAATACCACAATGAAGTGGTGCCTGTTCACTTAATGTTATTCAATATTTCAGATGAATAACGACACCAACATCATTTGTAGTAATTAATGATTTCAAACCGTTGATAGGTTTAATAAAACAAATCTATTTATGAATGTGTTTTTTTAATGTATGTGTGAACTATAAATTTTCATATTACGTATGAAAAGACGTATTTTTTCGTGTAAAAGGATGTAATTAACACGTAATAATACTTGAAAAATAATATTAGCACGTAAAATTACCTGTTTTTACACGTAATAAATTTGATTAAAACGAAATAGGTAATGCTGAAAATTGTTGAACTATAATTTTGCTTAAAAATTAAAAAAATGGCTAAAATAGTTCATAATTCAATACATGATACGATTAATGATTTATTGATTGAAGCAGAAAATAGAGGAGTAATACAGCTTAAATACACTAGCGATCAATGGGATGGAAATACCATGCAGGTAGGGTCAAAGCTCATGCGAAATTTTGGAACGTGTGGATATTTAGGATTGGAAAATCATCCAAATCTAATCGAAAAATCAATCGATTTTACACGAAAATATGGCACTCAATTTTCAGTTTCAAGAACGTATTTAGCATCTAAACAAAGTGATTATTTAGAGTACCTTTTATCTACGATATTTTTCAATAAACCAGTTATTACATTTACTTCAACTTCTTTACTTCATGTAGCTGTTCTGCCTTGTGTTGTTGAAACAAGAGATGTAATTATACTAGATCAACAATGTCACGTTAGTATACAAACAGCTTGTCAATTATTAAAAGCTAAAGGAACTGTCGTAGAAATAATTAGGCATAATAATTTAGAAATGCTTGAGCAAAAGATCTTGAAATTACGCGATACAAGTTCAAAAATTTGGTATATGATTGACGGAGTTTATTCTATGTATGGTGATATTGCACCAATAGATGACTTGAATGAATTACTAAAAAAATATCCGCAACTACATCTTTATGTCGACGATGCACATGGTATGAGTTGGAGTGGGACTAATGGATGTGGTCAATTGTTTGAAGCTTGTCTCGCGAATGAAAAAACCCTGTATATGACAACCATGGCTAAAGGCTTTGGTGTAATGGGAGGAATAGCAGTTTTCCCATCGCAAGCTTGGTACGATAAAGTAAAAATACATGGTGGAGCACTTTCCTATTCACATCCAATACCGCCTCCAATTTTAGGGGCATGTATAGCTTCTGCAGAATTGCATTTAACTGGGGAACTTAACGTATTACAAAATTCATTACGCCAGAAATTACAGTTTGCGGATGATAAATTTAAAGCAACACAATTACCATTGGTGTCCAATCCTGATACACCGATTATGTTTGTTGGAACTGGTCAACCTGTAGTAGGTTATAATTTAAATAAACGAATCTTAGATGAGGGATTTTACGTAAATATTGGAATGTTCCCTGCTGTTCCAATTAAAAATACAGGCTTACGTTTTACAATTACGAATCATAACACTGAATCGGATATTGAAGCTTTGATTGATGCGTTATCCTATCATTATCCTTTAGCATTAGCGGAAGAAAACAAAACAAATAATCAGGTTCGAAAAGCATTTAATATTCCATTAATAGAAGAGTATAATTCAGAAGAACTAATTGTTAATCAAAAAGTCAATATAAAAATACAACGAGAACATTCTATCCATAATATAAATGGAGAAGAATGGGATGGACTATTCAAAGGAAAAGGTAATTTTGATTCAGCAGCATTACAAGTGTTAGAACAAGGTTTTTCTGACAATCCTAATCTTGAAGACAATTGGCAAAGTCAATATATAATCCTACGAGATGAAAAAGATAAAATAATTGCTGCAACATTTTTAACGATAGGTTTGGTGAAAGATGATTTATTATCCGAATCAGGAATATCACAAGCAATTGAAGAAATCAGAAAAGATGATCCTTATCATTTATGTTCAAAAACCTTGTGTTTGGGTTCTTTTTTCACAGAAGGAGAGCATTTATATTACGATAAACAACATCCATTATATTTTCAAGCAATACAAGAATTAGTTCAATTATTACTTCATATACAGCAAGAAGAAGGTATTAATAATTTAATTTTACGTGATTTTACGGAAGAGGATGATGAACTTTTTAAACTTTTTTACGATGAAGGTTTTTTTAAGGTTCAAATGCCAAATGCTAACATAATCGAAACACTCCAGGAGCAAAAAGAGAAAGATTATCTTGATTTGTTAAGTTCAAAAGCACGAAGAAATATTCGTACGGAAGTGTTGAAAAATAAGGAATTATTGGAGTTTGAAGTAAAAAGTATATTGACAGAGGAAGAATTAGTACTTTTCTATTCATTGTATTTACAAGTATCGGATAAAAATTATGATATAAATGTTTTTCCGTATCCTTTTAAATTATTTCAAACAATAAATGGACATAAAGATTGGGAGTTTGGGATTTTACGTATAAAAGAAAACAAGAAAATACTTGGAATGGTTGTATGTAATAAAAATGGTAAAAGTTACATTCCAATGGTAATAGGCATTGATTATTCTCTAAATGAGATATACAAAACTTATAAAACAATACTTTATAAACTTGTATTACATGCTCGAGATAGTGAATTTAAGTCATTGTATTTTGGATTCTCTGCAGACTTCGAAAAGAAAAAATTAGGTGCGACACAAATAACTAAATTTGCATTCATATCATCAAAAGATCAATTTTCATTTGAAATAATTGAAAGTATGGCTTTAAAAAAATAATTATGATTGAAAAAAAGACTGCATATGCTAATCTAAAAGAGTTTGAAGGGATTTTTTATGTTGAATATACATGTAAAAATATTGACTTAACAATTGCACAAAAATTAGTTGAGGAACGTTTAGAAATTACAAATAATATTAGTTCGTATATTTTTGTAGACGGTACTAAAGTTATAAGTATAGATAAAAAGGCAAGAGATTTTTTTGGCTCTGAAAATGGTACTCATTTAATAGGAGGAATGGCGATTTATTCAAATTCGAAATTATCATCATTTCTTGCAAATTTTTTGGTTAAAGTTAATTTAGTTAAGTACAACATTCCGATTAAAATTTTTAATGATCAAATAGCAGCAGTTTTGTGGTTGAAAGAAATTAAAAGTAAAAATGGATAGTTTTATTGACTTCATGCAATCTGTAGTGTATTCCTATGCGAATGGAGATTTTGATGTAAGAGTACCAATTGTTGAGAGTGATACTGATATGAATGTCATCGCTTCTGCTGTAAATATGCTTGGCGAGGAATTAAATGAAAAAACCATTACAAAAGATTATTTCAGTACAATTCTTTCAAAATTACCTTTACCAATTATTGTGTATACTACATCTGGAAAATTGGAATTAATTAACTCTTCAGGTTTAAAATTTTTAGACTGTAATGATGATATTTTAATTCAAAATATTTACGAATTTTTTCCGAAAATAGTTCTTGAAAACACTTTAAAATTAGAAAATTCAAAAAAACAAAAAGAAGTTGTATTTCAACTTATCAAAAAGAAAAAGAACTTAATAGATAAGTTTTTTTTATGTAAAGTTTACAAACTTAAAAATTTCGATACGATTCAGTATGTTTTTATTGCAGAGGATATTACAGAAATTAAACGTAATGAGTTTTTAAAAATGAATGCTTTCTTAGAGGGTGAGGAAAATGAACGCAAAAGATTGGCTTATGATTTACATGATTCACTAGGGCAGGAATTA
The DNA here is from genome assembly GCA_943324745.2 of Chitinophaga pinensis. Lineage (GTDB taxonomy): Bacteria > Bacteroidota > Bacteroidia > Flavobacteriales_D > Crocinitomicaceae > CANHVK01. The sequence goes on along the minus strand of CALPMT020000047.1, from coordinate 5,228 downwards.
AATATTATCAGCTTGTTTATTGAAACCTTGAGAACAATGGATCGAAATGGCCCAGAATATGATGCATATCTAGATAAAATCAAAAACCATAATACGAAATCAATCCAAACATTACGCGATGTTTCTTATAATTTGATGCCAGCTTACATTGTAAATAATAATTTATTTGTGGTCATTGAACAATTGGTAAATAATCTAAATTTGGTTCATAAGGCTTCCATCAAGTATAAATATCAATTAAGTGAACTAGAAATAGGGAGTAAGGATAAAGAATTGATGTTGTTTAGAATTGTTCAAGAGTTTTTAACTAATTCAATCAAGCATTCACGAGCTAAAAATATTACATTAAAAATTACAATTAATAAAAAAAGTAATGTGTTTACCTTTAGTCTAAAAGATACCGGTATTGGATTTGATGATAATCTACTCTTTCATAAAAATGGATTAAATAACATGATTCATCGCTTAGATTTATTAAATGCACCTTATGAATTAATCAGTAAGCCAACAGTTGGTACCATTTTAAATTTCAAATATTATGTCTAAAAAAATTAATGTATTAGTAGCAGACGATCATCAAATTGTACGTGAAGGTATAATTACCATGTTGAGTCATCAAAAATCTTTGAATTTACAATTTCACGAAGTATCTAATGGATTAGAGGTTTTACAAAAAATTAAAAATACTAAAATTGATATTATTCTATTGGATATAACTATGCCAATTTTAGATGGTCTAGAAACATTAAAAAAATTACGAAGTTTATCCTATGCGCCACCAACCATCATGTTAACTATGCATAATGATGATTATATTGTCCGTAAAGCTTATAAATATAGTACTTCAGGGTTTGTTTTAAAAACATGTACTGCAGAAGAATTAGTAAAAGCAATTAAAACTGTTTGTGATGGAAATAAATATTTCAGTACGGAAACATCCAACTTATTATTTAATGAAATTTCTTCGAATGTCAAAGCACAACGTGTTTATCTAAAAAATGAAATATTATCTAAACGAGAAGTTGAAGTTATCTCCTTATATGTAAAAGGTTATACGAATACAAAGGTTGCAGATGAACTGAATTTAAGTATTCGAACAGTGGAAGGACATCGGTTTAAAATCATGCAAAAATTAAAACTAGAACATTTTAGTCAACTCGTATTGTATGGTATAGAGCATGAGTTTTAAGAAAAATCCTTATAAATTCAGGTGTATGCTTAGTTACTAGTTTGGTTACCATAATTTAAATTGTTCAATAAAAACACATGTTCATTGTCACTGAACATTCAAAAATAATGAACAAAAAATCTGTAGTTTAAGCTACGGATTTTAGAGTTATAGACTTTTCATAATATCTACCAACTCTTTCTGCGGGTGGCAATCTCTTTTATCTTTTCGATAGGAAACGTGGGTAAAAATTCCTTTATCGCCTCTCAAAGCGGATTTTGAATTATGACATATTACTATCTTAACTTACTAATTAATGTATCTTTTAACCATTCAAACGCTTCCTTTTGATTGTAAATCACTCCTGCACGAATCAAACCATCCATATCCATTAAAAAGAACTGATCTTGTTCTTTTTCTTCTATGTTTAGCATGAATTGTCGTTGTGTAGGAATATGATCTACTGAAAATTTCATGTATGCATTGAAGCTTTTAATGATTTTATCCAAATCCAGCTCCATGTTCAGACGAGAATAATCCAAATCAAATAAATCACGCCCTTTTTTGCGTTGATATAATGCTCTTAATTTTGTACCAAGTAATTCGTTTACATCATAGGTTTTAATGTTTGTTGAACCTGTGAACCAAGGATTATTGACTTCAAATGGAAATTCAATCCAAGGCAATACATTGAAATGTTCTTTGCAATTGATTTCTAATTTCAAACGCAAACGTATTTCCTCGTGTTCAGATGTAAAACGGTAATTTGCTTTTGCTCCATGACCTTTCACCATCGTATTTCTAGGTTCTTCAAAAAAAGTAATGACTTCTTTCAAGCGTTCCATGATTGGTTTTATTGGGCCAGGTTTTATTTGAACTAAATCGATGTCCTCTGAATATCTCGGTGCTGGATGTAAATACAATTTGTGCAATGCTGTACCACCTCTGAATGCTAGGTTTTCATTTAGAAATTCATCGGAAAATATTTCAATCAACACACGACTAATGACCAAATCTTGTTCTACTTGATCAAAAGAATTCCACGGTGCATGGTCTTTCCATTGTGCTATGTATGGTTTTGGAATCATAAGTCGTTTTCTAGGGTTATGTTAATTTCAATCTTCCATTTTTTTATCGTATCAATAACCTGTAATCCTTTCATTGGTGTTAGTGTGATATAATAATATTTTTTTGATTCCAGATAATTTTCTAAACATCCGATTAGTTCTTCTGAAGCTTCGAGGTATTCAAACAGATAGCCCATCCTTTGAAAAGTACTAACATGTGGGTACCAGGAAATTAATTCAATCAAATCTTCAATTTCTAAGGTATCTATCAATTCTTCAATATTTGCTAATATGCGATTTAAACCACCTATTTTATTTTGGTGATGAATTAAGTCAGCTATTGTTAAAGCTACAGATGAAATTTTAAAAAAGCCTGCGTCTGACTTTCTTCGAATGATGTTTTTTTGTGGCCAATTTACATTTTTTATAAATCTCAAATTTGTATTCCCATTTTCAACATCTCTTAAAGTTGGTGGAGAAGTAACGATAAAATCTTGTTGAATTTTTTGATGTGCAGCACCGTGAAAGTTTGCAGCAGTAAGTAAACCTATGTAGTACTCCTTATTTGTGTATTTAAATAATTTATCAATGTATAACTGAACAGGTAATTTTCCTAGATTTTGAAATTTTGGAGGAAGAATAATATAAAAACCTTTTCTAAGATTTACTATTTCACTTTTCTTAGCTAATCTAACTAACTCTTTTCTTATTGTTGACTCTGGAGCATTGCATTTTTCTAATACTTCCTCCCAAGAAAAGGCGTATTCTTCATAACTTTGAAGTGTTTTTATGTATTCTGCAACAATCATTAATTAGTTTTAAGTTGCGAAAGTTACCAAAAAGTTGCCATTATCGCTACAAAAAACTAAGAAATTAGGCTTTTATTCACTAGAAACTATTTTTCAGAGACATTGAACATCAAGTAATATTGTACAAAAAATCCGTAGCGACAACTACGGATTTTAGACTTATATGCTTTTCAAAAACTCAACTAACTCCTTCTGTGGATGGCAATCGCTTTTATCTTTTCGATAGGAAACGTGGGTGAAAATTCCTTTATCTCCTCTTAATGCTGATTTGGAAATTTCCCACATTTCGGGAATATACGTTTTCGGAATTTTGTAAGTTTCACAAAGGTATTGCAACAGAAATTTCAAACTTTCTAATTGTTTATCGGTATATTTTTGGTAGTATCGAATTCCTCGAAATGGGTAGTCGTAGGTGGTGACTTCTTCAATGGGAACTTCCACATTAGTAGAACTAAAATATTTATCGTTTTTGAATTTCAATGAACCCCAGGAACATAACTCAATTCCAATGGATTGTTTGTTGAGAATGGTGTTGTTGATTTCTTTGGTTCCAAGATGGTGTGCCCAATGTGCGCTGCTGAATGCTTTGTGAATGACTCCTTCTCGGTCGATGACGAAAGCCGTTCCAATACGTTCTTTTTGTTTTTGCCACCAATTGATGACGTTTTTAGCGTTTCCGTTGGAAACTGTATGGTGGATTACGATTTGTCGTTTGTTGTAAACGTCTTTGTAGTATTGGTTGTCGGGGAGAGGGTGGTTGATGATTTGGTTTAAGAAGTGGTTCATAATGGTTTGGTTTTTAGTGCCACATGCGATGTGGCTTTACGGTTAATTTATTTATTTTACTTTTTGGTATTACCCCATGCTTCGACAGGCTCAGCATGACTTGATTCAAAAAAAGGTCTAGTCCTCGGAAATTCGACTACCCGCTATCGAACGACGCTAAAATTTCAAAACTCGCTACGCTCAAACAGTTGAAATTTTTACGCTTACTTATCAAAGCGGGTCCCAGTCTACATTTCCTTATGGACATTTTTAGATTTTCGGTTCGCTCTCACTCTAATGATCGTTTCATCGTCTTTTGTCTTGGGTTTCTTTAGGGAATGTGATGAGGTTGAACATTTCACGCAATCGGGAACGAACACGTACTCCATACATTTTTTCGAGTTCAACTGAATTAAGGTTGGTAGTGACGTGTGTTATCGTTCCGAATTGTATGAATTGGTCGTAGCGACTTAAAAGGATTTCTCCCATTGTGTTGCACTCGTTACCATAAAGTTTCAAACTGTTTTCCACTCCTAAATCATCGAAACAAAACACCTTCTCTGATTTACCATACTGGTCAATGATTTCATACCCCTCTTTGATAAACTCATACGAAACTTGTCGCGTGGATTTCAAAATTGGACGGAAAGAACTTGGAAAAAAATCACGAATGAGGGTCATAAGAGACGTTTTACCGCATCCAACAGGTCCAAGTAGTAAAATACCTTTATTGAAATCTATTTCGTATTTCTGACACGCTTCTTCGTCACGAATGGCATAACACAGCATTTTTCGAATGAGTGTATAATCTTCTTTTCGTAGTGAAAATTCGTCTCCATACTTGGATTTTCCTTTTGCTTGCAGGTATTGCAAGCAGGCTTTGAAATCGTAGATACGCATGTTGTTTTCGATGGTGTAGAGGGGCTTCATAATTTAATTTTTTCGCTTTGCTCAATTTGACACGACTCTTCACTTTTGCGACACGATGCATCGTGTCGCTACAATGGGATGTCGTAATCTTTGTCTTGGTTCAGGTGTAAATTGGATTGTTGCGCTTTGGGATTGTATTTATCTGCATTCAAAATCCAATTGTTGGCTGCTGCTTTCCATTTTTTCATCGGAGAACGTCCGCCAATTTTCCAACCGTTCGATTCGAAGTAATTGAAGAACTTTTGGGCTTCGATTTCCAAGGCCGATTTTTCACGAAAATAGGCAGTGACTTCTTCGAGATTTGGAGGAGTAAATTTTACTGAATTTCCCTTTTTAGCACCTTTATTTTCAACATAATTTTCAATTAATTTTTCGCTAGATTCTTGTGCAGAAAATTCATTTTCTGCACTAATCAAGTTTATATGTTTGTTAATGTTTATTATATGTTTATTAAAAGGCTCGATGGGAAGTCCATTTTTGGCACTCGCC
>CALPMT020000046.1 GCA_943324745.2 Chitinophaga pinensis | reverse complement strand
GGATTAAAGAGTATAATCCACAACTTCAATTAGAGTTCAGTTCTGTTTAATTAATGGGGCTTACTTTTGAAAATCAGGAATCAACGTAGTAAAATCAATACTTCTAGGATGTAAATGGATTAATTTCTATTTTTATCGGACAGTAGTGGAAAAAAATTAATATAGTATTTATTTGTTTTGTATCCTATTTAAATGGATTTAGTCAAAACTTTTCAAGTAAAGAACCTATTCCAATAGGTAAATTTGGAAATAGTATAAGTGATGTTGATGGTAATATTTATAAAACAGTTATTATTGGCAATCAAGAATGGATGGCTGAAAATCTTAAAGTAACAAAATATAATGACAAGCAAGTTATACCTAATGTGCAAGATGACAAAGAATGGTATGTGTCACTAGGAGGTGCATGGTGTTATTACGAAAATGATTCTTTGAATAATTCGAAATATGGTAAGTTATATAATTGGTATGCTGTTAGCAATTATACAAACGGAGGCAGAAATGTTTGTCCTTCTGAATGGCATGTTCCTTCTAATGATGATTGGTCGAATTTAATTGAATTTTTAGGTGGTGAGCAAAATGCAGGAGGAAAATTAAAAGAAGTTGATACAATGAGTTGGGCTGGTAAAGCTTTTCAACCATCACCTGACCAAACAATTTGGATAAGTTCGTCTAATTCTTCTACAAACACGTCTTTATTTACAGCACTTCCAGGAGGTAAAGGAGACGGGAAATATTTTAATAGTCTTGGTTTGTATGGTTATTGGTGGAGTTCAACAGCAACTATAGATTTAAATAGTACATATTTTATTTATCTAAACTCAGATGTTAATGAGGTTTATAAGCAGCTTGAAAAAAATAAGTATGAAGGTTTATCAGTACGTTGTATTAAAGATTAACCAAGTTTTTTAAACTTCTAATTTTATTATATTATAAATCCTGCACCAATTTGTTGCAGGATTTATTTTGGGACAAAACACTTCTTTACTCGACATACTTATAAACAATCTTCAAACTGAACTTGTATTTCAGTATTTTTGCTTAGTTTTGTGGATTAAAGAGCGGATTCCGAAAAGCTTAGAGAGTAGGACGACAAACAAAATAGTCAGTAACTTAAAAAGTATAATTAAAATAAATATATATGATAAAAAAAGTATTATTAATAAGTGGATACGTATTGTTCAATAGCATTTTTTGTAATGCTCAAGATCCTAAAGGTGAAAAAATACAAACAAAATTTTTCAGACCTTCATTAACAAATATTTATGTTAAATCTTCATCGTCTGAAGCTAACACCGTTATTCAATCTTTAAGACAAGTTCCAGTTGAAAAAAGGTTTGATGATCATAACTTTAACAACAATACATTTGAATTAAATAATTCATCAAACTTATCGAAAGAAATAAAAAGTCAATTGTATAATCAATTTTCTAAACAAATTATAGCTAAATGGTTTAGTAGAAATTCTGAAGGAAACATGACTTCTGAATTGATTGATTTTAGAGGTAAAAATACGGCAACTGATGCAGATGTTATTAAAGATAAATCTGCTGAAAATTCTCGTTTATCTAATTTAGGTTATGAATTAATGAAAAAATCCTATGTTATTGTTTACAATATATCAAAAGTTAAATCAATGACAGAAATTTACAATGAAACTGATGAAAAAAGAAGAGCACTTGCTGCAAAACTTAATAGTCAATATACACCAGTTCAGAGAACAGAAGAGGGGTATGAAGTAGAATATACTGCTAACGTTTATAAACTAGATTGGAATGATTCAATACAAAATATCTTTTATAATGATTACTTTTTAGATGAATCATATACAGAAAATAGACAATCTAGAATTAATGCATTTAATAATTCAAAATATCCATTTAAATTTTTAGAATCGATATCAGGTACAATCTCTGCAACTCAACCTAACAATGCAGATGCATATAAATATGGTAGAGTTCGAAAATCTATGAATCAATTATTACAAGAATCTGCACTTGAGATACATGAAGAAGTAATTTTCAAGTCTTCAAAAAAGATTGAAGATTTTAGAGTTAAAGTAAATCTTGCTTCTGTTTATCCAACATTTGCTAAAATTGGAAGCAAAGAAGGTATATATATGAACCAAAGATTTTTTGTGTATGAATTAGACAAAGAAAAAAACAAAAAAAGAAAAAAAGCTACTGTAAGAGTTAATACAATTGCGTTAAATGATTCTTTAGCAAATGGACAATCTCCAACATCAAGATTTCGTCAAGTAGGTGGTCGAAAAATTAAACCTTACTATTTTTTAGAATCAAAAGAAGATAATGGTTTTTCATTTACATTGGGGCATAGTTTACAAGATTCAACAGTTACAAGTGGGTATCATGTTGCAATAGATGCTCGTTTAGATCGTTTATTTAAAGTTTATAATACTAATGAGGGAGGTAAATATTTAAGAAATTTACATGCTTCGATTAATTTAACAGCAAATCCTATTAGTGGTGTGAAATTTGAGGGCGATACCAAAGAATCATCTACGATGGGAGCATCATTTAATCTTGGTTTAAATCTTGGACGAGAAATTTTCATCACCAAAAAAGGAAATTTGTATTTATATCCAGAAATTGGAGGCTCACTATTAGCATATAATTTTATTAAAATTAATGGCACGACTATAGAATCTAAAGATCCTAAAAGTTTATTTGTTAATTACGGGATTAATGCTTCTTTAGGTTTAGGAATTAACGTTACATCATCAATGTCAATAATTATTAAACCATCTTATAATTTAAGATTAAGTGAATTTGTAAATATTAATAAAACAACTGATGGAACAGAATTAAAACTTGCGGATGCAAATAATTTTAGAAATGCAAATGATGCATCTATGCCAATTTTTGTAGGCGTTAGATTTAGACTTTAATCAACCAATAAATTAATAAACCAAAAATCAATAAACATGAAACATTTAATTACATTAGGCTTTATGCTTATAATTGGCGTTAGCTCTTTCGCTCAAAAGAGAAAAGCTGAACAAGACACTAAGAATTGGAGATACGAAATAGAAGGGATAGGCGAAGGCAAAGAAGGAACATATTTGGTAAAAGTGTGGTCCTACAATAAAAAAGATAAAATTGCTGTTGAACAAGCTAAAAAAAATGCAGTTCATGGCATTGTTTTTCAAGGGTTTACAGGCTCAGGAAAAGTTAGTTCTCAACCACCTTTAGTTACCGATCCGGATATTAAAATAGCAAAAGCAGATTTTTTTGATGCTTTCTTTAAAGATAATAACAAAGATGGATACATGAAATATGTTTCATTATCTAATGATGGGTCTATTTCTCCAGATGATATTTTGAAAGTTGGAAAAGAATATAAAATTGGTGTCATCGTTTCAATAAGAAAAGACTTGTTGAAAAAAGATTTAAAAACTGAAGGGATAGTAAAATCTTTAGATTCTGGATTTTAATCTTATATATTATTAATATGAAGAGTATATTTTATTTTTTCAGTCTGATATTACTTTTTTCTTGTTCTAGTAATAAGAATATAGTTGCCTCGAGTTATTCCTACAAAACTGAATGCATGGGAGAAGAAGGAGATGGTAGTCTAACCTTGCTAGCATGGGGTAATGGAAGAAATAGATACGATGCAATAGAACAAGCTAAAAAAAATGCTGTAATGGATGTTATATTCAAAGGAATTAGCAATGGCAAAGATGTTTGTTCTAAAATTCCATTGATTAATGAACCAAATGCGCGTGATAAATATGAAAGTTATTTTAATGAGTTTTTCAAAGATGGAGGAGAATATAAAAATTTCGTTTCTTCTAAAGATGAACGTTTAGGTGATAAAATTGATAGAGATAGAATGAAAGGTGACAAAAGTGTTACTAACAGTTGCGTCGTTAGAGTTCTTAGATATCAATTAAAACAACAATTTATAAAAGATCAAATTTTAAAAAATTAATATTATGTTAAAAAAAATTATTACTACCAGTTTAGTTTTAGTTGTAGCATTAAACTTTTTTGCACAAGCTAAAAAACCAACAATCATGATTAAACCAGCAGATGATTGGATGAATCAACCTTATCCTAATCAACCAAATGTCAATTTTATGATGGAATTTGATAATCAAGGTTTAAAAGAAATGAGACCAAATTATGAAGTAGCATTATTAAAATATTCAAATTTGAATTCAGTAATTGGTAAAATAGATGCTGAAATGCGTAAAGATGGTTTTGAAACTGTATTATTAGAAACTACTCTAAAAGAATTGAAACAAAATCAAGCTGAAAATGATGCACGAGTTGGAATGAAAGATAAAGCGCCAGCTGATCCTATTGAAGAATTGAGAGCGGTAGCTAAAGCTGATATTGAATTTTTAGTTTATTGGAAAGTTAAAAAACAAGGTCCTCGACATGCTATTGAATCTTTTAGGTTACAAGGTATTGATACTTATACAAACAAACCAGTTGCTTATGCAGAGGGTAGTGGTGATTGGGCGTCTATCAATGAAGTTTCAGAAGGTGATTTATTAAGAGAAGCAATATTGTCTAAAATGGATGGTTTTAAAGCTGAATTAATGGCTACTTTCACTAAAATGTTTGAAGAAGGTAGAGAAGTTGTACTTGAAATTTCAGTTGCTCCTCAATGGGGAAAAACTTTACAATCTACATTTCAAGGTGATGAACTAAATATAAAAATAGAAGACTGGGTTAATGATAATACTAAAAAACATAGATTTGGTGCTCCAACTCTTTCTAAAATGAATATGACCTTCAAAGGTTGTAAAATTGAATTATATAATGCATCTGGTAGAGCTCAAGATGCTGGTGTGTGGGTAAGACCGTTAAAGAAGTATTTAACTGAATTGGGAGTGCCAAATGTTTTAGTTGACCCTGTAGGTTTAGGTAGAGTTAAATTGTTTTTGAGTGATAAATCCCCAGAATAATTATGAAACAGATTTTATTAATTTTCTTGTTGGTATTAAGTATATCAATACAAGCACAAAACAATTTAGGAAAATCAGATGATAATGCACGAATTGTATTGTCAAGTTATATTCCTCCACAAATTGAAAATTTCCCAAAAGAAGCTAGTAATATCTTGTTAGGTAAATTAGATAATATTACTACTCAAAAAGGTATGGGAGGAGGACGTAATGCCTCTAGATTTATAATAACTGCAAATATTGTTGTTTTAAACAAAAATATTACTCCTAGTGCACCACCTAAACATATGTATAATTTAGAAGTTACCTATTATATTGGGGATGCTGTTACAGGAACAAAATATTCAACCACTTCTGAAACCTATCTTGGGATTGCTAATTCTGAAATAAAAGCATACATAGCAGCTTTATCTCAAATAAATCCAAAAGATAAAATTTTCACTGAATTTTTACAAGATGCTAAAACTAAAATCATTGAATATTACAACTCACAATGTGATTTTATTTTAAAAGATGCTCAAACGTTAGCTGGTATCAAAAAATACGATGAAGCAATTTATACCTTGGCGAGTGTTCCTGAAGTATGTAAGGAATGTTACATGAAATGTTCAGATCAAATTACAGAGGTATACAAAGCAAAGATTGAAAATGAGTGTCAGCAAAATATAGCTCAGGCAAAAACATTAATCGCTCAAAATAATTACAATGATGCGGCTTCTTTGTTATCGCCAATTTTACCAGATATGCAATGTTATGCTAAAGCTGAAGCGTTAATTAAAGATATTAATGACCATAGATGCGCAGTAGCATTAGGTGAAGCTAAAGGTTATTGGGTGTCTCATGACGTAGGTTCTACAAGTATGGCGTTAAGCTCTATCCCAACTGATTCTAAGTGTTATTCAGAAGCTATGGTTCTTGCCAAAGAGGTTGAGAAATACGTGAAAGATACTGAAAAACGTGACTTTGAAGTTATGAAGCAACAAATACAAAACGAGCAAGATGCTAAAATGGCAACAATTAAATCAGCGAGAGATGTTGGGGTTGCTTATGGTAATAATCAGCCAAAAACGATTACAACTTATAACATCAAAGGTTGGTGGTAATTTTAAAAGTTATGAAAAAACAGGTCATCATTATTTTAAGCATTTTTTGTAGTTACTTTTCTTTTGGACAAGAGGATAAGAAATCAGAAATGGAAGTGTTTTACCAAGTATTATCACCTTCTTATTCTTTATCATATGCAAAGGTAAACTCTACGGGTAGTGGTGTATACACAGCTTCATCTAATGGACTATCATTGTCACTTTTTAGATATGGTTTTAGAAAGAATATTTTTGAATGTTCTGGAGGATTTAGTTTTCATTTTCTCTCTACTAATATTGAATCTGATAGTAAATCTTTAGATCTTAAATTCTCTGGTTTTACACCTGAATTGAGAGCGAAAGTTTTTCCTTTTGGACTTAAGAATGGCTTGTATCTTGGTGCTGGGGCACAGTTTTTTGTTTTCCCTTATGCATCAGGTGATATTCGCTTAAATTCGTTTAGACCTATGTTCTTAACTGGTGTTTCAAAAGAGTATGGATTTACTGTTTTTCTTGTACCACCTATTTTATCTGGAGTTACTAATAATATAATTTTAAATAAAGATTGGTATTTAGGAATGGAAGTAGATATTCCTTGGTCTAAAATTTTTCGATGAGATTATAACAAGGCTAATTTATTTTTACAATATCTAAAAATAATTTTTGAGCTGATTCACTGAATCTGAATAGTAATTTATTTTTATAAATAAAGTTTACAATATGAAATTTTTTAATTTTAATGTAATATTAGTTTTTTCTATAGTTTTATTTATTTCAAGCTATGGGATTTCTCAAGTTAATGGGGTATATAAGAGCGAAAGCGGCTTTAAACTAATCATAAAAGATTTTAATAAGGATATTGGGTTTAATGTTCAATTATCAGGAGAAAAATGTATTTGTGATGACATAAATGGCTTTTGTGAACCGTTTTATCCAGAAAATCCAAATGAAGATGTATATTATCTATATTATAAAAAGAATGAAGGTCGAGATTCAGAACCTAGTGAACCATATATTAAACTAACACCAAAGAATGGTTTGTTTTATATAGATTATTTAGATGATTCAATAATGTGCGCTTCTTGTTGGGGATTAGATAAAACATTTAAAAAAGTTATTTCAAAAACTCAAAACCCTCCTAAAAAGAATACAAAAAAAACAGGAAAAAAATAAAATCAATTTGAAATTGAGGTTGGCTAATATTAAAATTTAATTCCTTTATGATTCAATGATCACTATATAGAAAGCTATTTGAATTCTATTAGTTTAATTTTAACAATTTTCAATAAATCCCTTACAAGATAATTTTGTAAGGGATTTTTTTGTGCTTTACAAATGAGTTTCTCATACTACCTATGTATATATAATTTTTAATCTGATCTTATCTTACAGTTGTTAGATTAAATTGTATTAGCGATTTCTGAAATCTATAATGATTATGATAGGAATTATATTGATGTTATTTCGATCTACAAAAAAGTATTAAGACACCATACTACAACATCTAGAACTACTTTAGAACAGAAGTGTAAGCCAGTAAAAAAAGGAAATAATAGCTAAAAATATAATTATAAAGTACTTAAAATCAAACTGAACTTATATTTCAGTACGAATCTTTTAATTTGTAATTAATGAAAGCGAATTCCGAAAAGCTGATAGAGTAGGATAAATTAAATAGTATTAATATTATGAAAAAAACAAATTACCTTTTTGTTCTAACATTAGGTATAGGTCTTGTTAGTTGTAATGCAGAATTAAAAAAAGATGCACAAAGACTAGCAGATTTTGAATGTGAACTTAAGGCGATGTCTAAAAACACCGAACTATCTGAAGATTCTATGATTGAAGCAAAAGAATTAGGGGAAGAAATGAACGAATTTCAAAAAGAAATTGTTCAGAAATATAAAGATCCGCAAGATTTAGCTGAATTAGAAAAACTTTCAAAAGAAAAATTAGAAAAAACATGTTACGAATAATTAAAATTAAAGTTATGAAAAAGAAATTATTTAAAATATTACCGTTTTTATTTTTATCACTAAGTCTGGCTAGTTGTGGTGGAGGAGGAGCTGAAGAAGCTGAAATAAAATTACCAGAACCACCAAAAGACATAAAATATGCAGCAGTAAAAGAAGTAGAAGGGCCATTAGCTGATTATATTGAAATTGTAGAAGGAGACTATGCATTCAATATTGAAAAATCAAATCCAGACTATGGTGTTGGATATGATGGAACTTTAAAAATAAAAGTTAAGTTTCTTTCAACAATTGATGTAAAACAAGGAACAGGATATAATTCTTTCGGTCCAACATTAAATGGAGAAATTATTGATGCATCAGGTGCAAAATTAGAGTTTAACTTAGATATATCTACCGATGCTGATTTTGCAAGATACTTAAAAAGAGGTTCTGGTGAAGAATGGTTAACATTGAACTTATCTGGTCAAGGTTCGATAGATTCTGAAGAAGATGCAGTAAAAATGTTAGAGAAATTCAAAAAAGGAAAAAAAATCCGTTTTATATCTGAAATAGTAGAAGAAAAATTTGATGATGAAGAAGAAGAAAGTTCTGCTAGCACTGAAGAAAGTTCATCTGAAGATAGTGGAGATTGTGGAGAATTCTTGTCTGAATATGAGGATTTTATGGATAATTACATAGATATTTTGGATAAATATAAAGAAGATCCAACAGATATGTCAATTTTAAGTGAATATTCATCTATTACACAAGAAGCTCAAGAATGGACATCAAAAATTTCCGATTGTGCTTCAGATCCTTTATTTGCTGCAAAATTTGCTAAAATTCAAATGAAAATAGCAAGTGCTGCTTCTAATTAAAATTTGACAGACTTAAATAAAAAACATAAAGAGGTTGTCTCAAAATCATTTGAGCAGCCTCTTTTTATTTTCTTTACAAAACGATTTTAAAAGTGTAAAAATGAACATATCCCAAATATTGACTAACTTTTGAGCTATGTTCATTTTTGATTAAGATTTTTATTGAAGTAATAGACAACTACTTGAATAGATTAAAAATTAAAACTGAAATTATATTTCAGTAGGATTGTTTTTATTTGTATATAACTTAAAATTTAGAAGTATGAAAAAGAAATTTATTTATGTGTCATTATTTATGACATTGTCTGTTTTTACATTGTCAAGCTGTGGTGGTAGCTCTTCTGAACCAGAGGAAGATTTAACGGACCAAACTGAGATGGTTGAAGAAGAGATAACTGAAGAAGCTGATAAATTAGATGTAAATTCCTTTACTTCAGCAGACGAAGCAATGGAAGAATATAAAACAATGCTTGAAAATTATGCAGATCTTGTTAAAAGCGGAAGTACTGCAGAAGCGGAAGCTTTAAAAGCTCAATTGGATGAGTTGAAATCTTTCTCTGAAGATAAATGGGGTGCTGCATCTCTAAAAGCAATGGCTAACTTGTCTAAATATGCGCTTCAGATTGAAGCAGGTAAAGATATTGATTTAGATGATGCTTTTAAAGCGTATGATAAATCACTAGAAGTGATGAAAAACATGCCGGGTATGGATGCTGAATCTGAAAAAGCAATGGACGAAGCTCAAGATGCAATGAAGCAAATGCAATCATTAGGGATGTAATATTTTTTATATATGATTTCCCAAAAAGAAGTAAAAAAAGAAGCTGTAAATTTCGCGAAAGACGAATTAAAAGAAGCTGCAGAAGATCAATTAGTGAGTGTTTTACCTTGGTACATTCAATTTTTTTGGTACCCTATTAAAGGTTTGTTACTCTTGATCACTTGGCCGATTCGTGTTTTTTTTAAAAAGAAAAAATAATTAAAACTAAAAATCATGTCAGAAGATAAAAAATTTGGAATTCCTGTTTGGATTGGTTGGTTAATCAATGCAGCAGCTTGGGGATTATTCGTAGCAACAATGAATCCACTTGTAGAAATAATTATGGGTATCGCTTGTTTGTTTGCCATGTTTATTGGTATTAAACACAAAAAATACTCTTTGGTATTTAGTTCTGTACTTGATGCAGGATTCATGTTCTTCTTCGCATTTGGAATGCACTAAAATCGTTTAGTGTAATCTGTTCACATCAAGATTATTGCTGTTTTTAATTCGAAAGAATAAGAATTATAATAAACAGCGATAAATTGTAAATTAAATTAAACGCTGCTGTAGACTAATTTTTTTAGTCTACAGCTAAATTTGTCAAATATGTATAATGAACAAATTGATTCTTTAATTAATCTAGCCTTAACGGATGGAGATTTAACTGAAAAAGAAAAGCAAATTTTATTCAAAAAAGCGGAGTCACTAGGGATTGATTTAGATGAATTTGAGATGGTTCTGGAAGCTAAACTTTTTGATAAAAAAAAGACGCTTCAAGAAGCAACCAACAAAACACATGCAGCTCCAAAGTCAGATAAATTTGGTGATGTAAAAAAATGTCCTTCATGCGGAGCGATTACACAATCCTTCTCAACAAAATGTTTAGATTGCGGCAATGAATTTAGAAACATAGAAGCAGCTCATAACATTATTAAATTTTTTGAAAAATTAAATGAACTCGAAAATAAAAGGAATGAAAATTTATTTTCCACTGAAAAACTTTCGTCTAATTTAGGATGTTCGACGTTGATCAAATGGATGTTTTTATATCCTATTTTGTTGCCGTATAAAATTATAATTTTTATAATCAATAAATCAAAACCGGCGAAATGGACAACAGTAGATGTTCAAAAAGAAGAAATGATCATCAATTTTCCAATTGCAAATAGCAAAGAAGAAATTGTCGAATTTATAACATTATCAATCAGTAAAATAAATCAAGTAAGCCTTTTAAACAAATTCAGTGAAGAAGGAAAATATATTTCCAAATGGAATACAATTTGGATGAAAAAATGTGAGCAAATATATACCAAGGCTAAATTGTCGATGAATGATGATAAAGAAACATTAGCACTTATAGAATCATTATTAATTGATAGTAAGGTAATAAAACCGCTAAAATAATGTTTAACGATCAATTAGAATTACTTATTAACGCTGCACTTGCAGATGGTGAGTTAACGGAAAAAGAAAAACAAATTTTATTTAAGAAAGCTGAAGCACAAGGTATTGATTTAGATGAATTTGAAATGATTTTGGATGGTAGATTATATGAAAAACTACAAAGTTTAAATAAGACACATCATCAACCAATAGCTGAACCTATATCGAATAAATTAGGGGATGTTAAAAAATGTCCGGCTTGTGGGGCAAGTGTAGATGCTTTTCAAGCAATTTGTTCTGATTGTGGGCATGAATATTCGAATATAGAAGCTATTAACTCAACGCAAAAAATTTACAACGAATTAATGCGCGTAGAAGAAGAGGAACGAAATAGAAATGAATCTAATTTGAATAAAAAAAGAAATGATTCTGCTATTGATGATATGCTTTTAAAACAAAATATTTGGTCAAGAAAAAGTAGTGTAGTTTCAGCTTTCCCTATACCAAACACAAAATCTGATATTTTAGAATTTCTATCTCTAGCTGTTTCAGAGGGTAGTAAAAAGATATCATTCTTTTTTATGTATCCAGAAGAAAAAACATATATTAAAACATGGCGTGCCAAAGCAGAACAAGTTGTTATTAAAGCTAGATTCAGTTTGAAAGATGACAAAAAATTACTTGAAGAAATAGATAAATACGCTAAACAATTAGATATAAAATAAAATAGATCAAGTCTTTATAATAAATAACAAACTTAATCGCTTTTAGAATCCTTGTTAATTGATAGTAAAATAATTAAATTTTAAAAATGATGTATAACGAACAACTAGAATCACTTATTAATGCGGCGCTTGTAGATGGTGAATTAACGGAAAAAGAAAAACAAATTTTATTTAAAAAAGCCGAAGCACACGGCATTGATTTGGATGAATTTGAAATGATTTTGGAAGGTAGACTATATGAAAAAAAACAAAGTATCAATAAGAAGGACGAACAACCAATTGCTGCCCCAACATCTGATAAGTTTGGTGATGTAAAGAAATGTCCTGCTTGCGGCGCAAAAGTCACTTCATTTTCAGCAAGATGTGGTGAATGTGACCATGAGTTTTCTAATATTCAAGCCAATGCATCTATACAAAAGCTTTTTTCACTTTTAACAGAATTGGAAAATAAATATTCGAATCCAAATGAACAAGTTGGTATAACTTCTTTGTTTTCAAAAGCACTTTCAAAGGCTTCGAATATAGATGAATTAATCAATAGAAAATGCGAACTAATAAAGAATTTTCCAATACCAAATACAAAAGATGATATACTTGAATTCTTATCTTCTGCTGTGCCATATGCAAGAAAAGTTAAAACAGGTTTAGGAAGTATTTTTGCATCGAAATCTTGGGGAGGTTCTGATAGTAACGCATACAAGGATCAGGAAATAGGGAAAGCATGGAGGTATAAATGTGAACAAATTGTCATGAAGGCAAGATTTTCATTGAAAGAGGATAAAAAAGGGCTTGAAGAAATAAATGCTTATGCAAGTGAACTTGGAATTAATTAATTAAATAAATAACTAATGGGCTTTTTTAGTAAAAATAAAAACGAAGGTGGTTTGATGGATGTCATCCGATGTGATGAACAAGAGTACCTTGTTTGGAAATGGCGACCTGCAGGAGAAGCTAATTCTTCAAAAAAAGAAAATGCAATTCGATACGGAAGTAGTTTGAGAGTTAAAGATGGTGAAATAGCTGTTTTTGTCTATAAACAAAAAGATGGATCCATGCAGGATTTTATTGAAGGTCCGTTCGACGAGACAATCAAAACTGCAAATTTCCCGATACTATCTAGTATTGTAGGTTTAGCTTTTGGAGGTGCTTCACCATTTCAAGCAGAAATTTATTTTATCAATTTATCTGGGAACATACAAGTGAAGTTTGGTATTCCATATTTTGATGTATTTGATCCAAGATTCTTAGATTTTGCTGTGCCAATGGCTGTAAGAGGTACTATTACTTTTAATATTACAGATTATAAAGGGTTTATGAAATTAAACCGTTTAATAAATTTTGAGTTAGAAGATTTTAGTAAACAAATAAAAGATGCTGTAACTAAATATGTGAAAGGTGTTGTTACGAATATTCCATCTGAAAAAGGAATGCCAGTACTTCAAATGGAACGTCAGTTACTTCAAATTAATGACTATGTGGAATCCTATTTAAAACCAAGATTGGAAAATGATTTTGGGGTAAATTTAAAAGGTTTAGATATTGCAACGATAGAAGTAGATAAAGAAAGTGATGGTTTTGCCGAATTGAAAAAAATTACTGCAGACCAACAAACGAAAGTTACAATTGCTCAAAATGATGTTTCAATTAAGAATATGCAAGATATGCAGACTATTAATGCAGGAAACATGGAGGAAACGCTTCGTATTCAACGTGAAGAAGCGCAACGGGCTCAAAAACTTCAAACTGAAACTAATTTTATTGGGGCTCATGGATTGAACCAACAAACAGACGTTTTAAAAACTGCTGCTGAAGGTTTAGGAAATATGACTAATATGGGATCTGGAGGCGGAATGAATCCTGCTGGTATGATGACAGGTATGGCTATGGGAGGCGCTATGGGAGGTCAAATGGCTAACATGATGAACCAAATGGGAGGAAATGTAAATCAGCAAATGAATACACCGCCACCGCCACCTCAATTAGCTTATTCAGTATCTGTAAATGGTCAATCTGCTGGTCCATTTAATTTGCAACAACTGCAAGGAATGGTTTCAAACGGACAACTTACAAAAGATACCCATGTTTGGAAACAAGGGATGACGGCATGGGAATTGGCTGGTAATGTGCAAGAGTTAACATCACTATTTGGAGTAATGCCACCACCACCCCCACCACCAGTAATATAAAAAATAGTTAAAGCAAGAGGAGTTTAGAAACCTCTATAAAAAACAAGGCGTATTCTGAAAAGCCAAATGAGTAGGGTAAAATAAACTAAAAAAAGTATGAGTAATGAAGTTAAAAGTGGTTTAAAACCTTGGAAGGCAAACCTCATTGTATTTGTATTAGAATTAATTGAAATTATACTCTATTTTGCAATTGCAGGAAAGGCAGTTGGAAAAATTTTAAAAGGAGATATTTCAGGTGCTTTTGATAATATAATTGGTGCGATATGGTTCATAAATATAAGTGCTTTACTTATCGCCTTTCTTATTTTGTTTGTAAAACCTTTAAGAACTCCTATGAATAAAGGAATTGCTTATTGGAATTTTATTTGGGTAGCCTTAAATATTTATTCTATTTACGGTTAAACATTTTCACAAACGAAGTATTGGAGATTTTTTAAGCTAAGGGATTGAAAGGATCCAGAAAATGTTTTGCTTTGGGGCATTAAATGTTTTGACCTTTAAAATCGCATTAAAAAATATTTATATTTCATGTTCTATGCAACCTGTTTCTGCTCCCTTTTATTATACTCTGATAAAAGGGAGTGATGCAGGTAAAATATTGAATATAAAATTTTAAGGTTAAAAAGAAAAAATGTTAACCATGAAACGTTTGTATGTAAACAAGTTATTACTGCATGCGAATTAGTCGGTAACGTATAAAAATAAACTTCTGTTTTTGGTGCAATTCCAGCGCCAAAAGCAATTTAATAACTAGCTTATGGATGAATCAAGTTTTTTTTCAATGGATAAATTAGTCGAATTTGGATTAGGTATGGCCATTTCTAGACAGATGGTAGAGACTATGAATCAAACAATTGCTAATACTCAGGTTGCAGGTACGATGAACCCTCATCAAGCAAACAATGATGTGGCACTTTATTATTTTGTTATTGAAGGGAAAAGTAGTGGTCCGTTTTCGATACACGAAACAATTTCTCTTGTACAACAAAAAAAAATCACAAAAGATACCCTCGCATGGAAGCCTGGGTTCACATCCTGGATTTCTATTGAAAACGATCCACTTTTACTAAAATATATTGCTTTACAACCACCTCAAATACCACCTGTTTTATGAAAATATTAGGTTTTCCATCGTTTTTAGCAATTTTAATGGGAGCTGTAATTTCTTATGGATTTTACGCACTTTTTGGAAATGGTCTAAATCAAAAATATGAAATTACACATGCTTGTTTTTCGTTTATTATTCTTAGTTCGACACTTGTAAGTGCTTTTGGATTAGTACATGATAGTGAACGTACAAATACATTGCTTAAAACTATTGGTCTAACATTTTTTATTCTATTATTAATATTATTTGTTATTCTTTCCGTTTTTTCTTCAAGTATTCCTGCTTTAATAACATTGTCAACACTTTTTTACTTGACTTTTTTATTAAGTATGTACAAAGTTTATACATCAAATCAATAAAATGAAAAAGATTTCTATGTGGAATAAAATCAAATATGCTTTTGATAATTTGATGAGTAAAGGCACCTTAGCAATGGTTGCATTATTGGGTGCTTTGTCTGCAGTTATTGTTTTAGTTGCAGCAACAATTATTTCTTTGTTTGAGATTCAACCAACAGGAGAAGAACCCTTAGGTTTTATTGAAGGATTTTGGTTAAGTATGATGAGAACGCTTGATCCAGGAACCATGGGGGGAGATGCAGGATGGTCCTTTAGAATCATTGCCTTTATCGTTACGATAGGAGGGATATTTATTATATCTACCCTAATCGGGGTCTTAAATAACGGTATAGAGTCTCATCTCGATAAGTTAAGAGAAGGAAAGAGTTTTGTGATTGAAAAAAATCATACACTTATACTTGGATGGTCTTCTAAAATTTTTACTATTATTTCTGAATTGCAAATTGCAAATGAAAATGTGAAAAAACCTCGCATTGTAATTCTTGCAAATCGAGAAAAAGTCGAAATGGAAAGTGAAATTCGAAGTGCATTCCCGAAATTAAAACAATTAAAAATTATTTGTAGAAGTGGTGCACCGGATAATCTGACTGATATTAATATGGTTAATCCAAATAATGCAAAAAGTATTATTGTATTAAATGATGATAATGCAGCTTCTGATTCAATTATTATTAAAACAATTCTTGCTATCGTAAATAATCCACATAGACGCCAAGAACCTTATCATATTCTTACTGAAATTAAGGATGAAAGTAATCTTGAAATTGTTAATATGATTGGTAAAGATGAAGTAGAAGTGATCTTAACAGATGATATCATTGGAAGAATTATTATTCAAACATCAAGACAAAGTGGTTTGTCGATGGTTTATCAAGAATTAATGGATTTTGATGGTGATGAAATTTATTTTTCTCAAATTAAAGAATTAACAGGGCAACGTTACGGCGATAGTTTGATGCAATTTAAAGAGTCAAGCGTTATCGGTATTTTAAATGGAGAAAATCAACAAGTATTGATTAATCCTTCTATGGATTATGTAATACAAGCAGCCGATGAAATTATTGCAATTACAAAAGACGATGATACGCTTATTCCTTCATTAAATTCGAAATTTAAAATTAAAGATCACTTAATTTGTGATTTTGAAGAAGAAGTAAAATCCGCTGAAAAAATGTTGATTTTAGGTTGGAATCAACGCGCAATTATTCTTCTAAGAGAAATCAATGAATATGTAGTTGAAGGTTCTATCGTTGATATTTATGCTCACTTTGAAGTTAGTTCTGAGATAAAATCTCAAGTAAAAGCAGAATACACAAAACTGACAATTAATTTCCACGAAAAAGATACGACTAGCAGAGAAGTCCTTCAAAGTATCCAAATTTTTCAATATGATAGTATTCAAGTACTTTGTTATCGTGAAGAATTAGAAACACAAGAGGCGGATGCTAATACATTGATTACACTACTTCATTTAAGAAGAATTTCTGAAGAACAAGAGCAAGAAATTAAAATTGTTTCTGAAATGTTAGATGTGAAAAATCGTGATTTAGCAGAAATTACAAAAGCGGATGATTTTATTGTTAGTGATAAATTAATCAGTTTGTTGATGAGTCAAGTTAGTGAGAATAAACAACTCATGAGGGTTTTTGAGGATTTGTTAAGGTCAGAAGGAAGCGAGATTTATCTAAAACATGTCAAAAATTACATGAACATTTCAGAACCTGTAGATTTCTATACGATTCTTGAAAGTGCAAAAAGACGAGGTGAGACTGCTATTGGGTACAGGCTTGAACGTTATCATAATGATAGCCAAAAAGCATACGGAGTAGTTATTAATCCGAATAAATCCGATCTGATACATTTTAGTGAAAAAGATAAAATTATCGTGTTAGCTGAAGAAGGTTAATTTATATTCAACATTTAGTCATATTTATTTTGAAAGTATTCGTTTCTATTTTTTGTTGTCTGGTATTTATATCAAGTCCAATTGTTGCCAATGATTTAAAAGTGGTGACTAGAAACTTAGAGCCTTTTTCTTTCGTGGAATTTAATACTCGAAAAGGTTACGCGATTGAATTATGGTCTGAGATAGCCCGTCATTTAAATGTAAAATATGATTTGAAAATAGCTTCAAATGCCAAAGAAATTATTGATTTAGTTGGTCAAAATAAATGTGAAGTTGGTGTTGGGGCATTAAGTGTTACTTCTGAAAGAGAAGAAATTGTTGATTTTTCTCAACCTTTTTTTGATTCTGGGTTACAGATTTTAACTGTGAACAATGTGGATAGTAATTTTACAGGTGTTTTCAATGAATTTTTCAAATTCTTTCTAAATCTCAGATTTATTGTTTCTTTTTTACTAATAATGTTTTTTATTGTTTTAATTTCTCATCTAGTATGGAAATACGAACATAAAAAAAATCCTGAGATGTGGCCAGTTAATTATAAATCGGGTTTATGGGAGTCTTTCTGGTGGAGTATAAGTATCTTGTTAGTAGGCGGAGCAGATAATAAAGGTCCTATCAGCGTAGGTGGTCGATTAGTTGCTATTTTATGGATGATTCTTAGTATTGTCTTTCTTTCCTTTGTTACAGCGTCTTTTACAGCAACTATGACTTTGAAATCATTGAAAAGTGAAATTAACGGACCCAATGATTTGCATGGGAAAAATGTAGCAACTGTTAAATCAAGTACTTCTGAAGTATGGTTGAATGATAAAGGAATTATTGTTAGCTCTTATAATGATATTGAAGAATGTATTAAAGCATTGAAACAAAAAAAAGTACAAGCAATTGTTTATGACGCTCCAATTCTTAATTATTATTCCTACAAATTGAAAGATAATACGATTACAATCGCTGGGCCTATTTTCAATAGGCAAAATTATGCTTTTGCTTTGCCTGAAAACAGTAATTTACGAGAAAAAATAAATCGTGTTTTATTGTTGTTGAATGAAAATGGATTTTGTAAGGATTTAAAAATTAAATGGTTTGGAAATGAACATATTTAATTTTCGATTAGTTGTATTGTAAATCCCTCAAAAAACGCTCAATCGAATTGGTACCACCACTGTAAAACTATTTCTGACGAATATGGAAATAGTACTCCATGTTTCATTGCAGGACTAACCTCTATGTTTGTTGGTGGTGCTCCATTTAAAATCACCCTACCAAATTTTTCTTACGCCAGTTAAAACAAATTACTTGTTTGTATGTTTTCTTCATCGTGAAAAATGGAAAACGTCAATTGACCAATAATGTTTTCTGAAATTTGTTCCAATTTATCTTAATCTTCACAAATCACAGAAGTACTTGTGGCCCTAAAACAATTTCTTTAAGGAACTTGATGGTGTCATTTTATGTTATAGAAATGAAATCTATCGCTATATGAAATTTAAATTCAGTTTTTAATTTTTTGTACTTAAGAGGAGGTTATTTCAAAAAAAAATCCTGAGCGTTTATTCTCAGGATTTAGGTATAAAAAAAATTATTTTTTCTTAGCTGATTTTGAAGCTGGCTTTGGCGCATTATTTTTTTTCGGGACTACTTTTTTATAGATATTATCTACCTCAAAGCAATTTCCGCAAAAAGTGATACCTTCTGAAAATGTTATAAATATTTTATCTCCTTTAAATTCAAAATGGGCATAAGGTTCTTCTTCACCATTATCGTTCTTTTGGTAATAAACATAACTTATTTTACCATTATTCTCTTCATCTAAAGGGTCTGATGCTGCTTGTCCAGATATTTCGAAACATCCGCATTTATTGTCTTGTAAATTACCAGATAAATTAAACGTAAACGAATCGTTCTTCTTAGCATTTTTCACTACCATTGTGAATCCATAGTCACTTTTATAAGTACCATTTGATTGTGCAAATACATTCAAAGATAAATTGAACAACAAAACAAATAGGATACTTTTAATTACATTTTTCATAAACATTAGATTTTTATTAATACTCTTTAATCAATTATAACTTCTGAGTAAGTTATAATAAATAATAGGCAAATATACTTAAATATAAATTCAATTATACAAATGTTTTATTCTATGATTACTTGAAGCTTTTGGTTTAACGGACAAAAATCAGGCTGTTTTTTTCTTTCGAATTGGATTAAATTAACTTTTTTGAATCGTCACTGCCCTCAAAAAACGCTCAATAGAATTTGTCCCTACTGCTGTAAAACGACTGTCTGATGAGGACGGAAATGGACCGCCATGTTGCATTGCAGGACTCACTTCTACACCTGTTGGTACTCCATTTAAAATCACCCGACCAGCTTTTTCTTGTGCCAGGTAAAATAAATTACTTGTTTGTATGTTTTCTTCATCGTGAAAAATGGAAAACGTCAATTGTCCATGAATATTTTCTAAAATTTGCTCCAATTCGTTTTGATCTTCACAAATCACAAGTAGTGCATGAGGGCCAAATACTTCCTCTTGAAGGAACTTGTTGCTATCAAATGTTTGTCCATCCGTGATAGACAGTTGCGGTATCCCTAGATTGCAATTTTTTGTAGATTTGCATTGTACGAATTGTTGTACGTTTGACTGTTCAATGACCTTTTTCGTTAAATATGTATAAGTTCGCGAGATACTCGGATGAACCATAGAGAAAGCAACTTGTTGCTCAAAAACAGTTTTAAACGTTTCCAAAAAACGATTAGTTTCTATTGATTTTACCAAAAATAGCGCCCCAGGTTTCGTGCAAAATTGTCCTGAACTTTGGGTGATTGATAATCCTAATTTGTTAGCAATGTTTTCCGATTGATCTTTTATTGCGGAGGGCAATATGACTACTGGATTTAAACTCCCCATTTCAGCAAATACAGGAATTGGTACTTCGCGTTTTTGCGTTAATTGTTGTAATGCCAAACCTCCTTTTATACTTCCTGTAAAACCTACTCCTTGAATGTATGGATGTTGTACCAATTGTTTCCCGACTTCATATCCTGTTGCGTTTACATGCGAAAATACACCTTCTGGTAAACTAAGTTGTTGTGCTACCTTAACGACTAATTGTGCTACTTTATAGCTTGTATGCGCATGAAACGGATGGCTCTTTACGATTACCGGACAACCAGCAGCCAAAGCAGCAGCAGTGTCTCCTCCAACTGTAGAATATGCAAAAGGAAAATTACTTGCGCCAAATACTACAATCGGACCAATGCCTAATTTGTATTTTGTTAGTTGTGGTTTTGGAATAGGAATTCTAGAAGGATCTGCATCTAAATGGTGTTTAATTTCCCAGTTTTCCGAAGAAATTACATCTGCAAATGCCTTTAGTTGAAATGTGGTACGTGCAAATTCGACTTCTGCACGTTGTTGGTTTAATCCAGATTCATCGCAATACGTGGCTGTTAAAAGCGATTTATGTTGTTCTAATTCTTTAACAATGGCTCTTAAAAATTGCGCACGCACTTTCGATGATGTTCTAGAAAAAGTTCGGTAGGCAGCTTTCGCCAAAATTGCACTTCGTTCAACTTCATCGTGCGTCGCTTCAATAAATAGTTCAGGATATAACTCATCGGTAATTGGGTTAATCGTTTGAAATGTGATTGCTCCTTCTGATGAAGTAGTATAGCCGATGAGGTTGGGGATTTTCATACGATAAATTTAGGAAAGATATTTCTTTTGTGATTTTTAGCGCAGAGATTTTTTTGAGATTTTTGACGTAATGGCGTTTTCGAGAACGCAGAGTTTTTTTACTTCGTCAAAATTTTCGGTTTCAAATCTAACGTAGTTAGATTAAATTTCTGCGACCTCAAAAATTCCGTCAACCACTTCACTTTTCTCTTGTTCCTCTGCGCTAAAGGAAAAAACTTCGTGTCCTTATTATCTCTCAGAGTATTGTGTTAAAACAAAAAAAAAGCCACCAGAGACAGATGGCTTTCAATATACTTTAAAGAAATCTTACGCTTCCACCAATTCAAAGATATAACTCTCCATAATTTGATTCGCAAGTAATTTTTTACATGCCGTATCTATTTTTTCAGTAGCCTCGTCTTTAGGTACTTGTTTTTTTAGCGCAGAGATTTTTTGAGATTTTTGACGTAATGTCGTTTTCGAGAACGCAGAGTTTTTTTTACTTCGTCAAAAATTTGGTTTCAAATCTAACGTAGTTAGATTAAATCTCTGCGACCTCAAAAATTCCGTCAACCACTTCACTTTTCTCTTGTTCCTCTGCGC
>CALPMT020000045.1 GCA_943324745.2 Chitinophaga pinensis | reverse complement strand
GGATTAAAGAGTATAATCCACAACTTCAATTAGAGTTCAGTTCTGTTTAATTAATGGGGCTTACTTTTGAAAATCAGGAATCAACGTAGTAAAATCAATACTTCTAGGATGTAAATGGATTAATTTCTATTTTTATCGGACAGTAGTGATTCTTTATATAATTCAATTTGGTACCATTTCTCAAATTGAAGCTTTTTTTTCATAGTATTAAGAACACCTTCATGATTTAAAATTATGTTATTCACATTTTTAATACTTTTTAATAGACTTTTTTCAAAATCTATTAAAGTTAGATTCTTTTTATTCATATCTGTAATTTAAATTATTTCCTTAAAATGTTCCCAAAGCATCACCATTGCCAGGGTGTCTAATTCACAATAACGTAACAAAGCTGTAACCATTTCTTTTCGTTCTTCAGCATTCATATCTGTATATTGTAAAAATCCATACGCAGATAGCGCTGCACCACCGTTATTTACATCCTCTATATCAGACACTAGTGTATCTAATTGCTCTTCAGACCATTCATGAAATAACGGAGGCAGTTGTTTGTATGGATTTTGAACTTCTCCATCGATTACTTTTAACCAAAATTGCGTTTCCGAAAAGTTTAAAGAACTTATTCCTAATTCTCCAATGGTTT
The DNA here is from genome assembly GCA_943324745.2 of Chitinophaga pinensis. GTDB lineage: Bacteria > Bacteroidota > Bacteroidia > Flavobacteriales_D > Crocinitomicaceae > CANHVK01. Next base: position 21,970 of record CALPMT020000045.1, on the reverse strand, counting down.
TAGCATATTTAGTTTGCAATAGCTGACTTCTTTTTAACAAAGCAGGCAAAACGGCCTTTATCGAATTCGAGCCTTTTGTCATTGGGTCAAAATAATAATTTTTGTAGATTTCACACAAATCAACCATAGAACGAGCACCTTGCCATTGTTCAACACTTTCTTTTTTTGAATTCGTAATGGTTTTTATAAATTCCATTAATTCTTGTTTATCAGCTTCTGAACTTTGCAACAACTGAAAATAAATTGCATTTAGAATTGAATTCTCATGGTTTGAATACCTAAAAATAGTTCCAGCGTCACCCAATGCATTTTTTAATGCACGAACAAATTCAAAATTTGGAAACTTACCCGCCTCATCTAAAATAAACTGATTTGCATGCGTTATCGTTCCATCTTCAGTAACGATATGATGCGAAAATTGAAATGCAACTTGTTCATACGGTTTTCTACCTTTATAAAAAGGTAATGCTACAGTGCTCGTTTCAAAATCAATAAAATGCAACGGGAATTGCCATTTATTCATTACTTCTTTTAACTCATCCTTTAATACATGAATTGAATTATCCATCTCAACCGTCTTTTCAATTTGTAACCATTGCCTTTCTGAATTACTTAATTTACCATTCCCAACTTCAATTGGATGAAGACTTTCTGTGATATCGCTCATAAAATAAATACCATGATCTCTTAACAAATTTTTCCCTTTTATGAACCTCCAAATTTCCATGGTTGATGGTTTTTTGAGTTCATCTTTGGTTAAACCCATTTTTTCCATCAAACAAACTTCAAATCCAGACTTGAGTTCAGGTTTAGTTGGATTATGTTTGAATTCACATTTCTTACACGTACCAAAGACCATTGGAAAAGACACTTTCGTATCGTTCTTGTAGTTTTCCGATAAAAATTGAATACCTTCTTCAAATCCATATACAAAATCTTCGCTATAATTATGCGTATTCGAAACGATTCTGTCTAATACATCATCAACACTAAAGTCAGATAAAACACTCTCGCCTATTTCAGATATATGTTTCACTAATTGTAGCGTATCTTTTCGTTTATCCCCATTTTTAGAAATACGAAATAACTGGTTTAAACCATCCACTTTAGCAATCTTTGATTTATCAGCAAGTTTAAGAGAAGCTTTTACGGTAAATTCAGGAAACGATTTTTGTATTACATAACGTTGAAATGCAAGATCAAAAAGGTATGGTTTCCATGAACCAACTATTCCGCCTCGTTTTCCCTCAAATATATTTTCGTCTAATGAATCAGCTGATTTCGCTTTTACTTCAATCAGCTGAATCTGATTTCCATTTTTCACTAAAATATCCGTTCGAATAAAAAGATTATCATACAAAAATGCTGCTTCAAAAATTACACACTGTTCCAATTTCAGTAATTGATTTGTTTGATCAATTGCATTTTGATAATCCCCGCCATTTGCTTCTATTAAAACACCACTAGAATATTCAAGACGAGCCAGTGCCTCCACTTGAAAACCTCCATTAGCCAATGCCATTAAAAAAGGATCATCTAATTTTACATCTGCATATTCCTTTTTTTTATTGGTGTAATACAATTTTGTTGGACATTCTAATCCAAGTTTATATCTTGATTTTGTTAAATATCGTTTCATAATTGATTATTAAGATAATAAAAAATAAATCACGCAGCCAATTGCTGCGCGATTTGAACTACTTTTTGTTTAGCACGTTGAACATATATCGGCACTTGTTTTTCCGGTATATTCATAACGCTTGCAATTTCTCTTCCAGATTTTTGCTCATAAAATTTCAACGAGATCAACTGTTTTTCTTTTTTCTCTAAACGAAAAATTGCCTCTTCCAATAAAATAAATAAAGCTTCTTTATCGATATCCTCTTCTTCCATTAAAAACGGAGATACTAAATCAATAACAGAAAAATAATTTTTATTAACACGAATAAAATCCAAAGCTGCATTACGAGCAACCACACTTAACCAACTATTAAATGAACCTTTACTCTCATCAAATAAAGTAGGTTTCATTATTATTTTTACTATTATATCTTGGACTACATCTTCTTTCCAAAATTCAAAATTTCCAACTAATACCCTACTCACTGAATGTGAAACAATATTTCTTACTGCATCCCAATAAAAAGAATTAACTTGTTGCATACCTTGTTGTTTTAAGTTAGTTTTCATACTTGATTTATTTAAATTATTAAACAATAAAAAGTTGTGTTTCCGTTTTAGAAACCTATTTCATGCTCGTTATTTTTAATTAAGAATTAAAAAAGCACTGGCTTTATAGCCCAACAAAATGTTTAAGTTGATTTAAATGTTATAGATATCAGATGAGAATATTACATCATTTATATTTTTGTGTAAAACCGATAACTTGAAATATATAATTATATTTTTTATTTTCCAAATTAATTTCGATTAATATCAGATAAATTATATTTATTAAACAGATGTACTATTATTCATGTTTTGGAACGAAGTTTAATTCAATTAACCTAAATTAAGATGTTTAGTATTTAACAAAAACGCATAAAAGGTTAAATTATAACAAACACACTTAAGTTTTTCTCAGTTTTTCTTAGCTTTAAGTAAATTAATTTAGGTAATTATCAAATCAACAGAGATTGGAAGTTGATGAATATGGTAGTTATATAAGATGGTTCCCATTCTTCAAACAGAATATTCATATTGTTAATATTTGAAGTTACTAAATCGTAAATAATTTAAAATGAAATAGTTTGAAAGTTATTTCTAAATATATTTTTTGATATTTTCAACGTCCTATTTCTTCGGACATTTCCTGCTGAATTCAGTTTGTCACATTTATTGACAATCAGAGTTCACTTTAATTCTTAAAGCTATTTTAGAAAAATATATTGTAACTTTATATTTCAAGTGAAAGCATGAAAAACAAGAAATTTTTATAATTGGATATAATTGGATACAGAATGGATATACCCAATTATAATTTTGATCAGAAACTAAACTTTGAAAGTTCCAAACATTTAAAAATTGGAAAATTATTAAGTGTGTTAGATACTTTTAAAGGATCTTGGAAAATTTTGGAACAAACAAAAAGTGGTTATTTAAAAGAATTACGTAAAATAGCTACAATAGAATCTACAGGTTCATCCACTCGAATAGAAGGAGTTACACTTACTGACCAAGAAATCGAAAAATTACTCAAATCTGTTAAAATTAGCAAATTAGAAAAAAGAGACGAGCAAGAAGTTGTTGGTTATTATGAAGCTTTAGAATTAATTTTAGAAAATTACAATGAAATTCCTTTAACAGAAAGTTATATACATCAATTACACGGTATTTTATTAAAGCATAGTCATAAAGATCAAACCCATAAAGGAAAATATAAGAATTTATCGAATCAAGTTGTTGCAAATTACCCAGATGGTTCACAAAGAATAATTTTTAGAACTACCGAACCACATTTAACCGCAACAGAAATGGAATCTTTGTTGTATTGGTCTAAAGAACGTATAGACGAACAAGATTTACACCCCTTAATTATTGTTGCAACTTTTATATATGAGTTTCTCTCGATACATCCTTATCAAGATGGTAATGGAAGATTATCAAGATTATTAACAACCTTGTTATTATTGCAATTAGATTACCATTTTATACAGTATGTTTCGTTTGAACATGTAATTGAATCTAAAAAGGAAGCGTATTATAGGGCATTAATGGATGGGCAAAAAAATCGCTATAAAAAAGAAGAAGTGATTTTTCAATGGGTTATATTCTTTCTTGAAAGTATGATTGAACTTACTAAGAGATTGGAAGCGAAATATGAAACATACAGTAAATTAAAAGTGCTATTAAATGAAAGACAACAACAAATAGTAGCTTTAATTAAAATGAAAGAAACAATTCAAATTAGTGAAATAGAACATGTTCTTGAACATTATTCAAGAAACACAATTAAAAAAGATTTAATTTATCTTGTAAACGAAGCGATTTTATTAAAAACGGGTAAAGGAAGAGGAGTAAAATATCATTTTAATAGATGATAACTTATATTTGTACTAGTCAAAAAATAGAAAATAATACGAAACAATAAAACAATGGCAAATTATTTTAACTCTCTATCATTAAGAGAACAATTAAACCAATTAGGGGTTTGTGAATTTATGGACATCAACCAATTTGCGGATGGTGTGAATGCATTGAAAGGTAAAAAAATTGTCATCGTTGGTTGCGGTGCACAAGGATTAAACCAAGGATTAAACTTGAGAGATTCAGGTTTGGACGTGAAATATACCTTACGTAAAGACGCCATCGAAACAAAACGTGCTTCCTGGAAAAACGCTACAGACAATGGTTTTGCAGTTGGAACATACGAAGAATTAATCCCAACTGCGGATTTAGTAATCAACCTAACACCAGACAAACAACATACAAGTGTCGTTTCTGCAATTATGCCATTGATGAAACAAGGTGCTACCTTATCGTATTCACATGGATTCAACATTGTGGAAGAAGGTATGCAAATTCGTAAAGACATTACAGTAATCATGGTTGCTCCAAAATGTCCTGGTACAGAAGTACGTGAGGAATACAAAAGAGGTTTTGGTGTACCAACATTGATTGCTGTTCACCCAGAAAATGATCCGGAAGGAAAAGGATGGACATTGGCGAAAGCGTATGCTGCAGGTACAGGTGGACACAAAGCTGGAGTTTTAAAATCTTCATTTGTTGCAGAGGTAAAATCGGATTTAATGGGAGAACAAACCATTTTGTGTGGGGTGTTACAAACAGGATCTATCCTTTGTTTTGACAAAATGATTGAAAAAGGAATTGAAAGTGGTTATGCTTCTACTTTAATTCAATACGGTTGGGAAGTGATTACAGAAGCCTTGAAACAAGGGGGTATCACTGCGATGATGGATCGTTTATCGAATCCTGCAAAAATCAAAGCGTTTGAACTTTCTAACGAATTGAAAACAATCATGCGTCCGTTGTTTGAAAAACACCAAGACGATATCATGAGCGGACATTTCTCTAAAACTATGATGGAGGATTGGGCGAACAACGATAAAGACTTATTGACGTGGAGAGCTGCAACAGGAGATACAGCGTTTGAGAAATCGGAAGCAACAGCAAAAATTACAGAACAAGAATTCTTCGACAATGGTTTATTAATGGTTGCATTGGTAAGAGCGGGAGTTGAATTAGCATTTGAAGTAATGGTAGAAACAGGAATCAAAGAAGAGTCTGCTTACTACGAATCATTACACGAAGCACCACTAATCGCGAATACTATCGCGCGTAAAAAATTGTTTGAAATGAATCGCGTAATTTCGGATACAGCTGAGTACGGATGTTATTTATTCGACCACGCTTGTAAACCGTTATTAGCTGATTTCATGGCAAAAATCGATACCGATGTAATTGGTAAAAACTTCAACGACGGAAAAGACAATGGAGTAGACAATAAAGAAATCATCGCTGTAAACAACGTATTACGTTCTCACACGATTGAAAAAGTGGGGGATGTATTGCGTGCTGCAATGACAGATATGAAAGCGATAAATCAACTATAAAAGCAACGAGTTACGTGTGACGAGCAACGAATATGCCGTCACTCGTCACTTTTTCATTACAAAAATGGCAAAACTAACAGTCAATCAAACCGAAATCACTCTTATTTCTGAAAAGAATCAAGATTATATTTCTTTGACTGATATGGCTAATGCCAAAGATGGTTCAAGCAGAGCGGCAGATATTATAAAAAACTGGATTAGAGCAAGGTACACACTTGAGTTTATAGGAACCTGGGAATTAATAAATAATCCTGATTTTAAAGTGGTCGAATTTGACCACTTTAAATCTCAAGCTGGATTACCGAGTTTTGTATTAAGTATTTCAGAATGGATTGAGTCAACAAATGCGATAGGATTTATAGTTAAAAAAGGGAAATATGGAGGTACATATGCCCACAAAGATATTGCCTTTGAATTTGGTTCTGCAATTAGCGTTCCTTTTAAGTTGTATTTGATTCAAGAGTTTCAAAGACTTAAAGAAAACGAACAAGCAAAAATTGGTTGGACGGTTAAGCGAGAATTATCCAAGATTAATTATCATATTCACACAGATGCTATTAAGGAAAATTTAATACCGATTAAAATAGTTGATACTCATTTATCTGTAATTTTTGCAAGTGAAGCGGATATTTTAAACGTAGCATTATTTGGCATTACAGCAAAAAATTGGTCAACATTAAACCCTGATAAAAAAGGTAACATAAGAGATTATGCTACGATTAATGAATTAATATGTCTATCAAACTTAGAAAACATTAATGCTCTATTGATTAATGAAGGAATAAAGCAGAAAGATAGAATACTAAAATTGAATGAAATAGCTATAAAACAAATGCAATTATTAAATGGTTTAAATAATAGAGATTTGTTAAAATAATTTATTTCATAAACTAATACTTCACACGTAACTTCGTCACACGTCACTATGATAACACTACAACACGTTCAAGAAGCAAAAAGTAAATTAGAAGGAGTAGCGTATAAAACTCCTTTGATGAAAAGTTTAAACCTTTCCGATCGGTTTGCTTCGAATATTTTGTTAAAAAGAGAAGATTTACAATTGGTGCGTTCGTACAAACTACGTGGAGCGTATAACAAAATGTGTAATCTTACCGAAGAACAAAAAGAAAACGGAATTGTGTGCGCGAGTGCAGGGAATCATGCGCAAGGAGTAGCGTATTCTTGCATGGTATTGGGAATTCAGGGTACCATATACATGCCTTCCACTACCCCAAAACAAAAAATTAGACAAGTAGAATTATTCGGAAAATCGAAAGTTAAAATCGTTTTGGCGGGAGATACCTTTGACGATGCATACCAGGAAGCGGTAACCTACGGTAAAGCAAACAATTTGACCTTTATTCATCCATTCGATGATCCGATGGTGATCGCTGGTCAAGGAACGGTAGCCTTAGAGGTACTAGCAGATGCAGAAGAACCAATCGATTATTTATTTGTCCCAATCGGCGGTGGAGGATTAGCCGCAGGAGTTTGTACGGTATTCAAAGAATTAAGTCCTAACACTATTATTATCGGTGTGGAACCAGAGGGAGCGCCCTCGATGAAAACATCCATAGAAAAAGGAATCGTTACAACCTTAGAGCACATCGACAAATTTGTAGATGGAGCTGCGGTTAAACGTGTAGGCGAATTAAATTTTGATATCTGTAAGGATGTCTTAAATCAAGTGATAACAATTCCAGAAGGGAAAGTATGTAGTACCATTTTAAGTTTATACAACGAAGAAGCAATGGTAGTAGAACCAGCAGGTGCATTGACAATTTCTGCCTTGGATTTTTTCAAAGAAGAGATCAAAGGTAAGAATGTAGTTTGCATCGTTTCCGGAAGTAACAACGATATTACGCGTACCGAAGAAATCAAAGAACGTTCCTTGGTGTACGAAGGTTTGAAACATTACTTTATGATTCAATTTCCTCAACGTCCAGGAGCTTTAAAAGCATTCGTAAACGAAGTATTGGGTGAAGAAGACGACATTACGTATTTCCAATTCTCCAAGAAAAATAGCCGTGAAAGTGGTCCAGTAGTTGTTGGGATCGAGCTAAAAAACAAAGAAGATTTCCAAGGAATTTGCGATAAATTAAACGCGTTAAATTTCACGTTTGAGTATTTAAATAATAATCCGACGCTGTTTGGACTGCTTGTCGGTTAATTCGCTTCCCTCCTTGAGGAGGGATTGAGGGAGGTGATTATTGTCTAATTATTAGAAAATCATTTTGTTAAGTAGGTACATAATCTATTAATTATACCGTTCGTTTAAGCGGAGTCGAAGACAGACTATATTTTTTAAATTTTTTAGTGTTTACTATAGTTTTTGACACTAAAATATCCTTCATTTATTGTATCAAACACTAAAATATCAAAATTTTATAGTTTGTTAATGATTTTATAGCTACTTCTAGTGTCAATCTAGCAATTAAACAATTGAAGGTCATCATTACTACTTAAATACGGAATTATATAGAATCCTTTCGGAATAGCGTTATTAATTTCCCACCAAACGCTTCAACAGCTTAACTTCATCCTCCAACACAGCAATCGTTTTTTCGTATTGTTGGATGAGTTTTAACGACAATACCTATTTCCAATTCTCCAAGAAAAACAGCCGTGAAAGCGGACCATTAGTTATTGGAATCGAGTTGAAAAACAAGGAAGATTTCCAAGGAATTTGTGATAGACTCAATGCCTTGAATTTTACCTTTGAATATTTGAATAATAATCCAACCTTGTTTGGGTTGTTGGTGGGGTGATATTAATCATAATGATACCTACACGAAATAATTATCACAGTATCCTTGTCGACTTTGTACACCAATCGATGTTCGCGATCAATTCTGCGCGACCAATAACCAACTAAATCATATTTTAGTGCTTCGGGCTTTCCGATTCCTTCATAAGGAGTTCGCTGGATATCTTTGATTAGTTGATTTATTTTCACCAACATTTTTCGGTCTTCTTTCAACCATGTTGTATAATCTTCCCAAGCGTGAGATGAAAAAGTGATCCGCATTAATCTTCGATTAAGTCGTGCGTTTGACCTTTTTGATCTCTAATTTCTTTCATGGATTCATACAAACGATCTGCATTTTTCATAGAACCAAGTAAGTGCATCGTTTCTATCATGGAGTTATATTCTTCCAAGGAAATTAACACCGTACCTTTTCCTTTCCCTCGTTTAATAATTAAGGTTTCATTATTATCTTCTACTTCGTTCAGGTATTTTTTCAAGTCTGTTCTAAACTCAGAATAATTTGCAGCCAACATAACGTACGTATTTAAGTACTAATTTACGTAATTATTTAATGTAAATCAAATTTTTTTACAATATAAAATTGACTTTTTATATAATACAATCAATTATACTCAAATATCCCATCCCAGATTTCATCGACTCGTTTAAGTGCCTCATCAATAGGAAGTACAGTCCATTCGTTGTGTTTTTCGTGAGCCAAACCAATGTGTTGTAATTTTGAAATGGCATCTTTTACATCAAAATCGAGTTCGCAATTAAATTCTTTTTTAAACCACGATTCAATTTGTTGATCGAGTACTTCTGCACTAGTAGGTTGCTTATTTTGTAATAAAAAGGAATATGCCAACATCGTTTCTTTCATTTCTTCTTCTTCCGAAGCGTCTATTAAGGAATGAAAAACACCTCCGTTGTTCCCTAAATTTTTGAAGTACAAAGAATCGGTCAACATCTTTTTGAAATTATTTTTTTTGTTTACATATCCTTTGTATTGTCTGAAGAGATATAAACTTAGAACAATGAGTGCGACGCCACTTTGAATAAGATTAGTTTTTATACCTTGAATAAGATTTAGATGCCCAGTTTTATATGCGTTTACAATTTTAAGAAGTGCAGGAACTACTTTCGTGGAAAGAATAGGTACTCCACCACCGATTGCTGGTATCCAAAGTAGAAGTTTATCTTTTAAAGACATTTTCGGTTCTGCATTTGGAAAAATGGTTTCCAAATCGTTTTTAGGAACACGTTTAAAAATTTTAAGTACAATACTATTTGGATCGAAGTGAATTTTTTCAGGATCTACTTTTTTAGCTTCAAAATAGCTTGAGTCTTTGTAATGTAAGTAAATAACTACTCGATCATAATATTCAATCTCTACTTCTTTTTTCCAGAATATAAAATGTTTTACTTGTTCTTTAGTTTTCGAAAGTCCACGAGCATATAAATAGTAGTCGTCGTAGTTATCAAAGTCAATATCTAGGTTTAATCCTAATAAATCGGAAGCATTGATGGCTTTGTGAAGTACTTCGTCATCGATTTTTTCAAAGTTACCACGTTCCAGTACTTTTTTGAAAATGGTATGGAAACTTTTTAAGTTGCTTTTATTCGCATATAATGCCCGTTCTTCTGGTAATCGATCGGGATCGAAATGCGCGTAATTGAGTTTTAATTGTTGATTTAATCCAAATCCTTCGTAGTGAAAATAGTGTTCAAGTATATGAAATAAGCGTTTGAAATTGGTAGCATCAGTTTCATTTTTGTAAGCGTGTTCTAGTTGTTTTTCCAACAAGATTTCTTTGCTAAACGGAATGTAATTTTCTTTTTTCATGGTGAAGTATGACTTATTTTCAAAGATAATAAAAAGCAAATGAGAATTATTTTTTCTTTAGGTATAATACATTCTATCAATAGCTCCTTAGCCTCAATTTGTTAAGGACGCTTTAGCGATTTATTAAATAATAATTTTAAAAGTATCACAACTATTGGTTGGAGCAACTATAGAATCCTTGGACATTCATTTATTTTTGGAAAAAATACCCCTACCGATTTTGGTATACATGACGTAATAATCTGAACACATAAAATCAATAGTAAGATATTTTTCATTGGACACTAATTTGTCTTTTCAAAAAATAGAGACAAATATTATGTTAAAAGTAAATTTTTTAGCTTCCTTTCCAGTTGTATTTCTCTGCAATAAAGAATATCTTTGTTAGTCAAACCGTCATGACTATGAGTAATTACAAAGCAGGTCCTTTTTTAGAACAAATTAACGTTCCAAGCGATTTACGCAACAAGTTTTCTGTGAGTGACTTACCTCAGGTTTCAAAGGAACTTCGACAATACATTGTGGATGTTATTTCTGAAATTGGAAATAGTCACTTTGGTGCAAGTTTAGGGGTGGTTGAATTAAGTGTCGCTTTACATTATGTATTTAATACGCCTTATGATCAATTAGTATGGGATGTAGGTCACCAAGCTTACGGACATAAAATCCTCACAGGGCGTCGTGATGTTTTTCATACTAATCGAATTAAAGGTGGAATTTCAGGATTTCCTAAACGTAGCGAAAGTGAATATGATACGTTTGGTGTAGGCCACTCATCAACATCTATTTCTGCTGCACTGGGAATGGCTGCCGCAAATCGTTATAAAGGAGAGAAAAACAGACAACACATTGCCGTTATTGGTGATGGCGCCATGACTGCTGGATTAGCTTTTGAAGGGATGAATCATGCTGGCTTTGAAAAAGATGCGAATCTATTGGTGGTATTGAATGACAATTGTATGTCTATTGACCCAAATGTAGGAGCATTAAAAGAATATCTGACAGACATTACGACTTCTCATACTTATAATAAGGTGAAAGATGAGGTGTGGAAAATGTTGGGTAAAATTTCCAAATTTGGTCCTGATGCGCAGGCAGTTGTATCCAAAATTTCACATTCACTTAAAAGTACTTTGTTAAAGCAAAGTAACTTATTTGAGTCTTTGCAATTCCGTTATTTCGGGCCTGTTGATGGTCACGATGTAGAGGGATTAGCAAAAGTATTAGAAGATTTAAAACACATTCCTGGACCCAAAATTTTACATTGTATTACTGTTAAAGGTAAAGGATATAAATATTCTGAAGAAGGTGACCCAACCAAATGGCATGCACCAGGAATTTTCAATAAGGAAACAGGAGAAATCATCAAAATTGTTCCAAAATCTCCACAACCTCCAAGATATCAAGATGTTTTTGGGCATACAATAGTGGAATTAGCGGAAAAGAACGATAAAATAATGGGGGTAACTCCCGCAATGCCTTCGGGGTCTTCATTAAACATCATGATGGAGGCTATGCCTGATCGCGCGTTTGATGTGGGGATTGCTGAACAACACGCTGTGACTTTCTCAGCAGGATTAGCAACACAAGGCTTAGTTCCTTTTTGTAATATATACTCTTCGTTTATGCAACGTGCATACGACCAAGTGTTACATGATGTAGCAATTCAAAATTTAAACGTTGTATTTTGTTTAGATCGCGGTGGTTTTGTTGGTGCTGATGGCGCTACACATCATGGTTTATACGATATTGCGTATATGCGTATGATACCAAACATGGTTGTTTCTTCTCCGATGAATGAAGCGGAACTTAGGGATTTAATGTATACTGCGCAGCAAGAAAACATGGGACCGTTTACCATTCGTTATCCGCGTGGAAATGGAGTCATGTTGGAATGGAAAACACCTATGAAAGCAATCAAAGTGGGAACTGGACGTAAATTAACTGATGGTACAGACCTTGCTTTTGTAACGGTTGGACCAGTTGGGAATTTCGCACAAGAAGCGATAACTGAATTAAAAGATTTAGGAATTTCTGCAGCACATTACGACCTTCGTTTTGTAAAACCATTGGATGAGGTCATGCTTCATGAGGTGTTTACGAAGTTTGACAAGGTAATTACTGCGGAAGATGGTTGTTTGATGGGGGGGATGGGAAGTGCTGTATTAGAATTTATGGGAGACCATCATTATACATCGAAAATTGTTCGTTTAGGTGTTCCTGATAAATACATCCACCATGGAACTCCTGCTGAATTGTATGAAGAAGCTGGCTTTGATAAAAAGGCAATGGTGGAACATGCAAAACAATTAGTTGGTTACCAAAAACCATCCGACCTTTCTCAAGAAATAGCAGGTTAATCCCTTGTTTCAGAAATATAAATATCATTTTGCCCTACATTTGATTATCTTCATTTGGGGCTTTACGGGCATTTTAGGAAAGTTAATTCATTTAAGTTCTGAACAAATTGTTTGGTACCGATGTTTCATTGCGTTTATATCCATGTTTATTGCACTGAAGCTGTTCAAACTTCCTATAAGCATTCCCTCTAAAAAACATTTTTGGGCAACGCTTGGAGTAGGGGTGTTGGTAGCTATGCATTGGTGGACTTTCTACCAATCCATTTATTTGTCAACGGCTTCGTTAGGAATTTTGTGTCTTTCGACCGTAACGCTTCATGTGACTTGGTTAGAACCTTTATTGTTTCGTAAAAAGTTTTCTTTGCTCGAATTTTTCATGGGATTATTGGTGGTAATCGGAATTTACATTGTCTCTGATGATTTCAAGGGAAATGAATTTGAAGCGTTAATATGGGGATTAATTTCTGCCTTGTGTGCGGCTTTGTTTTCTGTTTTTAACGCTCAATTGGTTCAAAAAATTCCATCCACTGCGATGTCCATCCACGAAATGGGAATAGGTTTTCTTTTTCTTACTGGTGTACTTTTTTTTCAAGGGAAATTAGACACATCTATTTTTGAAATGACCTTTTCTGATGCATTGTGGTTACTGTTTTTAGGTATTGTGTGTACCTGTGTTTCCTTTATTGTAACGATCGAGGTCATGAAGAAACTAGGTGCTTTTACGGTTTCATTGAGTATTAATTTAGAACCTGTTTATACCATCATTTTAGCCGTAATTATCTTAAACGAACATACGTTATTAGGGTATAAATTTTACATTGGAGCCACTGTAATATTGTTGGTATTACTTGCAAATGGATTACTGAAAAGAAGGATGTCTTAATGTGATTTAATTTAATTAAGCTTGCATAAAATTTTGTGTGAAAATTAAGTCTTTCTTCTTTTGTCTAATGGTCTTTTCTCTTAATTTTGAGCATGGCTAAAATTAAAACAGCATTTTTTTGTCAAAACTGCGGACACCAAACTCCAAAATGGTTAGGTAAATGTCCTTCATGTTCGGAATGGAATACGTTTGTAGAAGAAGTGGTAGGTAATAATGATTCAAACGTTGTTGCTTTCTCTACGAGTAATGGTAAAACGGCGAAACCTCAAGCGGTGCAAGACATCGAACATCGTGCGGAAGCTCGAATTACACTTCACGATAAAGAATTAAATCGTGTGTTAGGCGAAGGTTTGGTTCCTGGATCATTGATACTTTTTGGTGGTGAACCAGGAATTGGTAAATCGACTTTGATGCTGCAGTTGGCAGTAACTGAAAAAAACCTACGTATCCTTTATGTCTCGGGAGAAGAGAGCGAGCAACAAATCAAAATGCGCGCTGAACGCATCGGTTTAGACAATAATGAATGTTTTATCTTAACGGAAACGAACCTACAAAACATCTTTTTGCAAACGGAGGAAATCAAACCGCAATTGTTAGTCATTGATTCCATTCAAACGCTTTATAGCTCTCACATTGAAAGTTCGCCAGGAAGTATTTCACAAGTAAGAGAATGTACAGCGCAATTATTGCGTTATGCCAAACAAACGGAAGTTCCCGTGTTTTTAATTGGTCACATTACCAAAGAAGGTGCGCTTGCAGGACCAAAAGTATTAGAGCACATGGTGGATGTTGTTTTACAATTTGAAGGAGATCGCAATCACGTATACCGTCTATTGAGAACGATCAAAAATCGTTTTGGAAGTACCAATGAATTAGGCATCTATGAAATGCTAGGTTCAGGACTTCGACAAGTGGAAAATCCATCCGAAATTTTAATTACTAATACGGATGCTACCTTGAGTGGCATCTCCATTGCTTCTACTTTGGAAGGCTTACGACCTATGTTGATTGAAGTTCAAGCTTTAGTGAGCACGGCAGCTTATGGGACCCCGCAACGCTCATCGACTGGATTTGACTTGCGCAGGTTAAACATGTTATTGGCTGTTATGGAAAAACGATGTGGATTTAAACTAGGTGCAAAAGATGTATTCTTAAACATTGCAGGAGGAATTCGTGTAGACGATCCAGCCATTGATTTAGCGGTCGTTGCCTCAGTATTATCTTCAAATGCTGATTTACCGGTCCCTAAAAATTATTGTTTGTCTGCGGAAGTAGGTTTATCAGGTGAAATTAGACCTGTTAATCGTATCGAACAACGCATCTCGGAAGCCGAAAAATTAGGGTTTGAAAAGATCATCATATCATCATTCAACAAAGGGATTTCTCAAAAAAATCACTCCATTGAATTGGTGATGTGTAGCCGCATTGATGAGGTGTTAAAAGCGTTGTTTGGGTAATAAATTTTCCTCTATTTCTTCAATACTTGGTAAACTTCCTTTTAAGTTGTCTGGTAAAATACGCGTTAATTCGTATTCAGAAATACCAATCGGTTTATGGATATCGCGCAGCGTATATTCCGCAAACAATTTGTCTTTCCCTTGACATAAAATAAGTCCAATTGTCGGCTTGTCTGTTTCATGTTTGATTTGTGCATCCACAGCAGAACAATAAAAATTCATTTTTCCTGCAAATTCAGGTATAAACTCTCCTTTTTTCAATTCTATTACAACAAAACACCGCATTTTTAGATGATAGAACAATAAATCGAGGTAAAAGTCTCGCTCACTTACTTCCAATTTATATTGTCGACCAACAAAAGCAAAACCAGCTCCCAACTCCACCAAAAATTTTTCAACGTGTTTCACTAAATTTAATTCTAATTCATGTTCTGTAAATTCCGTTGCTAAAGTGGTGAAGTCAAATATATACGGATCTTTAAATAAATGCTTAGCCCAAGCCGAATGATCATCAGGTAATGTGTGGTCAAAATTATTTATTAGTGTTCCTTGGCGTTCATGTACTTTATTTTTGATTTGTACGGACAAGGTATCATAACTCCAACCATTTTGAATAATTTGTTGCATATACCAAATTCGTATAGATAGGTCTTTTATTTTTTGGATTAATAATGAATGGTGTGACCAACTAAGTTTATTAAACAATTGTTCATCAATCATTTGTAATTTCGCCAACGCTTTTGGCGAAATTGGAGTTTCTTCTGTTTTTAATTCCGACACGGCTAGTGGCGGAATTAAATTATCTTCATTTTCTAAGTTGGCAACGGGCAGTTTCCCAATTGTAAGGGATTGATATTCTTTATAAAAAGTAAGCATACGTAAAATATTTCTTTCCGAAAATCCTTTCACATCACTCAATTCATTTTTTAAATCAATTGCCAAACGTGGAATGACTCCTTTTCCCCAACCTTCTTCTTGTTGTCGTTCGTGAATCATTTTGCCAATATCCCAATAAGTAGCCAACATCTCGGCATTTGCTGTTTGAAATACTTTCGTTTGACCTTGTCGAACACGCGCTTTGATGCCTCCTAATAGGTTTTTATAGTTTGCTAAATCATTACTCATATTTCTAATTTAATAAAAAATATCAGATGAAATCAATAAATTTCAACCTGTTTTTAGGCGAAACTTTAAAATAACTACAGTATATTTGCATCCTCTTTGTGACAAAAAAACACCAAAATTGGGTTCGCTTTGTGACAAAAAAACACTAAAATTGGGTTCGCTTTGTGTTAAAAATAGTATATTTGACTGCTAATTTTAATATCATTCTCTATGTCAATCAAGCGTAATTCATATAGTAAACTTATTGCGTGGAAAAACGATAAGCTGCGTAAGCCTTTACTTTTACGTGGTGCTAGGCAGGTTGGTAAAACAACCATTGTGCGAGAATTTGCAAAGGAATTTGATAATTATATTGAATTAAACTTAGAAAAAGAAAGCGATCTAAATTTATTTGTAGTAGATGATGTACATACAATTATTAATAGTGCATTTCTATTAAAACGTAAAATTGAGAATAAAAAAACTACTTTGTTTTTTATTGATGAAATTCAAGAGTCTCCAAAAGCAATCCAACTTCTTCGTTATTTTTATGAAGAAAGACCAGATATTTATGTGATAGCTGCAGGATCCTTGTTGGAGTTTGCATTAAAAAAAGTACCTAATTTTCCAGTAGGTAGAGTAGATTATCTTTATTTACATCCTTTAAATTTTACAGAATTTTTAGGTGCAACAGCTAATTTAGCTGCGTTGGAAATATTAAATACTAAACCGATACCTGCGTTTGCACATTCCACACTATTAAACTTGTTTCATGAATATTTGTTGATTGGAGGAATGCCAGAGATTGTTAAAAATTATGCGGAAACCAAAAACATCTCCCAATTAACAAAAACCTACAAAAATCTTTGGCAAGCATATAAAGACGATGTTGTGAAATATACTTCGAAAGAATTGGATAGAAAAGTAATATATCATGTCATCGATTCAGCCCCATTTGAATCAGACAGAATCAAATTTGAAGGCTTTGGAAATTCAAACTATCGCTCTCGAGAAGTTGGCGAAGCTTTAAGAACGATTGATTTAGCAAAAATCATTCAATTAATCTATCCATCAACGAGCTTACAACCACCCATTCAAGCAGATTTTAAAAAGCGACCTCGACTACAGTTTTTAGATACCGGACTTTTGAATCAAATCTTATCTCTTCAAGGCGAAATGCTTTTAGTAAATGATTTCAGTAATTTTCACAAAGGATTAATTATTCAACACATTGTTTATCAAGAAATAATAGCTATTCACGATGATCAAATTTACAAGCCAAATTTTTGGGTTAGGGAAGAAAAAGACAGTAATTCTGAAGTTGATTTAATCTATCAGCATGGAAAATATGTTATTCCAATTGAAATTAAAAGTGGTCCGACAGGTACTTTGAGATCGCTTCATCAGTTTATTGATCGCTCTAATCATCCTTTTGCTGTTCGATTATATGCAGGAAATTTTAGCATTGAAAAAGCAATTACTCCTGGTAAAAAAGAATATATCTTAATGAATCTGCCATATTATTTAGCATCACAATTGCCCACGTATTTGGAGATTTTAGTTAATGAAAAAAGAAAAATGAATAATTAATTCATTTTTCTTTTTTCTCATATTCGCGCAATTGTTTGACAACTTCCAAATGTTCGTCTACTAATTGGTAATATTTATCTTTCCAATAAGCTACATCCCATTGCAGAACCTCTTTTTCAGGTTCACTTAGAATGAATTTACCTTGAATAATTTCAGGAATTTCGTGACTAAAGTCGTGGTAAAGTATTTTTCCAATTTGTAAAATCAAATCCAAAGGCACAACAGGATTGTCAAATAGAAAATACATCCAACGACGACTTTTACCCAATCTTTGTGCAACCGCAGTAATTGAATACCCACTTTCACGTATTGCTTTTTCTATGATCTCACCCCTGTGTAGCATAAGTACAAAAATGAGAAATGATATAGGAAATAAATTTCACAAAAACGCGAAGTAATTGAGAATTAAAAGTCTATATTTGTCGTTGTAATTTTTAAAACACTATGAAAAAACTTTTATTTGTAGCCACATTCTTTCTTGGACAGTTAACTTTTGGTCAAGAATTGACATCATCGATTGATGGTACACACTTTATACAGGGGATCTATTTAGAGAATAAACTTACTTTAAATAAACCGAAAGTAGGAGTTGATGAAGTTCAGTTTTTTTCATTTCAGAATAATAAAGATTCATTATTAGGAACAGATAGTGACTCTACAGATGGCTTTTCGTGGTCATTGGATATGGGGAATTTAGCTCCAAATACAAGTATCTATGCGCAAATGTTTATAGGTTCTAAAAAAGAAAGTAATCCGATAAATAATTTCACATTTACTATAATACCTGCTCCAGAGTGGTTGAAAGGAGAGAAAAAAGGGTTTGTTACAAACCAAACTATAAAAGATTCAATCTTAAGTTTTGAAGGATGGTATCCAATATATGATTACAATTATATTTTTGACAAAAAGGTTAAATTACTTGGAGAAAAGACTCTAGGAGTCTCGGGTAAGTTTGTATTTAATGTGACTTTTGGACTGAATAGTGGAATAGGTAAAGTTGAAAACAATAGAGCTGTTATTGATGTAAATATTCTAAACTATTCCAACATTAGAGAAAACATCAATTATGAAACGGAATTATCCATGGATAAAGACTTGAATATTTCCATATTCGCATCCAATGAATTTAGATCAAATTCAGTTAAGTGGGACTCTCCTGAGGCAAGTTTTCCAGTATGTACAGGATTCAGCATAGAATTTAGTGCAAGTTTGGAATTTTATGCAACATTAAAAGGGCAAATTGTAATTGGACAAAAAGAAGGGAAGTTTGGTTTGTTTGAAGATGAAAAAGGACGAAAAACCAAAATTATTGGAGTAGTTACAGGTATTGGTACAGTAAGAGGTGGTGTTTCTGTACTAGGTGGTATTGCGAAAGCAACAGCATCGTTGGTTGCAAAAGCTAATTTAGGAGCAGGTTTTGAATATGTTACCATACCTTCGGAAAATTCAAGATTTTTGTATGGTGGAGACTTTGACTTGTCAGGTCACGTTGATATTAATTTGTTTGAAAGTAGAAGGTTAAAAAAATGGTTTGGTATTAATCCGAAAAATGTTTACTCCGATTCTTTACAGTTATATTATACAAGATTTGGAGACACTACATTACTAAGGGGTAATTCAGCGAATCACTACGATCCAATATTTAATACTACAGCTTTAACAGTAAAAGATTCTGGTACTTTTATATTACCTGAATTTAAGCCACAACCTACGTTTGCAAGTAATAGCGATAAACTTTATGCAACTTGGATTGAAAATGTGGATGATAACTACCAAATTTTACTTTCATCTTTTGATAAAACAAAAAATGAATTTATAAATACTAAAGTAATAACATCAAATCAATTTGCTAAGTCTAATCCTAAAATTGGCGTATTAAGTGATGGTTCCGTATTAATTACTTGGACTCAAACACGATACAACGTTACAAATACCCCTCAAGATGTTAAATTAGATCAATTATTAAAATCGCAAGACATTTGGTTTGCTTTTTACGATGCTGAAACAAAATCGGTGTTAAAAGTTGACACATTAAAAGATCAATCTACAAGTTTAACAGACGGTAGAGCTGAAGGTCAGGCATCAATTTCAGTAGGTTCTAATAATGAAGCGATGATAACTTGGGTGAGTCTAAATGAAAATACTAGTTCCAGTGACATTTGGTTTTCAAGTATTAATAAAAAAGAGGGAAATTGGGAAATGACCGATCCAAGTAAAATAATTGATATAACAGGATCAAATTCAGATATAAACGTTGTATATGGAGATAGTTCAGTTGCACTTGCAGTTTGGATTAATGACCTTGACGGTGATTCTGACACCAAAGACAATAAAATCGTATATGCTGGATGGAATGGGGATGAATGGGACAAAGACGTGAAAATTATTGCAGATAACACAGGAAATGTAACCTATAAAAATTTGTCTTTAGCTACCAATGATTCTAAAATAGCACTTGCATATACTAGTGTAATCGACGATTCTACAGATGTAAGTGTTATAAATGGAGAAGTTTTTGACATCAAAAAAAATAGTTGGGATAGTAATGCTAGATTTCAAGATACTTCTGAAATATTAACTTACCAATGTCCACAAACTTCAATAAGTTCGGATGGTTTAGTATCCGTTGCATATCAGGTAATTGATAAATATAGTACTGCTGAAAATATCGACAACGGAGAACTTTACTTATATGTAAAAGACTTAAACAACGCAACATCAAAATGGACCGAAATTACAGGAAACACCAATTTATGTGACACTAATACCTTCATTTGGGATATGACCGCTGGTTTTGGCTCTGACAATCAATATTATGTGATGACCCAAGAGTATAGCGATAATGGTCCTATTATTAAAAACCCTAAAAATGGAGTTTTGTTTGGCGATACAAAATTGAGTATGGTATTACGTGGTTTAAAAGTAAATAGCAATTCGAATGGGGATATAACAATTACAGACATCGACGAACCTGAAACAAAAACAACACGACTTACATCTCTAGAAAATCCAACGTTTAGATACATCAACAACTATCCAAATCCTTTCCAACAATTCACAACGATTGAATTTTCAATCTACCAACCTTCTTATGTAACGCTTGAAATCTTCAATGCAACCGGTACAAAAGTAGCAACTTTGTTAGACGCTCATTTAGCTCAAGGAATGTATACAACCAACTTTGATGCTGGAAATTTACCTGAAGGAATTTACCACAGCAGATTGAGCGTAAACGGAGAGATTTCAACGGGTAAATTAGTGTTGATTAAATAAGTAACCAATAAATAAATATAAAATGAAAAAACTAACTATTGCGTTTCTATCTGGAATATCAATCTCTATTCTAGTAGCTTTTACAAGCATGAATTATGAAGTGAAATTTAATACTGCGGAAGTTGAACAAATCCAGGGATTATACATTTTTGTTAAAAATAAACCCGTAAAGGAATTTGAATATATCGGCACGGTTAAAGGTCCACTTATAGGAAATCATGAGTTTGACAATCTAGTTGAATTAATGGTTAGAAATGCTAAAAAGGAATTTCCAAATGCTAATGCTTTAATTTTTGACGGTGTTATTAAACAGACTCATAATACTAAAGTTAGTGCAGTTAAAATAAAACTTTGATTTTCAAACACAACTAAAAGTAATGATAATAAAAAATGTGCAGAAATGAGAGGTGTAGCAGAAGCAACTGTTGTAAATAATCCTAATGTGACAGCCACTTGCAATCTAAATAATTAATTTGGAAGAATTATTCCATAATATTGGACTTTCTTTGACTTTAAACAAAAAAATCCCCTACATACTATCTCTTGTAGGGGTTTTTTTGTCAGCATTCATTATTTCTAAATCTAAAAGAAAAATTAGAATATTACGATTTGTAATTTGGATTATTCCATTTGGAACATATTTCGCTTTCAATCCCATTTATGAAGGAGATTTCTCGAATAATTATAGCATTTTAGATAAAAAAGAGTTACCAACTTCCATCGCTTCTGGAGAATTGGTTATAATCGCTATTTCTGGTTGTCCTTTTTGTTTTGAATCAATTGCAACTATTAATCACAAATACTCCCAAAAATTGTCTTTATGTATCCCAATTGTTTTTGCAGGGTGATATTTATCTATGAGTCAATGGATTTTAAACATAATAACACTTATAACCACAAAATAGTATAGTTTTTGTCGATTATAAGGCAATATATAGCGCCTTCGATATCAAAAAGTAATCAAACGTATTTTTTTGTATACTTTTTATCACTACTGTCCGATAAAAATAGAAATTAATCCATTTACATCCTAGAAGTATTGATTTTACTACGTTGATTCCTGATTTTCAAAAGTAAGCCCCATTAATTAAACAGAACTGAACTCTAATTGAAGTTGTGGATTATACTCTTTAAT
>CALPMT020000044.1 GCA_943324745.2 Chitinophaga pinensis | reverse complement strand
GTGTAACATTAACTTCATCCACTGGTAGTTCTTATTTATGGTCAACAGGTGTAACAACTTCAAGTATTTCACCGACTACAGCAGGGAATTATACGGTTCAAGTAACAGATGCAAATGGGTGTAAAAATACTTCTGCTGCAACGGTTATTTTTATAAATACATTACCTACAGCAACAATTACTGCAGGTGGCGCAACCACATTCTGCCAAGGCGGAAGTGTAACATTAACTTCATCCACTGGTAGTTCCTACTTATGGTCAAATGGTACAACAACTTCCAGTGTTTCACCAACAACTGCAGGAAATTATACGGTTCAAGTAACAGATGTAAATGGGTGTAAAAATACTTCTGCTGCAACCGTTATTTCTGTAAATACATTACCAACAGCAACAATTACCGCAGGTGGTGCAACCACATTCTGCCAAGGTGGAAGTGTAACATTAACTTCATCCACTGGTAGTTCTTATTTATGGTCGACAGGTGCAACAACGGCAAGTATTTCACCAACAGCTGCAGGTAATTATACGGTTCAGGTGACAGATGCTAATGGGTGCAAAAATACTTCTGCTGCAACGGTTGTTACTGTAAATACATTAACAACAGCAACAATTACCGCAGGTGGCGCAACCGCATTCTGTCAAG
The DNA here is from genome assembly GCA_943324745.2 of Chitinophaga pinensis. GTDB lineage: Bacteria > Bacteroidota > Bacteroidia > Flavobacteriales_D > Crocinitomicaceae > CANHVK01. Next base: position 22,601 of record CALPMT020000044.1, on the reverse strand, counting down.
GTGGAAGTGTAACATTAACTTCATCCACTGGTAGTTCCTACTTGTGGTCTAATGGTGCAACAACTTCAAGTATTTCACTAACAACTGCAGGGAATTATACGGTTCAAGTAACAGATGCAAATGGGTGTAAAAATACTTCCACAGCAACAGTTGTATCCGTAAATACATTACCAACAGCAACAATTACTGCAGGTGGTGCAACCACATTCTGCCAAGGCGGAAGTGTAACATTAACTTCATCCACTGGTAGTTCTTATTTATGGTCAACAGGTGTAACAACTTCAAGTATTTCACCGACTACAGCAGGGAATTATACGGTTCAAGTAACAGATGCAAATGGGTGTAAAAATAATTCCACAGTAACCGTTGTTTCGATTAATCCTCTACCAAATGTAGTTGCAATAGCAACAAAAACTACTATTTGCTCTGGTGAAAATGTTTCATTAACAGGTTCAGGTGCATCAACATATGTTTGGGATAATAATGTGAATAATGCTTCTGCTATTATACCAACTACTACAACTACTTATTCAGTAACAGGTACAGATATTAATGGTTGTATTGGCAAATCAAGCGTTACCATTAATGTAAATCAACTTCCAAATGTTCAAATTTCTTCCAATATCTCCACAAATAAGGCTTGTGAAGATGAAGGTTTAGAATTATCCTCCAATTTGAATGGAGTTTACGCTTGGAGTAGTGGTGAGTCAACTCAAACGATTTTTCCTTCTAAAAGTGGTGTTTATTCTTTAAAATTAACAGATGTAAATGGTTGTTCTTCTAATTCCAATGCAATAAAAGTGACCATTTATCCATTGCCAAAAGTTGTTATAACGGTGAATGGTCCTGTAACGTATTGTACCAATCATTTATCTGAATTAGTATCAAGTACAGGAATTAGTTATTTATGGAATGATGGTTCGATTACAAAATTAATTAAACCTACTACAGGTGGTGATTACTCGGTTAAAGTAACGGATGTGAATGGTTGTAGTAATACTTCTACTCCTATTACTATAGTTGTGAATGATTGTGCAGATTTGGAAGATATAACTAAGATGAATGTAAGTATTTATCCAAACCCAACATCGGATAAGTTCATGGTTTCATTGCCTCAATATAATGGAGTGGTAGAAATTAAATTATTTGACAACACCGGAAAATTAGTGAAAGTAATTACTACCATTGAAAAGGAAACCACTATACCTGTGGTTGATTTAGCGGAAGGTATTTACACGATTAAGTTATATGGCGATAATTTGTTTTATGTTACTCCCGTAACGATTTCAAAATAGAGTAACAATTTTTAAATTCAAAAGGGGAGAATGTTACATTCTCCCTTTTTTATGATAACATATTTCGAAAAACATAAAAACACCAAAATTTGCGGTGTAAATCAACTAAAATAGCAACCATCCCTTTTTTTAACCTATTAAATTTTACCCTTAACGCTTATAAAATAATTCGATTAACACATAAAATCGCTAATTTGCGGTGAAAATAAAAAGTAAAAACGACAAGAATTAATCTTAATCAATTCTAGTATTTTTCAAATACACGCGATACGCCAACAAACCAAGCAAAACGAAAAAAAAATGTAATTTGATAGTCAGTTGTCATTTTTTTAGTTAAATTTCTGTTAAATTAAAATAGTATGTCTTTGAAAAAAAGTATGTTAATCACAAGTTACTTTGTATTCTGCGGTTTTGTCTTCGGACAAACATCGATGAGCGCATCAGGTGGCGGAACTTCTAACGCTTCTGGATCGATTAGCTATTCCATCGGACAAGTGACTTATCAAGGTGTTTCTAATACTTATGGCTCGGTGAGTCAAGGGGTGCAATACGCCTTTGAAATTACGACCTTAAGTTTGGAAGCAAATGCCTTGAGCCTTTCTTTGATGGCCTACCCAAATCCTACTCAAGAGCTTTTGAATTTACGCGTTGGTAATTTCAAGCAAGAAAAATTAGCTTACAAGTTAGTTGATTTGGAAGGAAAAGTAATTTCGGAAGCATCGATGCATTCAGAAGAAACTACCATCGATATGAAACAATTGCCAGTAGCAACGTATTTCATGGAGGTACACAACGAGGGTAAAAAAGTACAAACGTTTAAAATCATTAAAAATCAGTAAGTATGAATAAAATTATTATAGTTATGACTGCCTTGGCAGTTTCAGCATCGCTTTGTGCACAGCAAGGGAAAATAGGTGCAAATATTAAAGACATAGAAGGTAATTTGTATAAAACAGTAACCATAGGCACCCAACAATGGATGGCAGAGAACTTGAAAGTCTCAAAGTACAGTGATGGATCACATATACCAAACGTAACAGTCAATACAGAATGGCAAAAGAATAACACTGGCGCTTGGGCATATTTCAACAACGATGCGGCCAACAATGCAAAATATGGTAAACTCTACAATTGGTATGCGGTGAGCAAAACTACCAATGGCAATAAAAACATTTGTCCTACAGGATGGCATGTACCTACAGACGCTGAATGGACGGTTTTAACGGACTATTTAGGTGGCAAAAGTGATTCTGGAGACAAACTAAAAGAAGTAGGCACAACAAATTGGAAAAGCCCAAATACAGACGCTACGAATACGTCATTATTTTCGGCGCTTCCGGGCGGTTCTCGCAGCGCTAATGGGATTTACAACATCATTGGCACCAACGGTAACTGGTGGAGTTCTACAAAGGACGATACATACTACTTTGCTTGGAACCGCAACCTGAACTACACCGATGGCAGTGTAAGCAAAAACAGCAACCATAAGGAAAATGGGTTGTCTGTTAGGTGCCTCATGGATTAATTCGGTATTGGCGTTGACTATTCGAATCCTGAGCAGACTCATTAAGCTTGTCGAAATGTATCGAAGGATGACCCTAAATTCAGGATGTGTAAACCCTACATGTTGTTTAGCGAAGCGAACCCCGGTGTTTTTTTGCAAAATAAAAGATGAACTTTAATCGTTTATCAATAGTTTATAGAGCGACTTTATTTTAAGTTAGTAAAGTAACAGTTTCAAAATAGAGTTATTATTTTAAAATTTATAAAGGGAGAATGTAACGTTCTCCCTTTTGTTGTGACTATATTTTTTATATTTGATGCACTAATCTATTTCTAATAAATCATGAACAAACTTTTTAGTATTTTTCTTTTATCTATCGTTGGTACAAGTATTTCGCAAGTCAATGTGGAACCAATTAATTGGCACAATACAGCTAAGGCAGGTTTACATACTGAACAAGCCTACGAATTATTGAAAAATAAAAAATCAACCACAGTAATTGTAGCGGTTATTGATTCGGGAGTAGATTGTGAACATGAAGATTTAGTAGGTAAAATATGGACGAATCCAAAGGAAATACCAACTAATAATATAGATGATGATGGGAATGGATTTATAGATGATATTCACGGATGGAATTTTTTAGGAAATGCAAAAGGGGAGATGCAGGATTATGCATGCTTTGAAAAAGTACGTATTTATAGAAGTTTCCGAGATAAATTTGAACGATTGAAAGAAAGTCAAGTAAAACCTGAAGATAAAAACGATTACAAGTTGTATTTAGATTTAAAAAATGAAATTGCGAATGAAGTCATAGAATATCAAGGTTACCAAAAACAAAATGAACAATTTCCAATTTTAATTAAATATATCCCACAAGCAGTAGGACAAATTTTAGGCAATCCAAATTATACTTTACAAGATTTGTCAAAATGGAAACCAAAAGATGAAGAGGGAAAAGAATTGAAAATGTTGGCTGAAGCGATATTAAATGGTGGTTTGAATTTAGAAATAATTAAAGAGCAAACAGAACAGGTAGATGCAGCATTGAATTATCAGTTAAATGTCGATTACAATGATAGGCAATTTGTAGATGATAATCCGAGCGATTTTTCACAAGTAACTTACGGAAACAATGTTGTGGAGGGAAAAGATGCAAATCATGGAACTCACGTGGCTGGTATTATTGCCGCAGTTCGAAAAAATAACTTAGGGTTAGATGGAGTTGCCGATAATGCTCAAATTATGGTTTTACGTGCGGTTCCAAATGGCGATGAACAAGATAAAGATATTGCACTAGCCATTCGTTATGCTGTAGATAATGGTGCAAAAATTATTAATATGTCTTTTGGAAAAGGCTATTCACCATTTCAGAAAGAAGTGTACGATGCTTTAGCGTATGCAAATAGCAAAGATGTTTTATTAGTGCATGCAGCAGGTAATGAACACAAGAATATTGATGTCGAGCCTAATTTTCCTACCCCTTTATATTCATTTCAAAAAGAGAAGTTACCATTATTTATTACAATTGGAGCTTCTACAAAAAACGCCAAAAAGTACCTTGCTGCTGATTTTTCAAATTATGGTAAAATTCAGGTAGATGTTTTTGCGCCAGGAAAAGATATTTATAGTACAATTCCAAAAAGTGCGTATAAAAAATATGATGGTACCTCCATGGCTGCGCCGATGGTTGCAGGTGTTGCAGCGTTATTAAAGTCTTACTTTCCAAGTTTAACGATGCTACAAATCAAAAATAACATACTTTTATCTGCAAAGTATTACGGTAAAACGAAACAAATTATTCCAGGAACAGAGAATAAATCACGTTTTAGCGAGTTATCTGCAACTGGTGGAGTAGTTGATTTGTTAGAGGCTGTGAAATTGTGTGAAATTGAAGTTGAAAAATTAAAGTAAACGATATTCTTCCCTCCTTGAGTAGGGACTGAGGGAGGTGACCTATTTTGAGTGATTTTAAATATCTCTAGTCATCCCCCTCGGTCCCCCTTCAAAGGGGGAAGTTAAATCACACTCCGATGTTTTAAACTTTTCAAAAAAAAACATCCAACATTTGACACCGTCAAATCACCTTTGCGTCCTCAAAAACACAACTCTCGTTAAAAAAAAATAGAGCCCTCTACGATAATCTTCACTCGAATTCTTTTGTACTTTTTGTTCAAAACATCTACTTCCATCGCCTTGTATTTCAAAACCAAAATCACTATTTTTGTACTCGAAAACACAAATTTATAACTATGAGTCATTCGATTAAACCAGGGGTTGCTACTGGAGATGAGGTGCAAAAAATATTTCAATACGCAAAAGAAAAAGGTTTTGCGCTACCAGCAGTTAATGTGACAAGTTCAAGTACAGTAAATGCTGTAATGGAAACGGCTGCAAAATTAAAATCACCTGTAATTATTCAGTTTTCAAATGGCGGAGCCTTGTTTAATGCAGGTAAATCCTTAGACAATACAGGTGAAAAAGCAGCAATTGCTGGTGCTGTTATGGGTGCTAAACATGTGCATGCTTTAGCTGAATTGTATGGTGCAACGGTTATTTTACATACAGACCATGCAGCAAAAAAATTATTACCTTGGATCGATGGTTTATTAGATGCTTCTGAAAAGTTTTATGCTGAGACAGGAAAATCCTTGTATTCTTCACACATGATTGACCTTTCAGAGGAACCAATCGCTGAAAACATTGAAATCTGTAAAGAATATTTAGCACGTATGTCTAAAATTGGTATGACTTTAGAAATTGAGTTAGGAATTACAGGTGGTGAAGAAGACGGAGTAGATAATTCAGATGTTGATAGCTCTAAATTATACACGCAACCGGATGAGGTAGCATTTGCCTATGAAGAATTGATGAAGGTGAGTCCTCGCTTTACCATTGCTGCAGCGTTTGGAAATGTGCATGGTGTATACAAACCAGGAAATGTAAAGTTGACTCCGAAAATCTTAAAAAATTCGCAAGAATACGTTCAGCAAAAATTTAATACTGGACATAATCCAGTGGATTTCGTGTTCCATGGTGGTTCTGGTTCTACTGTAGAAGAAATTCGTGAGGCTATTGGTTACGGTGTAATTAAAATGAACATCGATACAGATTTACAATTCGCATATACAGAAGGAACTTTAAATTATGTGTTGAAATACCAAGATTACTTGAAAACACAAATTGGAAATCCAGAAGGGGAAGAACTTCCAAACAAAAAATACTACGATCCACGTAAGTGGGTTCGTGAAAGTGAATTAACATTCATTAAGCGTTTGACACAATCTTTCGAGGATTTAAATAATGTAAACACATTAGGATAAAATAAGACTATGAGTTGGTTTAAAAGAAATAAGGAAGGGATTACTACAACAACTTCGGAGAAGAAAGAAACTCCTGAAGGATTATGGCATAAATGTCCAAATTGTAAAACGGTTTTCACACAAGCTGATTTTATTAAAACAAATTATGTATGTGATCGTTGTTCGTACCACGAGAGAATTGGTTCAGAAGAGTATTTTCAAATATTATTTGATAAAGGTGATTACACTGAAATTGATGCTAATTTGACTTCAGGAGATCCGTTAAATTTTGAGGATACAAAAAAATACACAGACCGAATCGCTGCTTCGCAAAAAAGTACAGGCTTAAAAGATGCAGTGCGTACAGGTTATGGAAAAGTAGATGGCTTAGATTTAGTAATCTGCTGTATGGATTTTGCGTTCGTAGGTGGTTCATTAGGCTCTGTAATGGGAGAGAAAATGGCACGAGGAATTGATAAAGCAATTGAATTAAAAGCTGCTTTTATGATTATCTCTAAATCGGGAGGTGCACGTATGATGGAAGCAGGTTATTCTTTAATGCAAATGGCGAAAGTAAGCGGTAAATTAGGACAATTGTCTGAACATAAATTACCTTATATCTCTTTTTTAACAGATCCAACAACTGGAGGTGTAACGGCATCTTTTGCTATGTTGGGAGATATCAATATCGCTGAACCAAAAGCCTTGATTGGTTTTGCTGGTCCACGTGTTGTAAAAGAAACAATTGGGCGCGACTTACCTGAGGGATTCCAAACTTCTGAGTTCGTTTTAGAGCATGGTTTCTTAGATTATATCGTAGAACGTTCTGAATTGAAAAAAACGATAGCCCTTTCGTTGCGTTTGTTTAAAAATTAAGACAAATAGTTAATATTGAGAGGTCATTCCGTCGGGGTGACCTCTTTTTTTATACCTAATTTCGTGTATGAAGTGTTAAATAGGTAGTTGTATCCTTGTGATTTTTGAAGGGTGTGCAATTCTCAATGTGCTTTGTGTAAAACAAATTGGTAAATGAAATTAGTTTCAAAAGAATTTCAAAAAGTAAGTAAATGGACTGGTGGTACAACTACAGAGCTCCTAATTTTCCCAGCGAATGCAGAGGTGTCAAAACAAAATTTTGATTATCGTATAAGTACCGCTCAAGTACTCGTTGAGAAAAGTGAATTTACATCTTTCCCAAGTTTTAATCGCAAATTGGCGATTCTCGAAGGGAAGTTGAAAATACAGCATAATCAATCTAAGTGGTATAAGTTAGGTGTTGGCGAACAATCTGAATTTAAAGGAGATTGGGAAACGCGTAGCGAAGGCCAGGTTGTTGACTTTAATGTAATTTACAGTGATAAATATCAAACATCGATATTTTGGTTGACTCAATTAAAAGAAGACGATTTTAATAACGGAAAAGAGGTGGTAGGTATTTATTGTTTGAACGGAACGATTCAAATAAACGATATTTTACTCGAAAAGGGTGATTTTATTAACGCAAATGGTGAAGTTGATTCAGTGGTGACTTCGGTAGATGCGTTATGCATAAAGGTAATTATTGATAAATTACAACGATAGTTATAGTTGTTTTATTTAAAGTTTAAATTGTTTATTTTTAATGGTTTGGATTTATTATAATGAAGTATAAGTTTATCATTTTTATTATTTGTTTAGGGTGATTTCAGTGTTAGGGACTGAGCAATAGTATTTGTTTAATTAGGTTTTTTTAGTCATACGGTTAAAATACTATTTACAATTGTGAATATTTTTTTTAAAAAAACTATACCTACAACTCCCTCTTTATTTGAGGTGTTAGTGGTTGAGTATAGGTCATGGTGGACGTTGAGGGAATGTGTATATTTGTAAGGTTGATCGTCTATTGAATTATAGAAATAATATTCAAGTAATTACGTGAGCTGGATCATTAGATTTTATTGGTAGTTCTGCGTTTTCTTATAGGAATGAATGCATAAAATCAATTAGGAGGAATTTAAATTAAAAAACGAAAAATAAAGGAGTCAAATTCATGTTGAAAGAAAAAATAATTACTGCGTTTGATGCTTTAGGTAAAGTGTTATTATCTATTGGAAATCAAAAAGAATGGGTAGGATATGAGTTAGGTGTTACACAAGAAGAGTATGAAAAATTACAAGGACTTGTACAACGTCAATTTTATTTGAATGGGTGGTTTTCAGAAGAGGCTGTTTTACATGTTTTTAAAGGTTGGGGGGTGCAGTTAACTAAAGCTAATTTGGAGCAATTTTCATCGGGTTATACATTTGCCGAAACACCAAAAAAGGTAGGTGTAATCATGGCGGGTAATATTCCATTAGTTGGGTTTCATGATTTTCTGTGCGTACTGCTTTCAGGTAACGCGATTGTAATTAAATTGAGCTCAGATGATAAAACGTTATTACCAGCGTTAATTGCTTTATTGAAAAATTTCGCACCAGAATTAGGAGAGCGTATTACGGTTTCGGAAGCAAAATTGGGAGAGGTAGATGCGATTATTGCCACAGGTAGTGGAAATTCCATGCGTTATTTCGAAAGTTATTTCGGTCATTTACCACATGTTTTTCGTAAAAATAGAACTTCGATTGCTGTTTTGACAGGCGAAGAAACGAAAGAGGAGTTAGAAGCATTAGGTTCGGATATTTTTACCCATTATGGATTAGGGTGTCGTAATGTTTCGCATTTGATTCTTCCGAAAGATTTTGAATTAAATCGTTTTTTTGAAGCGATTATTACACAAGCGGATATTGTGAACCTGCATAAATATGCGAATAACTACGATTATAACAAGGCTATTTATCTAATGAATCTGGAAGAAATTTTAGATAATGGTTTTGTCTTATTAAAAGAATCCGAAGAATTATTTTCTCCATTAGCCATGCTTTTTTACCATCGCTACGAAAATTTCTCAGAGGTGGAGCGGTATTTGGAAGAACACAAAGAAGATATCCAAGCGATTGTTGGTCATAATTACCTTCCTTTTGGTGTTGCGCAATGTCCTGGACTTAGTGATTTCGAGGATGGTGTGGATACGATGCGTTGTTTGAATAGTTTTTAGTTTCTAAAAGAATAGATATTTCTATCATTATGCTTAAATTCGCGTAGCATTAGAACAAAAAGCATATGAAAGTATCTTATAACTGGTTGAAAGACTATATAAAAACAGATCTTACACCAACTAAAATCAGTGAAATATTGACTGAGACAGGTTTGGAAGTAGATGGAATTGAGAAGATTGAAGGAATCAAAGGTGGTTTAGAAGGTGTTTTTGTTGGAGAGGTGATTTCATGTGAGAAACATCCTGATGCAGATAAATTAAAAGTGACAACTGTAAGTGTTGGTGGTGAACCGTTACAAATCGTATGCGGTGCTCCTAATGTTGCTACAGGACAAAAAGTGATATGTGCTACGGTTGGTGCAGTTTTATATCCAACACCAGAAGAAGTGTTTAAAATTAAAGCTTCTAAAATTCGTGGAGTTGAGTCATTAGGAATGTTGTGTGCGGAAGATGAACTTGGATTAGGTAAATCGCATGAAGGAATTTTGGTTCTACCGGAAGATACGAAAGTTGGCACGCCTGCTGCAACGTATTTCGAATTAGAAGAAGATTATCAAATAGAAATTGGATTAACACCTAACAGGGCGGATGCCATGGGGCATATTGGTGTTGCGCGTGATTTAGTGGCGTATCTAAATGTGCATCATGCAGCTGAAGTAACGTTGGAGTTACCGAAGGTTCCTAGTTTGAAAGCAGTAAATAATGATGTTCCTGTTGCGGTTGAAGTGGTAGAAAAAGAAGTTTGTCCTAAATATTTAGGTGTAAGCTTGAAAAATGTTTCTGTAAAACCTTCACCTGCTTGGTTGCAAAAAAGATTGCGTGCGGTTGGATTGAGTCCGATTAATTCTGTTGTAGATTGCACCAATTATGTAATGCGTGAATTAGGAACGCCTTTACATGCATTTGATGCGGCGAAATTAAATGGAAAGGTACACGTGAAGTATGCGAAGGCAGGTGATAAGTTTGTAACATTGGATGGGGTAGAACGTACCTTGCATGAAGATGATTTAATGATTTGTAATGCGACGGATTATTTAGCAATTGCAGGAGTTTTTGGTGGGTTGGATTCAGGTATTTCTGATGCTACAACGGATATCTTTATAGAATCTGCTTATTTTAATCCAGTTTCTGTGCGTAAAACGGCGAAACGTCATGGATTAAATACGGATGCAAGTTTTAGATATGAGCGTGGTGTAGATCCACACTTAACTCAGTATGCTCTAGAACGTGTTGTTTCCTTGATTCAAGAAGTGTGTGGCGGCGAGGTTGCGATGGAGCCTGTTTCTGTAGTTTCGAATGATTTTACTGCGACTCAGATTGATTTTAGTGTTGCGCGTTGCAATGCATTGATTGGAACGGATATTCCAGAAGCGACCATCGAATTGATTTTAAAAAATCTAGATATTCACGTTGTTTCAAAAAATGAAAGTATTTGGAAATTAGAACTTCCTGCATACCGAGTGGATGTCTTACGTGAAGTAGATGTAATTGAAGAAGTGTTGCGCATCTACGGATTTAACAATGTTCCTTTACCTGAAAAATTAAATACAACGATTACCTTGCGTACAAAACCAGACTTAGAAAAAGTACAGGTTTCCTTGTCTGAATTTTTAGTTGGTTTTGGTTGTAATGAAATGATGAACAATTCATTAACTTCTTCTATTTATAGTAAAAGTTTCGGTAACGAAGCGTTTAGTGAAGCACATAATGTAGCGATGTTAAACCCGTTGAGTCAAGAGTTGGATGTAATGCGTCAGACTTTAATTTATAGTGTGTTGGAAGTGGTTGCGTATAACCAAAATAGACAAAATGCAGATGTGCGTTTGTTTGAATTTGGGAAAACATATCAAAAAGTTGAGGGAGAATACAAAGAGAACAAACGTTTATTAGTTGCTATTTCAGGCAGAAAAGAAGTGGAGCAATGGAATAATCCAGCTACAAAAACTTCTTTTTATACGATTAAAGGATTAGTTGCGGGGATTATACAGCGTTTAGGGATGGATTCATTTTTGTCGGAAGATATATTGCAAAATAGTTTGTTTACCGACGGTGTTTCTTTGTTTGTTTTGAAAAAGAAAGTGGGAGAAATTGGTTGGGTTTCTCCAAAAGTACGTAAGCATTTTGGTGTTAAACAAGAAGTATATATCGCTGATCTAGATTGGGATGCATTAACGGAACAATTGAAGTTAGTGAAAGTGGTTTATAAAGAACTACCTAAAACGTTTGAGGTACGTCGTGATTTCTCTTTCTTATTGAATGAAAATGTACGTTTCAAGGATATTGAAAAGATTTCTTTAGGCGTTGATCGTAAAATATTGAAGAAAGTGAGTTTGTTTGATGTGTATGAAGGCAAGAACTTGGAGGAAGGTAAAAAATCGTATGCGGTTTCTTACCATTTCCAAGATGCGGAGAAAACATTGAAAGACGAGCAGGTGGATGGTGTGATGGAGAAGATTCGTAAAGAATTAGAAGCGAAATTAGAAGCGCAGTTGAGATAGTTATAGATTATGATTTATGAATTATAAGTTAATCTGATAGAATTGAAATTAATAAACAATAAATTATCTTTGTGGTAATGGAAAAACAAGTCATTTTAAATGAAAAGCAATTTGAGTTAACCTTAAATCGACTTTGTTATCAGTTAATTGAGAATCATAATCAATTCGAAGATACGGTGTTAATTGGTTTGCAACCAAGAGGGGTGAATGTCTTAAACCGTTTAAAAATTCGTTTGGAGCAAATTTTAGGGAAGACAGTTGTGTGTGGAGCTTTAGATATTACGTTTTACCGTGATGATTTTAGAAGACGTGAGCGTCCAATTATTCCAAGTGCCACAAATATTGATTTTATTGTTGAAAATAAGCGTGTTGTCTTAATTGACGACGTGTTATATACAGGACGTACGATTCGTTCTGGAATTGATGCGATGATGGCGTATGGTCGACCAGCAAGTGTGGAGTTATTGGCTTTGGTGGATCGTCGTTTTAAACGTCAATTACCAATTCAAGCAGATTACGTTGGGAAAACGATCGATACCTTAGCGACTGAGCGTGTAAACGTGGAGTGGAAAGAGGTAGAGGGAGAAGATAAAATAGTACTTTTTACACAAGAAAGAGAGAGCAATGGATAATTTAAGTGTAGAACATTTAATAGGGATTAAAGACCTAACAGAAAACGACATTCAGTTGATTTTCAAGACTGCAGATAGTTTTAAGGAAATTATCAATCGTCCAATTAAGAAGGTGCCTTCGTTGCGTGATATTACCATTGCGAATTTGTTTTTTGAGAATTCAACCCGTACAAGACTTTCTTTTGAATTAGCTCAAAAACGTTTATCAGCCGATGTAATCAATTTTAGTGCGGCTTCGAGTTCTGTGAAAAAAGGAGAAACCTTAATTGATACGGTAAACAACATCTTGTCTATGAAAGTAGATATGGTGGTGATGCGTCATCCGAATCCAGGGGCAGCTCATTTTTTATCTACGAAAGTGAAAGCCAAAATCATTAATGCTGGAGATGGAACCCATGAACACCCAACACAAGCGTTGCTAGATGCGTATTCCATTCGTGAGCGTTTGGGGGATGTAGCTGGTAAAAAAGTAGTGATTGTTGGTGATATTTTACATTCGCGTGTTGCGCTTTCAAATATTTATTGTTTACAAAAATTAGGAGCAGAGGTGATGGTTTGTGGACCAACAACCTTAATTCCAAAATACATTCAAGATCTTGGAGTAAAGGTAGAGCATAACTTACGTAAAGCATTAGATTGGTGTGATGTAGCAAACATGTTGCGTATCCAATTGGAGCGACAAGATATTAAGTATTTCCCGTCCTTACGTGAGTACTCGATGCAATATGGGTTGAACAAAGAAATCTTAGAATCTCTAGATAAAGAAATCGTTGTGATGCACCCAGGACCAATCAACCGTGGGGTGGAAATTACAAGTGATGTAGCGGATAGTAAACAATCAATTATTTTGGATCAAGTGGAGAATGGTGTTGCGGTAAGGATGGCAGCGACGTATTTGTTAGCATCTAAAATAGGGAGGTAGTTTTTTAACACAAAGGGCACTAAGGTTTCACAAAGCACTCAAAGATTTTTCCTCTGTGTGCAAAAGGACTACTCCGTGAACTTTGTGATTTTCTTTGCGAACTTTGTGTTGAAAAAAAGAAAATCACACGCATTAAACCCATGTAATTAACATTTCATTGTTTGTTTGATTTTAAAAACCATGATCTACACATCTTATTATCATGTATATTTGGCATAATTATTAAGAATTATGAATTTCGTTGTTACAGAAAATACACATTTTGCTCTCGTAACGTCCAAAGTAGATAAATTGGATGCTTCCAATGCTTCGGATTTGAAAAATGAATTAATCATCTTGAACAAAAAAGGGATTAACTCTATCGTTATTGATTTATCTGCAACAAAATACTGTGATTCATCTGGTTTAAGCGCTATTTTAGTAGCGAATCGTTTGTGTAAAGATACTAATGGCAAATTTGCATTAAGTGGATTACAAGCAAACGTAACAAAAATGATTGCTATTTCGCAATTGGATAAAGTTTTATCTATCACTGCATCGCTAGAAGAAGCAACGGCGTTGATGGCGAACTAAGTATGTCGTTTCAACTAACCATTTTAGGTTCTGGAGCAGCTTTACCCACTGCATTTCGTAAGCCAACATCCCAATACATTAATTGTAACGAACGACACATTTTGATAGATTGTGGAGAAGGAACACAATCTCAAATTCGTATTGCCGGAATAAAACTGCAAAAAATCACCCATATATTAATTTCACACCTACATGGCGACCACTATTTTGGATTGGTGGGTTTGTTAAGCACCATGCATTTACTCGGCCGCGACCAAGGAGTAACCATCTACGGGCCGGAAGAGTTAGAGCGTATCGTGCGTTTACAGTTGGAGGTAGGGTATGCGAAACTAGGTTTTTCGTTGGAATTTGTTTCGTTAAATGGCAAAGAGCATCGCCTTTTATTTGAGGATAAAAGTCTTGAAATTCATACATTTCCATTAAAACATAAAATTCCTACGAATGGATTTATAGTCAAAGAAAAGCCGAAAGAACGTTCCATCATAGGTGAAGAATTACGCGAATCCGGGGTTTCCTTGATGGCGGTACCTTATTTTAGACGCGGCGAAGATTTTATAAGTGAGGAAGGTGAAAAATTCTATGCAGATGATTTTACCTATGCGCCAAAATCGTCTAGGTCATATGCGTTTTGTTCCGATACCATCTATACAGAAAGCATACTCCCATACATACAAGGAGTAGACGTGTTGTATCACGAAGCGACCTTCACCGAAAAAGAAGCAGATCGCGCGAAAGCTACCATGCATTCCACCGCCAAACAAGCAGCTACCATTGCGCAAAAAGCAGGTGTTGGTCGTTTGTTGTTAGGACACCTAAGTGCCCGATTTGATGGTGTAGAAGCCCATTTGAAAGAGGCGAGACCTTTGTTTGAAAATGTGGTGGTGGTGAGTGATTTTGATGTGGTGGAGATATAAATTTGTGTTTAAGACATAACATTACCTATTTCGGACTTCTAATTTTTCTATACTTTTGATAAAAAAATCTACATGAAAGAGAAATTACTAATACTTGCTGTTCTTATCGGTGTCGTATTAATCATATACACATTCAACGAGTTAAATAAATTAACTTCCATTAGTAAGTCAAAGAAAAACTTAATTACGTATGTAACGATATTTTTGCCTGTTTTTGGAGTGTTTTGGGTGTTGTATTTGAGAAGTGAAAGGGTGTAATTAAGTTTAACTGAAAGTTTTCAAATCGGTAATTTTCATAATTCTTCCCTCTTGTTTACACTGAGCCTGTCGAAGTGAGGAAAGATTGAGGGAGGTAAGAGTTCTTGATTAAAAGTTAGGCAAATTGTAACCTCATTAAACTACTAAAAGTTCACTTAAACTAACAATTAAAATTTCATTCATTTCTCAATCTTTGTTTTTAGAGTTTCGATTCAGTAACTTTAATTTCTTTGTATCATTTATATTTCTTCCTTTTTATCTTTTCCAAATTCTGCTGTCCATTTTGTTAATTTTTCTTCCAATAGTTTCTTTTCTGGTAGATAAAAACTATATTTTGTTGCATAAATACTTGTGTCTTTAGGTAAGGTTAATTCGACCATTACTGCATTTTTTGTTTGGCAAAGTAGAATACCAATGGTAGGTTTTTCGTCTGGTAATTTTTCGAAGCGATCATAGTAATTCACGTACATCTGTAATTGTCCCAAATCTTGGTGGGTCATTTTTTGTGTTTTCAATTCAATCACCACGAAACAACGCAATAGACGGTTATAAAAAACCAAATCAGCGAAAAACTCATCGTCTTCAATAACCAATCTTTTTTGTCTTGCGACGAAAGAAAATCCATTGCCTAATTCCAACATAAATTGTTGCAGATGTGTAATCAGTGCATTTTCTAAATCTTTTTCATAGTAATGTGGCATTTTCTCCAACCCTAAAAACTCTAATAACATTGGGCTTTTAATAATCTCGCTGGGATGTTCAGGAAGTTTTTCATTTCGAGCAACAGCCATCACGGAATCTTTATCACTACTCATCAGTAAACGCTCATATAAACTGGCATGTACTTGTCTTTCTAATTCTTTCCCATTCCAAGCATTTTTTACCGCTTCTAATTCATAAAATTCCCGTTTGTGCTCATCTTTCATTGTGATTAGCAATCTGTATTGACTCCAATTCAATTGTGAACGCACCGCGTTCACAATTGGGTAAGTTCTGAAAAATGCCTACATTGAGCTAATGTTCGATATGAAAAACCACTACCATATTCACTCTCGATTACTTTAGCTAAGTTTTGTATGAGATAAGTTCCATATTCCGCACGTTCTTTCCCTTCTTGTTCTTCCAGGAAAATTCGTTCACCCATTTCCCAATACATTTTAACACGGTAAAATTCAACGCTACGAATAGCTTCTTTTCGAGCATTAGTGATAATATTTCTGATGTCAGAAACGAAACTATTAAATTTGGTATTTTGTATTTGATTCATTAATAATCCATTTTATCAATTGTGAACGTGGCTCGTTCGTAATTTAAATCAACATAACTACCATATATACTCTTTTTCTGTGAAATCCACAAATTCAATTTACACTAGAAAAAATTGCTTTCACTTAAAGAATAATTTTCACTATCATTAGCAGTATGTCGGAAATTCCGACATACTGCATTTTGTTCCAATTCCTCTTCTTTGAAAATATTAGAAATATGTTCCGTAATAGTGCTTCTACCTTTGCCAAAAAGTTGAGCCATTTGCTCTTGCGTGAGCCAAACAGTATCATTTTCTAATTGTACATCTATTTTGATGTTTCCCTCTTGATTTTGATAGATTAACAGGCTTGATTCGTTTTGAAATTCCATTTTTGACTTGTTTTGACTATTTATTAATCTAACTTAATGATTAAAATTTAATTGTTTTTTGTTTTTTAAAATTTATATCACAAATTTTAAACGTTTTGGAATTCCTTAAACTTATTATTTTTCAAACGCTTAAAATTTAAACTGCGTTCCCCGAAATTAATAAGTAGGCCTACTTCTAAGTTATAAGCTTCTAAATAATTAATAGCCTGTGCAAAATGTACATCTTCCACTTGTGTTACCGCTTTTAACTCTACGGATAAAATTCCTTCAATTAAAAAGTCAACCCTACGTGTTCCAATTTGTTGATTACGATAATAAATAGGCATTTCAAATTCTCTTGAGAATGGAATGTCCGCTAACGATAATTCTATTTGTAAAGCTCGTTGATAAATGACTTCTTGAAAGCCATTTCCTAATGCTGAATGTACGCGCATAGCGCATCCTATTACCTTTGAAGTTAGTTCTGAATATTTGAAATTTGTGTCAATCATGGTACGTTGTTTACTTGAAGTTAGGAAGAAAAACTGAAAAAAGCCCATACCCATCATCTAAACTATGATTTTGGTGATTTTTTTGATTATTGAGGATGAGGCGTGGGGGGGAGTTAAAAAAGGGGTGCAATTCCCATACCCATCCATCTTGACTATGATTTTTGTGATTTAAATGATTGTTGAGGATGTGGCGTGAGAAGTAAATAAGTAAAGGACGCAATACCCATACCCATCATCTAAACTATGATTTTTTTGATTTAAATGATTGTTGAGGATGAGACGTGAGAAGTAAATAAGTAAAGGACGCAATACCCATACCCATCCATCTTGACTATGATTTTTGTGATTTAAATGATTCTTAGGAGAAGGCGAAAAAGTGGCGCAATAACTATCCATCTTGGCTATTATTTTATGATTTTTATGATTAATTAGGATAAAACATAAAAACATAAAAAAAACCTTCAATCCACATCAATCATAATCCCTTTTCACACCCCAAATCCCATAAATCATCCTAATCAAAAAAAATCATAGTTTAGACAGTTTCCACAATCTTTATCTCCTCCTCCGTCAAGCCATACATTGCATACACCATTTGGTCAATTTCTTTGTCGGTTTTGTCTATTTCGGTTTTGAGTGCTAAGGCTTTCTTTTTGTTGTCTTCAAACAACTCCATCCATTCAAATTCATCTTTTTTGGTTAAAGGGGTGCTTTTCGCTGTTTTGATGGCTTTGTTTAGTTCTTTGATGAAATCTACAAAAGACAAATCATACCATTTTTCTAGATTTAAAGAGATTTATTTTAAAAAAATCTAAAGTTTAATATTAAGTTTTTTTGAATTAATTATTTTTTCTTTAACCCATTTACTATAGGGTTAAATGCTTCATAAAACGGAGATAAGTTTTTAATAAAAAATTCCTTTATAGTGTCAATATCATCATCAACATAGAAATTGACATTATCTAATTGGTATTTAACTCTACTCATTTTGGCTTCATCCATAACCTCCCAAAGTAAGGGGTAACCAAATCTTTCTTCAATCTCAGATTTATGTTTTTCTATTGAATTGAAAAGTCGTTTATTATCTTCTTTGGATGCCCTAGTAATTGAAAATTCTATTGCAGCATACGATTTCGTTATTAAAAAAGTGTAGGATAGACCACTTATGCCTGCACCAGCAATTAGCCAATGATCTTTTGAAGGACTAACTCGTTGAAAAAGTATTGGGTGATTTAGAACCATAAGTAGCTCACCCCAAAACTTTCTTCTACGTGAAAATCTTTCTACTCCATTGCCTGATATTTCAGAATGATATTTAATTATCAATTCATCTTCTAATTCAAATACAGAAAGCATCTTTTTTAGGTGTGAAAACTTAGTATTACTATCAATATTTGCTTCAATAAAATAACCATTGATTAATTCTTGAGGTGCTCTAAAATCTGATTGATTTTTGGTTGCTTTTATTATTTGGGAGTTTTCTAATAATAATTCTGTGTTCTTTTCATATAATGCACGTAATACATAGAAATACATTTGAGCAACTGCTGATTCTTCAACCTTTGTATCTTCAAAAATGAAATACTCTAATTTTTTATTGATTGGCGGTTCTGCATCAAATATATTTTGTTCTGAATCTGCTTCTATTAATGGAAGTGTTACATTTGGAAGTTGCCATATTTGAAGAAAACGATCGTAGATAATTTCAAAGCGCTCGTTATATTTTTCAATGTTCCAACAATCTTGTTTTTTCAAATAATCATTTAACCATAAGCGAGAAAAAGCATATCCTTGCTCTTTTCCATCGGTATTCATGTCTCTTTTATTTATGAATGCTAAGTTGCTTAATGCACCGTTGTTTCCTGATAAGGTAAGGTTTGCTATCGTATTTAATTTAAACTCCTTAAATGTGTTATATTCATCAGGAGATAAATCATTCAACCATTTATTATCTGGATTGCGAGGGAATATGTGCTCAATAGTAATTAACTCACTTGCTGTATTGACATACTCTCTGTTGTTATGATTTTCCAATAATTCAAAGAAGTAACTTCTATTTTTTGATTGTGTATTGTATAAATCTTTGTCGAGAAGTGAAGAACGCAGTTCTTGGTCATTCGGGAACTTACCACTTCCTTTTTTCTTTAATAATGCAACACACAAGGTTTCAAAATAATCTTCATGGTCAATTTCACTATATAAGGTCATGAAAATTTTATTCAGCGCATTTGTAGGTAAACCAACAATGAATCTTCTCCACGTAAAACTTTGAATTAACTTGAGTATTTTGATTAGCGTTGGTTGGTCAATAATGCTATTTTCACAATCTTCAAATACTTGAAGTAAGAATGGGAATGCTACATTGATTTCTAATCTGGAAATGTATTCTAACTCTCTTCTTAAAACAGTATCGGTAATAACTTGGGGATTGATGAATTTTCTGTAATGAACCGAAAGCGCTTTGATTGTTTCTAATTCTTGTTGAAAGGAATCATCTTTTTTATTAATGTATAGTTTTTTAAATTCTTCGTAAACCTTACCCTTGTTTGGAATACGTTTTGTTTTTAATGTTAAGTAATCTCTAATATAATCAGATACCATTGATTTTTGACGGACTAAATCACGTGCATTTTCTTCAATTGGATTCCATATTTGGTCATAAATTTTGTTCTGCTCTTTGGGCTCTAAATCCATTAGAATGAAATTGCGGATAAGATCAGATTGAGATAAATCAAGACCAGTAGAGTTCAGACTTTCAAATATGCGTTGCGGATCATCTTTATCTCGCTCCAATGAAATCTCAACAAAGATTAATCTTTTCAGTCCATTCAATATTGTTGTGAAATTCTCCTCTGTAATTTGTGTTTTGAAGTAGCTATAATTTTCTTTTACATTAGAGTATTTTTCCAATTCATTTTCAGTACCATTCAAAATTGCTTTAAAGGCAATGGCATTATTATCTGTTTGTTTTAATTTTAGTTTACTTGATTCGTGTTGAACATATTGATTGGTTAAGAACATATTGTAAAGCATTTCTGCTTGTTGGGGCATATTCTTTTCTTTGGCAAAACGATACAGGGCTACATACAAAATATTGATTGTAGTGAGGCGTTGTTGACCATCTATAATAACGAGTTCCTTTACCTCACTGGTGCTGTAAGTGCCCTCGTGAATAAACACGATACTACCAATGAAATGTGTTCCTCTGTTGTCTTGTTCAACTGAAATAATATCTCTTAACAAATCACCACATTGGTGCGTTGTCCAGTCGTAATTTCTTTGGTACACAGGTATTACAAACTGGACAGTAGGGGTTTGTAAAAAATTATTTATCTGTAATTCGTTTGCTTTCATATTAATAGTTTCTATCTTTTATGTTGATAAATCAGTTAGTGAATTCGGTTCCGGATTCAAAGTATATCTTAAAATTTGAACAAACAAATCTCTAAAAAATCCTTCTTGGTATTGTTCTTCTTTGCTTTTACGTATATTTTGTTGAATCGTAGCATTTAAAAAATGTGCTTGAAATTTCTCCCATTTCTGAGAAATCATCGCATTGTTTAATGTTTCTATGTGTTTTTTGAGTACCGATTGTTGAAATAAAGCCATATTGTTAGTTGTTGATTAATTGATAAACGAATTAGTTGAATTCATTTAATTTATAAGCGTTAGTAGTCTAGTCCCTCCATTCGTAATTCGATACCTTTGATTTGGAGTAGTTTTGTTTTCGGGAAATTCCATGGTTGCCCATCCGTATTCGATCAATGGGTCAAGGTATTTTTTACGGTTTTTTGTTTGATTACTTATATTTAGTTGATTAAATAAATCTGCTTTATTTTGCCATTCTTTTAAAATCAACAATACCTCAACAACTCTTTCATGAATAAGCTCCTTTACGAGTTGTCTAGCTTGGTCACTAGCTTGGTTACTAGCTTGGTTACTAGCTTGGTTACAGAAAGAAATTATTTCATCTAAGTTATTGAATATGTTAGGTTTAACTTGGTTACCAGCTTGGTTACTAGCTTGGTCACTAGCTTGGTCACTCACCCGTGTTCCTTTACCTGATAAAGGATGAATAGGAAGGGTTACTAACACATAATTTAGTTCATCTGTTTCAAATAATGGAGCAGGAGAACCATTCTCAGCCATGGTGTCGTAAATCGTTGGGAAACCTGTTCCACGACCTTCCGTAAGATGCAGTTCTTTCAGAAAATCTCCGATTCTTCTATTTCTATATTCGCGCGCTACAATTCTACGTTGACTTTTCAATATTTCAGCGTTAACAGGAGGTACAGGTCCTGGATAGCTTAGAATCTCTATTTTGTCAGGCCAAATTTGAACTTCAATTGGAGAACCAAGTTCGTAGTTTTTATGATAGATAGCATTGGATAAAGCTTCTTCTACAGCCTCATAAGGGAAATTGTAAAAACGTAGTGCTTCTGCTTTGTTTGCTTGTTTTATTACCTCCTCATTTAAGATGTTGTTTTCAATAAACGATAACGCGTTTCTCAATTGTAAATGAATTGGACCTTTGAAATAATGTTCTTTAAAATTTCTTCCAGAAGTATCTTTATGCCAAACTAATTCAATCCACGATCTAGGGAAAAAAGTATCTGGATTTTTTGAAAAGAATAACAAACCTACATTTACGGGTCTAGTATCTTCCATAGGTCCTTTAGCGATATACATGGATTTAGCGATATCTATCAACGGCATTTTGGTAGATTCGTTGTATAATTCACTTTTAATTTCTTGTAAATAGCTTTGAATTAATCCTAAGTCAAAATCATTAATAGTCGCATGATTATTTACTCTGTCGTCAAAAGGGATGCGTGCTGCTAACTCTTGTAAGCGAATTAAATTCACACCTCTTGCTATCATACTTTTGGATCCAGAGCGAATATAGGATTGTCTTTGTGAAGAAGCTCCCAAGGAAACAGGAGAGGTGTAAGGACGATGGTCACCAGCAGGACACCATAATACAAGTATGTGTTTTTCTTCGAGAATGTAAGGTTGGATTATCGGGAAATAATTTGGTTGAAGTTGGTTTGCTAAGTTTACAATATTTCCTTGTATTGCATCCATTTGGTTAGCTTGTAAACCAAGGGGAGGAAAAATCGGAAGTCCATCATTTTCGGCTATTCCAATTATAATATAGCCACCACCCCAATTATTTAAATCATTGGCAAAAGCACACATCGAATGAATAACATCTTCAGGGTTCCAACCTTGCTTAAATTCAAGACGTTCCCATTCAACAGAATTCCCATGAACTAAATCATTAATATTAATAGGTAGTGCCATTTAATGCGTTTTTTTTCTGTATGAATGGTTTTTTAAATATAATTATTAATGGGTCATGACCAAAAGTTGGGGATGAATTTTTAAAATTAGTAATTTTGTTTTCAAAAAACGATTTTGACAATTGACTTAATAAAGTTATTTCTACCTGATTTTTTGGTAGATCATTTTGATTTCTTGCGAAGTGAAGAAAAAGCAGG
>CALPMT020000043.1 GCA_943324745.2 Chitinophaga pinensis | reverse complement strand
TGAAATAGTTAAAAATTAAAAGTAATTTTAAATAAAAAATCAATGAAAAATTTTTGTTTGTTCGTGTTGTTTTTAGTCCTTACAGGAATAACTATAGCTCAAACCGATACCACCAAAATTTCTGAGGATGATTTGCTTTTACAAGAATTGGGAGCAAATGAAATTAAACAAAGTTTATTACCTGAAGGAATGGGGGTAATCAAACGTTCTCTTTGGTCTGAAAAAGGATTAATGCGTAAATTTTCGTTTTTTGAATTAACTCCTGAGAAACGAGAAAGAGAAATTATTGTTCGAAGAAGAATGTTGCAAACACACCAAGCATTAGGTTTTATGGCACTAGGAGGGATGATAGGTTCTTGTATTACAGGTCAAATAATGATTAACACAAATAGTGGCGAAACTCAAGAAAAAGTTAAACCATTACATGATTTAGCAGTAACAACGACCATGATTGCTTATGGTGCAACAGCTTTGTTACAATTATTGGCTCCACCTCCAATTATCATACGTAAAAATGCTGGATGGAGTAATATGAAAGCCCATAGAACCTTGGCTTATCTTCATTTTTCAGGAATGCTATTAACACCAATAGCTGGTCAATTAATGTACGGTAGTGCTAGTCTCCAAAATGAAAACAGTGATAAATTGCGAAACTTTCATCAAGTATCCGGCTATATAACAACTGCATTATTTGCTGGTGCGGTAATCGTAATGAAATTCTAATTACTTAATCAAACTTTTAACTTACTAACTTCAATTTTTATGAAAAAATCTATTATTTATTCGCTGTTTTTAGGACTTACATTGATGTTATGTTCTTTTGACAATGTTAAACTAACACTTAACAAAACAGATTCTTTTATTCGTTACACGCTAGATCATCCAGCACATACATCCATTGGAACTAGCAAAGACTTTTTTGGAAATTGTTATTATGATAATTCTACGAATAAAATTGTGAAAATCGTTATTGCAGCTCCAGTCGCGTCGTTTGATTCTCAAAACTCAAGTCGTGATTCTCATGCCTTAGAAGTATTAGAAGGTATAAAACACCCAAAAGTTTCATTTGTAAGTAAAGCAATTAAAGAAGAAGCTGGAGACCTTACAATAGTAGGCGAATTAAATTTCCACGGGATTAAAAAGGACATTACAATTAAAGCAAAACAAATGGCATCCGATAAAAAAATTATTCTTTCAGGATCTTTTAATGTAAGTTTGGATAAATTCAAAGTAGAAAAACCATCCATGGTAGGTGTTGCTGTGGATGACAACTTAGTAATGGATTTTAAAACTGTTTTTGACATTTAAGATTTGCAACAATCCACTTGGAAGGCACATATTGCCTTATTTATCGTAAATGCTTTATATGGAGCTGGTCATATCCTCGCAAAAGGGGTTATGCCAGCTTTTTTATCTCCTACCACGTTCATTTTCTTTCGAATTTTAGGAGCTACTTTACTTTTTTGGATGATTAAAGTATTTTTACCTAAAGAGCGAATTCAACGAAAAGACATTGGACTTTTTATGTTGTGTGCGTTATTTGGTGTTACGATTAACCAATTATTTTTCTTTCATGGTTTGAGTTTATCTTCTTCGATAAATTCTGGAATTATCATGACCACCAACCCTATACTAGTAACCATCATTGCCTATTTTTTATTAAAAGAGAAAATTACACGAACGAAAGTAACCGGAATTGTATTAGGGGCTACTGGTGCTATCTTATTGTCATTAGCAGGAAATACTGGAAAAGGGGATTCATCCTTAGGGGATTTGTTTTTATTTATAAATGCATTGAGTTATGCCATTTATTTGGTCATAGCCAAACCTTTAATGCAGCGTTATAGTCCGTTTACAGTTATTACCTATGTGTTTACTTTTGGCTTGTTCTACATGCTTATTTACCCACCTACTTACATAGAAATAGTACAGATTGATTTCAGTGCAATTACACCGAACATTTGGGTGAAAATCACATACATTGTGATCGGTGTAACATTTTTTACCTATTTATTGACGATGTATGGATTGAAATATGTCGGACCATCGATTGCTAGTGCATACATTTACACACAACCTGTGCTTGTAATGGGCTTTGCCTTCTTGTTTTCTTTGTTTGGCTTAGCAGATGATTACACCAATACAATTACCTTTGAAAAAGTAGGATATATGGCAATGATTTTTGTTGGTGTATGGATTACAGCATATTATGGTAAAAATAAAAAGTAGTCGGTGCTTAAAAAATAATAAGATTAAGGGTGAAATAATATATAAAAAGTAGGGGAGAGAAATATTTCTCCCCTACTTTTTTATTTCGTCCAAAAAATTAGTTTAATAAAAATCATCAACTGTATTTCATTTTACCTTTTAACTTCTTGAAAATTTTAATCTTAGGTAATTTTATATTAAAAGTCTTTTTCTTTTTAGTATCGCCATTTGTTTTGGTAAACTTACGATATGTAAATGGGTTTTCAGGGATTGTACGTGCATAACCGATTGAAAATTCATGGCTTGAACCCGTATTGGAGTGTTTTGTTAAAGCTGCGTTATTGTATGTATATACAAACCTCCATCCTAAATCTAAGAACACCCCGGCAGTTGCAACGATTGTATTATCTGTTCGATATCCAGCGCCTAACCAAATTAATTGATTTAATAAGAAGTTAGCATCTGCACTTATATTAAGTGGAGCGCCAACAACATTACGTAATGATACGGTTGGGTAGAAAACATAAAATCCATTATCCCATCTAATTTTATAACCAGTAGAAATAAATAAATTATTACTTTTCAAGTCAAACAAACTATGTTTAAATGCTGTATCAATCGCTGAAGCAGGAAGTCTGTTGCCTAATAAACCCGGTAAACTTATATTTAAATCAAAGTCAGGTGTAACCATTGTAAATCCTACACCTACATTCAATCCAAATTTGTTAATTCCAGGTTGATTTAACGTAGGATCATCTAACTGACGATAATACAAATTAGTAGCATTTAAGGTTTTTTGAGTGAATCCTAATCGTAAACCATAAGCGAATGACATCCCTCCATAGTTGCGAGTAAAAGTTTTATAAGCAACATTACCAGCGATTTCTAGTTGGTTATATCCTCCAAAATTATCGTTTACAGCAAATCCAGAGAATCCTAAATGTGGTCGATAATTAAAATGAGATAAGATTGCAAAGTTCGCTGCAGAATTATCCTGATTTGAATAATCGTAATGTGAAAGAAATGTAGTACCATATTTTGTAAATACATCCATATTGGCAGGATTCAAAAAACCTGGGTTCAACATGTATTGATTGTAGAATTGTTTAGATTGAGATAATCCTAGCGTAGATGCTAAAATAAAAAGTACAACACCTATAAATCTCATCGCTTCAAGATTATTTTACCGTTAATAAAGGTAGGTTTATCCTCGAACTTATATTCTAATTGATACATGTAAACACCTTCGGGCAACTCTTTTCCAAAAATACAAAGAGGTTGATTACATAAACCCACAAACGTTTTGTTTTCTCCATCATTCGGATTATTTGAGTAAGGCGAAGCATAAAAAACTAAATCACCCCATCTATTAAATACTGAAAATTTGTGATCGCGGTAGGTCGCTAATTTTTCAATTACATAATAATCATTGATAGAATCACCATTTGGGCTAAAATAATTGTAGTTTAAAGAGTCCATCAAATCACTTGCTTTACTAGTGAAAACAGGCGCTAAGACTACAAATAATACAAAAAGTATTCTTACTTTCATTGTTAGGAACAAATATTTGGACACAAAGTTGTGTTTTTTTTTTGTGTTATCCAATGAATTTAACAGAAAGTATCTAATTATAGCACACAAAAAAGAGGTTGTTAAATACATTTAACAACCTCTATCAAGAATTGAATCTTTAATTTCTATTTTTCAATAATCTCAATTGCATTGATTTTATCTCCTTCACGAATTGCATCAATTACTTCTAATCCTTCAGATACTTTTCCAAAACATGTATGGTTTCTATCTAAATGAGAAGTTTGACGTCTACTATGACAGATAAAAAACTGAGAACCACCAGTATTTCTTCCTGCATGTGCCATTGAAAGTACACCGCGATCATGGTATTGATTATCTCCTGTTAACTCACAGTCAATTTTGTAGCCAGGACCACCAACACCCGTTCCTTTTGGGCAGCCTCCTTGAATCACAAAGTCAGGTAATACGCGGTGAAAAGTTAATCCATCATAAAATCCTTCTTTTGCTAATTTCACAAAGTTTGCAACCGTATTTGGTGCATCATTTTCATAAAAAGATACTTTCATATCTCCTTTTACTGTTTTTATAATTGCTTCCATAGAAATATTTTGAAGGGCAAAGTTACGTTTTTTAAAAATCACAATACATATTTCACTGCTTGAATATTGTTTTCAGTACATTTGTTCTATGCAAAAACATACCTTACATAGAGAAAAATCGGGTCAATTTTCCAATTTAGCAAACACTTTATCCTATCATCAGGATACGCTTGCAGATTTAATTACCGCACCATTTTCTTTGAAGAATATAGGTTTACAAATGCATAAAAAACAACAAAATTATTCATACGAGACTAGACAAACGTTAGTTAACGAATTAGTCAAACAATATCCTAATTTAGCCCTAAATTCTCCTGTTGCTCAAAATATAGAACGATTAAAAAAGGATACAACATTTACAATAACTACTGGACATCAATTAAATATAGCTACTGGACCTGCTTATGTGATTTATAAAATAATTCATTGTATTCGTTTAGCGGATGCATTAAAAAAAGAATATCCATCCAATGATTTTGTGCCTGTTTTTTGGTTGGCTACCGAAGATCATGATGTAGAAGAAGTGAATCATACAACATTATTCGGAAAAAAAATTCAGTGGAATGAACAACAAGGTGGAGCGGTTGGTCAATATGAATTACATCACTGGGAAGAAATGAAGGCTGATGTTGCGGCCTTTTTTCACAATCATCCCGAAAGTGAAGTCCATCAACTATTAAAAAAATATGCTGGTGATCACGTAGCTGGTGCTACTCAGCAGTTATATCATGCTTTGTTTGAACGTTTTGGAGTAATCGTCATTGAGCCTAATGTGCCAGGTTTAAAATCTCTATTTACGAATACAATGCAAGAAGAGGTAAGGAGACCTTTTGTTGAACAATGTGTACATAAAGCAAATGAAATGATCTTGCGTTTAGGTTTTACGCCTCAAGCATTTGCACGACCAATTAATATATTTCAATTAAGTAAAGGAAAAAGAGAGCGATTATTAGTAGAGAATGACGCAGAAATCATTGAAGCAATTGGAAATCATCCAGAACATTTTTCTCCCAATGTGATGTTGCGACCGGCCTATCAAGAAACCATTTTGCCTAATTTAGTCTACGTAGGTGGAGGAGGTGAAATTAGTTATTGGATTCAACAAAAGGGAATTTTTGACACCATCGGTTTAGCGTTTCCTTTGTTAAGCGTTCGAAATTCTGTTCAACTCATAGACGTTACAACTCAAAAAAAATGTGAGAAATTAAATCTTTTATGGCAGGATATTTTTAAACCACTTCAGGAATTACAACGTGAGTATATCCAGACCAATTCAGGGGATGAGTTAAATTTTTCGGACATTGATGCAATTTCATTTCAGTTAAATAGAGTTTTAATAGAACAAGCTGAACTTTTTGATCAAAACATGGAAAAGTTTGTTGAAGCTGAAATAAGCAAATTATCAAAACAACTAGAAATGATTAAATCTAAGTTTATAAAGCAGCGCAAAGGTCAATTAGAAGTAGCAATGAAACAATTAGAAGATCTTAAATTTAAATTATTTCCAAAGAATGGGTTGCAAGAACGAACGGAGAGTTTTTTAAGTTTTTGTAAGGATGGAAACATTAGTAAAATGATTGATGTTGTAAAAAACGAGATGGACCCTTTTGAAAATGATTTGATTGTTCTACTTTTAGACTAGTTTAAATACTAATTATTAATTTTTTACGTTCTATAATACTTATGCGTTTTTTGCTGACAACTTTTTTACTGTTTCTTTCTTTGTGTTTGTCAGCGCAAGAATTTGGTTTTGTGGAAGGTATCTGCATCGAAAAAGGAGGTAAAGTCATTGAAAATGTATTAGTAAGTAGTGAGGACGCTCGTGTTTATACAGATGTCAATGGATATTTTCAATTGAAAGTTTCTGCAAATAAAAAGCTAACTATTTCTTTTCTAATTGATTCAACGAGTCTAAACAAAGAAGTGAAAATTCGACCAAATGAACATTATAATTTGGGTAAAGTAAAATTTTCATTTACGGTGATGAACTCAGTTTTTTTAAAAACAGAAAAAAATGATAATAATATCCTTAAATTACCATCCTTAGATCTACAAAAAATTGCAGCAACATCCGTTGAAAGAACGCTAATTTATTCAACTTCCGCTAGCTCAAACAATGAATTAACCTCGAATTATAATGTGCGTGGGGGGAGTTATGATGAAAATCTAGTGTATGTAAATGGGTTTTTAATTAACAGACCTTTTTTAACGCGTTCTGGACAACAGGAAGGTTTAAGTTTTCTCTATTCTTCACTCGTAAAAGACATTCGTTTCAGTGGAGGTGGTTTTGATGCAAAATATGGAGATAAATTAAGTTCAGTCCTTGATGTTACTTATGTAACACCTGATTCTACGAATGCTTCCGTAATGATGTCATTGTTAGGTGTGGAGTCTCATATTGCACAAAAATTGAATTCTAGGTTCAATTATTTAGTTGGAGCACGTTATCGTTCCAATGGCTATTTATTAAATTCACTGCAGACTAAAGGGGCATATAATCCTGTTTTTTACGATGCTCAATTTTTAATGAATTATGCGATTACACCAAAACTTACTTGGAGTACATTGGGACATTTATCATCAAATAATTATCGTTTTTCTCCTACTACGCAAGAAACAGATTTTGGAACTGTCAATGAAGCGTACCGCTTAAAAATTTATTTTGACGGTCAGGAACAGACAAAATTTGAAACCATGACTGGTGGTACAGCTTTAAAATATAAGCCAACTGAAAAAACGAATTTAGATGTTTATGCAAGTTTATTCTATACGAACGAAAAAGAATATTTTGATGTTCAAGGACAATATTATATCAATTTATTAGAAACTAACCCGGGGAAGAAAAATTTCGGGGATTCTATTGCTTCGATAGGAGTGGGAAGTTATTTAAATCATGCACGTAATAATTTACAAGCTACCATATTGAATATCTATCATAATGGTTCTCATCAGATTTCAGACAAACAACGTTTACTTTGGGGAGTAAATTACCAGTATGATGTATTCAGAGATGTCTTAAGTGAATGGAAAAATGTTGATTCTGCTGGTTATACAATTACTAAAATTCCAAGTAATGATTTGACACTTTCGTATGCCATCAAGAGTAAATTAGCTTTAAACACGCAACGTTTTAGTGGGTATGCACAACATAGTTTTGAATGGGGAAAGACAGCGTTAAATTACCCTGTAAAAGCGAAGTATATTTTAAAAGATTCACTAGGAAAACGACAGTCATTAATGGCCTATGATACATTGACAGCTGCCACCCGTCGTTTTGTATTAACGACAGGTGTTCGTGCAGGATATACAGAAGTAAATAATGAGCATTATGTTACTCCACGAATTTCTTTTATTTTCTTTCCAAGGACCTATTTTTATTCCAATAACAAAGTGATGCGACGCAACACACAAGTTCGTTTGGCGACAGGTTTGTTTTATCAACCCCCTTTTTACCGAGAATTTCGAACAATGGAAGGTCAGTTAAATTTGCAAGTAGTTTCACAAAAGTCTGCTCATATCATAACAGGTTACGATTTTAATTTTTCTATGTGGAACAGAAAAACACCGTTTAAATTTTCTGCGGAAGCTTATTATAAATATTTCTGGGATGTAAACCCTTACGAAATTGATAATGTTCGCACTAGGTATTATGCCAATAATGATGCAGTCGCGTACGCATATGGTGCAGATGTCAATATCCACGGAGAATTTATAGAAGGAGTTCAATCATTTTTTAAAATAGGCTATTTATCCACTAAGGAAAATTTGTTAAATGATTCATATAAAGTTTATCTAAACAAAAGTGGTGAAACGATTATTCCAGGGTATACCATTGATGATAAAAAAGTAGACAGTACAATTGTACATCCTGGGTTTATACCAAGACCAACTGACCAACGGATCAACTTTGCGATTCTATTCCAAGATAAAATGCCTAAGTATGAGATGTTAACCGCCCAAATGGGATTTAATTTTGGATCAAGTTTACCTTATGGTCCACCAGATTTTCAACGCTATAAAGATACACTACGTCAGAAATTCTATGCACGGGTGGATTTAGGACTTTCGTACGACTTATTGCAAAAAACACATGCACTAAAAATCAAGACAAAATATGGTTTTTCAGATGCTATTTTATCGTTTGAAGTATTTAATCTATTAGGAATTAACAATGTGCTTTCCCATCAGTGGGTGCAAGATGTTACTGGTAAAACGTATGCCATTCCAAACTACTTAACACAAAGACGTTTCAATCTGAAACTGATTTTGAGAATGTAAATGAATTTTAGTTACTTAACACAAAGTTCACCAAGGTATCTTCACAAAGTTCACAATGATTTCAACTTTGTTCACAAAGAAACAAAGTGTCTCCGTGACAAATTATTTAATTTTCGTGAATCTCAGTGCCATTGCGGACTATGTGTTTATTGTTTTCAATTTATAACTCTTCTAATTCCTTGTTTTAATAATACATCATTAAAATTTAAAAGAAGTCCTAATTTCAGTTTAGCTAACTTTAAATACGTTAATGTTTGTGCAAAATGCAAATCATTTAATTCTTCTACTGATTTAAGTTCAATAATTAATTTATTTTCAACCAAAAGGTCAATTCTATAAGCACTTTCGATAACTAATTCATTATACTTTATTGGTATAGAAACTTCTTTTTTTACTTCAATGTTTGCTTTTTTCAATTCATAGAACAAACATTCTTGATATACTTTTTCTAATAATCCAGGGCCTAAAGTCTTATGAACTTTAAGCGCTAAACCGATGACTTTTTGTGCTAATTCATTTTCATGCATGATCTTGTATTTTTAAATTTTCTTATTTAAGTTAGTCAAATGGATGACTTCATCCTAAATTTTTTGAAGAAATAGTATCTTTAAACATAAAAAGCAAAGTATCTCCGTGACAAATTAATTAATCTTTGTGTATCTCAGTGCCATTGAGGGCTCTGTGTTAATTGATTTCATATTTAACACAAAGTGCACAGTGATTTCAACGTTGTTCAACAGAAACAAAGTGTCTCCGTGACAAAATCTATTTATTCATTGTGCATCTCAGTGCCATTGTGGACTCTGTGTTAATTGATTTCATATTTTAACACAAAGTGCACCAAGGTGTCTTCAGAAAGTGCACAATGATTTCAACGTCGTTCGACAGAAACAAAGTTTCTCCGTGACAAATTAATTAATCATTGTGTATCTCAGTGCCATTGTGGACTCTGTGTTAATTGATTTCATATTTTTAACACAAAGTTCACCAAGGTATCTTCACAAAGTTCACAGTGATTTCAATTTTGTTTACAAAGGAACAAAGTGTCTCAGTGACAAAATCTATTTATTCATTTTGAATCTCAGTGCCATTGTGGACTCTGTGTTAATTGATTTCATATTTTAACACAAAGTGCACCAAGGTGTCTTCAGAAAGTGCACAATGATTTCAACGTCGTTCGACAGAAACAAAGTTTCTCCGTGACAAATTAATTAATCTTTGTGTATCTCAGTGCCATTGTGGTATCTGTGTTAATTTTTTATAATAATAATCCATTATCATATTTTAAAAATTAATCCCTTTATCTTTTTGGGATAGAAATATAATATAGTTACGTTATGCTTTAATCAAAAATTAATCTGAATCACTAGGCGATTTCAATAATTTACGGCAAATTTGCACCTTATTATTGGCCCATGAGAACGAAATACATTGATTTAATTGATCAAACCTTTGATTTTCCGCAAGATGAATTTAACTTGCAGGATGATCGTTTAATCTTTCACGGAATTGATTTGATGCGATTAATCGAACAATATGGAACTCCATTAAAGTTTAATTACCTACCTCAAATTTCCTATAACATTCAACGGGCAAAAGGGTGGTTTCGTGAGGCTATGAATAATATGGGATACGGTGGAAATTATTATTACTCCTACTGTACTAAAAGTTCGCATTTTTCATTTGTTTTAGATGAGGTATTACAAAACGATGTGCACATCGAAACCTCTTCTGCATTTGATATTGATATCGTTCGAAAATTATATGATACGCAAAAATTAAGTCCTGGGAGATATATTATTTGTAACGGGTATAAGCCTAAAAAATATATTGATAACATCACGAAATTGATGGCTGAAACGGATTTAAAAGTAATCCCTGTCATTGATAATGTGCAAGAAGTTACCGATCTTATTGATAGTACAGCAGATTTATCGAAGGATATTCAAATTGGAATTCGCGTAGCCTCGGAGGAAGAACCTAAATTTGAGTTTTATACCTCAAGACTAGGCGTGCGTTACCGAGAGATTTTACCTTTATACAAAACAATTGTGCAGGAAAATCCGCGTGTTAAAATCAAAATGTTACATTTTTTCATCAATACAGGAATAAACGACACTGCCTATTATTGGAATGAATTAACCAAACTATTGCGTGTTTATTGTGATCTAAAAAAGGTATGTCCTGATTTGGATTCCTTGAATATTGGAGGTGGTTTCCCGATTAAAAAATCGTTGCAATTCGATTTTGATTATGCCTAC
This sequence comes from Chitinophaga pinensis, assembly GCA_943324745.2. GTDB lineage: Bacteria > Bacteroidota > Bacteroidia > Flavobacteriales_D > Crocinitomicaceae > CANHVK01. The sequence continues at coordinate 13,488 of CALPMT020000043.1, read as the reverse complement.
ATGGTGAAAGAAATCTTAACACAAGTAAAACGTGTTTGTTCGGATAATAACATCCCAGAACCGCATATTTTCACTGAATTTGGTTCATTTACAGTTGGAGAAAGTGGTGGAGCAATCTTTAATATTTTACAACAAAAGAAACAAAACGATAGAGAGCGTTGGAACATGATAGATTCTTCTTTTATGACCAACCTTCCAGATACTTGGGCAATCAATCAGCGATTTATTATGTTACCAATCAATCGTTGGAACGATGATTACGAACGTGTATTATTAGGGGGATTAACCTGTGATAGCGACGATTACTATAATTCAGAGCAACATTCCAATGCGATATATCTACCGAAATTCAGTAAAACTAAACCCCTATATATTGGCTTTTTTAATACTGGCGCTTACCAAGAAACAATTGGTGGTTTTGGTGGATTGAAACATTGTTTGATTCCGGAACCAAAACACGTCTTGATTCGTCGCGATGAAAATGGAAAGATTAAAACAGAACTTTTCTCTGAAGAACAAACTGCTGCTGATTATTTGAAGATATTAGGGTATTAAATTCAAACTGTCACCTCCCTCGGTCCCTCCTCAAGGAGGGAAGACACAAAATATTTTCTTACTTAAGCATGGATTAAGGGCGTTGAAAAATTACCTTTATCTTCTTAACTTTGTACAACTTATTTTACCATCATGATAAAACTACAAAACTTCATCAACGGAAATTACATTGCACCTATTAGCGATGCATATATTGATAATTATGAACCTGCTACAGGTCAAGTATATTCTTTAATTCCAGATTCTGACGAACGCGATGTAGAATTAGCAGTAGAAGCGGCAGAAAAAGCATTTCCGATTTGGTCTAACATGTCCAATGAAGAACGCAGTAAAATATTAGTGAAATTATCGGAAGGGATTGAAGCACGTATGGAGGAATTTGTACAAGCGGAATCGAGAGATAATGGTAAACCAGTTTCATTAGCTGGACATGTAGATATTCCTCGAGCGGTTTCGAATTTTCATTTTTTCGCAACTGCAATCACCCATTTTGCGTCCGAATCGCACCACATGCAAGGAGAAGGGATCAATTATACTTTACGTAAACCGATTGGTATCGTTGGATGCATTTCTCCATGGAATCTTCCTTTATATTTATTCTCCTGGAAAATTGCTCCTGCATTAGCTGCTGGAAATTGTGTTATAGCTAAACCATCTGAAATTACCCCGTATACTGCATATTTACTGGGTCAAGTTGCAAAAGATGCTGGAATGCCTGCAGGTGTATTAAACATTTTACATGGTTTAGGAGCAAAGGTTGGGGATGCCATTGTAAAACATAAAAAAATTAAAGCAATTTCATTTACTGGGGGTACAAAAACAGGAGAGTATTTAGCTAGAACGGCAGCTCCAATGTTTAAGAAATTATCCCTAGAACTTGGCGGTAAAAATCCAGTTGTGATATTTGCAGATTGTGATTTTGAGGAAATGTTAAGCACAACGGTTCGTTCTTCTTTCTCCAATCAAGGTCAAATATGTTTATGTGGTTCCCGAATTTTTGTGGAACGCACTATCTATGAGAAATTTAAAACCACTTTTGTAGAAAAAGTGAATAAAGCAATTGTTTCTAATCCGACAGATCCCAAAGCAAACATGGGAGCATTGGTTTCATTGCCGCATTTAGAAAAAGTACTTTCCTATGTTGAATTAGCAAAAGAAGAAGGTGGAAAAGTTTTAACTGGAGGTACGAGAGTCCAATTAGAAGCGCCTTATGACAATGGATACTATATGCGTCCTACCGTAATTGAAGGTTTATCCCATGATTGTAGAACCAACCAAGAAGAAATTTTTGGGCCAGTTGTTACTTTGACTCCATTTGATTCGGAAGAAGAAGCTTTAATGATGGCAAATTCGACAGAATATGGTTTACAAACGACCCTATGGACAAATGATTTAAAACGTGCACATCGTTTTGCAGATCAAGCGCAATCTGGAATTGTATGGGTTAATTGTTGGATGGTACGCGATTTGCGAACTCCTTTCGGTGGTGTGAAATCTTCTGGAGTTGGAAGAGAAGGAGGTTGGGAAGCTCTACGATTCTTCACAGAACCTAAAAACGTGTTTGTAAAATACTAACTATTGACATGTAGTTTACTATATAAGCGTTTAGTATTCTAAATACCTGATTATTATCATTTTTTTAACAGATTGACTTTTTTAAATTTGTCCATTTTAGTATAATTATTTTGTACGATTAATGGGTATTTTTTCATGGAATTCATCCAAAAAATTGGATAGAACCAAAGCATTGTTGCGTCCTTTTACACAAGGAGTTTTTTCAGAACCAATTAAATTTTCGGATGTTGATCATTCATACGCTGCGCTTTTGACAGATATGGAAAAAATCCGAACTGAATTAGTAGCTGTCAAAGAAACGATTAGTCAGTTTAAACAAGCAAATTTTGACACATCTTCGTTGAATTTTTCTAATGAATTAGCGCAGCAAGTCAAAGAGTTAGGTGAAATACTAGCGACTAGACAAGAAGAACAATTAGTAGAACGTAGCGAATACGAAACTAAAATGGCTCTGATAGATAAAATGTGTATTGTATCTGAGACAGATTTAAAAGGATATATTACCTATGTCAATGATAAATTTTGCGAGGAATCCTTATTTACGCGAGAAGAATTAATCGGTAAAAATCATAATATTGTTCGACATGTGGATATGCCAAAAGAAGCATTTAAATTACTTTGGCAAACAGTAGGAAATGGTAAGATTTTCAATGCTCCTGTTAAAAATCGACGAAAAGATGGAACGCCTTACTATGTGAATGCTGCAATTGGTCCAGTAATAGGTGCACATGGTAAACCAGTAAAATATATTGGGATTCGCTATGATTTAACGAGTGAAACCTATGAAAGGTTAGAAGCACAAGGAATAGTAAGTGCAATCAATGAATCGTATGCTTACGCTTCTTTTGACGTGACAGGTGAGATTTTGGGTGTAAATGCTATTTTGTTAAAGATTTTAGGATATTCTTCGGAAGAATTAATTGGAAAAAACCATCGTGTGTTGGTGGATTCACAAACTGCAACTAGCGCTGTCTATGTGAAGGCTTGGGAAGCATTAGTTTCTGGTGACGCGCAACAAAATAGTTACCGTTTATTGGATAAAACAGGCGCCGAAAAATGGGTGCAAGCTGTCTACACCTCTGTGAAAGATGAGATGGGACGTATTGAAAAAATCATCATGATGGGTGTGGATGTAACGGTAGCAACGGTTGCAGCTAGAGAAACAAAAAATGCGACTCAAGAAATAATGCGTGTTCTGAATGCATTAGCACAAGGAGATTATAGTCAGCGTTTTACGATGGATACTTTACAGGAATTAAAAGAAATGGGGGAATCGTTAAATCAAACGATTCACGTATTGATTCAACAAAATCAGCAAGAAGAACGAACCCATCAAGCGGTGAATGAAGTTTCGCGCGTCATTAATGCACTAGCTAAAGGAGACTTATCTCAAAAATACACCATTGAGTCAACTGGTGAATTAAAAAGAATGGGAGATGCACTCAATAAAACAATTCATGTGTTGAATGAATTAATCGTCAAGGTAAAATTAAACGCAGAAAATATAGCAGATGCGGGAAGTCAAATGGCACATGCTGCAGTGCAACTATCTGATGCAGCAAATAAACAAGCGAGCTCGGTGGAGGAAATATTATCCTCTATGGAACATATGGTTGTAAATATTCAACAAAATTCATCGAATGCTAGACAAACGGAAAAAATAGCAACAAAAGCAGCTACGGATACCTTTCAAAGCAAAAAAGTGGTAGATGAAACAGTTCAATCCATGCAACTGATTGCGGCAAAAATCTCTATTATTGGTGAAATTTCTAGACAAACAAATTTACTTGCCCTGAATGCTGCTGTGGAAGCTGCAAGAGCGGGGGAGCATGGTAGAGGATTTTCAGTAGTTGCCGCAGAAGTGCGTAAACTTGCCGAAAGGAGTCAGTTAGCAGCAGGTGAAATTGATGAGGTTTCTAATAGAAGTGTTGTTATTGCGCAAAAATCCGGAGAAATGTTGACACAAATTGCGCCAGACATCCAAAAAACGTCCGATTTGGTGCAAGAAATTACGGCTTCTAGTTCGGAACAAAGTGCAAATGCAGATCAAATTAACAATGCAATTCAATCACTGAATTTTGTGGTACAAGAAAATGCAACAACTGCCGAACAAATGGCCGCGAATGCAGAAGAATTTAATGCCCAAGCAGAAGAATTACGTACGGCAATTTCATTTTTTAAAGTCTAAAAAATCAAGTATCAACTAAAAGAATACAAATTCTACGTGGAATGACTTATTAATAGTAAAAAACGCTTTTTTTGGGTTAAATGCATGACTATTTTTACGTTAATAACACTATATTTGTGTAGTTTGAGTATTTATTTATACTCGAAATCGTAAGAAATGATACTGGCAATTGCAAATCATAAAGGAGGTACTGGAAAAACTACTACCGCAATCAATCTAGGCGCTGCATTAGCACTCAAAGGAAAGCGCGTGTTACTTGTTGACCTAGATCCGCAAGGAAACCTTTCTTATTCTTTTGGTTTTGATGAAGAGCAAGATGATATTTCGTATGTATTAAGCAATGAAAAGAAATTTGAAGAAGTGGTAATCCATCAGGAAAAAATGGATATTTTACCAGCTTCCATGCGACTTTCAGATATCGAGTTGTCTATGTATAGTGTCGACAATCGCGAATTTTTACTCAAAAACCTATTAGATACAATCAAAGACAAATATGATTATATACTGATAGATTGTTCCCCAGCACGTTCTCTATTGACCGTAAACGCATTAACTGCAGCAGATTATGTCATGTCGACTATTCTGTTGGATGTATTAAGTATTCAAGGTTTAATGCATATTGTGCGAACAATTCAGGAGATAAAAATGGTGCTGAATGCCAAGTTGGAATTTTTAGGCGTGTTAGCCGTAAATATTGACCTTCGAAAAAAACTATCAAAAGAAGTGATCGATTTTGTGAAAGCAAATTATGATTTTTCTTTTTTTCAAACTTCGATTCGTGGAAATGTAAAAGTGGCGGAGGCTCCTTCTCATGGCAAAAGCGTAGTTGCATATGCTCCCAATTCCAATGGTGCGAAAGAATACATTTTATTGGCAGAAGAAATTATAGAATTTAACAAGTAATACCATGGCTTTAGGTAAAAACATGAAAGTGGATAGGTTAATTCCTTTAAAAAAGGAAGATAAAGCCGTTGATGCGATACCTCCAGTTGTTGAGGAACAAACTATAGCGTCGGAGGAATTAGAAATTTCTCCAGCAGTTTCGGTTAGTTTAGACGAATTTTTTGATAATTTGACATCCGAAGAACCAGTTAAAACTCCGGAAGTTACACAAGAAAGTGTTGAGGTGTTGCAAGTAGAAACTCCCGAAAGTCAAGAGACTACGAATACATACACAGATGTTGTTTTAGAAGACTTAACTCTAACTTTCAAGCCGTCCCGTAGAAAAACACAACGTAGAATGATCATTTCTTTAGAAGGTAATTTAACCATTAAACACGTAGAATTACTCTATTCTAAAGTGCATTCGGTTTTTGAAAATTATGATATTGCTGAAATCAATCTTACGAATATTTCAGATATTGATATTACAGTAATTCAATTATTTCATGCGATTAGAGTTCATTTTTATCCGTTAAACAAATTCATAACGATTCAGGCTGATTTGTCCCGTGAAGACAGAAAATTATTAAACACTTGTGGTTTTACCGAATTTCAATCCTGATCATTTCCTAAAAAGTTAATTATGGCAAAAACAATACTTATAGCAGACGATTCAGAAAGTATACGCGTAGTTGTGGGTTTAGCACTTCGCGAGGCTGGGTTTACAGTTATAGTTGCTAAAGATGGGCAAGAAGCACTCGATTTATTGAAAGAAAATGAACAAGTTAGTTTGATTATTTCAGACTTAAATATGCCGATGCTTGACGGGATTTTATTCCTAAAAGAGGTTCGTAAATTAGATAAATTTAAATATCTACCCTTTTTAATTTTAACCACCGAGTCGCAAGATTCTAAAAAAATGGAAGCAAAAAATGCCGGAGCAACAGGTTGGATTATTAAACCTTTTGTGAAAGAGAAATTAATTGCTGTCGTTAATAAAGTGATACGCTAATGGAAGAAATGAAAGCCACCTACATTCAAGAAGCGAATGAACTTCTTGAAAATTTGGAATCTTCCTTGTTATCCCTGGAAGACAATCCGAATGATAAATCCAATATTGAACAGGTTTTCCGGGTAATGCATACCTTGAAAGGGAATAGTAGTATGTTTGGTCTTGCTAAAATTGCAGAGTTTGTGCATGATTTAGAGACAATTTATGATAAAATTCGTCAAGGAGAAATGCAACTTACGCGTGAAATTTTAAATACTACGCTTGCTTCTTTTGATCATCTTAATTTAATCATTATCGATTCGGAATTAGAAGACCCTACCAATAAAGAAAACCACGATCAACTGATTTATCAAATTCATCAGTTTATTCAGAAAAAATCAGCAGCACCAGCTACTACCGAGAATAGCCAGCAACAAGCTGTAAATGGTTTGGAACATGTGCAAGATGAGGAAGAAAATGGGGTTAAAACATACCATGTTTATTTCGAGCCAAAACCTGAATTTTTACTAGATGGTTCAAATCCTTTATTGCTCTTAGCTGAAATTGCACAATTAGGAAAAACCTTGATTATTCCACATTTTAAAAAATTGGAATCCATCGATGATTTTAAACCTACCAATTGTGTTACGTATTGGGATGTTTTTGTAGAAACAAATTGTTCCAAAGCCACTTTAAATGAAGTGTTTGTATTCGCAGAATCCAATGCAATTATTGAAATAACACCTTATTTATATACAGATTTAATTTCCAATGGGGAATTTTTGGAGTTTGTGCAAGCTACAATCTTTAAAGATGTAAAATTAGATGCTGCAGAATTAACATCCTTAATCGAGAGAGTAGGAAAAAAAGTAGAGATACTTCAGCAGCCTGCAGTAAAATCTGCATCCGATGCTAATGAAGCGCTTAAAACCGCTAAAGTAGAAACCAAAGAAAAAGTAGTTTCTAGTATTCGCGTTTCTTCAGATAAACTAGATGAATTAATGAACCTTGTGAGTGAGTTAGTAACCACCCAAGCTTCATTGACACTCTACAATCAAAAAAATGAAACTCCAGAGTTAGAAATTATCTCTGAAAATATTGAGAAATTATCGCGAAGACTAAGAGATATTGCGTTTGGTATGACACTCGTTCCGATAAACAATATGTTTAGTCGTTTTCAACGATTGGTGCGTGATGTTTCCATGTCTTTAAATAAAGAAGTACAATTTGTTACGGAAGGAGGTGAAACAGAGTTAGATAAATCAATTATCGAAACATTAACCGATCCTTTAATGCACATTATTCGAAACAGTTTAGACCATGGTTTAGAATTACCAGAAAACCGCGAGGCATTGGATAAACCGCGCAAAGGTACGGTCAAATTAAAGGCTTTTTATTCTGGGATTTCAGTGTACATCCAAATAATTGATGATGGAAAGGGAATAGATGTCGATGTAATTCGTGAAAAAGCAATTAGTAAAGGATTCATGAAACCGGATGATGTATTGTCTGAAAAGGAAATTTTTGACTTTATTTTTTACCCAGGTTTTTCAACTGCTGCGGTGGTAACGGATATTTCCGGAAGAGGGGTGGGTATGGATGTTGTAAAACGTAACATCTCCGAATTGAAGGGTTCTATCATTGTCGATTCTAAAGTAAATATCGGAACAACATTAACCATTAAATTGCCTTTGAGTCTATCGATTATCGATGGATTATTAGTAGAGGTAGCCAATGTATTCTACATTATTCCTTTATCGGTTGTTGACAAATGTTATGAGGTAGAAAACAAAGAAATGATTGGTAATTTCAACCAATTATTAGTTTTAGATAACCAACAAATACCTTTTATCAATATCCACAAAGAGTTTGGATATGATGAAATTTCAGATGCTGAAAGTTCACAGATAATTGTAGTGAGTGATTCAGATCGTCGAGTAGGTATAAGTGTAGATTGTATTATAGGAGAATATCAAGCAGTTGTTAAACCAATTGGGAAGTATTATAGAAATCAAGATTTTATTTCTGGAGCTACAATTCTAGGAGATGGTTCTATCGCTTTAGTGATGGATACCCATAAAATTATTGATTTATATACGGAACATGCTAAAGTAGAAATAAGATCATGAAAAGTGAACATATGAATGAAAACGTTGTGAATGGAGAAACTAAATCGTTTTTATCCTTCAAATTAGACAGTGAAAACTTCACGATTCCTGTAATGAAAATTATGGAGATTTTAGAAGTTCCTAAAATTACAAAGGTTCCGCAGTCTCCCAATTTTTTGGTTGGGGTGATTAACTTAAGAGGTGCTGTGTTACCTGTAATTGATACCCGTATTAAATTTGGTATGACGCCAATCGAGTTTACCATAAATACATGTATATTAGTCCTCAGTATTGAAGTGAATGAGGAGGTAATTGAAGTTGGTGCTTTAGTGGATTCGGTATCAGAGGTATTCGAATTAAATACCAATGAAATCAAACAAGCGCCTACCTTAGCTACGCGTTATAGAGCAGATTATGTACAAGGTATGATCCAAGAAAATGATCATTTTATCATGGTATTAAATATCGATAAAGTGTTCTCAAGTAATGACTTGGAATCCATTAGTGAGTTCGTAGATACAGATAGTGAAAATAAATAGTTAAATAAATAATAAAATAGATGAACAAATTCAAACAAATGCCAATTCGAAAGCAATTAACTTATGCTTTCTCCGTAATCATTGTATTTATAATGATTATGTCTGTTTCTCAACTTTTTCTTCAATCAAAAGGAAGTAAATTGGATCGAAACATTGAAAAATCAAACGAAATTTCAACTGCGATTAAGAATTTAAAGTATGCTTTACGTTGGGATCAGCAAATGGTGATGGAATTTCTAGCTGCGTCTTCAATAGAAGAAGCAAAATTCCCGCAAGAAAGTCATCAGAAAGCGAAAGCAGAATTTGATGCAAATTCACGTTCTATTGAAACACTAGTAGCAGATACCGATTGGGGGACAGAATTTACGGCAGAAAAAGAACAAATAGCAACAACGATTGGACAAGCAAAAGAATTTTACAACAAAGAATTAATTCCATTATTACAAGTTGTTGAATCGAATACTTTTTCAAGATTTAATCTAGAGATACAAGCAGCTAAAAATAAAAATTACTATGCAGCGCTTAAAAAGAATAGTACTGAAACAGAAGCAGCAGACCATCGTTTTGATGAATTAAATGATGACCTAGCAGCTAAGATCCAAAGTTTAGAAAAAGATATCACGACCATTTCTAAAACTTCTAACGAATTAGCGCAAAATTTTGCAACCTTATCTTCATCGATTATTATTATTATCGCTTTGATTAGTTTATTAGTGGCAATTTATTTTGCGCAGTTTATCATTAAAGCATTTATGCAAATACTAGGAGCGGAACCAAGTATCGTAGCTGCTTATATTGATGAAATTGCTGTCGGTAATTTGTCTGTACAAATTCAGAATGAAAAAGGGATGGCAAATGTTGGTTTATTGAAGACCCTAGAAAATATGTTGTCTGGACTAAAAAAGGCAGGTCAATTTGCTTCGGAAGTAGGGAAAGGAAATTTAGATACGCATTTTGAAGTATTAGGATCAAAAGACGAACTAGGGGCTTCTTTAGTTGACATGAAAAAAAATCTATTGAGTGCAAGAAGTGAAGCAGAACAAAACATGCGTGAAATTGAAGCGCGTGTAAAACTAATGGATGAAATGTGTATCGTTTCCGAAACAGATTTGAAAGGATTTATTACCTACGTAAATGATAAACATTGTGAGGTTTCTCAGTATACACGTGCAGAATTGATTGGTTCCAACCAAAATATGGTGCGTCACCCAGACATGTCCAAAGAGGTATTTAAAGAATTGTGGGCAACGATAGGTAGAGGACAAATTTTCCGTGGGCCGGTTAAAAATCGTAAAAAAGATGGAACTCCTTACTACGTGGATGGTGTCTTTGCTCCTGTCTTGGGGCCACATGGTAAACCAGTAAAATATTTAGGTGTTCGTTACGAAAATACAGAGCAAACTTTTGAAAAACAAGCGGCAGATGGAATCGTAAATGCAATTAATACTTCTTACGCATTTATTGAATTTGATACAAAAGGTAATATCATTACAGCAAATGATAATTTTCTAACTACTATGGGATATACTTTACCTGAAATAGTTGGTAAACACCATAAATTATTTGTTGATCCAAGTGATTCTAATTCTGCGAGTTATTTAAAATTCTGGGATGACCTTGCTTTAGGACTTGCCCAAAATGCATTATATAAAAGAATTACAAAATCAGGAAAAGAAGTCTGGATGCAAGCGGTTTATTCACCAGTAAAAGATGAACTTGGAAGAGTAAATAAAGTAGTGAAAATAGCAACGGACGTTACTACTGCAACAAATGCAGCTCTTGCGACACAATCTGCCACAAAAGAAGTAATGCGTGTATTAGACGCATTGTCAAATGGAGATTTATCCCAAAAATATGGCGTTCTTTCGGAAGCAGAATTAAAACAAATGGGAGATGCATTAAATGCTACAATCGATGTATTAATTGCACAAAAAGCCGGTGAAATTGAAACACAAAAAGCTGCATCAGAAGTAAGTAGAGTAATTAGTGCGCTTGCAGAAGGGGATTTAACTCAACGTTATTCTATCGATTCTACTGGAGACTTAAGAGCAATGGGCGATGCTTTAAATAAAACAATTGAGGTATTAAATTCGTTGATTTCTAAAGTAATGGAAAATACTTTGAATATCTCTAGCGCAAGTGTTCAAATATCTAATTCTGCACAGCAATTGTCTGAAGGTGCAACAAATCAAGCGAGTTCGGTAGAAGAAATTTCTTCTTCGATGGAACAAATGACTGCAAACATTCAACAAAACACAAGTAACTCCAGACAAACGGAGAAAATCGCATCCAAAGCAGCAATTGATATCAATGAAAGTAAAGAATCGGTAAGCGAAACTGAATCTTCCATGAAATTAATCGCTTCTAAAATTTCAATTATTGGAGAGATTTCTAGACAAACCAACTTGTTAGCATTAAATGCTGCCGTAGAAGCTGCAAGAGCAGGAGAACACGGTCGTGGATTCGCAGTAGTAGCAGCGGAGGTACGTAAACTAGCAGAACGTTCCCAACTAGCTGCAACGGAAATTGATGAAGTATCCGCAAAAAGTGTACATGTTGCACAGAAATCCGGTCAAATGTTAAATGATGTTGTTCCAAACATTCAAAAAACAGCAGATTTAGTTATGGAGATTACCGCTTCCTCCAACGAACAAAGTTCTGGTTCGGAGCAAATCAACAATGCAATACAAAACTTAAATTTGGTTGTGCAAGAAAATGCAGCAACAGCGGAAGAAATGGCTGCTGGTGCAGAAGAATTGAGTGCACAAGCAGAAAGTTTACAAGAGGCGGTTGCATTTTTTAAAATTGAAGGGATGAGTCAAATGGCTAATAAACCAAAATTAGCCAACAAAACATCCCACAAAGTGCAACCAAAATCGAAAAGTACACCGTCGGAATATACATCTAAATCCAGTACTACAAATACTGGGGGGATTTCTATAAACCTAGGTGGACCAGATAATTTAGATAGCGATTTTATCGAGTTTTAAAAATAAAAACATCTATAATTAAATAATGTAAGATGAGGCTTTTCTTGGAAGTCTCATCTTATTCGTTTAAACACTTTCAATATTAAGTTCATGCATCCCCATTTTTATAAAATAAATTTAAGCCTACTTTTTGTTTGTCTAACTAGTTTTTTCACCAAAGCACAAGAAGCAGATACCACTGCGAAAGATTTTATTTCCGAAGGATTTAAAGTGCATACGTATGTGATGAATATGACCGATTTTGCAAAAGTAACTTCGATTCGTAAACCACTATTTCTTGGTGTTAATGGTATTCAAATTACAACATTTACCAAAGAAAATAAGTGGTGGAAAAATGGAATGTTTTCTACGTATATATTAAATACCTATGGAGATAATCCAACTACGGATTATGTAGGAGATTACCAGATGTTTGATAATATAGAATCTTTTCCAGATACGAATAACCACATACATTTAGGAAAAGGTCAGTTAAATTATCGTACATTCATTTACAGTTTATATTACCAACATTTTTTCAAAAAATCACGTTTGCTGTTGGGCCAATACGACTTAAACTTTGATTTTGCTTTTTCAAATATTGGGTTAAATTTTATTAATTCCTCATTTGGACTACAACCTACATTGGCATATAATGTTCCATCTTTTTCAACCTTCCCATTCACGAATTTAACTGCACGTTATGAATACGATATAAACGAAAATGTTTCATTTAGAGCTGCGATAGCACAAGGGGTTGGTGGAAATCAGTTGACAAACCCACACGCAACAAAATATGTTGAGACATTTAAAGATGGAGGTCTATTTATGATATCTGAAATTAGTAGAAGTAGTTTTAAAAACGATTTTTTACTTTCTGAATATAAATTTGGTGTTTGGGGGCATACAGGTTCAAAATCTATGCATTTCAATAATTATACCAATAAAACAGATACTACTACGAATCATTTTAATTTTGGCGCTTATTTTATTGCGGATAAATTACTAAAAGCAGAAGCGAATGATTCTTCACAAGGACTTTATGCATTTATTGATTTAGGTTGGGCTCCTGGCGATTATAATATTTTTAATTACTATGCAGGAGGAGGTTTATCGTATACCGGTTTATTTCCAAAAAGAAATGCGGATGTAATATCACTTGCATTAGCTACACCTTTTTACAGTAAGGGTATTGTAAAAGAGGATAAATATAGTTTAACAGAAAAAGCAGTGGAGCTAAATTATAATATAGTATCAAATTATATCAATTTTCAACCTTGTATTCAATACCTTGCAAATATAGGTGGGGCACACGGATTAGAAAAATTTGCTTTTATGTTACGTATAGCATCACACAAAGGGGTTTTTTATTGATATGTATATTGTCTAAAACAGCAGAAAAGATAGCAATAAATGACAATAAAAAACTATATTTAAAAGAATAAGAATTTTATATTTAAAATAGAATGGTAAAAAGTAGTAAAATCCTCATTGTATTTTCATTGGTTTCAATAATACTTTTAGGTCTTAGCGAGGTTTTTTTAGTAAATCAAGCAACACATTCGTTGTTGTTTTTTATGTTTTTAGCGATTTCTTTTTTAACAGTGTTAGTTGCAGGTATAACAATGCATCGTACAAGTAAGCGCGAAGCTGTTGCGCTAGAAAAATATATTTCATCCCT
>CALPMT020000042.1 GCA_943324745.2 Chitinophaga pinensis | reverse complement strand
TTAGTTACAGCTAGTTCCGAAAGAAGAAGATAATTGTAAGAAGTCATTTACGTTAGTCACACCATCTGCGTTGATATCTGTAGGACAAGCAGCAAGACCTTTAGTAGCCCCTAACATGTGCGAATAAGACCAGTCAGATAACCAGTTTTCGTTAGCATTTGGAGAGAATGCACCACGGTAGTTAGCTGTTCTGTAGAAACCATCTACTGGAGCAGTAGGGCAACCAGCAACAGAAAGCGCTGGGTTAGGAGTTACATCGTTTTTAACAGTAATTGCGTTTGTTGTAGTATTAATAGTATAAGCATAATCAAAACCTGGCAAAGTATTTCCAACTACTACTACGTTACCATCAGCAGTAAATTGATCGTTATCTGCAGTTACAACGTTAGCAGCAGAACCACCAACAGTGATTGGGTTAGTTACACCAACGAATGTATTACATTTTACTTTTAAGATATTTGATCCATTTCCATTTGCAGTTGACCAGTTATGGTAAGATTCGAAACCACCAGTACGTGTACCAACCGATTTCACTGTATTGAAACCATTTTTGAAGTTAGCAAATACAGAGTTGTAAAATTCACCTCCTGTTACTTCTTTTGCAGCGATCGCAAACATACCTGTGTTATCGGCAGTGTTTGTAGTCTTAGCGTTACCAATCATTGTAACGTTATAGAAAACAGGGATAGATTTTGGATTGTTGTTAGATTTGTTATCATCTGAATCCGCTTCAAAACCATTATCTGAATCAGGGCTAGAAGTAAGATCTGATTTCATTCCGAAAATAAATTGTGCTTTACCAGACCAACCTAAATCGAAATCAAACATATCATCATTTCCAAATAGTGTAGATAGGTATTTAATGTTAGCTGTACCACCGAAGAATTCTAAGTTATCATCCGCACAAGAAACGATTTCAATGTGTTCCAACGTAGTACCTCTTCCTACAGAACCCAATGTGATACCGTTAATCTCAGCACCAACTGCTAAAATTGCACCAGAGTGACGAACAGAAACGTAACGTAAGATACCTGAGTTGTCATTGTCATCAAATGATTCGCCAGCCCCTAAGTTAGCACCGTATTGATCTTGAGTATTCGAAGTTGCAAAACCTTCAATGGTACCTAAACCATTTGCAACTGCTAATTTTCCTGCACCACCTGGAACGAAAGGTCCATTCGCTGCTAGCGTTAAGTTGTTAGTAGCTTTCCCTAAAAGTACTAAACCACCCCATTTCCCGATATTTGAAACTGCATAAGTTCCGTCCATTGGATCTGCTTCAGCAGTGAAAACGATTTGACAATCTGCAGCACCGTCAGCCATAATTTTACCACCTCTTTCGATAACAAGAGCAGTAGCTTTTGATGGGTCTGGAGTGCCAGGAGTTGCACCATCTGCAGTAACACGACCTTTTAATACAGTTCCTGGAGCAATAGTGATCGTTTGTCCAGAAGGGATGTATATTTTTTGGTCAATGATGTAGGTTTTATCACAAGTTAAAACAGCACCCGTAGTTAACTCACCACCATAAGTACCGTTTATTGCTGTAAAACCTGGTAAGGAAGACAACAATACAGTTGGTCTTGAAGCTACTGTAGGACATCCACAAGCAGAACCAAGATTAGCTTGCCCAAAAGAAGGCGTGATAGCAGCTACAGCTAAAGCAGCAGAAGCAATCATTTTTGAAATTGGTAATTTCTTTTTCATTTTTTTTTTAAGTTTAATTTTTAGTCTAAATGAATAATTTTTGACAGAACAAATATCGTAGCTATTATTTAAAAGAATGTAAACGAAATATTATCTTAAATAGTAGTATTGTTAATTTATCTCACTATTTTAGAAACCTGCAGTTAATATTAAATTCACAAACAAATATTGTTACTTAACAATAAGTGGTTTTTATTAGCTTTTTGTTACTTGTAGGCTACTAGATTGTTATTCGAATATATGGTAATGACTATTAGATCTAAAAGAACCGATATTATAAGTGCTATTATAACAGGTGGGTAGGATTAAAAAAAAATACAATACCCGATCCATCTTAGTTGACTTACGCTTTACGATCACTTCAATTCTGACTAAACTTAATAATCAATAGTAAAAAGTCATATAAATTTACAACCCTTTATAATTGACTTCTGAATTAATAAGTTTCAAACTTTATGCGTAGTGGAAATAGAATAAGATGGATTTTACGAAATCATCTTATAATTTTATTAGCCAAAGTATAGTACTTGATAAAATTACCTTCGTCACCTTTTGCTTTGTACACATTGGCAATAAGCAAATTTAAGTCGTGATTTTGTGGATCTATGTTCAACCCTTTTTTTAAATATTTTAAGGATGAATCGTATTTTCCAAGCGTAGCCAAACACATACCTAAATTATTATACCCCTTTATTGAATTTGGATGGAATTGAATTTCTTTCTTATAAAATCCAATAGCTCGATGGAACTCTTTCTTATCAAAATAGATATCGCCTAAATTTCCATTGGAAGATGTAGAATCAATTTTTTGTGCACCAATAAAGTATACAATCGCTGAATCATAATTATTAATTAGTTGGTAGGCATTACCTAAGGTGGTCCATGTGTCTAAATTAGTTGGATAAATGGCTTTTGATTTCAATACTTGATGAATTCCTTGTTTTATATATTGGATTTTTTGAACTGTATCGGAGGTGTTGTTTTCTCCTTTTTTTATCAATTCAATTCCTAACATTAAATGGGATTTTGCATTGTTGTTCAGTTTTGGTTGATCTTGTGAGTAAAGTGTTAAATTATCTTTCCAATCGTTATTTCTCGAAATTGTTTTAAAAGAATACAGTATGCATATACTACAAATAACCAGAAGGATATTTTTATGTTGTATCAATAAATCTTTAAGATGAAAGAAATTTGTAATTAGTAACTTAGAAGGAATAAATCTCCAAATAATAAATGTAAGTGCGATGCAAAATCCAAGGGAAGGAAAGTATAAAAATCGCTCAGCCATTGCTGTACCTATTGTCATAAAAAAGTTACTAAATAACGCGATTGTTATCCCGAAAAATAGAATTCCAAATGAAATTGCTTCTTTCTTCTTAAATCGTATGATTAAATAAATCAACAATAATACAATTACACAGAATGATAAACTAAATCCTAGGTTAGAAAATCCGACAATTGGAATTTGATTAAATGAATAATCATAGCGTAAGTTTATTGGTGCAATTAAAAGCAAAATGTATTTTCCAAGAATTAAAATACTTGTTGGAAACCGTTCAATAAAAGAAAGAGAAATGAACGGATTTTCCAAATTTGTCACAATATATCCAAATCCATTGTTGGATAAAACTTCGTGTCGAATGATTAGAAATACCATTGAAATTCCTCCAAAAAATATCATTGACAAAATATAATCTTTCCATTTTAAATGAATGAAAAAGTAAATCATACAAGGAACAATCAGTACTAATTGGATTGCTGTTTCTTTAGAAAGTAAAGCGAAAAAATAAGACAATCCACTAATCAGTAACGTAGAATATTTTTTACTTTCGAAATATTTAATAAAGTAGAGTAGCGTAAGTACTGAAAAAAAGAAAGCCATCAATTCATCTCGGCTTTTAATATTTGCAACAACTTCTGTATGTATTGGATGTGCCGTGAATAGTAGCGCTATGCTAAATGAAATTAAAATAGAATAGTTTCGAAATAGTTTACTTAATAGGATAAAGAGTAAACAAGAGGTTAAAGCATAAAACAATACATTGACAAAGTGATTCAATGTTGGATTGTTAGGTGAGATTGTCCATTCAAGTGCAAACATAACAACAGATAACGGCCTATATAAGCCATCACCTTCACTGTAATGTCCATAGCGGTAGTAATGTGAAAAGATACTAGGAATTGCGTCGACTCCTTTTTGTGTAACTGAATTTTCAGAAATTACCGAATAGTCATCTAAAACATACCCGTGTTGTATCGTATTTGAATAAAGTAAAAAACTAAAAATAAAAAGAGTTAAATTTAATATCCTTTTATTTATTATAGAATAACCTCCTTTTTCATGAGTGATAGTAACTGTGTTTTCGCTCGAAAACTTCATAAGCTTTTAGAAGCTATAGTATAATCCAATATTTGGACCAACTGAATACAACCATTTTTTAACAGGGCCATTACTAACGGATTGAATGGTTTGTCTATATATAACTTCCGTTTTAAATAACCAGTTTGTAGATAATTTTGCACTCATACCTATTCCAGCTAAACCTCCTATCGTGAATTTTTGTAAATCAGAATCATTGGTGAATTGTATTGGATCTTTCTTTCCGTCTTCAAACATAACAGTTTTATGATTGATAAAGAAATTACCTGATACTCCTAATGTTGCATAAACATCAATTTTTTTAGATATCAAGGTGTAATCAAGTCTAACAGGAACGGACAAGAAATAGTAATGATTTGTATAATTAAGTGTTTGTAATTCAATAGTTGATTTTGTTTTTTCTCCGTGATCTGCAAAAATTATTCCTGTACCAAGTTTTATTTTATTAGATAATACATAAGAGAAATTAAAACCTGTTGTATATCCGTATTTTGGAACTTCCATGGAATCTGCAATTTTAGATATCCATTCAGTATTATCATCTGCTTTTAAATAACGAAAATTAAAATCAGGCGAAAAGGTAAGCCCAAGTTGAAATTTATTCAACCTAGTTGTATCCAAGCTTGTTGTTTCTTGTGCAATTGATACAAGTGAAATGAATGTAAATAGTATAACTAAGGTCTTTTTCATATAGGGGTATATTTTAATAATTAATCTTTAACACATCGAATGCTAAATCCGTAGCTTTTGTAAGTATGTTGACGAAATATTTTCTTTTGATTTAAATCTACATAACGATACCAAGCTTCTTTTTCGCTAGAAGGAGTAGATGTCCACCAAAATGCAGTGTTTTTTTCTTTGTTTAGTTTACCGCTAAAAAGTCGACAACCTGCTAACAAACCTGTAAAACCACTTTCATTTGTGCCAAAAGAGTAATCGCTATTTGTAGGAATAGAAGTAGATTTCACTAATATTTTTTCTGCTTCAGTACTTCCTCTCCAAGCTGTTTTTTCTACCTCAGTTTCAGTCATTCCTATGCTTTTTTCTAATACTTTCCATTCTTCATCACTTGGGATGTGCCATCCTTTTGGTGCAATGATTTTGATATTATCAATTGTTTTCCAATTATACAGCGCTCCCAATGTAGTGTCATAGATACAATATGCTGCTTTCGTACTTTTAGACCAAATAGAATCATTCGCGGTTTCAGAAATATTTGTAATTGGTGTGTTGTCGTTGAATACAGTAACTTTTAAGTTTTCTGCCATCCACCATTGATTTCCAATTTTCACTGTTTTGTAGGTGTTTCCTTGTATGTCGGTCATCGTACCTGTTTCTGGTGTTGTTACCTTCGTTTCTTCTTTTTTACAAGAAACCATAATCCCTAATAGTAGAACTAAACTTGCTGTGAAAAGTGTATATGTATGTTTTTTCATCGTTTGATTAATTTTTTATAAATGTTTTGCTTTCTGTTGCATTACCAACGGTTAAACGAATGTGGTAAATTCCGTTAGAAAGTTCTTCCGTAGAAACTTCTTCATCAACAATTGTCGATTTTATTCCTAATACTTTTGAAATCACTTTTGTTCCAAAAACATCATAAATTTCATAAGTCATTAATTGTTCTGAACCTGTTTTTGCATTCAAGAATAGGTTGTTTTGCGTTGGGTTAGGGTGAATGTCAAAAGTTAAAGCGTTTTCTAGTAAAGAAGGGCACACCTGAGCGATATCACGATTATTACAAGAACCAGGATAACAACATAAGTTATGCACCATAACGTTAGCGGTTGGGTCGAAGTTACACGCCATAGGGTCTGTACAACCTAACACAATTTTTGTTTTACAAGCTTGTTGATCACTACAAACAGCTCTTGGGTTGAACTCTAAATAATTTTGATCGATGCAACCACATGTTAATGGGTATTTTAAAAAACCACTGTATTTTTCATTGAGTTTTTTATTTTCATCCTTTATTAAAATTGAATCATTAGAAACGTATTGCACCTTTGTTGGAACACCGTTAATTAATTCAAGCACTTCAATGTTTAAAGAAAATGTCAATTCACCAGCAGTTGTTACTTGAGCAATCAAAATTTGATTTTTCAATGTATCAACTCCCATAGTACCAGAATTTTTTAAAAAGAAATTACCACTTTTAAATTCTTTACCAGTAATTATCGAACCAAAAACTGTAGAATCTATGGATGTCAAGAAGTCTTTTACACCATAGTCCTCCCAAGAAGTAACGCTCGTTGAAATAGATTGCATTCCATCTTTTAAAAAGAGAGGAATACCTGCAGTTTCATCAGTATTATTCAATAAACCAAATGGTATTTTACTACTTCCTCCGTCATTATTTTTCCCTCCAATAATTGAACTATCTGTATCTTGATTTTTTGGAACACCATAGTAGGTTTGATTTCCTGAGGATTTACAAATTTGTCCTAGTGTCAACCAACTATCCAATGATACTGTGTTATTAATCAAACGTGATTTTGTAAAATCTTTCCCAAAACTTTGACCATCTGTTTTATGATTAAAGATTGGTTCGGTACTTTTAATAATAAATGGATGGTTTTTGTCACCATATATTCTCAATAATTTACTTCCTTTTGGAAGATCCACATAGATTCTATAGGTAGTTGATCCTGATAATAGTTGACCACCATTCGTATCTAAAGCATCAAAATCATCAGAAACATAATATTTTTCTACAAGCACATTTTCTAGTTGTGCCATTGTAAAAAAAGAAGTAATAAGTATGCTGAATACTGCGATTAATTGTTTGAATTTCATAACGTAACTCATTAAATAATTTATAATTTGTAAGCAATGGAAAGTATAAAGTTGGACCCATAACGGTAATTGTCATAATCTACATAACCGTTATTCATCTTATAGGCTCTGCGTACTTTAGCGTTTAGTATATCTCTAATCATGATACTTGTATTGAAGTGTTTACCAAGTTTTTTAGTTATTTTGAAGTCAATGGTATTTCTTGGCATTTCATATACATCTGGGAAACCTTTGATAACTCCTGTTATAACCAAACGAGGACCCTGAACGTTATAACTTAAAGCTGCAGTTAAACCTAAACTGTCCGATTTGAATGTTGCTATTCCATTAATAATGTAAGGAGCTTGACCAAACATAGGACGATTAATAGTATCAAGGACTGTGAAATTTTTCACACCATTCACAATGGTCATGTCTTTTCTTACGAATGCAGAATTAGATTGAACCAAGGTAATATTTGCGCGAAGTTCAATGTGTTTACCCAATTCTTTTTTACCTTCAAATTCAAACCCTTTAACAGTAGATTGGTCGATATTTTGCCAAGTAATACCCGCTGAACCAAATCCCATTTCGATATGGTTTCTAAAGTCTTTGTAGAATAAACTTATCGAAACATTGTCACCATTTTTGAAATAGGACTCTCCTCTAAAATCATAGTTTTTGATGTGAACGTTTTTTAACTCTGAATTTCCATAAATTAATGTTCTAAACTCATTGTCATAAATTGCTGCATCATTTAACTCTCTTATACTTGGTCGAGCAACTGTTTGACTAAAGTTTAAACGTAAGTTAACTTGTGCTTTTTCAATTTGTTTGATTTTGTAAACGATGTTCGCGCTTGGTAAAAAGTTCGTTTCTTTTAAATCGGCTGCATTTACTAAGGAGAATCCACCCAGATTTTCTCGACGAATATCATTTTTTGCATATCCTTTCGTAAAGTATTCATTTACATCTGAGAATATTTGTGATTGTTCTACACGTAAACCTCCAGCTAATCGTAAACCAGATTTTAAGGTGTAATCTAATGCCACGAATCCAGCTTTAACAGTACTAAAACCAAAGGTGTGATTTCGCGCAAAGTCTCTTGAAGTATAGTAATAGTCAATAGTTTTATTCGTTAGTATAAATTTATCTGCATTTAAAAAACCATCAAGATCACTTGAAGTTAAATTTTCACCGCCGATTTTATTTCCATTATACAAGTAGTATTCTTCTAGATTTGATTTTCGATCGTTGCGTTGAAAAGCACCACCAAATTTAATTTTTCTGGCTAAATCTGAACTAGAACTTTTAAAAGGAATTTCCGCAGATACCCTTGAATCAATAATATTTTCATTTAAATAACGATAATAGCGACGTATTCCTTCACCTGCTGTTGGAGAAAACATATAGTTGAATGTACTATCTGTTTCATTATTTATCATGTATGCATATTGTAACACTTTAAAATCTGGTGCTATACTATTTCCTTTTGTATACGAAGTATTAAAATCTATTTTAGTTTTGGATTTAGGTAAATAATGTTCTGTTTTTAATTGATAAATATATTGTTGTCTATTTTCGTAAAATTGATTAACAAGATTTCTTGCTTCTTGATCTTTTGTACCGTCCCTCTGAGCTACGAAATTTGCTACATCGTTTGTACCCGAGACATTTGGCATGAACATCACGGAGATGCTGTTTTTGTCATTAAATTTATATGCAAGATTAACTAAAGTACTCCATCCGTTTGTTTCTCGGCTAATCATTGCATTATCTTTAGCATCGTATCCTAATTGGGATGTATCTCCAGATAATCGTTGAGAAATACCATTTGGATCAAATCGAACACTACTACCATATCTAAAACCTACGATATACCCAAGTGGTTTTCCAAATAATTTTAATTGATTTCCAATACTAAAACTTTGACTAAAATTCAGTGGAGCTTTACGGTTAATGGTATTCCAATTGTGAGAAAATCCATTATTGTAATCTGTACCATTCGGATTTATTTTGTCGAAAGCAATTGCTTTGTATTCCGTATTATATATTCTCGTAGCGTCTTTAATCGCATTCGGATCGTTGACAGCACTTTTTGAAAGTATACCTAGCTCAACTAATCCCATGTTAAAATAGGTTTGTCCTTCTTTTGAACCCTCTTCCCAATTTGTTACACCTAATGTTTTAAAATAACCTCCTAATCCTAAGGCATTCATTTCTTGGTAAGTCGTTGGAGATAGATTTGGATTTTTTATTTTTTCATTTTTATTTACACGTAAACTGTTATCAAAACCTAACCAATCTGTTTTACTACGTTGAGAGGAGATTACATCCTTAAAGGTGGTTTGCTCATTGTATCCAAATTGTGTTTCAACATTCACATCTAATTTTTCTGGATAATCTTTTGTTTCTACTGATAAATAAGCACCAGAAAAATCACCTGGAAGATCAGGACTAGCTGTTTTTGTAATGATGATATTATCTACTAAAGTTGAAGGAAAAATATCTAATTTAATGTTGTTTGTTAAAGGATCTAGTGTAGGAATACGTGATCCATTTAATGTTGTTTTAACATATCTATCTCCAATTCCGCGAACAGTAATCAAACCTCCATTTGTAGAAACACCAGATACACGAGAAACAGCAGCCGTAACGTTTGGATCTCCTGTTTTTTTCATGGTTTCAGCAGAGACATAGTCGATTGTTGTTGCAGCATTCTTTTTGATATTCTCCATATACAAATCATTCGCTTTTGGTTTTTTCTTCTTAACAATCGCAGCTCTAATGTTTGTTACTTTTGGTTCGAGTGAGTAGTCTTGAAGATAAAGTGTTGATTTGTTAAACGTAATACTATCTTCTAATAGCATATAATTTGACAAATTTATGACCATCACATCTGCAGCTAATTTTGATTCAATAGAAAAATTCCCATCAAAATCTGAAAGTGATATTTTTGTACGGTCGCTTTTGAAATACACTTTTGCATTAAACAAGGCATTTCCTTTTTCGTCCGTGATTTTACCCCTTACAGTTCCTTGTGTAAATCCAAGTGAACTTATAAGTAATAAAAGTAGGGTAAAAGAATAAGTAATTTTTTTCATAATGCTTGATGGATGTTTTATTCAATAATCAATTTGTGTGATGTAGAATTTCCGTTTACATTTAACTGTAGGTGGTAAACTCCTTTTTCGAAGTGTTGTATATCAATAGTTTGTTTTTCTGTCGATTGAGTACTTGGAATAGTTTTCTCAAATACAATTTTTCCAATATTATCAGTCAATTGGTAGTGAATTGAAGTCGCTTCTCCAAGTTGGTTAAGCGTAAATGTAACTTCGCTTGTTGCAGGATTCGGATAAATAGTAAATGCTGTATTAGTAATTTCCTCAATACCAGCGGTGTAATTTTTAACATCAATTGTTTTAATACTTGAGTTTGTTTTAGCTCCGTTGTTATCTTTAGCTACCGCTTTAAGGTGATGTAATCCTGAAGTAGCAATCCATTCCATTGTAAAGGGAGCAGTCTGATCAATACCTATAGAAACAGTATCAATAAAGAATTCTACATCTGTGATTGTACCGTCTGTATCGAATGCATTTGCTGTGATTTTAACTACGTCTGATTTATATATAGTTTTGAAGTAATTTGTAATGTTTACAAATGGGAATTGATTGTCTTTTACTTCAATGTTAATTGTAGATGAAGTTGAAGTTGTTTGTTGGTTGTCGGTTGCAACAGCAGTAACAAAGTGTTTACCTGCGATTGCAATATAATTTGCAGAATAAGGAGTGACAGAATCAATTCCAACGGACTTACCATCTACAAAAAACTCTACTTTTTTCACGTTTCCATCTGCATCAGAAGCAGAAGCTAGAATAACTAAGATTGAACCAGTACTAATTTTGTTGTCATTATTTGTAGGTGAAATGATTGCTACTTCAGGAGCTATATTTGATACTACATCTATCACTTCATTTGTCGAAGATACTTTTGCACCTTTGTCATCAGTGGCAGTTGCAAACACATTGTGTTTTCCTAACGATGAGTTCCAATCAAAATTATATGGTGCAATAGAATCTTTTCCAACGAGTAAACTATCTACATAAAATGAAACCATTTTGATGGTACCGTCAGCATCTGTTGCTGTAGCTTCTAGTAAAACTTTTCCTAAACGTGCAATTTTCGGAACTGAAATAGTAATAACAGGAGTGATATTGTTACTAGCAACAATGTTTATAACCGAAGTGGTTGTCTGTGCACTTTTATTATCAGTTGCTAATGCAGTGATTTTATGATTCCCATCTGTTGGAGTATAAGCAATAGAATAAGGTGCTGTGTTATCTACACCGATGGATTTACCATCTTCAAAAAATTCTACACTCGTAATAGTTCCATCTGTATCTGTTGCATTTGCAGTGATAGTAGTCTCTATTCCTGTTTTTAATTTTGCATTATTTGTAGGTGAAGTTATTTCCACCACTGGTGGGTTATTATCAGTAAGTTTTAAAGAAGGAATAGATTTTTCTGTTTTGATAGGATTATTTGCAACATAATATTCAGAAACACCTGGTGTCGGAGTACCAATTTGTATGTTTAATTCAAAGTTAAATAATCCATCTGTTGTAAACTGACCAATTAAGACTCTATTTTCAGATGTAGGTCCAGTAGCACCTCCTAAAGCAGAAATAGCACCATCTGTTGTTACAAAAGAATTTCCTTGTCGACTAGTTGCATCAAATAATCCATTTGAAGGATCAATACCTACGAACGTAACTGCTACTGGTGATCCTGCTAGATTTCCATCCTGTACAGTTAAAGGAATTCCCATCGCTGCAGCATTATTTTTCAATAGCGTGTTTAGCGTTAATAAATTCACTTTTCCATCATCCTCTGATTTAAGGACCCCGAATTGACCTGTTGCTGAAGCACCCACTGAAAACCAAGAGTCAAGTGCAACTGTATTACTTTGTAATTTAACACTTTTTATAGCATTTGCAGTGGTAGCACCAAAATCTTCATTGTTAAAGAATGAAGTTGTAGTAGAAAATTTTAATGGGTGATCTGAATTACCATATAAAGTTTGAAAACGATAGCCAGGTAACATATCTACATATACTCGGTAAGTAGTGGATCCTACAGGTAATATTCCTACAGAACCAATAGAATCTGCTAAAGTCGAAACATAATATTTCTCTACAATAATTTTTTCTAATCCATTTTGAGAATATCCCAAAAACGACATTGTTACAATTCCAAGTGCTAGTACTAATTTATTCATCTCTATTTATTTTATCTTTTAACTTTATCACCCTGAGCTTGTCGAGGGGTACTTTTTACTTTTCATCTTAAAAGACCAAAGGTCTTCTCAATTACTTTATTCTAATACTGTCTATACTTCTCAATTTCTTAATGGTTCAAACCTCTGCGGATATATGCATTAGTTGGATCCTTTCACGGTTCCCAATGTTCTATTTTTTTCTCCCCCTCCCATAGATCAAACTAGGGATACAAATCTCATCTTCAATCGGATTTCGTGCCACAAATCGTTGACTAACACCTTTAATCGGAGTTGCTACTTGTATATTTAATTCAAACGATAATTCACCATCTGTTGTTATTTGAGCAATAAGTACTCGATTGTTTGTCAATGAATCAACTCCTTTTGACCCACCTAAACATGCCCAAGCTCCATTTTTGACTTCAAACAATCCACCTGGATGGCTTCCATTAAAAATTTTTGCAGCACTATCAATATGAAAGAAGAAAGGTCTTGGTACATTATCAGATCGAACCAATCCATCTCTAGTTGTTAAAGGAATTCCGATTGATTTTGCTTTATTACTTAAAAACTTTTTCTCGTGCTTTACAGTTTCTGTAGAGTCATCGTCAGATTTTAGAATTCCGTAACAATCTTCTCCAGCTGCTCCAACAGAAAGCCAAGAGTCTAACATTACAGTATTTTTTTTAAGTGTTCTATAAGGAATAACATTCGCTATGTTAGCTCCATGATCTTCATTATTGAAAAAGGTAGTCGTTGTTGCAATTTGTAAAGTGTGTTCGGGACTACCGTAAGCTGCTAGAAATTGATAACCTGGAAGTAAATCTGCATATATCCTGTAGGTAGTGGATCCAATAGGAAGTTTTCCTGCAATTTCATTGGCTAAAGTATCATTTTCATTACTTACATAATATTTTTCAACTATCACTTTTTCTAAACCTTGTTGGGCAAGAATTAGATGTGATGTAGTTAGACTTAATATGCTTAATATGAAAAACTTAATCATTTTTTGTAACTTGAAATTTAAAAAATATTTATCAAAATTGTTTTTTTTAATTTATTTTCTCGGCAAATATCATTCATAATTTCAGTAAATTCATAGTCTATGTCGTTATCTATTTGTTAATTCAAACAAGGTTCAGTTAACATTCAGTTAAACTTGAATTCTATTCTAAGAATGTTTATTTTTTTAAATGAAAGTCTATTATTATTTATTGTTTTATCTTAAAACGCATTAAGTGATGTTGAATTTTTTAATTTAGATTGATTTTTTTGTTTGATTTTGATTTTATTATGTCTGTATTAAATAATTATTAATGCACATTACTAATCATTAATATAATAGTAAACTTAAGTTAAGCTTAGCCATTAGTTTTGAGGATACATTTGTTACATAAATTTTTAGAATTTTTACATATGTTATCATTTGATCTTAGCCAAAAAAAGTCGATTCATATTTTATTAGTAGACGACGAACCTGATATTTTGGAATTCTTAAAATATAATTTAGAAAAGGAAGGATTCACGATCTCTACCGCTAATAATGGTCAAGTGGCTTTAGAAATGTTCCAGAAAAACAAACCTGTTTTAGTGATCATGGATGTGATGATGCCTTTAATGGATGGAATTGAAGCATGTTATGCAATTCGTAAAATGACTAATTTCCCACAACCAATTATTGCTTTTTTAACTTCTCGTGCAGAAGATTACTCGCAAGTTGCCGGATTCGAAGCAGGTGCAGATGATTATATCTCGAAACCAATTCGTCCGCGTTTATTAATTAGTAAAGTAGAGTCTTTGTTGAGAAGAGTTAAACCAGAAGCAAGTAGTTCTATCATTGAAGTTGGACAAATTAAAATTGATCGTGAAAAATATTTAGTAGACACGAAAGATGGTGTGATTCAATTACCGAAAAAGGAATTCGAATTACTTGAATTATTAATAAGTAAGCCCCAAAAAGTATTTACGAGAGAAGAAATTCTAAGCAAAGTTTGGGGGACTGAAACCATTGTTGGTGAAAGAACGATTGATGTTCATATCCGAAAATTGAGAGAAAAGCTCGGAGATGATTATATTCGCACTATAAAAGGTGTTGGATATACATTTGTGAATGGTGAAAAGCAGTAAACCAATTTATTTCATAATCTATGCGAGTGGTTTTGTACTACTTGCATCTTTGATTATACTTCTTTGTGCATTTTATTTAAATGTAACTATTCCTTTTTGGCTTTTTGTTTCCGGTCCAATTTTAGTAGGTTTGGTGTCATATTTTGTCTTTTCCTATTTTATAGACATTTTTATTAATACTCGTTTAAAGGTTTTATATCGTTCTATTCAAAAAGAAAAAACACAGTCGGTTTCCCCAAAGGTGTTTAAATTAACCGAGGCTGTTTTTGAAGAAGCAGAAAAAGCGACACAAAAATGGGCGAAAGAACGTAATGAAGAGATTTCTAACTTAAAAGAAAAAGAAACATTTCGTAAAGAATTTTTGGGGAATCTAGCCCATGAGTTAAAAACTCCTTTATTTTCAATTCAAGGGTATATTCTTACGTTATTGGAAGGTGGATTAGAAGATGAAAAAGTCAATCGTATGTTTTTAGAAAGAGCATCAATTTCAGTAGACAGGATGGTGCATTTGATTGAAGATTTAGATCAAATCACCAAATTGGAAGTGAATGCTTTACAGATGGATTTTCAATCGTTTGATATTAAAAAATTAACCAAAGAAATCATTGAATCTTTAGAATTACAGAGCAAAGAAAAAAACATTTCTGTTTCTTTTTCTAAAGATTACCCAATCTATCAAGTCTACGCAGATAAATTGAAAATTGCCCAGGTATTATTAAATCTAATAACAAATTCAATCAATTACGGAAATCAAGGAGGGGAGACCAAGATTCGTTTTCATGAGATGAATGATTTGTTGTTAATAGAGGTTTCAGATAATGGTCCTGGAATTGATAAAAAAGATATCCCTCGTTTGTTTGAACGTTTTTACCGTGTAGAAAAAAGTAGAACTAGAAACGAAGGAGGTTCAGGACTTGGACTAGCAATCGTTAAGCATATTATCGAATCACATGGTCAGTCGATCAATGTCAGAAGTACGGTAGGTTTGGGTTGTACTTTTTCTTTTAGTTTAAGTAGAAACAAGCCTAAATCGGATACGTTAAAAACAAGTAAAGGTGTAGCAATCCATTAAGTTATGAGTGAATTAGTTATTTTGGTAGATGAACAAGATTTACCAATCGGTGAGATGGATAAATTAGAGGCGCATCAGAAAAACTGTTTGCATCGTGCTTTTTCTATTTTGTTATGGAATTCCAACCGAGAAATGTTGATTCATCAACGTGCGGATGGAAAATACCATTCTGCTGGATTATGGACAAACACTTGTTGTTCCCATCCTAGAATAAATGAAACTACTCTTGAAGCTGCTCATCGCCGTTTACAAGAGGAAATGGGAATTGATACAGAGTTAAAGCATTCTTTTTATTTTATTTATCAAGTCGAACTAGAAAATGATTTGTCCGAACACGAATTAGATCATGTTTTTATTGGTAAATTTGAGAGTAATCCAATGCTGAACTCCGAGGAAGCACAAGATTATAAATGGATAGATTTTGATTCATTAAAAAATGAAATCAAGAATCATCCAAACGATTTTACTTTTTGGTTTAAATACATTATCCAAAATTTTGAAGATAAAATAACTTTAGATTATTATGAAAGTTTGTAGAAGAGAAACGTTTAATGCAGCTCATAGGCTTTATAATCCAACTTTTTCGGATGAAAAGAATGAAGCTGTTTTTGGAAAATGTAACAATCCAAACTTTCACGGACACAATTATACGTTGTTAGTTTGTCTAGATGGACCGATTGATCCAGAAACTGGTTATGTGATTGACCTGAAAATTTTATCCGATATTATAGAGGAAGAGGTAAAGGAACCTTTTGACCATCGAAATTTAAATTTAGATTGTCCAGAATTTGCCAACCTGATTCCAACTGCTGAAAATATTACGTTGGTTGTCTGGAATAAACTTCGTAAGCGATTAGATGAAAAATTCACGATCGAATTGACCCTCTGGGAAACAGAACGAAATAGTGTATTTTACGATGGAAAATAAACTGCTGTTTTGGCATCGAAGAGATTTACGTATCGAAGATAATCATGGCTTGTTTAAAGCATTATCATTCAGTGAAAATGTAATTCCTGTTTTTATTTTTGACACAACTATATTATCAAAATTAAAAGCAACTGACCAACGCGTTTTTTTTATTCATCAAGAAATTTCGAGATTAAAAATCGAATATCAAAACGCTGGTTCTGATTTACTGGTTTATAGTGGTGATCCAATAGAACTTATGCCAAAAATTTGTGCCGAATTTGCAATTCAACAAGTAGTTACCAATCGTGATTACGAACCAAATGCAATTCAACGAGATTTAAAGGTGTATGAACTGTTAAAAGCAAAAAACATCGAATTTATTGGCGCTAAAGATCATGTAATCTTTGAGAAAAATGAAGTCTTGAAAGATGATGGTAGGCCCTATACCATTTTTACTCCGTATTCAAGAAAATGGAAGATGCGTTTGACTTCGGATGCTTTTAACGCGTTTCCCAGCGAAAATAACTTAAGTAATTTATATAAAACGGATAAATATCAACCTTTAATTTCACTTGAAGAACTTGGCTTTACAGGGCTTCAGACACTTGATTTTCCTGTTAAGTTTGTTAGTGAATCGCTTGTTTCAAAATACAGTGAACAACGAGATTTCCCTGCAGTCAATGGAACAAGTAGGTTAGGTGTGCACTTACGTTTTGGAACTATTAGTATTCGCGCTTTGGCACGACAAGCTTCTGCACAAAATGAAACCTATTTAAATGAACTTATTTGGCGCGATTTTTATCAAATGATCATTTATCACTTTCCGCATAGTGCGAATGATTCATTTAAAACACAATACGATCGTATACCATGGGATAATAATGAAGTACATTTTCATGCTTGGTGTGAAGGTCGAACAGGTTACCCATTAGTAGATGCAGGTATGCGAGAATTAAATGCTACAGGTCACATGCACAATCGAGTACGAATGGTTGTGGCTAGTTTTTTAACGAAACATTTATTGATTGATTGGCGATGGGGTGCGACCTATTTCGCTGAAAAGTTGTTAGATTTTGAATTAGCAAGCAATGCTGGTGGATGGCAATGGGCAGCAGGAAGTGGTTGCGATGCAGCACCTTATTTTAGAATATTTAATCCTGCTTTACAGTTAGCTAAATTTGATAAACAAATGATTTATGTTAAAAGATGGGTTCCAGAATTTGGGACTCCAGCTTATCCAACTCCAATTGTTGATCATACTACCACCACGAAACGTACCATTGCTATCTATAAAGAAACACTAAATTCATAAATTCCATAACTCGTAACTCAATTCCATGTCTATATCAATCGGAGATTCCTGTCCTCATTTTTCTTTACAAAATCAAGACGGTCAAACTATTAACATTCAAGATTATATTGGTACAAAAAATATTATCATTTATTTTTATCCCAAAGACAACACAGTTGGTTGTACCAAAGAGGCGTGCTCATTTCGCGACGCAATGCAAGACTTGAACAACCTTGACTGTGAAGTAGTTGGGATTAGCGCGGACAGTGTTGCGTCGCACAAAGCATTTGCTAATCAGTTTCGTTTAAATTTCAACTTGTTATCAGATGTAGGTAACGAAATCCGAAAAATGTTTAAGGTCCCTGCCAATGTGTTCGGGTTAATTCCAGGTCGTGTAACATATGTTGTGAACAAAGGTGGTAAAATAGTTCATGTTATTAATAGCCAATTGAATCCTGATAAGCATATTAAAGAAACGATAGAGGTGGTTTCTTTAATGACAAACTAACATTTTTTGAACCAATACATCCAATTATAAGGATTTTGTCGAATATAGTATACTATCTTGTTATACATACTTTCTGATCGTATTATGTTGTGAAAATAATTTCGTTGCCAGGTGAAATTTTCCTTTCCTTCAAAATGGATAAACTTTGAACTTGTTGATTTTAATGCACCCATCAATTCTGCTAAAGGGTTTACTTTTTTTGTGGATTCATATTTTAAATCTCTAAATATTTTAATTATAAAATGTATGTGATCAGGCATAATTACATATGTTGGTATTTTAATATATTCATATTTTTCACACAACCATTTTAATTGTTTTTCTATAATTTCTCCATATTTCGTCAAAATCACAATTGGTTCATTCGTTTTATTATCTAATTTGATTTCGGATAAACATTTTTCTTTATTTATCACACAAATGGTTATAAAATAACTCGCGTATCCACTATAATCATGGTCTGGTTTTCTATAACTATTTAGCCGTCTATATGTTTTGGGTCATATTTCATTTTTGTTATTTGTTTTAATGTTTTTTTGTTCGGGTTGTTTGGGTTAGTCCGGGTTGTCGCAACTAACCCCTACTAATCCAAACAACCCCTTTGTGTCACATCCCGACTACATGCCTTACTTCGACTTCTTCCACTTTTTTCGTCTGACCATCTTTGGTTACGTATGTTCTTTCCACTAATTTTCCTGTAACTACAATTTGTTTTCCTTTGCTTCCAAATCGTTCAATAAATTGTGCTATGTTACCCCAGGCAAACATGCGGTACCATTTTGTTTCCTTACCAAAATGGGTTGCTAATTGAAATCGTGCTACTTTGGCACCGTTTTCAAATTGGATGACTTGTGCTAAGTCTCCCATATTTCCTACTAATACAACTTGATTTATCATATTTTATTTTTTTTAGATTTCTTTTAAAGAATTACAAGGTCATTAACTTCTACTTCCATTACTAGTTTACGTTCTCCAGTTGCTGCTTTATAAAATCTGGAAATTAAACGCCCTTCTACTGCCAAGCCCATTCCTTTTTCTCCAAATTCTTCCAATACTTTTATCCATCTTCCCCAGGCACTTATTCGATGCCATTGCTTTCTAACTTTAGTATTTCCCTCCGCATCTAGATATGTTTCTTGTGTGGAGATTGAAAATTGCGCTATTTTTCTACCATTTGTTAGTTCTGTTACTTTTGGTTCAGAACTTATTTTCCCTATTAAATTTACGTGATTCATGGTTGTGAATTATAAGTTATAAATTATGAGTTATGAATGACGAGCAACTTTCCTTCCTTCCTTGATCACTCGTCACTTAGTTTACCCTGAGCATGTCAAAGGGTAGCTCAATTAGCTTGCTTTTTTTCTCCCACTTTGATAAGGTCATTCAATTGAATTTCTGTGGATGATCTTTTTTCTCCTTCCTTGGTTTCATATGATTTATTCACCAATTTTCCCTCGATGGCAACTTCCATCCCTTTGTCGATCGATTTACATATGCGTTCTGCTAAGCTTCCCCAAGCTTGAACATAATGCCAATTGGTATTGTTTTGCCATTCACCTGTTTTGTCTTTAAAAGACTCATTGATTGCAATTGAAAAACGGGTTACCACGTATCCATTACCTACTTCTTTTTTCTCTGGTTTAATTCCTACTCGTCCGATTAAACTTACTTTGTTTCTTAAATTACTCATGTGTTTTGTTTTTTTAAATGAATACTAAAATTGTTTTGTGTCTATTTGTTTGTTTCGACTCTGCAAAGTTGTAGGTAGAATAAAATTTTATCCGTTATTTAACTATTTGCTTTCGTTTGTTATTCGTTTATATCTATTTATATTCGAATATATAATTGTAAAACAGTGTTTTATTAAATTTTTATTTTATTAAATTTTATCTTTGTTTTTATTTTACTGAATCGATTTATTCTAATCAAATTGCTTAAAAAGTCTTATTTTTATACTGAAAAATTTATATAATTAAATACATGTACAAGAATCGCTTTGTGATTGTCGCTCTAATACTTTTAATTCTTTCTTTGTATTGGACAATGCCCGTTTTCAATTATGGTTTTTGGGGACTACCATTTTACGTAGTATTATTTTTACTCGTTTTTATCCTAAAACCATTATTTAACTCTTCAACACCGTTGGTACAAGTTTCCCAAAAGGGAGAGGCTACATGGAATAAAATAGATTTTAAAATCAATAAATATTTAAGTGGAGCTTTGATACTATGTGTTGTGTACGCTACCGTACTTCCTTTCATAACTTCTTGGTCTTTGTTTCGTAATCAATCATACCATAATTTAATCGGTAATGTAGAAATTGGAACGAATTTTAAGCATCACATGACACCTATTTCAATGGATAAGATTCGTGTGGTAGATCAAGATTTAGCGTATAATTTAGGAGATAAAGTGTTAGGAGCTCAATCCGGTTTAGGAAGTCAGGTGACTTTAGGAGAATTTACGATCCAAAAAGTGAACGATCAATTATATTGGGTCGCTCCATTGTTACATTCTGGATTTTTTAAATGGAATAAAAATCGCAAAGGAACTCCTGGATATGTAATGGTAAACGCGACAAATGAGCGTGATGTGAAGCTAGTTCAACAAGTTGGAGGTAAATCAATTCGGATTAAATACCAATCGGAGGCATTTTTTAGCGATAATTTATACAGACACATCTATTTGAATGGACATTGCACAGAAGGATTGACTGATTTTACTTTTGAAATAAATGATCAAGGTGTACCTTATTGGGTGGTTACAAAATACCAGAAAAAAGTTGGTTTTTATGGTTCCGATGCTGTGAGTGTATTAGTGGTAAATGCTGCGACAGGAGTTATCAATGAATACCCAATGTCCAATGTTCCAATTTGGATTGATCGAATTCAGCCTGAGCAGTTTATCGAGGAACAATTAAATGATTGGGGAGAATATGTACATGGATATTGGAATTTCTCTAATGAAAATAAGTTGAAAATTACTGAAGGATTGACTTTAGTATATGGTGAGGACAACAAGTCGTATTGGTATACAGGATTGACATCTGTTGGTTCGGATGAATCTACGGTAGGATTTGTATTAGTGGATACACGTACAAAAAAAGCAATATGGTATAAGCAAAGCGGAGCAACTGAAAGTGCAGCACAAAATTCTGCGATGGGAAAAGTGCAAGAAAAAGGATATGAAGCGACAATGCCTACGCCCTATAATATCAACAATATACCTACGTATGTGATGACACTAAAAGATAAAGCAGGATTAGTAAAAATGTATGCGATGGTTGCAATCGAAGATTATACCATTGTTGGTGTTGGAAATACGCTCATGGAAACATTAATGGCCTATAGAAATGCATTTAATACATCTGGAAATCGATTAAATACGCAAAGTTTATCTCAAAAAAGAACGAAACTAGCGTTGATCACACGAATTAATACAGATGTTAAAAATGGAAATAGCTACTATTATTTCAAAGTGGATGATGTGGCCAAAACGTTTGTTGGAACTACTCAAATTTCAAATGACTTCCCATTGAGCATGGTGGGAGATAGTGTCGAGATTATTTATGAAAATGATGATGAAAAATTGATTGGTGTTTCCAGTTTCAAAAATAAGTCAATCGATTAACGGAGCGTAAATACGACTAAAATCAAAAGTGGATACGCATTCATTATAATACTTATCCTTTTGTGTTTTCGAGCATAGGAACAAAGCTAAAAACTCCAAATTCTTCTGTTTTAAACTCAGTATCTGAAATTTTAGTTATGCGTTGCATGAGTTGTTTTTCACCTTCCCCAATTGGAATAACAAGTAACCCTCCGACCTTTAATTGTTGAACTAATGCATCTGGAATGTAAGGTGCTCCACAAGTAACTAAGATTTTATCAAACGGAGCATCTAGTGGTTTACCTTTGTATCCATCACCATAAAACAACTTAGGATTAAAGTGCATGTGGTGAATAATTGCTTTTGCTTTTAAGTATAATTCTTTTTGACGTTCGATTGAATAGACTTTCATACCCATGGCACATAATATGGATGTTTGGAATCCCGAACCTGTACCAATTTCAAGTATTTTTTCACCTTTTGTTAACTGTAATAATTCAGTTTGGAAAGCAACTGTATATGGATGCGAAATTGTTTGTCCTGCACCAATTTGGAAAGCCATGTTAGAATAAGCTTGTTTCTCAAAAGCTAAGTCTAAAAAATAATGGCGCGGGACTTCATTAAAAGCTTCTAATACTTTCTCATTCGTAATACCTTTTTGACGTAATTCTTCGATGAGTTGTTTACGGAGTCCTTTGTGTTTAAATGAGTCTTGCATACAACAAAAATAGCTCAAAAACATATTCTTTTTTTGTAAATTTGCAGGAATATATTCACGCTTATATGTTAGGATTAAAATTACGTACCGACCCACGCTGGGTAAATATCGCTGAATCTAATTTGGAAGAATTATTAACGGATCATGCATGGTGCGAACAAAAGGCTGCATCTAATGCTATTTCTCTAGTTGCTTATAATTCTGAATTAGAAGATTTAGTAACTGATTTATTAGCGATTGCTAAAGAAGAAGTAGAACATTTTCAACAGGTACACGAGCTAATGAAACGTAGGGGATATGTATTAGGTCGCGAACGTAAGGATGATTATGTTAATGAATTATTTAAATTCATGAAAAAAGATGGTAGTCGAAACGATGCGTTAATTGACCGTTTGTTATTTGCTGCTATGATCGAAGCTAGAAGTTGTGAACGATTTAAAGTGTTATCTGATAATATTCAAGATGAAGAGTTGGCAATTTTTTATCGTGATTTAATGGCGAGCGAAGCTGGTCATTATACAACGTTTCTTGGTTATGCAAGAAAATACACGCTAGCTGTTGATGTAGAAAAACGATGGAAGGAATGGATTGACTTTGAAGATTCTATCATCATAAATTATGGTAAATCAGAAACTGTTCACGGTTAACTCATGGGGGAAGATTATTCGGCGTTTTCTAAGATAAGTAAACTTGATATTGATGAGTATTATTTAACTCCTGAGGGATATAAAGTTTTTACTGAAAAATATTTACTAAAACGAGGCTACTGTTGTAAAAATGGTTGTAGACATTGTCCTTATGGATTTGATAAAAAGAGTGGAAGAATAAAAAAATAATTCAGTTTTTTTGAGTTAACCAAGATTTAATCTTTACGCTTCGTGTCATCAATATGCTCTTGCAAGCTATTCAACTCGAGCATATACGCATCTGTAATTGCAGTCACACGGTGTAATACATTTGGATAAATATCAATTTTTACTGGTGCAACTGCATCCACAACAATCCATTCTTTGTTTTCGATGTGGCGGTATTCAAATTTCAATTCTCCGTGTAATAACCAGAAGATTTCAGGATTTTTAGTTACCACAGAGCCGGTATGGTAATGATTTCCAAACACGGTGTCTTTTTTACGGAAAATAGACAAGGCTTTCCCTTGACGATCTACTAAAATTTCTGCAGTAGTTCCTCGCTCATCTTTTCCGATGAAGGGAAATGGGGTAACTACAATTAGTTCATTATTCATGGTGATAGGGTTCGTTATTTAATATGGTCATTGCGCGATAGACTTGTTCGAAAAAAATCATGCGTATCATTTGGTGAGAAAATGTCATGGTGGAGAGTGATAGTTTACCGCTTGCTCTGGCATAAACTTCTTCTGAAAATCCGTAGGCACCACCTATAACAAACACAATGGATTTACCTCCTTGGTTAAATTGCGTTTGAATAAATTGCGAAAAAGAAACGGAGGAGTAGGTTTTTCCTCGTTCGTCTAATAAAAAGATACGGTCTGTAGTTCCAGCTTTTGCCAAAATTTCTTTTCCTTCCGCATCTTTTACTTGTTGGAAAGTTATTTTTTTAGCGTTTTTGATGTCTGGAATTTCGATTCGTTCTATTTGTACATAATGCTTGAGTCTGTCAAGGTATTCTTTCTCACCCGCGACAAGGAAGTCTTTTCCTGTTTTTCCAATACAAATCAACTTGATTTTCATGATTTCAAAATTAATATAAAGTCATGAAGTAGAAACTATGTGTTGGTGTAAATTCAATTTTAACACAAAGCCACCAAGACTTCACAAAGTTCACCAAGATTAAGACATATATACTAAGTTATATCTCGGGGAACCTCCGAGCCAAACCAAGTATTTCTTTGTGTTACTCTGTGCCTTTGAGCCCTTCGTGTTAAAAATTCACTCCATTTTAACACAAAGCCACCAAGACTTCACAAAGTTCACCAAGATTAAGACATATATACTAAGTTATATCTCGGGGAACCTCCGAGCCAAACCAAGTATTTCTTTGTGTTACTCTGTGCCTTTGAGCCCT
>CALPMT020000041.1 GCA_943324745.2 Chitinophaga pinensis | reverse complement strand
TTACCAATATTGTTCGGAAATAAAATAAATTCTTTGGAATGCTTTCGTTGAGTCCAAGTTTTAAAATCACTTTGATAGTCTTTATATTGCCTGTGTAGAATTCTACCCTTGACGCCATAAAATGAAGCAATTGTTTGACAACTATAAGCTTTAGAATCGACCGATTTCTTTTAAAAAAGTGGCAAACTCTTCCGTTAACCTACTTCCTTTTGCGACTAAATTCCAATCTCTTTGAACTATCTCATTATTGGTTTTGTCAGTCCAGCGCCTACGTTTAATATGAAGAAAAACTTGTTTCCCTCGTAAAGGAAAATCTTGAACTGTAATCTCCTGATGAAATCCTTTCGAAATAAGTATACGCGAATTAAATTCTATGGGCGGAAGGTTCTTTTCTTCAAAATATAGATGTAAAATTCCTGCTTTTTCTTCACTACGCAAGAAATCAAAATAATCTACCAAAAAATCAGGTAGAAATAACTTTATTAAGTCAATTGTCAAAATCGTTTTTTGAAAACAAAATTACTAATTTTAAAAATTCATCCCCAACTTTTGGTCATGACCCTTATTTATGCGGTAGAGTTTTTTAAACTATATTGTAGTATAGTAATGACCACTTCAATCGATATGTAGTTTGGAAAAGTCTTGTAAGAGCAATATTTGTATTTGTTTTTCAGTTGTTTAGCTTATATAATAATTATTTACTATTTTTAAAAATGAGAGTAATTTTTTCGTTGAAGTACACAACGAGGGTATTAAAGTACAAACGTTTAAAATCATTAAAAATCAGTAAGTATGAACAAAATTTTTACAGTTTTATCAGCGGTATTAATCTCCGCAAGTTTATGGGCACAAGCGCCACAGCAATTGAGTTACCAAGCAGTATTGCGAGGGACCGATAATGCCCTTGTGTCTAACAAAAAAGTTGGAATGAAAATCAGTTTGTTGCAAGGTTCTGAAACTGGAAAGGCAGTATATGTAGAAACACATACACCAACTTCCAATACCAATGGGTTGGTGAGCATCGCTATCGGTGGCGGAACAAAAGAT
Source organism: Chitinophaga pinensis (assembly GCA_943324745.2). GTDB lineage: Bacteria > Bacteroidota > Bacteroidia > Flavobacteriales_D > Crocinitomicaceae > CANHVK01. The sequence continues at coordinate 25,946 of CALPMT020000041.1, read as the reverse complement.
GCTTCTTCTACCGCTTTCGCAAGTATTGACTGGTCAAAAGGCCCATACTTTGTAAAAACAGAAACAGATCTAGCAGGTGGGACAAGTTATTCTTTAACTACTACAAGTCAATTGTTGAGCGTGCCGTATGCTATTCATGCAAAAACAGCTGAAAGTATTGTTGGTGGTAATGCAGGTGGCGGAAATGGTGGTTTCTCGCATTACATCGGTGAAGAATTTGGTGGTGGTGTTATTTTTCATTTGTGGAAGGATAAATTAGGCGCTGAGCATGGTTTAGTAGTAGCAACTACAGACCAAAGTGCAGCTCAAGCTTGGAGTAATATTCAAAATGTTGGAATAGGACAAACAGCAAAAAGTTCTTGGGATGGATTAAGTAATAGTAATGCTATCGTAATTCAATCTGGGCATACTAGCAGTGCAGCTAAATTGTGTTTGGATTTAGTAAGTGGAGGACAAAATGATTGGTATTTGCCATCTATCCAAGAATTAAATATGCTTTGGAATAATTATTTCACAGTAGTTAAATCTTTATCACAAATTTCAGGAGCCACACAATTAGGTTCGGCGGCCTATTGGAGTAGTTCGGAGTCCAATGGTGACTACGCTTGGACCTTCAACTTCGACGGTGGTCATGCTTACTACCTCGATAAGACCAATACTTACTTCGTGCGCGCAGTTAGGGCTTTTTAACTATTTAACTATTTAACTATTTTTAGTTTAATACCGCGACTTGTGCTGAGCCAGTCGAAGTAAGCTAAGCGGTCGATTTTTGAAAAATGGCATAATACTACGATTTACCGGTTTTTAAAGATGTATATCAACTTATTTTGAAAATTTTTGAGTATACCAAAGATTTTCCGAGAGAATATTAATAAACACTTTGAAATGAAACCCTATAAATTTTGATCATATCAAAAAAAACACCCTCGGAAATTAAATTTTCGAGGGTGTTTTTTTATACAATTAATTTACTTTGGATAAAATCTATAAGTAATTTAAACGTTTTGCTTTAGTATCAAATTGCCGATCGCCAATTCGTTTTTAAAGCTTTCAAGGTATCCACCAAAGGGTTGTAATACGTACTTTGTGTTAATTCCTTAAGGTTGCGGTAGGCGTGTAGCGTTCTGTTTCCATTTGCATCTTCTACAACAACGTTTAAACGGTTAAAGAAGTCGATGTTCAGTTGTTTACCAAGTTCTTTCACAAAGCGCACAGAACTATCTACAGAACATCCAGAAGCATTTGCAGTTGATTGATCCACCACAAACGCAATGGTGTATTCATGCAATAAGCACGCTTTAGCTTTTAAAGGAGTACTATGCGCTTTCCAGCTGGATGCAAAGTGTTCTAAATTTTCTTGTACAAAATGTGCTTCCGTAGGTGTAATCGCACGATTTGCGGTATACAACCAAACACGACTCTCGTCGGAAAATCCTTCAAATAATTTATAAATCTGCTGCATTCGCGATAAGTTCTGCGACATCCAATACTTGAATCTCGTGTTCTTTATTAAAATTCTTTACACCGTCTGTCATCATCGTGTTACAAAACGGACAACCGGTAGCAATAATACTAGCGTTCGTTTCTAATGCATCTTCTGTGCGTTCGATGTTTATTTCCTTGTTCCCTTTCTCCGCTTCTTTAAACATTTGAGCACCGCCTGCACCACAACATAATCCTGTTGTTTTACAACGTTTCATCTCAATTAATTCAGCGTCTAATTTTTCAATCAAAACCCTAGGCGCTTCGTATACATCGTTCGCACGCCCTAAATAACATGGGTCATGAAAGGTGATTTTTTTTCCTTTATAGGTTTGACTTCCTTCCAACGCAAGTTTTCCTTGGTTGATTAAATCTTGAATTAATTGGGTATGATGTATCACCTCGTATTTCCCACCTAATTCCGGATATTCATTTTTAAGGGTGTTAAAGCAATGCGGACAAGCAGTTACAATTTTCTTTACTTCATACCCATCCAATACTTGGATATTCATCATTGCTTGCATCTGAAATGTAAATTCATTTCCTGCACGTTTTGCTGGATCTCCAGTACAACTTTCTTCTGCACCTAGTACGGCAAATTTTACCTTGCAATGGTGTAATATTTTAGCAACAGCCTTCGTTATTTTTTTTGCTCTGTCGTCAAAACTTCCAGAACAACCCACCCAAAATAAGATATCAGGTGTTTCACCATTGGCCATCATTTCAGCCATCGTAGATACTTTAAATGCTGTACTCATATTATTTTTCAAAAACTTGAATAGTCACTTGTTTTTCGATAAGATCGGTAAATTTACCCTTGTATTGCGTTGCGCGTACCATGTGGTTATCAATCCAATGGTAGTTGCCACCTCGCGGTTTCCCCATTACCATTCCATGGTATTTAAAGCCATGTTCCGCTAACCAACGTTCGGTATATGCTCGGTGTGCTTCTGTTCGCGATGTGAAAAAGGTAATAATATGCCCTTCGTCATACCATTTGTTTAAGGTCACTAATGCCTCTGGATATACAGCTGCAGTCAACATCCTTTCAGGTTCTTCGTTCGGGATATCATCGCAAATAGTACCGTCGATATCAATTAAATAATTTTTTACATTTTCTGGTAAAATAGGACTCAAAGCCTGTCCGTTTTCATTTAAAGGAATTAGTTCCATCATTTATAATTTAATTATTTATAGCTATTATCCGTCACTAATCACTGCTCTCCCTTATTCCATCCCTCGTCACTCCTCACTGATCCCCTTAATTCCGTCACTCGTCACTCATCACTCGTCACTGTTTTCTCGTCACTCATTCATCCAGTTCCCTCTATCAGCGGGTGAAAATTGCCAAGGTGCACCGTTGTTTTCAATGTTAGTCAACATCCCTGTTAATTCACTCGGCATTTTAGATTCTTCCATTACTAAATAACGTCTTAGGTCAATAATAATAGAAAGAGGGTCAATATTTACCGGACATTCTTGTACGCAAGCATTGCAAGAAGTACATGCCCAAATTTCTTCTTCGGTAATGTAATCACCCAACAAACTTTTTCCGTCGGTATATTCTTTCCCATTTTTACGTTTTCCCTCCCCAAGTTCCACCAAACGATCACGCGTATCCATCATGATTTTACGTGGAGAAAGTAATTTACCAGTTTGGTTTGCAGGACACGAAGAGGTACATCTACCACATTCTGTACACGTATAGGCATCCAAAAGATTTTTCCAGGTCAAATCCGTAACATCTTTAGCGCCAAATCGAAGCGGCGCTTCACTTTCAGTACCAGTAGCAGCAAATGGATCAATGGAAGGATCCATCATTTTCTTCACTTCTTCGGTTACGGATGCAAGGTTTGAAAATTTTCCTTTTTGTTCCAAATTGGAATAATACGTGTTTGGAAATGCTAGTACAATGTGGAAATGTTTCGAGTAAGGTAAATAATTTAAAAATATAAATACCATCAATAAATGTCCCCACCAACCAATTTGTTCGAATATATGTAAGGTATGTAGGTCAAATCCACCAAATACAAATCCTGCTAGATGAGAAGAAATTGCAAAATTATAGGAAGAACCTTGTAAATTTTGCATCGCTTCATCTGCACCGTTCATCGTGAAAATAAATGTTACCAAAACAACTTCCATGATCAAGATTAAATTAGCATCATTTTTCGGCCAACCTGCTAATTCTTTCATATTTAGACGTGGTAGTTTTAACAAATTTCTTCGTGCTAAAAAAATAATTGTAGCAATTAATGCTAAGACAGATAAAATCTCAATGAAGCTGATCATGAATACGTAGAAACTACCTAAATAGGGTAGGAAGAAGCGGTGAGAACCTATAAAACCATCCGTAAAAATCTCTAATAATTCAATTTGTGTAATTATAAATGCAGCGTAGAGGCATAGGTGCAAGAGAGCAGGGATAGGTCTAGTAAACATTTTCTTTTGCCCTAAAGCAATAACTAACATTGTCTTCCAGCGTTGGGAAGAATTATCCTTTATATCTTTTTTTTGTCCTAATAAAATGTTAGAACGTACCTGTAGGATATTTTTAATGAAAAAATAAAATGCTACACTAAATAAAATACTAAAAATAATAATTGACATAGATAATTGTTAATGGATTGAGTCTAAAATTTTTCTTAATTTTTCTTCTTCTTTTTTAGTGATTTGAACTCCTTTAGGTCTTCGACTAAAAACAGATAATTTGATGTATTTTTCCGGATGTTCATGAAGATCATCTAGAATTATTTGTATTTTTTTATTTGAATTAACCAATTCATTATATAAGGTTTCGTCTTTTAAAAACTTTGATAAATTACCTCTATTATTGTCAGTTTCTTCTAATGCTTTATTAATGGATGAAATTGTTTTATGTGCTCCAGAAATAATTTCTTTAAAATTTGATTTAACTAAGTCGTCAGTAAAAGAGTGTGCATTACCAAGAATGGATGAAATTTCTATATTACTTTTATCTAAGTTTCTAGTGATGTTTGCAACATTTTGAAGAATCTCACTTAATTTTATTTTTTCTTCTCTAACCAAGTCATTCATCTCTAAAGATAAATCTCCAAATCGTTTAATAGCAAGTTTAGCTTCTGTTAAACTAGAACGAATATCGTTTGTGCCTTTATTTTCATCGAATAATTCAGTAATTGAATTTACCATGTGATCTATATTTCCCATCAAATGTTGTAATTTTTTCGAAACAGGATCTGCCATAGCTTGAACTTGTTGAGTCATATCCAAAGCCACAGTACCTGTAAACTTACTTTTAATAGGATAATATCCCTTGCTAAGATCATCCGAAAACGACAAAATAACAGCTTTATTAAATAAGTCTAATGAACCTATTTGTATAGTAGAACCTTTCGGGATTTTAATGTCTTTATTTTGAATATTAAAAGTTACTTTCACTTTCCGTTCGATTGTTTCATTTGGAACATATTCAATAGAAAGAACTTTGCCGACACCAACGCCATTAACAGCAACTGAACTTGCGGGCATAATACCTCCCGAATTAGGGAAGTACCCATAATAAATGTCATCTCCACCAAAAAAACTACTTCCTTTAAGAAAATTAACGCCAGTAATTATCAATGCAATCGCACAAATTGCGATAATTCCTAATTTTATTTCCTTACTAATTTTCAAAATTTATTTCTTTTTAATTTTGTTAATCCCTTGATCAAGAGGTATACGAATGCCATTTTCTAATACATATACAAAAGCATTTGAAAAACCTTTATTTCTCATTTCATTTTTCAATGAATTCGCGCTATCAAAATCATTTTCAAAATTTCCACTTACGTATTTGTATACAGCTCCTTCTTTTTCTTCTTCAGCCTTGATTCCGTTGAACTTTTTTGAGTTTAAAGATAGTTTTTTATCTGAAGTTTCAAGCTGAACTTTGAAAATAATTGATGTTTTTTTTATTGAATTTGTTGTCTCATCTGAACTGAATGTGGATTCAATAGATTGTTCTGAATTTCTAGTAATTGTATTTGCACTTGATTTTTTATCACTTTTAATGACGTCTATACCTTCCAAGTCTGATTTGTAATTTTTAAAAGCTTCAAACATAGCACTTGCCATTTTGTTTTGTGATTCTGGATTTTTCAAGAAGTTTTCATCTGAAGGATTTGTTAAAAAACCTGTTTCAATCAAAACCGATGGCATGGTAGTTTTATATAAAACTAAAAACCCTGCTTGTTTTACACCGCGATTATAACGACCAATCTCTTTAAATTCTGTTTGTAATTTTGAAGCAAAATTTATTGAATGATCTAGGAAAATGGAAAGTTGCAACTGACGAGCAATAATCGCATCTGGACTCATATCGAAATCTTTGTATTTCGCTCCTTTGTCATCTTCTAAAAAAATTGTGCTATTTTCTCTGTCTGCAATTTTTTGTTGTGATGCTGCACGATGAAGTCCTAACACAAATGTTTCTGTTCCGAATGCAGCTGGTGATGCTGAATTTGCATGAATACAAATAAATAAATCTGCATTGTTTCGATTAGCAATTTTTGCGCGATCGTCCAACTCTACAAAAACATCGGTATCTCTTGTGAAAACAACATTGATGGAAGGGAAAGCTTCTTTGATTTTGCGGCCTAATAATAAAGACATCTGTAAACAAACGGTCTTTTCATTGGCTGAACTGCCATGACAGCCAGGATCTTTCCCTCCATGACCTGCGTCAATACACACTGTTTTTATAGTTTCATTTTCATTTTTTCGTTGCCCATAACCAAAAAATGAGTTTAGTACAACGAATGTAATTATACCAATTAACTGAAAGTTATATGGCAATTTATGAGGTAAAATACTGGTATTTTTATAGTTTTGCATCATTCTAAAAACTGAAATAACAAATTTAGATATATCTATTCGTGAAATTTTCGACTTTACATCAAATTTTCTTCGTTTCATTGTTAATAAACTTTGTTTCCTTGCATGTTTATTCTCAAAAAGATACTGTTTACAGTGAAGATAAATCGATTCAAAGTATTGGGAAGTATACAGCAAAGGATTCTATTTATAATGATTTAAAAAACAAAAAAATACACTTATATGGAGATGCTAAACTAACATATAATGATGTAAAACTTTCTGCTTATTACATTATGTTTGATATGGCAAATGAAGAGGTGTATGCTACCTACAAGTTAATGCCTGATAAATCAAGGGTGGGGGAGCCACTTATTATTCAAAATGGAGAAGAATTTAGAGCAGGTACAATACGTTTTAATTTAAAATCAAAAAAAGGTTATATTCAAGAAGCTGCAGTAAAACAAGAGGAAATGTATTTGCAAATGGCTGTTGCTAAAAGACATCCTTCTGAAGAGGTTCACTTTAGAGATGGTATGTTTACCACGTGCGACTTGAGAGAACCTCATTTTCATTTCCACTTATCCAAAGCAGTATTAATACCGAATAAAAAAATTGTCTCTAAAAAAATGAATGTCTATTTAAGGGAAATTTCTTTGCCTTTAGGATTACCATTTTTAGTGATACCACAATCAAAGCCTAAAGACATTAAGAAAGGTAAAGCGGGAATTTTAGTTCCGAAATTTGTTCCTACATCTATTTTTGGGATGGGAATTACAGATTTAGGGTATTATCTACCTGTAAACGATAGCCTTCATACAACTTTTTTGGCAAATATTTATACTAGTGGGAGTTGGTTGTTGTCAAATAACACTGAATATAAGATTAAGTATAAATATAATGGTCGTTTGAATCTTCTTTATCAACAAAATTATCAAACCTTTCCACATAAAAAGTTAGGGGATAAATTTAGCATAAATTGGCAGCATTCAAAAGATTCAAAATCAAATCCCTACTGGAATGTAAGTTCAAATGTAAATTTTGTATCAGATAACAATAATAAAAACACAGTAAATCCAATCAATCCAAATTATTTCACGAATACGATGAAATCTGATATCAATATCAGTCGTACTTTTCCTAATAAGCCCATTACATTAGGTGTTAAATTAAGTAGTTCTCAAAATACCACATCTAAAGTCATTGATATTACTTCACCAATAGTTTCATTGAATGTAACTCGATTTACCCCAAGCAAAGTGTTATTTAAAAATAGGATAGGCAGTGAACGTTGGTTTGATAAAATCAATATGTCTTATCGTTTTGATGGAAAGAACATATCTACTTTTTCTGATTCATTAATTCGAAATAAAGATTTCAATGGTATTAAAAATAAATTTTTAAATGGTTTTAACCAAGCTGTTACTGTAACCTCATCTATCAAAATTCTTGGTAACACTTGGACGTTAACACCCTCAATTAATTATTCGAATTCATACAACTTTCAACAAACAGTAGCAAGATTCGATACGCTTACCAAAAAGTCAGTAAGTTCAACCATTCAAAAGCAAGGGTCATTCCAAGATGTAAATTTTTCAATAAGAGCAACTTCTCAATTATATACTTATTTTCGATTTGTTGGGAAAAGCAAATCTTTATTACGCCATATTTTGACTCCAAGTTTTGGGTATTCGTATATCCCTAAGAATCAATTGTATCAAGCGAATTATCTTGATGGGAATAATAAATTGGTTACCTATTCCGTTTTTGAAAATTCATTGTATAGACAAAGTAGTGCTAACACAGCAAGTCTTATCTCATTTGATTTTATGAATACATTTGAATTAAAAACAAAGTCAGCCAAAGACACCATTTCTGGATTCAAAAAGACAAAAATTATTGATGCATTTTCATTGGGCGGTAATTATAATTTCTTAGCCGATTCTATGAAGTTATCAAACATTTCACTTAATCTACGTTTTAGTCCATGGAGCTTTATTAGTGTAGTTGCAAATTCAGTTTTAAGTCCTTATGCTTGGGACGATCTTACAGGGAAAACTAAAAAGGAATTTGCATATCAACAAGGTCAACAGTTAGGTCGTTTGTTAAATTCAAGTATTAATACCACATGGACATTAACCACAACTGCAGGAAGAAGAAAAATCAATGAAAATAAAGAAGCTTTCACTAATATTTACAATTCAGACATACAATATTTCACCTTGTATCCAGAAAGATTTTTAGACTTTGAAATTCCATGGAAATTTAATTTTACACACGTTTATTCTATCCAAACAAATACAAATAAAACTGTTTCAAATCCTTTGAATCATACTTCTGTTCAAACGCTTTCTATGACAGGAGATGTAAGTTTTACAAAGCGATGGAAAATATCTGGTATGTCAAATTATGATTTTAAAACGAACAAAATTACCAATTGTAACTTTACTATAACGAGAAATTTACATTGCTGGAATTTATCTTTTTGGGTAACACCAATTGGATCAAACAAAAGTTTCTTGTTTAGATTATATTCAAATGCTACATTGTTACAAGATGCTAAATTAGAATTGAGAAAGCCACCGAGTGTATTCTAATTATTATTTTTTTAGTTGATAAAAAATTGAAGTAACACTAAGAAGCGTAAGAATAATTCCAGCAAAGACATAAAACAATGTATTTTCTACACTAAGAATAATACCTAAGGGAATATTAAAAGCACTGTAAAAAAAGTATTTTAAAGAATTATTCTTTTCCGAAATTCTACTAAATAATATTAAAATAAAACTTAAAATGAACAATCCAAAAGCGATGTTCCAATACACATTAAAAGAAGTGAAAAAAATTGATAGTACTAATATTGACAAACCAATAAAAGTAGATATTTGGCTAATTTTCCCCACCAGAGATGTTCTTTTATTGTCTAATAGTAAATAAATTAAAGAATATAATAGAACACTAAAAGTGATTTTTGAAAAAGTAATCCAATCAAATATATTAATTATTTTATTTACAAGTAATAAAGATATTGTTAATAATGTAGCGATAGAAATTACGCATATTATTCTAAGTAAACGTACCATTATTACAAGTTTAAAGCGTGAATTCTTCTACTTTTTTCAGTTACACATACTAGGTTCCACAAAGCTCTAGCACCAACATTTGCATCCCAATCACTCGCGCTATCTGTACCAACTTCGTTTAAATCAAAACCAATAATCTCTTTGCCAGCTTCAATTAAACTAAAAAATAAATAATTTATTTCTTCTAATTCGAATCCTCCTGAAACAGGGGTTCCAGTATTCGGGCATAAATATGGTTTTAACCCATCTATGTCGAAGGAAATGTAAACACGTTGTGGAAGTTCTTTAATAATGTCATCTACGATAGATTTCCAAGTTCGTCCTTCAAATAGTGCTTGTTTAATACTCCAGTCAAAAAATGTAGTGATTTTAGCAGATTCATTAATCAAATCGATTTCACTTTGGGCAACATCTCTAATTCCAACTTGAACAAGCTTTTCTAAATTTTTACAATTCTTTACTGCATTAAACATGATAGAAGCATGAGATTGCTCAAATCCTTCATAAGCATCTCTTAAATCAGCATGCGCATCAATTTGAAGAATTCCAAAAGGTTTATTTTGACTATCAAATGCCTCAATCAAACCTAGTGGAGTAGAATGTTCGCCACCTAAAACAGCAGGAATTTGACCATTGTTTATTAATACAATCGCCTTTTCTTTTAGGTTTTCTTTTAAAGCAGTTTGCGCTTCATGCATTTCTTGAAGTAACAATGAAAATTCAGTAGCATTATTTATAGTTCCACCTTCTTCTAAAAAACGAATGTATTCCATTCCACGAATACATAAATCATCATTTATTTTTTTCCATTCTTTAGAAATAGAAGACATGAAAACTTTTGTTTGCCAAGCCTTATCTAATTGAAAATGATAAAAATCAAGTTGAGTAGAAGCATCCAAAATTGCTTGAGGTCCTTCACTAGTTCCCTTACCATAAGAAGCAGTAGCATCCCAAGGAATAGGGGTTATAACAATATTTGCTTCTTCTTGAGTTACAGGAAAACCAAAAATATTCCCATTCGCGATTCCTACACCGTTTGGATCAAAATTTTCACTCATTATTTTTTTAATAGTGATTTAACAAAATTTGGTGTAGCAAAACTTCCTGTATGAATATCTGAATTATAATAACGCAATCCTTGAGTTGTAACAAAGTTCTCAATTTCACTTTCTTTATCTACTGATTTTGGATGTACAGCACCTTTTAATCCATATTGGAAACTCCACATACCCGTTGGGTAAGTTGGTACATAAAATAAAGAAACAGGAGCATTTTTCTCCCCGAAAATATCTTGTAATGTATGATTTAATTCAGAAAATGATTTTTCATTGAATTTTGGAGATTCACCCTGTGCAACTAAAATTCCACCTTCTTTTAATGCATTATAACAATTGTTATAAAAAGAAACAGAGAATAAACCTTCTGCCGGTCCTACAGGATCAGAACCATCAACGATAATCAAATCATAGGAGTTTGCGGAAGCATCTTTAATAAAAGCAATTCCGTCGTCTACTTTCAAATCCAGTTTTGGATGATCAAAAGCAGATGCTATCGTTGGTAAAAATTCTTTACAGGCTTTAATTACTTCACCATCAATTTCTACCATAGTAACTTTTTCAACGCCTTCGTGACGAAGAATTTCACGAATAGTACCTCCATCACCACCTCCGATAACTAATATGTTTTTTGCATTTCCATGAGTAAACATAGCTGGGTGTGAAATCATTTCGTGGTAATGGAATTCATCCTTGATAGTCGTCATAACCATATCGTCTAATGCCAACATCATTCCATATTTATATGATTCTATTATTCTTACACGTTGAAAAGGAGATTGTACATCGTAAAACACTTCACCCGTAAAACGTAATGAAAGTGCTTGACTTTCATCTTTATCTGTGAACCAAACGTTACGTGTATACATCTCTGGATTTGAACGTTCAGATGCTTTTTCACGCATAGAAGTAATATCGAAATCATTGCGAGTCAACAAATTCACGGAACCTCTTTTCATTTCTAAAGCAGAGTAATTTTTAGCACCAAAACATTCTTTTAAGAAGTCAAAAGAAATCCATGCATCCATTTCTCCACACGTAAATAAATCTACAGCAGCATAACCATATTCTGGCCAAGTATGAATCGCTAAATGGCTTTCTTGGATTACAACAACTCCTGATACACCATAAGGAGAAAAGTGGTGAAATGTTGAATTGATAACTGTTGCACCTGCTTTTTGTGCAGCCCCAACCATGTCGCGTTCGATGTTTGCTACATCATTCATAATGTGTGGATCGCAACCCATAAATTCAACAAGAATATGATTTCCTAAAGCGTGACTCATTTTATTTAATTTTTTTATTTATCAGTTACAAAAATAAGGTTATTGAATTATTAACTTCCCATTTTGATTAATATTTATGTAATATTTAGATTATTTTTAAATGAACAAAATTAACATTTATGTTAAGTGGAAATGATTTTACCGTCTTCCATTTCGATGATTCTGTCACAATTAGCAGCAAACTCTTGGTCATGGGTAACAATAAGTAGAGTTTGTTTAAAGCTATGAGCTAATTCTTTGAAAATATCAAAAACTATAACACTGTTTTTTTTATCTAAATTTCCTGTCGGCTCATCTCCCATAATAATTAGTGGATCATTTATCAATGAACGAGCTATTGCAACACGTTGTTTTTGTCCGCCTGATAATTGATTCGGAAGTTTTAATGCTTCTTGCTCAATTCCTAGTACTCTTAATTTTTCCATTGCCCGATGTTCAATTTCCTGTTCTGAAAATTTGTTTAATTTTAAACCAGGAAGCATCACGTTTTTCAAAACTGAAAATTCATTAAGTAAGTAGTGAAACTGAAAAACAAAGCCAATTTTCTCGTTTCTAACTTTAGCTAGTTCATTCTCCGTTTTGTTTTTCATGGAGACCCCATCTATAAACAATTCACCGCTATAATCGGTGTCCATTGTTGAGAGTATATAAAGTAGGGTAGACTTACCACAACCTGATTTACCAGTTAATGATACAAATTCGCCTTTATCAATTTTAAAATTGATATCCTTGAGAACCTGAATAGTTACCGGATCGTGAAATTCTTTTTGAATTAGTTTTGCTTCAAGACTTGGTATAATCATTTTCCTCGAATTATAATTACAGGGTCAATTTTACTTGCTTTTCTTGCAGGAAACAAACCTGCTAAGTAAGTTGTGGCTATTGAAAATATTCCACCTATCATATAATAAAATGGATTGTAAGAAACTGGATAGGTTTTTATTGTTGGAAGTGCCGCCGTATTGAAAGGGATTTGATCTATTACAGAGGTTAATCCAAAACCAAACACTAATCCGAAAAAACCTCCGAATATGCCTATAGAAAGCGCGATTGTTATAAATATTTTTTTGACATCTTTACCTGAAAAACCTGTTGCTTTTAAGATTGCAATTGAATCCATTTTTTCATAGATCATCATGTTAAGAATGTTGTAAATCCCAAATCCAGCTACAATTAATAATGTGATTCCAACTGCATAGGAAATTAATGTTCTAATTGAACTACCAGTTTCAAATTGAGAATTTGCAGTTTGTATGTCAATGGCTTCAACATCAAAAAGTTTACTGTAATACATGGATAATTCTGGAGCTTTTGTTAAATCATTGAGTTTAATTTGTATGTCGGTGATATAATTACTTGTAACCCCTAATAATTTTTGAGTGGTTTCAACCGAACAATAGCTTTGAATTTTATCAATGTCTTGTATCCCTGATTGGAAAAAGCCAATAACTTTTAATTTCACCCTTTCTCCTTTACTTGTTGTTACTTGAATTAAATCACCAATATTCGCTAACATTTTATTAGCAGCTCCTTTTCCTAGAATAATGCTATTTGGTACTTTGTTTAAATTATTACTATTTCCTTCTGTTACATAGGTGTCAAAAGCAAATAGTTTTTGTTCATCAACTACATTAATCCCGTTAATTACACCATTTAGATCAGTTTCTCCTACATTATAAAAAACTTGTGCTGATAATTTAGGGGAAATCCCTAAAACATTCTTATCTGATTTTAATTTCGAAATAATCGGAATCGCATTGTAGATACTAAGTCGACCACCATTTGGTTTGATTGAGTGTATGAAATTGTATTCTTCTGTTGTGTCATTATGAAAATTAATAGGTTGGTCTAAAGAAGGTTTGATTTCATTGAAAAGTCTAATGTGAGGAGTTCTATTTAATATCAATCCATCTAGTAATTCATTTAAGCCATTCATAAATCCTAATAAGGTAATGAACATAGTTATACTAAATGTCACCCCAATAGCTGCTACTAACGTTTGTTTCCATCGTGCTAATAATAATGATTTTGCTATTTGAAATCCTAGATTAATTTTCATTTGGAATTATTATTTCATCACCACGTTGTAAACCATTTTTAATTTCTACATATTTTAGATCCATTATGCCTGTTCCAACTCTCTTCTTAGATCCATTTTTTAGAAACACGTATTTATCATTAAATAAGTATTCACGTGATATCAATAAAGCTTTTGGGTTTGATTTAATAATAATGTTTGCTTCTAAAGTTAAATTTGGATAAAGGGTTTTAGGTTGATTTATGAACCTTCCTTCTATGGTAAATGTTTTTGTTTTTTCATTCATATATAATGAAATTTTAGAAACTTTGGCTTCAAATACTTGACCTTTGTAACTGTCTAATTTAACTTTAATCAATTGTCCAAGTTTTATTTTTGTAATATCGTATTCATCCACCTGTAATTTTAATATATAGTCATTATTACTTCCGATTATAGCGATAGGTGCCTGAGAATTTACCATTTCTCCTTCTTTCTTTAAAATTGTAAATACAACGCCATCTATTTCGCTTTTGATGTTAAAATCTTTAACTTGTTTATTAGATAGATCGTAATTTTTTTTACCTAATTCATCGTTCAACTTGAGTTGTTTTTGTAAATCTTCAAGTTGAAGTAGTTGTGATGTGTAATTTGATTTTGAACTCAATGTCATTACTTCAAAATTTTCGAAATCATTTTCAGAAATCACTTTGTTTTCAACTAATATTTTTTTACGATTTAATTGAATAGAGTCATTTTTCCATTTTAACTTTGCTGTATTGATTGAGGATTTTAATTCTTTAATCTTGTTTTTATTTTGCTTTATATCTGAAAAATTACGATTCAACTCAGCACTTTTTAAAGCGATAAGACCTCCATCATTTGCAAGTACAACCAATACCTGTCCTTTATTAACTTGATCTCCTTCTTCAATTTTTATGTTTTGAATGTATCCACTCACCAATGAAACCAATTGATACTGATTACTACTTTCTATATTACCAGAAGCGTATACCGTTTCGTTTATTTTCCTTTCGATAACTTTCGTTGATAGGGGAGCATGCCCACAACTACAGATTGTTATTAAAATAAAGATTATAATTATTGATTTTAACATGATATACAGTTTATAACACGAATTTAAGAATTGTAAAATTGAAAAAATAGGATAAATGTCATAAAAAACAAAAGAGGCTGTCTCTTTTGAAACAGCCTCTAAGTATAGATAGGTTGTATTTACTTAAACATAAAAGATACTCTTCTATTGTGAGCTCTTCCATCTTTTGTTTTGTTTTCATCTTTTGGTTGAGCGGATCCAAAACCTTTAACTTTAATACGAGATACATTAACACCCTTATTAACTACATATTTCTCAACAGATTTAGCTCTTTTTTCTGATAAGATTAAATTTTTACAAACATCACCAGTTTGGTCTGCATGTCCTTCAATTTCCAAAATGAATTTTGGATTTGATTTCATGATTTCAACAACTTTATCAAGATTTGTATTTGCATTTGATATTGTAGATTGACCAACTTCAAATTGAACATCTTTTAATCCTAATTCCGCAGCAGTTATTGGACATGGTAATGAACTCATTTTTTTTCCACTATTTGAAGCTGAACTAGACTCGTTAATTCCGTTTTCAGAGCCTTCTGATGTTTCAATTCCTGATGTTGCAGATTTCTTAATATCCATTTCGTCAATTAAGTTTTGAGCACCATAGCATTTGTCAATAATCCATAATACGTAACGAATATCACAAACAATTGTACGTTGAATGTTTGGTTCAAAATAAATATCACCTGACATAGCTTCCCAGTTACCATCAAATGCAACTCCAATTAATTCTCCATTTGCATTCATACATGGTGAACCAGAGTTACCCCCAGTAATATCATTGTTAGTTAAAAAGTTAACAGTCAAGTCTCCTTTATTATTCGCGTATCTTCCGTAATCTTTGTTTTTCCATAATTCTTTCATTACAGGATCAACGTTAAATTCTGAAACAGAAGGATCTTCTTTTTCCATAACTCCATTTAATGTAGTTTGATAGTCATAGAAAGCTGCATCTTTTGGAGCGTATGGCAATACATTTCCGTAGGTTACTCTTAATGTTGAGTTAGCATTTGGTGCATAAAATTTATTTAAATCCATTGTTCTTACACCTTTTACGAATAGTCTATTCGCACGTTGTATTTTTACTTGAGCTTCTTTAATTGCTTTCTTGCTCATAGTTGCCATAAATGCATCGTCAATATCTGAAACTAATACAAAAAGTGGGTCTTTTAACAATTTTTTCAATGAAAATTCTTTAGCGAATTCTAAATATCTTTCTTTGTTTGTGAAGATTGATTTTTTGGTGATTTTAGCTAAGTATTTATCAATTTTTTTAATTCCTTTTTCATTTAACATTTTTGCTAAAGCTCCTTTTTGAGCGTTAGGAATGTCTTTTAGGTACATTTTATAAACTTCCGATAAAGTTTCTAATTCAATATCTAAGTTGTTGTTTTTGAAAAATTCTTTCCAACGATCTTTAGCTACTTTTTGCAATTGAGCTGCTTGATCTTTTTTCCCTGCAGCTTCTAGAGATGCGATGTTTTTGTAGATTAATACATTTGAATTGATGTCGACTTGGTTTAAGAATTCTCCATAATAGACTTTCGTGAAAATCACAGAATTGGTAGCTCTGTAAGAATCTTCAATATCAGCGAGTACATTTGCGTATTCAGCTTCGCCTTTAGTGAAAGCATTGAAATTGTTTTCAATGTCCCTTTTCTTATCTGCAACTTTATTGTTTTTTAATTGAGCAGTTTGTCCAATAAAGTATTTCCAGTAGTTAGCAACTTGTGCATATTTAGAAGAGTAATTCAAGCGAATTTTGACATTTTGATCCATGTATTTCTTCATAATTTGAAGTTTTTTTGCACGGATATCAACGATTTTAGGTTGCTCTAATTTTATTGCTTGTTCTACACCAAATGATGTTAAGAAACGATTAGTTCTTCCAGGGTAACCCATAACCATTGCATAATCATTCTTTTTGATTCCATCTAAAGAAATAGGTAAACTATGTTTAGGAGTGTAGGGTACATTAGTAGCATTAAATCCTGCAGGTTTATTATCAGCACCAGCATAAATTCTAAACATAGAAAAATCAGCAGTATGACGAGGCCACATCCAATTGTCTGTGTCTCCACCAAATTTACCAGAAGATTGTGGTGGTGTTCCTACCAAACGAACATCATTGAATGTTTCTTTTACAAATAAATAGAATTCATTTCCAGAATAAAAGTCTTTAATAAAAGCTTCGTAATGAGTTCCTTCAGTAGCTTCTTTCTCAAGTACTTTAGCTATTTCAGAAATCTTAGCAGCACGTTGTTCAGCAGTCATTGACTCATTTAATTCTTTTTGAATTAGTGAAGTTACATCCTCAATACGTACAATGAAAGTTGCAGTTAAACCAGGTACAGCTATTTCTTCAGAATTATTTTTAGCCCAAAAACCTTTATCTAAATAATTTTTTTCAGGAGTTGATGCATCCGCGATTGCGTCATAACCACAATGGTGATTTGTTAGAACTAATCCTTTTTTAGAGATTACTTCTCCTGTACAAAAACCTCCAAAAGAGATAACAGCATCTTTTAATGAAGAATGGTTTATTGAATAAATTTGTTCTTGTGTCAATTTAAGTCCATGTTTTTTCATGTCTTCAAAGTTTCTTCCAAGCATAAATGGAAGCCACATACCTTCGTCTGCTCTTGAAAACAAACTCGTACAAAGCACAGTAACAAGTACAAAAAGTTTCATTTTTCTCATAATCAATTAGTTTTTTGTTTTCCTAATGAAAGGGCTAAATTATTAAATAGTTATAGGGGCTAAAATTAATATAATAATCGATTATTAATTCTTAATGAGTGAATAATCTTTTTAACAATTTTATTTATTTAACAAAAATACACTTGCGGCATTCCCTAATATAGCAGCATTTTTATCATGTAGTGTTGAAATTTTAATTTCTACTTTGCCTTGGAATATTGTTAATAGATTTTTTTCCATTACATCACTCACTTTTTTACGAAAATTTTCACCGTTTTGAGCAATTCCTCCAAATAGTATAAAGGCCTTTGGGTCTGAAAACGCACAAAAATCTGCTAATGATTGACCTAGTATTTGAGCTGTATAATCTATTATTTCATTTGCGAATAGATCGCCTTTTTCAGCAGCTGAAAATATTTCTTTAGCTGACAATGGATTAATTAAGTTTAGAGTTGATTTTGCTTTGTTTGTTGAACTTAATTCTTCGTAGGATCTTACAACTCCCGTTGAAGATGCATACGTTTCAAGACAACCTAATCTACCGCATTTACAAAGTCTTCCATTTGGAATAACGCGAATGTGACCAAACTCACCTGCATAACCATTCTCCCCATAAACGATCGTGTCATTTATGAAAATCCCACTACCTAATCCGGTTCCTAATGTAATTGTAACAAAGTTTTTTATGTCTTTTGCACAACCAAATAATTTTTCACCAACCGCTGCAGCATTTGCATCATTAGTCAAAATAGTAGGTAACTTAAACTTTTCTTCAAACATAGCTCTAAGCGGTATACATCCTTTCCATAGAAGGTTAGGTGCGTAGTCAATTGTTCCATTGAAATGGTTGCCATTTGGTGCGCCGATTCCAATTCCTTTAATATTGTATAGGTTATTTTGGATGTTTGGTTCAATAAATAAATAATCAATAAAATCTTGAGGGTTTTCGAAAGATTTTGTAGGGACACTTTTTTCAAAAAGTACAGTGCCTTTCGTATCTATTAATCCAATTGCAATATTCGTTCCTCCTATGTCAATACCAAGTGCATATTTTTTATTGTTCATTGTATGTTATTTTTGTCAAAAAAAAAAGTCCTAAAAAGGACTTTAATATTGTTTAATAATCATCATCTTCATCAAGAAAAAAGCGATTTTGTTTGCCACTTTTTTTATAGGCTTGCATTTTATTCGCTTTTGGTCGATCTTCAATTTTTTTCATGATTGGATCTTTCTTTTTTTCTACTACTTTATTAATGGTAGGTTTAGGAATAAAAACTTCAGGAGTTGTAGATGGTTCATCGTCATCATCCTCTCTTTTTTTAAAAGGAGAAGAAGTGCTATCCCTAGGTTCTCTATTCTCTCTAACGAATGGTTTTCGGTCGTTGCTGTTATTATTGAAATCTCTTTTAGGAGCACCATTAGAACGATCTTCTGCTTGTTTCACTGCTATTTGACGACCATGCATTGTCTGACCGTCTAAAGCTTTAATTGCAGCAACAGCTTCAGTTTCTTCTCTCATTTCAATGAAAGCAAATCCCTTTGATTTACCTGTTTCTTTGTCAATGGCAAGTGAAACTTTGTTTACTTGACCATATTGCTCAAAAGCACTTTTTAACTCCTCTTGAGTAACGCCGTAATCTAATCTGGCAACAAAAATGTTCGTCATAAGTTGTTTTAAAGTAGAGTTTTAACTCTTGATGTTTTAGTTTATTTGTAGTTTATTCTATTCCGAAATTAACAAAAAAATGTTTTAAGGAATACAAAGGGATAAAATATTTTTAAAAAATGATTGGCTTGTATTTTATAATTAAAACTGGAAGTATATAAATGGTTGTATTTCAGCCGATTTGAATTGTGTTACAATTAGAATGATAAAAATTAAATAAATGGTTTTTATAACAAGTGGAGATCTAATAACTGTGTTTTCGATGAACGACTCCCATTTTTTAGGTGTAAAGTGAATAAAATAACCAAAAAAAGCAACTGCTAATACCGTTTTATATCCATTAATAAATTCGAAAAATATTTCAGGTTTAAAGTGAAAACTAATTTGTGTTAACACTTGAGTTGCTACTTTCATGTTTTCGGCACGGAAGAAAATCCAACAAAAACAAATGAAATGAAAGGTGATTAACCAACTTAAACTCTTTGTTAACCAACTAAATTTAAGATTTTCATTTTTTGGAGGAAAAACAAGCATCCATCCTTTATGAAAAATTAGGGCAATACCGTGCATTGCTCCCCAAATAATAAAACGGAATCCAGCACCATGCCATAATCCTCCAATTAACATGGTTAGAAACAAATTTAGGTAAGTTCGTATTTTCCCTTTTTTATTTCCACCCATCGTGATATAGACATAATCTTTTAACCAAGTGGATAATGAAATATGCCATCTTCTCCAGAATTCTGTAATATTTATAGATTGATAGGAAGAGTCGAAATTGATATTAAAGTGGAATCCCATCAATAAGGCAATACCAATTGCCATATCAGAATATCCTGAGAAATCACAATAAATTTGAAGCGCATAACCATAAACACCTGCCAAATTTTCTAGTCCTGAATAAAGTGTAGGATTGTCAAAAATACGATCAACAAAATTCACACTGATATAATCAGCTATGACTGCCTTTTTAATTAATCCACTTCCAATTAGAAAAACAGCTTTCCCAATCATATCTTTGGTTACACTTACGGGTTTGAATAATTGTGGTATAAAATCTGAAGCACGAACAATAGGTCCGGCAACTAATTGTGGAAAAAACGAGACGAAAAAAGCATAATCCAATACATTTTTAACTGGTTTAAGTGTACCTCGATAAATATCAAATGTATAGCTTAATGATTGGAACGTAAAAAATGACACACCAACAGGTAGGAAGATATCCATTGGTTTAAATTGATAATGGGTTAAATTACAGAAGATTTCATAGAAAAAATTCGTATACTTAAAGTAAGCTAACAATCCTAGGTTTAGAACAACACTAATTATTAAGATAATATTCTTATAAAGTTGATTTTTTTGTTTGTAGATAAAATTTGCTAATGTGTAATCAACAACGGTTGAACCGATTAATATCATAAAATATAAACCGCTAGATTTATAGTAGAAGTATAAAGAAAACAGCGTGACAAAAGTTGTTTTTGCTCGATGATGTTTGTGTAGGCTAAAATACACGAGCATAAAAGCTGAGAACAAAAAAAGAAATATACCAGAACTAAAAATTAGCGGTTCTTCTGGATTATATAGGAATTGATTCCAAATTTTATTAATGTCGAATTGATACATATTTGTTATATGCGTTGATAATTGCTTTGGTAAGTAAATTACCTTGGTGAATATATCCATCTTTTGAATAATGGATACCATCTTTACTTAATAAATTAGCTTTTTTCCATAAAACTGCACTGTTTTCACCTCCAGTAATTGAAAATAAATCCCAATACGCAAGATTTTTATCGGAGGCATATTGTATTATCGTTTGACTTATTAAAGGAAGGTTGTTATTAATTTGGTGATAGTAAAAAGAGTTTGCGGGTGTAGTTAAAATTATTGGTTTGTTAGGATTTGCAATACTTAATTTAGTTACTAAAGTGTCAATCTCGTTATAAAATTTATCAGAGTTGAAGTTCTTTTGAAAAGATTCATTTGTACCTAATGAAATTAAGATTACATCAGGGGATAGGCTGGATGTTTGATTACAAAAGTCAGCGGTTTTGTAATAATCTTTGTATTTAGCTCCATTAATACCGACACAATGATAGAGTATACCTGAATTTTCATTTTCTAAAACAGCACCAAAAAAGGTGAAGCTTTTTTGAATTGTATCCGTTTTTAAGGTGGAAATCTTAACGATTGAAGTGTTTTTAGAGATTGAAAAAGTTGATCTATAAGGTTGTTCTGATTGTTTATTTGGAATTAATAGATTTGATGAGCTATCTGAAATTTGAATTGTAAATGTAGAGTCACCTTTGGTATGATATATATAAACCTTATTAAAAGAATAATCCATACTATCCGTATTGTAAGTTTTTAGTTGAATTACAGCATTTGAATCTTCTGTTTTAATTGACATGCCTCCAAGGCCGATGGGTTGATATATTTTGGAGGAAACACAGCGGTTGCTTTTCCAATTGTTCGGACTTTTAGTTTGGTAATTAAATGGCTCATTGGATTTTGAAATTTTTAAAGGTGATACAAATCCTCTTCCTGCATTACCAAATATTTTTTGAAGGGAAACTCTTGATGTGTGTGTGATATAATCCGCTTGTAGGTGCGAGTCTCCTATATGTAAAATGTTGATTTTTTGATTGTTTTTATGTTTTTGAGTATAAAGCTTTTCAAGAAAAGAAACAGTAAATTGAGCGTTCGTTATTGTATCTCCTTGAATGTTTTCAAAGTTGTAAACTTTAGGTATGTTATAAACTAAAGTATCTTGTGAATCAATGTAAAAGCTAATGAGAAGAGTTACCCATAGCACGCAGATGTGCTTGTTTATCATTGTATTTTTTGTATTCGTATAACAAGGTATTTGTAAAGATACCAGCGATTTTTTCACCACCTTTAAATGTTAAATGGGTGAAGTCTTTATTGGCAAGTGGAGGAGAACCCATTACGTATTTTACTATCGTGTTTTGACCTCCCATTGCTTCAAACATATCCCAAAAAGCTACTCCAGCATTTTTAGCAATTTTGCGTTGTGCTTCAATCATTAATGGAATCGTATTCATTGTTTGGTATTTTCCATTTTGACGTGTTCCTCGATCAGATACACTTAGTAATAAGATGCTTGCATTCGGATAATTTCTTTTCATTTTTTTTACCATCCTAGTCATGGATCGAATATACCATTCTAGATTGTTTGTTGTTGGTCCTACTACATTTAAACCGTATTGTAGAACAATCAATTTATAGTTTTGAAGTGAATCAAACTGTCTATGTCGTTTGTCAGAAATGTTTGCTAGAGCAACACCAGAGTTACTCTTCATTCCGAAGTTATCTACAACAACTCCTGAACTATCTTCCACTGAAATTCCATATAATTTTAAGTGCTGACCAGCTGGGAAAACAAAAGAAATTTGATTAGTTCTAACATTTGGCAAGTTTTGCGCTTCAATTTTGTTTGATGCTATTGTTTGGAAGTTCATGGTTTTATTTCCAAACGCGTAGTTGATGAGTTCTTTGTTTGTTGTTTCGTAAAAAACGCGAATATTGTTAAAACGCTTTAGTCTTTTATTTGAGTTTACACCAGAGTAAGTTACTAGATTCCCTGGTAGGGCATAGGAACAATAACCAGCGGCAGCGAATGGAATGTTTGATTTACCATTATTGATGATGTTGTAAGTATTAAATTGTTTGAAACGATGGAATATAGTTTGTCTAAAGCCAGCAATTTCAGAAGTAATAGGAACAAATCCAACACCTCCACCACCAAAACGATTTTGCAACAATTTGCGAACTTCAGCAGTTAGTATATCCCCTTCAATGAAAGAATCTCCAAAAAAAGCGATACGTGTTTTACTTTTATTATCGTGAATGTCTTTAAGCGCTTCGAAAATATCGTTTAATGCATTTTTTTTGGGAGAATAATCTTCAAAACAAATTGTACCCTTTGGGCAGGTATCCAGAAATTCTTTTTTGATTAAAGGTTTTTGAATAGTGTGTTTTGATTTTTCAACTTTGATATCGCTAAAAACATCTACTTTTTTCAATTCATATCCAAAAAGTTTAGCATTAGGTATAAAGGAACAAAAAATTAGTCCGAATAACACCAATAATGGAAGTAAAAAAGAATGAAAAAGCTTGTTTTTAAGCATTTTTTAGTTGATTTTGTTTGTTTTTGGAGCGAAAATCATTCAATTTTTCACCTGAAAAAGTTTGCAAAACTAATTTATTATTCAGTATTTCCAAGCTTTTTTTCTGAATGATTCTTTGAAATTTTATCGTTCTTGTTAATAAATCCTTTATGAATTGTTAATAAACTAGTGACTAGCAGATAAGCAACCTAAGACATTTGTTTTTGTTTACTTATATTTGTACATCTAATAAGTAAAATTAATTTACATTTTTATGAAGAAAATTGTATTGTTGTTGGTCGTAACTTTGTTTGTGGCATTTAATTTCTCTGTTTTAGGGCAGAAGAATACATCGGAATTTATTCCAAAACTTGAGAAAAAACGAAGTTTTTCTTCAGTAGAAACTCCATCAGAACTTAAAAATTCACCATTTAAAAATGATGAGTTTTTACTTGATCAATCTGTAAGTTTATCTGAAGTGAAAAAAACACAACATAGAGGTAGTAAAACTATATTAGACACCCTAAAATTAATGGACTTTAAGAGGACTTCAGGTGCGCCAAAGAATTGGTTAACAAACACTAATTTTTATGCTCCTTTCACTTTAAAAGGTTATCCAGCCTCTAAACCGTATACAGGGACTGATTATTTGTCTATGTATCAAAAATACATATCATTAACACCAGTTAAAATAAAAGGTGTTGGTGTAGTTATGAAAGCTTTAAATACAACTTCATCTAATGTAAAAGTTACTTTTTATGGTAAAAAAACAAAAGGAGGTAAAGTGGAAACATTAGGTGAGGTAACTAAATCAGTAGGAGCAGGAAATCCAAGTCTAATTTATTTTAATTTAGTATCAGATGTTTTTGCAGTAGATACTTTTATTTTTCAAATATCACCTGTTACAAACGGAGTTGATTCTATTCAGGTCTATACAAATGGTAAATATGGTAATACAACATCTGCGACCGCCTCTATAAAAGATTCCGTTCTGACAGCTACATCTTATAAAGATATCGGATTTACAGTAGGGCAAATCATTTCTGGCAATGGTGTTTTAGCTGACACAAAAATTATTAAACAAACAGGAAATGGTGTTTTTTTAATTAATAAAAAACAGACGGTAACAACTACAACTATAACAGCAAAAACATTTACTTATGGTTATGATGGAGGTACTTTAGGTATTTACAACGTACCAACAACTGGGAATCCACAAAAGTTTCAAGATTATATTTATTGGAATAGCACAGATAATAAAGCTTATGAAACAGATGTACTTTCCTATCCTATAGTTGAATATACTTGGGATTCTAATCCTACAATTGATAATAAATGTTTAGGCACAAATAAAACTGTAAAAATAACAGGTTCTAGTAAAGATTTAATCACAAACCCACTGTTCAATATAAATGCTTTTTATCAAAAATATTTAGGGTATACTAAAGCTGATAAAAATTATTATCATTATGTTTCTTTTGCGAATGATAAAACTGCAGATCAAATAGATCATGTGACTGCAGATTATTCAGTTTCTAAAACATATTTAAATGATGTAAATGATACTGT
This sequence comes from Chitinophaga pinensis, assembly GCA_943324745.2. Classification (GTDB taxonomy): domain Bacteria; phylum Bacteroidota; class Bacteroidia; order Flavobacteriales_D; family Crocinitomicaceae; genus CANHVK01. The sequence goes on along the minus strand of CALPMT020000041.1, from coordinate 1,000 downwards.
CAAGATATATGAATATTTAATTTCATATAATGCTAAAACGAATGTTAATTCATTTACAACTCAATTTTTAGTCAGTAGTAGTTTAGTTGCTACTTCTTCTTCTCAGAATGCTACAGGTAATAATGCAGATGGAAAAGCTATCGTTAATGTAAAAGGTGGATTTTCTCCATACACTTATTCTTGGACAAATTCGTCTGCAACTACCAATTCTATTAATGTAACACCTGGAACTTATAAACCAACCATTGTAGATGCTAACCAATGTTCGTTTGTGGCTGATGAGATAGTGGTTTCAGGAACACAAGCACCCAAAAGTTCTGATAAAGATTTCTTGACTTATTCCATTAATGGAGTACCAGGTGTAATTTCGGGGAATACAATTACCTTGACATTGCCTTCAGGAACATCGTTGGCTAATTTATCTGCAGTTTATACGACATCACCAAAATCGACTGTAACAACAGGAGCAAATACAACCAATTTTACAAATGCTGTAACTTATGTTGTAACAGCGGAAGATTTGACTACGAAAACGTATATTGTTACTGTAAATGTTACTCAGGCAGTAAAAAGTACAGCATGCGATATTACTAGTTTCTCTTTAGGATTAACCCAAGGTGTGATTTCAGGAAATGTGATCACCTTGACTTTGCCAAGTGGTTCCTCTTTAACTCAAGTTGCAACTTTCGTGTTATCTAACGGAGCAATTGCAAAAATAGGTGGGGCAGCTCAACAAAGTGGAGTTACTTCTATTGATTTTTCTACAGATAAGGTATATGATATTACTGCAGAAGATGGAACAACTAAAAAGAGTTATACAGTAAAAGTAACAGTAGCGCAAGCACCTGTTATAGGTTGTAAAGATTTGGACAACTGGAAAGATGGAAAAAATACAGTTGAGGCACTTTACCCTATCGATTCGACTGGTTTTTCTGGGAATGGATATTTTACAGGAACAGGTAATTATTATTTCCAAGGATTACATGAAAAGTTTGAAACT
>CALPMT020000040.1 GCA_943324745.2 Chitinophaga pinensis | reverse complement strand
ATTCTGTTCTAACTCAAAGAAATAAAAGGAATGGGGCTGTTTCTTCGCGTGAATATGCTATAAAAGCTATTAAGCAGCAAGTGAACTCACCATTCCTTTTTCACTACATTAAAATAATAATTCTTTGTGAATACAAACATAGGAGCAGCAATGTTTTCAGTAATCCGTTACTCGTCACTCGTTACACGTCACTCAACTCTCACCTCATCTTCTGTCTCTTGATCAAATATTTCTGCAAGACTACCTCAACCCCTTCCGCGATATCGATTTCTACAAAGTCAATATTCAACTGACCACATTTTAATTTAATATCGTTATAATAAGTGCGTGCACGTTCTTGAAAATTTGCCCTAACTTCCGAAGGTTGCAATTTCATTTCTTCCCCGGTTTCCATGTCTATCATCCGCAACGGACGATTTCCAAGTTCGAGTTCCAATTCACTCGATTTTTCTAACGTATGAAAAACAATGACCTCGTGTTTGTTATGACGTAAATGTTGTAAGGCCTCAATAAATTCAATTTCATTGCGCGTATCATCCAATAAATCAGTGAATAATAAAATCAAACTACGTTTATGGGTAATCTCTGCAATATCGTGGATACAAGAAATAGCATTCGTTTGACTCATCACCTTGGCAGAATAACTGTGTAAACGCTTTTCTAGTTCTTGGTATACATAATGTTGGTGCGCAATGGATGATTTTGCTAGGGAGTGAACTTCTAATGTATTTGAGAAGAAAGAAATTCCAATTGCATCGCGTTGTTTTTTGAGTAATTCGATAAAAGATGCTGCGGCAAGGATAGAGAACTCAAGTTTGTTTAAGTGTTCCTGTTTGCCAAAATACATCGAACTAGAACAATCAATCACGATCTGACAACGTAAATTCGTTTCTTCGTCGTGTTTTTTAGTGAAAAGTTTCTCTGTTTTACCGTAAAGTTTCCAATCAATATGCTTCGTAGATTCTCCCGTATTATACAAACGATGCTCAGCAAACTCAACAGAAAAACCATGAAAAGGGCTTTTGTGAAGTCCTGTGATAAATCCTTCAACTACTTGTTTTGCTAGGAGTTCAAGGTTTCCGAATTTTGCTAAATCTGCTTTGTTTATCTTTTTCATGTTGTTTTACGTTTTACAAAGATATTTACCAATACTCCCAAAAGGATGAAAAGTATTCCTAAGATAGAAAGAAAAGGCAAACTTTCGTCAAAAAAATAAAAGCCAATTAGTAAAGCGTAAATCGAACCTAAATATTGAAAAGGACTCACAATACCAATATCAGCAGTCATGAAAGCACGTGTCATTAATACTTGGGCGATTTGAGTGAAAACCCCTAAAAGTAATAGATAAATCCATTCTTCGTATTGAGGAATAACAAAGTCAAAACAAGACCAAATTCCCATAACAGGTAAGGAGAGCATTGGGAAATAGATGACAATGTTTAAAGGAGTTTCGGTTGCTTTGAGTCGTACAACAGAAATGTAGGCAATTCCTGAAAATACGGCAGAAATAACCCCAATTATTATCCATGACCAAGAAATTTTGGAAGCGAGACTTGAAACTTCAATTTTGGACAGACCAATAATAAACACGCCAATAAGAGCGATGAGTATACAAATCCATTGTGCAATACTGATTCGATCTTTTAAAAAGATGGAAGCAAGAAGTATTGTAAAAATAGGGGCTAGATATTGTAGGGTAGAAGCAATGGCGATAGGGAGGTGGTGAATCGTATAGAAAAACAAGGTCAAAGCAATCATTCCTGAAAATCCTCGTACAAACAAACCTTTGCGATTGGTTCCTAAAATGGAAATGTTTCTTTTTCGAAGTAAATACGCACTTATAGAAAAGGAAATGATGGAACGAAATAATACCAATTCATGTGTAGGAAATTTAGAATATACAGGTAAAAATGAGATACCTTCTTGTGTACCTAAAATCTTCACAAAAAAATTCACGACCATAAAACAGAGTCCAGAGCCAATTATGTAAAGAATTCCTTTGCTGTTATTCATGAAAATCAAAATAAATTAGGATTAATGTTATTTTAATGTTAAATTTAAATTAACAAGTTTAATTTAATGTTAATATTTTTAGCTATGAAAACACTCATAAATAAATTAAATCTATTTTTTGTCTTTTCAATAATGACAAATGTAGTATTATCTCAACGAATAAAAGAAGTTGTAGATATTGATAATAATATTTATCACATTATTAAAATTGGGAAATCAGAATGGATGACTGAAAATTTAAAAACACTACATTATAATAATGGTGATTTAATAAAGGATGAACATTTAATTATTGATAATCCAAATCCTTTATATTCAGGAAAGTATTATTCATGGAAAGTAGTGAATGATTCTAGGAATATTTGCCCTACAGGTTGGTATGTTCCTTCTGATAAAGATTGGTTTTACATGGAAAATAAATTAGGTGGGGAGGATATTGCTGCGATTGATATGAAATCTGACATGAAAGGAATTTGGGATGATTTTGATTTTGATGATTTCAATGCTTCAGGCTTTAATGCTTATCCTATTGGTTATGTGACTGAAAAAGGAAAATTATCAAATGTTGGAATTCATGCATATTGGTGGAGTTCTACCGAACAAAATGAAAAACAAGCGATTGGTAGAGCAATAGGTGTAAATGAAGATAATGTATATAAAGGTTTTGCAACTAAAGAAGATGGGTTAGCTGTTAGATGTTTTCGTTACGTTAAGTAATTGTTAACAGTTTGTGACCAAATTTAATTTTAAGTAATATTGCGACTTTAAAATTAGAAAATATGAAAAAATCACTTTTTGTTTTATTATTCTTACTTAATGGATTTATATTTGTTACCGCACAAACCTCTGGAGCTGGGGTTTCAGATCTCGATGGTAACGCCTATAAATCCGTAATTCTTGGAAAGCAAGAATGGATGATGGATAATCTTAAAGTGACAAAGTATAGAAACGGTAATCCAATCCCTCATATTCAAGACTCAACTGTATGGAATGCTTGGAACAATGGTGCTTATGTATTCTACAAAAACGATACTAAACATGGTGTTTTATATAATTGGATGGCTGTAATGGATTCAAGAGGTTTGTGTCCTTTGGGATGGCACGTACCTTCGAGTATCGAGTGGGATACTTTGGCTAAATTCTTAGGGGGTAATGAAGTTGCAGGTGGCAAAATGAAAGCACGTTTACATTGGGAAACTCCAAATGAAGCAGCAACAAACGCCAGTAGTTTTCATGCATTGCCCAAAGGAATGTATGGTGTAAATGGTTCGTTTAATAATATTGGTAAAAATGCTTACTGGTGGAGTTCAAATGAAAATGATCAAATTAGTGCATGGGGAAGAGAAATCGGCTATAATGAATCTGGATTGTATGCTGGACATGGAGATAAACATGATGGATTGTCAGTTCGGTGTTTAAAAGACTAGAAAAATTTTTGTTTATAAGATGGGCGCCCAATTTTGAGGCGCCCTTTTTATACCTTTACTTTTTTAAATATCGATTATGAGAGCAAGTCAATTTTATCAAAGTAATATTTCTTCTTTAGAATCTGAAAAAATGTTACTAGAACGAAAACTGAGAAACTATCGTCTAGTACGTTTATTCGTTTTCTTGATTACATTACTAGGTGCATATTTTACTTTTGGGCACATACTGATGTTTTCTTCTGTATTAGTTGTTTCGATAGTGCTTTTTTTAGTGATGGTAGCGAAATACACCGATCTAAAAACGGAAAATGAAATCGTAAAAACCAAGATAAATTTATGTAATGCAGAGCTAAATGTACTTAATGGAGATTTCTCTGATTTTGATTCGGGGGAAAAGTATGTAAATGCTAAACATCCATTTTCAAGCGATCTAGATTTATTCAATAAAAATGGTGTTTTTGCATTTTTAAATCGTACAACAAGTGATCTTGGTGAAAAACGTTTGGTTTCAATGTTGTTGGATGGAAATAAAAATGCAAACGAGGTGAGTAATATCATAGATATACTTTCAAAAAATATTTCTTGGTCAATTCATTTTCGTGCAGTTGCATTAATAAATTCAAGAGGAACTGGAAAAGCTAAATTGTTGTCCTCACTTCCTTTTAGTGATTTTAGTAACGCTCCTTGGTTGAAAATAGCGAAATTCTTAATTCCAATCGTTTCTTTCGGAGCATTGATTTTGTTCAATTTAGAATTAATCTCTAGTGGCCTATTTTCAATATTGATGCTATTAATGCTTGCTCCTGCTAGTAAGGAATTAAAAAAAACAAATGCAATTTCAAACGAATTATCAAATATTGAAGAACGATTAAAAGTCATTAGAGATCAAATGAATTCCTTGCCAATGTTGTCGAATGCAACTATTGTTGAGCTACAATGGATTGAAGAAATGTTGGGGGATAAGCCGTTGGATATTAGAAATGAAATGGATGAACTATTAAAAATACTTCATCGCTTTAATACAAGGAATAACATGTTGCTAGGGATGGTGTTCAATTGCTTTTTAGGTTGGGATATCTTTCAGCGTATAGCACTTGAAAATTGGACGAATAAGAATAAAAGTAAGGTAACTAGGCTGGAAAATGGTTTAGCAACCCTTGAGGCCTTGACTTCAGTTGCTTTTGTGCGTTTTAATTATCCTGAAACTATCTATGCACTTGAAACTAACAATCGTTCGATGGTTATGAAAGGATTGGTTCATCCTCTGTTAGCACATGCTAAATCAATTGAGAATGATTTTCAATTAGTTCCATCTAAACAATTTATGATACTCACAGGACCAAACATGGCTGGGAAAAGCACTTACCTCAGAGCTGTTGCGTGTGCGGTGATTTTTGCAAACGCAGGTTTTCCAGTTTTTGCTTCTGAATATTCATGCCCAAACGTGCAATTATACACCTCAATGCGAACTTCCGATGATCTTTCTGAAAATAGTTCTTACTTTTTTGCTGAATTGAGTCGTTTGAGAATGATTATGGATGCTGTTGAGAGTGATAAATATGTTTTCGTATTACTCGATGAGATACTAAAAGGAACAAATAGTAAAGACAAAGAGGAAGGTTCCTATTTATTTATGGAGAAAATGCAAAAACTAGGAGCTAAAGGTATTATTGCTACACATGATCTTTCTCTTTGTCAGTTGGAATCAAAAAACGAAGCTTTTTTTACAGGTCATTTCGATTCTATTATCTATGGAAGTGATTTATCTTTTGATTATAAACTCAAAAATGGTATTTGTCAAAATATGAATGCTTCATTTCTCTTAAAAAAAATGAAATTGACTGATTAATTTAATTTAATTCAAAAGCATAATTCATATTTTTTTGTATTTTGGCTATGCAATTTTAATTATGACTTAGTATTATGATAAAATATAATTTTTTTCACATCTTTTTTATCTCAATTTGCTTATTTGTTTTCCCATTCAATGGATTTTCTCAAGATAAAAGCACTGGAGAAGAAGATGAAGAAGATGCTGAGTCTTATGCTCGAATAAAACCTCAACACTCTGTAAGTATGGAGGTTGGTTTACCTGTAGGGATTAGAAATAAAACTTTTAGTGCTTATATGCAAGGTATAATAAATATCGCGCCATATTATCATTATTCATTTAAAAATAAAATTACCGCTGGAGTAGGTATGAATTATAATTACTTTTGGATAAATCATGTTTTAACTCCTGATCCTAAGAATCTTGGCGGGATTCATTCCTTGGGTGGTTATCTTCGTTTTGGATATGAAAACTTTTATACAGATAGATATGGCGTTGATTTTAGTGTTAAACTAGGTAAATCACAGCTTATATTTGATACTGATAATAATCACAAATTATCATCTTTACCTACAGCAAATGTTTATTTTATTGAACCTTCATTAGGTTTTGTGATTACAGCTGATGATCAATCTTCATATCGTTGGGTACTTGGATATGGTGTTCAAAAATACACTTTTGTTCCAACGTTGTTAGGTTTTGATAAATCTGCTAATCCTGCCTCAAGCTCTGAAAATATTAATTTATTAAGTAGAATAGCGGGGTATACTTCTTACCTAACTATCGGTTTCGGTTATACTTATTATATCAAACAACGTTAATTGAATGTTTGTACTTCAAAATACTGCGGAAGCGGTAAAAGCTTATTTTTTAGAACGTTTAATTCATCAGTTTCCTGAAAGAGAAATTTTAATGTTTTACAAAGAGTCTATGAAAAAAAGATTAAAACTCTCAGAAACAGAGTTGATTCTTCAAAAAGATATTCGTGTATCTGAATCAGATTTACTTTTTTTTCGTTCGGTAGTGAAACGACTTTTTAAACACGAACCCTTTCAGTATATTATTGGTGAAACTTTTTTTTATGATTTGACAATACGTTGTGATGAACGTGCTTTGATTCCACGTCCTGAAACCGAAGAACTAGTTGATTGGGTGATTAATTCACTCGACTCATCAAAATCACATAAGATTTTGGATATCTGCACAGGTACTGGTTGTATCGCGTTGGCTTTGAAGAGTAAATTAACAAATAGTAAGCTTTTTGCTACCGATTTAAGTCAGGAAGCTCTTGCATTAGCAAAAAAAAATGCAATGCTATTAAATCAAGGAGTTGTTTTTATTGAAGAAAATGCTTTAGTCAATGATTCGGATAATTTTGAAATGAATTCTTTAGATGTAATCGTTTCAAATCCTCCTTATATTCCACTGAAAGATAAAAGTCAGATGGATAAAAATGTCTTAGACTTCGAACCCCACATGGCACTTTTTGTTTCTGATGAAAATCCATTGATTTTTTACAAATCAATAGCTGAAAAAGCATTTATTTTATTAAAACCAACTGGATATTTATTTTTTGAAATTCACGAAGATTATGGAGCTCAAACGAAAGAATTGATAGAATCTTTAGGTTTTGATGAGGTGGAGTTAAAACTAGATTTACAAGGAAAATATAGAATGCTTCGTGCAAAGAAAAATTAAATCATGAATACCAAAGAAGCTCAAATTGAAATTGAACGTTTATCCAACGAATTAAATCACCACAATCATTTATATTACGTGGAAAGTAATCCAGCTATTTCGGATTATGATTTCGATATGCTATTGAATAAACTGATAGAACTGGAAAAAAAATTCCCAGAATTGGTTTCTGAAACTAGTCCTACAAAACGAGTTGGTGGTGATATCACTAAGAAGTTTACTTCAATTAAACATCGTTTTCCAATGTTGTCTCTTGGGAATACATATTCGCGTGAAGAAATAATTGAATGGGAAACTCGTATTAAGAAAAGTATTGAGACTGAAATCGAATATGTTTGCGAATTAAAGTATGATGGTGTAGCAATAGGAATCTCCTATGAAAATGGGAAATTAGTAAAAGCAGTTACGAGAGGGGATGGTAACTCTGGTGAAGATGTGACCGCTAATGTGAAAACAATTAAAACAATTCCTCTCCAATTAAAAGGTGATTTTCCTACTGATTTTGAGATTCGTGGAGAGATTTTTTATCCAATTAATTCTTTTCATAAAATGAATGAAGAACGTCGTGAAAACGATGAGCCTGAATATGCAAATCCTCGTAACTTAGCTTCAGGTACTTTAAAACAACAAGATTCTAAAATTGTCGCTTCTCGTGGATTAGATTGTTTCCTATATGGGATTTATGGGGTAGATTTACCTTTGAATAACCATTATGAAAGCGTCTTAAAAGCGAAAGAATGGGGTTTTAAAATTCCGGTCGTTACTGAAAAATACATCCTTAAAACAAAATCTATAGATGGAATCATGGAGTTTATCGAATATTGGGATAAACAACGTGAAAGTCTCCCTTTTGAAATTGATGGGGTAGTTTTAAAAGTGAATAATTACGATGCGCAACAAGAACTTGGTTTTACGGCTAAATCACCTCGTTGGGCAATTGCCTATAAATTTAAAACGGAACGTGTTGAGACGTTATTAGAATCTGTAGTTTTTCAAGTTGGTAGAACTGGTTCAATTACTCCTGTTGCCAATTTAAAAGCAGTGCAACTTGGTGGAACAGTGGTACGTCGTGCATCTCTTCATAATGCAGATCAGATAGAAAAAAACGATTTATATCTTGGGGATTCAGTGTATGTAGAGAAAGGGGGAGAAATCATTCCTAAAATCGTTGGAGTAAATTTAGAAAAACGTGCTGCACATGCACATAAAGTTGATTTTATTAAGCACTGTCCGGAATGTCAAACTGAATTAGTCCGTCGTGAAGGAGAATCAAACCACTTTTGTCCAAACGAAAAAGCTTGTCCACCGCAAGTAACAGGTAGAATGGAGCATTTTATCGCTCGAAAAGGTATGAATATTGACGGACTTGGAGTAGAAACGATAGATCAATTGTTTCAGGCTGGTTTAGTGAAGAATGTAGCAGATTTATATACCCTGACCTTTGATCAAGTGGTCAATTTAGATCGCATGGCAGATAAGTCTGCAAATAATTTGTTACAAAGTATAGAAGCATCTAAGCAAATTCCTTATGAACGCGTATTATTTGCTTTAGGAATACGTTTTGTAGGTGAAACAGTAGCGAAAAAATTAGCTGCTAAATTTGAGAATATTGATTTACTTGCTCAAGCTTCTTTTGACGAACTTGTAGCTGTAGATGAAATTGGAGAACGAATAGCAATTTCGGTGCAAAGTTATTTTTCAGATGAGTTACACCAACAACTAATTGAAAAACTAAAAAAAGCTGGGGTTCAATTACAAGGAGTTAAAAAAGAGTTTCTTTCCAACAAATTTGAAGGAATGAACTTTGTGGTTTCTGGTGTGTTTTCAACTTTCTCCCGTGATGAATTAAAAAAAGTCATCGAAGACAACGGAGGGAAAAATGTCAGCTCAATTTCGGCTAAAACAACATACGTAGTCGCAGGAGAAAACATGGGGCCAGCAAAACTCGAAAAAGCTACAAAACTTGGGGTGAAAATTTTAAGTGAGCAAGAGTTTGTAAATTTTTTTAAATAAATAAACTTAAGAATCTAATAATCTTATTTGCTTTATATGGTTTAATTTGATTAACAATTTTCAACTAATTTTAACTAACTTTGGTCAACCTAATTTCAGAAATATGAACAACTTCAAAGGTTCCGGTGTAGCACTAGTTACACCATTCAAATCAGATAAATCCGTAGATTTTGATGCACTACGCAAATTAGTTCAATTACAAATTCAAGGAGGTACTAATTTCTTAGTGGTAATGGGAACAACTGCAGAGTCACCTACCTTAAGTAAAGAAGAGAAAGAAGAAATTCTTCAAACGGTTATTTCAGAAAATGCTGGCCGTTTACCTATTGTTTATGGAATAGGAGGAAATAACACCTTAGAAGTTGCAAAAGCAATCGCTAACGTTCCTGCTGGTGTGGATGGAATACTTTCTGTTTCACCGTATTATAACAAACCTACTCAAGAAGGTATTTACCAACATTTTAAAGCGATAGCTGAAGCTAGTAAATTGCCTATTATTTTATATAATGTTCCTGGTAGAACAGGTTCAAACATGTTAGCAGACACAACGTTACGTTTAGCAGAATTGCCAAATATCGTTGCTGTGAAAGAAGCATCAGGCAATTTCGAACAAATCATGGATATTGTCAATCGTAAACCAACAGGGTTTTTGGTGTTATCCGGCGATGACGCTATCACTATGCCACTTATAGCTTGTGGTGCAGATGGAGTAATCTCTGTTGTTGCTAATGCTTTACCAGAAAAATTTTCAACTATGGTGAACGCGTCGTTACGTGGAGAATTTGAGTTAGCAAGACCAATTCATAATGAAATACTGAATATTACTAAAATGTTCTTCGAAGAAGGGAATCCTAGTGGTGTGAAAGTGGCTTTAGAAAACCGTGAAATAATGAAACAAAATTTAAGATTACCTTTAGTACCTGTTTCTTCTAATCTTGCAAATAGAATCAATCAGGAAATGAAATCTATTTTACAATTAATTCATCATTCATAACGTTGCTCCGCTGGATTTGTAATCCTGCGTAAATTTTACTTTTTCATCGCTCTGCAGGTTCTCAAATCCTTCGGCAAACTAACTTTACATGATACAGTACTCTCAAATCAAACAACTAGTAGAATCATCATCAAACATCGTAATTACTTCACATAAATCTCCTGACGGCGATTCAATAGGGAGTTCAGTAGCACTTTATTTAACTTTAAAAGCTATAGGGAAACAGGTTGTTATTTGTCATCCTGATCCATTTCCAGAATACCTTGCTTGGGTACCAAATGTTAATAATATTATAGATTTTGAAACGAAAGAAAATGAAGTGCGTCAGCTATTGAATGATGCGGACTTGATATTTTCTTTAGATTATAACGAGCCATCCCGTATGGGGGAAGCGATGGGGGAGGCATTACGAGCGACTTCATGTAAAAAAGTAATGATTGACCATCACTTAAATCCGGGAAATTATGTGGATGTGATGCTTTCGGATACAACGTCTTGTTCTACGTGTCAATTAGTGTATGATGTGATTGAGGGTGCTGAATGGATCGAACACTTAACGCCAGAAATCGGTACAGCGATTTATCTTGGTATCATGACAGATTCTGGCTCATTTCGTTTTCCTTCTGTACAACCGAGAACACATGAAATTATTTCACGAATTTTACCTTTAGGTTTTAATCATGCGATAATCCATGAAAATATTCACGATACCAATACCTTAGACCGCCTGCGGTTGAAAGGATATGCTTGTTCTGATAAGTTAGTTGTTGATCAAAAAATGCGTATTGCATATATTTGTTTGACTTTAGATGAATTACATCGTTTTAATCATAAAAAAGGAGATACAGAAGGATTGGTAAATACTGCATTGTCTATTTTTGGAATGCGAGCAGCAGTTTTGTTTGTGGAAGCAGAAGGTGGATTTATTAAAATTTCCTTCCGTTCTAAAGGGAAAGAAAATCCAGTGAATGAAATGGCTGGGAAATATTTCCAAGGCGGAGGTCACGCCAATGCCTCGGGAGGACGTTACGATGGTAAAATCGAAGATGCCATCCAATTATTTTTAAATGTCGCACCCCAATATTTTACAAAACTTTAGGGATGTTCTACTAGAACACATCCCCTTTAAAATAATCGTGAAACGATTATTGCAAAAATCAATAATATCGAAAATCAAACATCTACAAAATAATATCCATGAAATCAATATTTTTTCTATTAATAATCGTATTATTCAGCTGTAATTCCAATACAGAAAAAAAAGAAATCGATTGGAGTAAGCAAAAATCGATTGAAATGAATCAACGTATTGCGCAAAAAGAAAAATTAAATATTGCCATGTATTTGGAGCATCGAAAAATACTAAACATGCAACAAACTGGATCTGGATTGTATTACGGGATATATCAATCTACTAAAGGAGATTCTGCTAAAACAGGAATGGAAGCTGGGGTTAAATATATAATAACATTTTTAAATGGTGATACGTGTTATGTAACTCCTAAAGATGAAATTGTGTATTTTAAAATTGACAAAACGGATATAGAATCGGGTGTGCAAGAAGGAGTGAAAAAAATGAAAGTGGGGGAAAAGGCAGTGTTTATTATTCCTTCACATTTAGCACATGGAATTACGGGGGATAATAATAAAATACCCCCAATCACTCCATTGGTAATTGAAATTGAATTGTTGAAATTAAATAATTAATTTAGTTATGAAAAAAGTTATTGGATCGATTTTAGCTGTTTTTTTATTAATAGCATGTAAAAGTGAAGGGGTAAAAAAAAACAAGACTAATCTAGAAGTAATACATTCTGAATTAAAAAACACAAATTCTAAGAATAAAAGTCTGAATCCTACAAAGATTGTCAATGAATTAAAATTACAAGAGGGATTAGAAATCAAATGGTTTAAACACGGAAAAGGTGATCAGATAAAAGAAGAAGATGTAGTTAATATTAATTATCAAGTTTTTTTAGAGGACGGAACTTTGATTGATGGAAATGAATTATTAAACCGTCAATCATTACCGTTTTTAGTAGGGTATGGTGTACAAACAAAAGGGTGGGATATCGCATTGAAACACCTAAGGATAGGAGATTTTGTAGAGGTGTTCTTGCCTTCTAAATTAGCGAGAGGAAAATATGGTATTAAAGGATTGATACCTCCAAATGCAAACAATATTATTCGAATAAACATTATCAATACAGTCAAACCCACAAAAATCATAGATGGTATAAAAGTGTGGTTATTAGAAGAAAATTTATCAGAAACTAAAAAAGCATTAGAAACTAACACGATTGATTTTCATTACATGGTTGGCACCAAATCAAACCCGAAATATGATATGAGTTACAGAAGAGGTGTACCCTTTCGAATGCGTTTTTCAGATCATGGTATTGTTTCAGGACTCAAGAAAACATTGTTAGGAGTAAAGAGATCTGATAAGATATGGATTCTTATCCCTTCTAGCGAAGCCTATGGTTCAAGTGGTTTACTAGATATAGTTAAGCCTAATGAAAAATTATTTTACGATATTTTTGTAGCTGAAGTTTTGTAATAAAAGCGTTTATTGTAAATTTCATTTTGAAATTAGCTTTATAAAATGTATATTTGGAACGCTTATGCTATCGGGACGTAGCTTAGCCCGGCTAAAGTGCGCGTCTGGGGGGCGCGAGATCGGAGGTTCGAATCCTCTCGTCCCGACTTAAAATTATTGCTATGAAATATTTATTTTTACTTGTTTTAGTGTCTGTTACATTTACTTCGTTTACTCAAAATACGAGGAGAAGAAATTCAGATGATCTAGTTTTTGAATCAGAAGAAGATTTCACCTTGGAGAATAATTTTGATGGAATTTTAAATTTTGAAGTACACAAACAAGTTTCATCAAATCCAAAGTTAAATTTTTCTCAAACTTGGGATACAGAAACATGTTTTTCTGCTAAAAAAAGAAACTCTTTTGCAAATGTAAATGATACGCTTTGGTTGTGTGTTGGAGATACATTAAACGAAGAGTTTAAAATTCCTTTCGATGGCTACATGACTTCTCATTATGGCCCTAGGCATGGTCGTCCACATCAAGGTGTAGATATCTCATTGAAAACTGGAGATTTAGTAGGTGCTGCATGGAGTGGAAAAGTACGATATGCTAAATTTAATAAAGGAGGCTACGGTAATTTAGTTGTAATTCGTCATTACAACGGTTTAGAGACGTTTTATGCACACTTAAGCAAATTGTTAGTTGTACCAAATCAAGAAGTGAAAGCTGGAGATATTATCGGATTAGGGGGAAATACAGGGCATTCTTTTGGAGCGCATTTACATTTTGAAGTGCGTTTTTATGATATACCTATTAATCCTGAATATATTATTGATTTTGCAAGTAAAAATGTGAAAGACGAAAATTTATTGGTTCATAGAGATTTATTTAAATCTAAAATCCCTTCAACGACTCCATCCCGTTTAAAAGAAGTTGGACATGATCATGATGATGAAGATTTTGAAGAAATAGATAATAGTGTAGAAGCATCCGAAGTCCTTGCTGGTGTAGCAGTGGCATCCAAAAACGAAGCTTCTCAAAAAACATTACCTGTTAGAGTCGCTCGTAAATATTATAAAGTTCGTAGCGGGGATAATTTATTTAAAATAGCTAGTGTTAATGGTTTGACAATAAGTCAACTGTGTCAATTGAACGGGTTGAATCAAAACAGATCGCTAGAAGTAGGTGTTACATTACGTGTAAAATAATCAGTAAATCTTGATGCGCAAACTTCATTATTCAATTGTTATTATAAGTTTAATACTTTCTTCTTGTTCTGAATATGCAAGAGTGGTTAAAAATGATGATTATAAACGAAAATTTGAACTTGGAGTTAAGCTTTATAATCAAGAAAATTATTTGAAGTCAATTACTTTATTAGAACAGGTATATCAACGCATGCCTAAAAGTAAGGAAGGCGAAGAGTCATATTATAATCTTGGAATTGCCAATTTTAAATTAACAGATTTTTATACGGCTCAGTATTATTTAGGGTCTTTTGGTGATAAGTTTCCTAACAGTATAAAAAGAGAAGAAACATCGTTTTTATATGCTTTGTGCGCTGTGAAAAACTCTCCTAAATCATCATTAGATCAAACTGAAACAGAAACAGCCTTAAATGAATTACAGTTGTTTATCTATAAGTTTCCTCTATCTCAGAAAATTGACACGTGTAATTATTTGATGGATCAACTGCGTTTGAAATTGCAAATGAAAGATTTTGATGCGTTGAAGATTTATGATAAAACAGAAAATTACAAGGCTGCAATTGTTACTTCAGAAACTTTTTTGAAAGATTTTCCGAGATCTAATAATAGAGAAAATGTATGGGTAATTCTTTTGAAAAACTCATATCATTTATCTAAACATAGTGTTGAAGACAAAAAAAAGGAAAGAATTGACAAAACAATGGAAAGATATAGTAAATTTGTACTAGAATTTCCAAATTCTGAGCATGCTAAAGAGTTGAAAGACTTGATAGGTAGCTTGTATTAAGGGTTTAATTTAAATTTTAACATAAATCATAGTATGAATTTCAAAAACACCAATTCTGAACGTTCAACAATCACTAGAAATACAATTGATTTCGAAGAGAAAACAGGTAACGTGTATGAGACGATCGTTGCAATGGCCAAAAGATCAAACCAAATTTCTGTTGAGTTAAAAGAAGAGTTGACAAGTAAATTACAAGAGTTTGCTTCAACTACAGATAACTTAGAAGAGGTTTTCGAAAATCGTGAACAAATTGAAATTTCTAAATACTACGAAAAGCTCCCAAAACCAGTAGCTATTGCTATGTCAGAAATGTTAGAAGATAAAGTATACGTACGTAAGTACGAAGACGACGATAAAAAATAACATGAAAGGCAAAAAGATACTTTTAGGAATAACTGGAGGTATTGCAGCGTATAAAATCGCTTTCCTTATTAGATTGCTTAAAAAAGAAGAGGCAGAAGTCAAATGTATAATGACTCCTGCCTCTTGCGATTTTATAAGTCCCTTAACCATAGCCACTCTTTCTGAAAATCCTGTATATATTGAGTTTTGGAACCGTACAGATGGAAAATGGACTAACCATGTGGATCTTGGATTGTGGCCTGATGTTTTTCTGATTGCGCCTTTGACAGCAAATACCCTTGCGAAATTAGCTACAGGGTATTGTGATAATCTTTTATCTGCAACATATCTTTCAGTCAAATGTCCGGTTATGATTGCTCCTGCAATGGACTTAGATATGTATGCACATCCTACAACAAATCAAAATTTAGTTACTCTGGCATCTTTTGGAGTTCAAATTTTACCAGTGGAAGAAGGTTTTCTTGCGAGTGGACTGATTGGGAAGGGAAGGATGATGGAGCCTGAAGATATCTCGCTTAAATTAAAAGAGTTTTTTAATGTTAGGGACACGTTTAAAGGCCTAAAAATCTTATTGACTGCAGGACCTACTTACGAATATATTGATCCGGTCCGTTTTATTGGAAATCATTCAACAGGTAAAATGGGGTATGCGATCGCTGAAGAGTTTTTGAAGAGAGGCGCAGAAGTAATACTAATTACTGGACCTACAAAGCTAAATATAATTCATCCTAGACTTAAGAAAATTGACATTACATCTGCAGATGAAATGCTCGTTCAAGTTAAATTATATTGGAAAGATACTAATATTGGAGTTTTTTCTGCTGCAGTAGCAGATTATCGTCCTGTTTATCGAGAAAAACAAAAAATCAAAAAGAAAGACGAAGAAATTATATTGAATTTAGTGAAAAACCCAGATATTTTAGCATGGGCTGGTCAACACAAAAATAACAGTCAATATTTAGTAGGATTTGCTTTAGAAACAAATAATGCTATTGAACATGCCAGAAAGAAGGTGCTAAACAAAAATCTAGATGCAATAGTTGTTAATACACTAGAAAATGAAGGGGCTGGTTTTGGTCACGATACAAACAAAGTAGCTGTTTTGTCTAAAGATTTTCAACTAATAGATTTTCCATTAAAATCGAAAAAAGAAGTAGCTAAAGATCTAGTTGATTTTATTTCTAATTCATTTTAATAAAAAGTCTAAAACTTACAGTTGTATTTAATCCTTTTTACGTAGCTTTATGTAACAAATAACTTGCAATGGCAAAATTAGTTTTATTAGTTTCAATTTTTTTTATTTCATTTTTATCTAATTCCCAGGAACTTAACTGTCAGGTTACCGTAGTTAACGATGCTAAACTCGAAGTTTCATCAGTCGAACAAGAAATACTAACTCAAATGAAGCAAACAGTATTTGAGTTTATGAATAACACAAAATGGTCAAAAGATAAATTTAACATAGAAGAACGAATTAATTGTAATATTCAAATTCAAATTAACGCGATTCCTACTACAGGAGTTTACGAGGGTACAATGCAAATCCAATCCTCTAGACCTGCTTATAAAAGCACTTATAATACAACAGCATTCAATTTTGTAGACATGGATATTTCTTTTCCGTTTACTAGAAATTCGGTTTTGATCTACGCGCCTAATCAGTTTAGAGACAACATTACTTCGGTATTGGCTTTTTACGCTTATTACATTTTGGGTATTGATTATGACTCAATGTCATCAAAAGGTGGTAATCCCTACTTTATTGAAGCCCAACAAATCGTCTCAAATGCCCAATCATCAAATATTAAAGGTTGGATGTCAAATGAAACTTCTAAAAAAAATAGATATTGGTTAATTGATAATACATTGCATCAATTATTTGAACCACTTCGTGAATGTAACTATGAATACAACCGAAAAGGATTGGATCAATTGTATGAAAATAAAGAAGTCGCAAGAAAAAACATGTACAATGCACTCAATAAGTTGGGTAAAATAGCTACTACTCGTCCAAACTCTATTAATGTAACGATATTTGTTCAATCGAAAACCGCAGAACTTAAAAATCTATACTACGACGCTACATTGACTGAAAAAACGGAATTGGTAAACCTACTGAAAAAATTAGATCCTGTTAATTCATCCAAATACCAAGAGATTCTTAACTGATGTTGAATTCTTTATACATACAAAACTTTGCACTTATTGAGAAAGTAACCTTAGATTTTTCGAAAGGATTTACGGTAATAACTGGAGAAACAGGTTCGGGTAAGTCTATTTTATTGGGTGCTTTACATCTTATTTTAGGGGAGAGAGCAGATTATTCAGTAATTCGAAATAAAGAAGAAAAAACAGTGGTTGAAGCTGTCTTTAAAATTCGAAATTTTGATTTACAAACGTTTTTTAACCAATATGAACTTGATTTCAACGAAGAAACAATCATTCGTAGAGAAATTTCTGCACAAGGTAAATCGCGCGCTTTCATTAATGATACGCCAGTTCAGTTGAATATATTGAAGGATCTTGCAGAAAAGTTGATTCATATTCATTCGCAACACCATACCATCGATTTAAAGAATATTGATTTTCAAATGGAGCTTTTGGATGTTTTAGGGGATACATTAGAACTTAAAAATGAATTCAATAGCTTGTTTTTAGCGTATAAAAAATCCAGAATTCAACTAAATTACAAGGAAGAAACTTTGAAAAATGCCTTGTTGAATGCGGATTACGTAAAATTTCAAGTGGATGAATTAGAAAAATTAGAATTAACTACAACGAATTTTCAAGAAGTTGAATCAGAATTGAAAGCAATTGAAAATAGCGAAGACATTAAAATTGGATTTTCGGTATTGATTAATCAATTGACAGACGAGGGGGATGCCACAAATGCGATCAATCAATTAGGTCAAGTAAAATCTAAATTAGATAAGTTGGCGGGACTTTATCCGCAATTGGATGAATTAACCCGCAGATTTAGAGAGTCTTATTTGGAGATTTCGGATATTGGGAACGAAGCTTTTTCTAATCTAGACGATTTAGAAGTAAATCCAGCACAAAAAGAACTTCTTACAAGTAAGCTTGATTTGTTTAATTCTGCTTTGAGAAAACATAATGTATTAGATCAAAGTGAATTACTCGGAATATTTGCAACTTTATCGAATGCGCAACTTTCTGTAGAAGAACTAGAAACTGAAATTAGTGAATTAAAAAATAGTTTAAATGCGCTAGAGGTCCAATTAAACCTACAAGCAACACTTTTACATGAAGTGAGAGTGAGTAAAGCATTAGGTATTCAAAATCAATTAATTGAATTGTTGTCCGAGCTTAAATTACCCCATACACAAATTGTTTTTGATCTCACGAAAACGGATAAATTTTCAGCTAATGGCCTAACAGAGATGAAATTATTGTTTTCTCCAAACAAAGGAATCTTACCCTTGCCAGTGGAGAGAGCGGCGAGTGGAGGGGAGTTGTCACGGGTTATGTTGGCTTTTCAGTACCTAATTTCAGCAAAAAAACAACTTCCAACTTTAATTTTTGACGAGATCGACACCGGAGTATCTGGTGAAGTAGCGCAAAAAATTGGGAATATCCTGCATAAAATGGGGGAATACATGCAGATTTTTGCTATTACGCATCTTCCACAAGTAGCTGGTAAAGGGCAAAACCATTTAAAAGTGACCAAGTCGCATGATTCGGATATTACTACGACACAAGTATTGAAATTATCAGAAAAAGAAAGAATTGAGGAAATAGCAAGGTTAATGAGTGGAGATAATATCAATAAAGCTGCACTGGAAAACGCGAAAGCACTAATGAATTAATATGAATGTTTTAGATAAAAGAATCTTAATAACAGCATCGTTATTTATTCTCTTGGGGATTATATTTGGTGCGTTAGGTGCCCATGCTCTAGAAAAATTATTGTCAACGGAACAGTTAGAGTCCTATGAAGTTGGTGTAAAGTATCAAATATATCATGGAATTGCTTTGTTAGCATTAGTTGCATTAACACACAAATTTAATTTTTCACTAAAAATTATTTACCGACTTCTAGTAATTGGTGTAATCATTTTTTCGGGATCGATCTATGCTTTGGTTTTCCAAAATTTAATTGGAATGAAACTTGGGATGATATTCGGACCATTAACTCCAATCGGTGGTTTGTTAATGATTATTGGTTGGATCCTATTTTTGATTAAATTACTGAAAACTAACTGCGAGTAAGGGATGGAAAACGGATTAAAAATTACAGTTTTAGGTTCAGGCACATCCCAAGGTGTTCCTGTAATTGCTTGTAATTGTAAGGTTTGTACATCCAATAACCCCAAAGACAAACGTTTAAGGTGCTCGATTTTAATTTCTTACAATGGTGAGAACTACGTAATTGATTCCGGACCTGATTTTCGATACCAAATGTTGCGCGAAAACGTACAGACATTACGTGCGGTTTTATTTACGCATGAGCATAAAGATCACGTAAGTGGGTTGGACGATGTTAGAGCGTTTAACTTCAAAGAACAGCGGGATATGCAGGTTTATTGCTCTAAAAGAGTAGAGGTAGCTTTAAAGCGTGAATTTCATTATGTCTTTGATGAAGATAAATATCCAGGTGTACCTTTGATTCAGTTAAATACGATTCAAAATGAAAAGTTTACCTTGCCAGGCGGGTTAGAAGTACAACCTATCGAGGTGATGCATTATAAAATGCCTGTAATAGCTTATAGGATTAAAGATTTTGCATATATTACAGATGCTAAAACAATCAGTGAATCGGAGCGAGAAAAATTAAAAGGTGTTAAAGTTTTAATCGTTAATGCATTAAGAATCCAAGAACATATCTCACATTTCAATCTAATTGAAGCACTCAAACTAATCGAGGAAGTAAAACCGGAAAAAGCATATTTAACGCATATTTCTCATCTGTTCGGGACCCACGAAGAAATTAAAGCTTTATGCCCTTCAAATGTTTATCCTGCGTTTGACGGACTAAAAATAGCGTTATAACACGTTTTTTCTTTCTATATTTGTAACCAAAGAAAATATAATGGCAAATAATTTATTAAAAGGTAAAAGAGGTATCATTTTCGGAGCATTGAACGAACAATCAATTGCTTGGAAAGTTGCTGAAAGAGCGCACGAAGAAGGTGCTCAATTCGTATTGACTAACGCACCTATCGCTATGCGTATGGGGGAAATTAATAATTTGGCTGAAAAGACTGGAGCAACTGTTATTCCAGCAGACGCAACTAGTGTGGAAGATTTAGAAAATTTATTTGTTAAAGCGCAAGAGATATTGGGTGGTAAAATAGATTTCGTACTTCACTCTATTGGTATGTCGCCAAATGTTCGTAAAGGAAAGCATTATACTGAAAATGATTATAAATTTTATAATCAAACGATGGATGTTTCTGCTATATCTTTACACAAAACATTAGCAACTGCTCATAAATTAGATGCGTTAAACGAATGGGGGTCTGTTGTTGCATTGACTTATATTGCTGCACAACGTATTTTCCCGGATTACAACGACATGGCGGATGCTAAATCTTTATTAGAGTCTATTACGCGTTCATTTGGTTACCACTATGGTATCAAGAAAAAAGTACGTGTAAACACAATTTCTCAGTCTCCAACAATGACGACTGCAGGTCAAGGAATTAAAGGATTCTATGAATTTATTAACTTCTCAGAACAAATGTCTCCACTAGGTAATGCCTCGGCTTTAGCTTGTGCGGATTACTGTGTTTCTATGTTCTCTGACCTAACGCGTTATGTAACAATGCAAAACTTATTCCACGATGGAGGATTCTCTAATACTGGAGTAACGCAGCAAGTAATTGAAAAATTCGGCGAATAGTAAGATATATTCCAAAAATAATTCCTAAAAAGGGTGTCCAATCAAATTGAGATACCCTTTTTTTGCGAAATTACAGAAATACAGAAAGAGTAGTATTAAAGAGAGTTTTGTCTATATTTTGAATGATGATTTGTAGACTTTATCACCAAAACGTGCTAAAACACCCTGCAAGACAGATTTAATCCCTGTATAATTATTTTTTAGACCATACTTAATCCAGGCAGATTGGATATTCTTGTTCGGATGATACGATAAATGAAATTGAGCGTCGAGTTGTGAAAGCTTTTTAACGTCCGTCTTTGCAGGTAATAATGAAATAAAGGTTAACCAATCAAATTGGGTGAAATGAGTAAAGGTTACTTTGGTTTTTCGTAATCGAAAGAATCGTTTATTGCTCAAAAATGATTTGATAAAAACGTGAATCTGTAAATGCCTTTTTGAACTTATTTTATAGGTGAATGGAGGGATTTTTTTACCGTATAACCACGTTTTTAAAGGGAAACGAATTACTTCTTCTTGAACTAAATAGTGATTTAATTCACGTTCGAAATCTGTTAATGAATGTGTTTGGTTTTCCAGTAGGTATTTTCGAACAAACCGGTCTAGTTTTAGTGTGCCTAGACTTGTTTCTAATGACTTCATCAGTAAATATCCTTTGAGTTGTTTGAAGGCAATTTCTTTTGTTTGAGTACTGCTTTTTTCATTGCAGTTTTTAGTGTAAACATTTGCAGGTAGAAATTGGCGTGGAAAATCTTCTTGTGCCGATAATAAACAAGTGTTGATGTATAATTTAGATGCTAGTTCAGCCTGTTCTTTGCCGTAATTTTGTAAAACGAAGCGGTTAAGATAGTAGTTGGTTATTCCAGTTTCAAGCGATAAATTGTTTTTACAACTGTTGGAGAAAAATGTACTCGGCCAATTATTTAATAAGAATTGTTCAAGATCATAGGTAGAGTTCTCATATTTAGAAAATATACTCGGGTGTATGAAATATAAGCAAGGATACGTATAATTGTGGAATGGTGAACTATCAGCTAAAACGATTAAATTAGTTATGGGCCAAGGTGATTTGCCATACGTTTTCTCTATGTTTTTAAAAATTACGGGTAAGGTTTTTGTTTCTTTCAGTATTGATTTGTTGATTTTTTGTATGAAATAAATCCCGATTTTGTCGGACAGCTTTTTATGTTTAAAATTCCCGATAGTTAAGCCAATGTCATAAATCGAAACAGGGGTAACGCTGGAAAAATGATAGGTACTACTGTCATTCTTTTTAGTTGGATTAATGGTACCCATAAGTGGTAATAGACCTTCAGGAACTCTAACGGTAGCGGAATAATTGATTTTACGATAACCAATATCTTGTAATGGTATCCAATTACGAATAAATTGCTCACCAGGTAAGGTGTATACATAACTAGGAGTAGTACTTGATTCAACTAACGTGTCTTTTTGAATAGAATCCTTTGAAAATATTGATTTTATTTTCTCATTATTCCAATGTAAACTTGTAGTTTGATCCGTAGTTTGGTAATAAATATTGATAAAACGAGTTTTTGGAGTGATTAAAACACTTAAAGGTGCACCATTTATAGAGTCTTCAATACCAATAATATAGCTAGTGTTTTTTTCTTTTCCTTTTGCCCCTAAAGTTACTTTCTGAATTTGTAAACCTTTTATGTCAAAAATAGCAGTATCCGCATGATTGTTTTCTATTTCGTGTCTTGCAATACCATAAATGGATTTATTTTCAAAGTTTACATCGAGATCTAAATGCAAATGCTTCGTGCTTACGCTATATATGTTGGCGTAACTATTGTCTTCCCCTGCCTCAATAGATGCTAATGCACCTAATTTTGTTGGCGCTTCTGTCTCACTACAAGCGATCAAAAACAAGTAGAATACAATTATTAAACGGTTAGCAATAAACTTGATATTCATACTAGTTATTTAGTTTTAATTAATTTTTTAATTGTAATTTAATTTTTTTAACTTATTTATATTTAAATATTTAAATTAATTTAATAAAACTATTACTTTAAATATATTTAATATTCCAAAATCCCTCCCTTTTAACTCTTCAAATCTTCCTATCTGCAATCTTTCAATCTGCAATCTTCCAATCTGTAATCTTCCTATCTGCAATCTTTCAATCTGTAATCTTCCAATCTGTAATCTTTAAATCTATCATCCCTCTATCACATCCCTGCTTAAATACTTTATCACCTCTGCAGCACCATGCAGTCCAAAAAGCCCAGGCATGTAACTAACTGTTCCGTAAAATGAACGTTTGTAGTTCAGTCCGTTAGTCATTTTTAAAGATTCTTTGATTTGAACTTCTGTTGAAAATACTGCTTTTACGCGTTTAAAGTTTACTCCTTCACGACGTAGTCGCTTTTTGATGTATCGACCTAATTTGCAGTTGTTAGCGACTTCAAGTTTGGCTACTTTTACTTGAGATGGATCCAATTTTCCTCCCGCGCCTAAATGTGAAATAATCTTGATTTTTAAGCGTAAACAGGCTTTTATCCATTCGATTTTTGGTGTTACAGAGTCAATACAATCCATTACGTAGTCTGGTTTATATTCTTCTAGTATTTTCCAAACGCGTTCAGGTAACACAAACTCCTCAATAATGTTTATGTGTATTTCTGGATTAATGTCTTTGATGCGCTCCGCAAGTACTACCGCTTTGTTTCTATCGATGGTTGAATCAAGAGCTGTTAATTGTCTGTTTTTGTTTGTTATATCAAAAACATCTCCATCGATGATTGTCATCGTTCCAACTCCTGCTCTTGCAATAAATTCTCCAGCGTAAGAGCCAATTCCTCCAAGTCCAACGATGAGTACGTGTGCGTTTTTTAATTGATTTATTTTATCTTCTCCTAAGATAAGTTCCGTTCTTTCTAGCCAATTTCCCATTTTTGAAAAGTGTTTTTCGTGTTTGTATACACCTGGTCTTTTAATGCTTGTAAAGATATATTTTTTATCAAAGCTATCTTCTGATAGACGTTTTCAATCGTATAATTTGTGTCATTGTCGGTTTCTAAAAACAAACGGTTTATTGGGATTTTTTTAACTTGCTCTTGCAGTTTTTCGTCCCAAATTACGGCTGTCCCGATACTTATATGTACGCCACATTCTAATACAGATGTCAATAAATTTGTTTTTCGAAAACCATGAAATATCCATGTTTGACTTGGGGTTGTTGCTTGTTTAATTTGAAGAATTTCATTCCAACTTTTTACGCAATGTAGTATTACAGGGAGTTTATATTTTTCAGATGCAAATAATTGTTTTTTAAAGGTTTGTATTTGGGTATCTAAATTAATAGTTGAATTTTTATCTAGCCCAATTTCTCCTACTGCTAGGCAGTTTTTATGACGGTATATCTGATCAATTGACTCTACTGTTTTAGATGCTTCAGGATAGGGTTGGTGTAATAGTCCGAAAGAAAAAGGGTGGTCTACTTCTAGCTTGTCACTTTGTATAATTTCATATTGACTATTTCGAGCGTGATGTGTATGTATATTTATTAACATAAAAAGTTATTTATCAAGGGAAAGATATTAATTAAAATTTATTTCCTACTTTCACGTCTCAAAATTAAAATTTAATAATGGATTCAAAGAACGATTTAATTACAAGAATTGAGGCACAAGGAACTATTTTTGGTCATCCAAAAGGATTGTTTTTGTTGTTTTTCACAGAAATGTGGGAGCGTTTTAGTTACTATGGAATGAGGGGTATTCTTATACTTTATATGACTAAATTATGGACTGAGAATGGGTTGAATATTCCAAGTGAAGATGCGTCTTTGATATACGGATTCTTTACAGGATTTGTATATTTTACACCTCTATTTGGAGGTTTAATCGCAGATAGATTCTTAGGTCAACGTTTAGCGATTACAATTGGTGGTATTACCATGTTTGTTGGCCAATTAGCTTTGTTTTTTATGAATACACATGTGGGACTAGCTATTGGTTTAGTGTTACTTGTTATTGGGAACGGTTTCTTTAAGCCGAATATTTCTACTATTGTAGGTCAGTTATATAGAGAAGGAGATCCTAGGAAAGATGGGGCTTTTTCCATTTTTTATATGGGTATCAATTTAGGGGCTTTGTTAGCACCATTGGTTATTGGTATGTTGGCGGATGATTGGTTTGCTGTTACAGGTAAAGGTCCTGACGGAAAAGAGATTATTTTGCAGTATGGTTATAAATATGGTTTTTTAGCTGCTGCAATTGGAATGGGCTTAGGTCAGATTTTCTTCAATCTATTTTCTAAGAAATATTTATTAGAAATTGGTTTAAAACCAGCTGTTAAATCTAAAGAAGAAAAAGCTGCAGATAAAGTAACTAAAGCGAATGAGGTAGTTGATCCTTTTATGAAGAAAATCGAAAGACAACGTTTAGCAGTAATTTTTATTTTAACTTTCTTTGTTATCTTTTTCTGGGCTGGTTTTGAACAAGCAGGTTCTTCATTAACCCTATATACTGATAAATATATTGATCGTCATGTTGGTGGATGGGAAATTCCAACAACATTCTTCCAATCTTTCAATCCAATTTTGATTGTTGCTCTAGCTCCAATTTTCGCTTGGTTCTTTGCTTCTAAATTTGGAGCGAAAATTAGTACTCCTGTTAAAATGAGTTTAGGGATGATTATTTTAGGGATTGGATTCTTCTTTATGATTATGGCTACTTATGAAGTTAAAACTACTGGAACAGGTGGTGCTGAAGTTGTTCAACAGAAAGCTGCTTTAATCTGGTTACTATTAACATATTTCTTACATACAATTGCTGAATTATGTTTGTCTCCAGTAGGGTTATCTATGATTACTAAATTAGCCCCTATAAAATTAGCATCTTTAATGATGGGAGTATGGATGTTATCTTCATTCTTTGCTAACATTTTAGGTGGTTATATTGCAAAATATACAGAAGTTATGGGAGCTTACACAATTTTTATGTCTATCTCAGTGTTTGTTATAGCGTTAGGTCTAGTGTTATTGTTTCTTTCACGTCGTTTATCCAAAATGATGCATGGTATAGTTTAATACTATTTTCTAAACTAATTTGGGCTGTATTCGTACAGCCCTTTTTTATTCCATGTAGTTTTGGAATCTATCAATTTCTAACTATCTTTTCAATTTAACAATCTACAATCGGTCAATTTTCAATTTGTAATCTTTAATCTTTAATCTGCCAATCTGCAATCTATCAATCTGAAATCTGCCAATCTGTAATCTTCCAATCTGTAATCTTCCAATCTGTAATCTTCCAATCTGTAATCTTCTAATCTGTAATCTTCTAATTTATAATCCTAAAAAAATGAAAAAATCACACCCTAAAGCACTTCCTTTTCTATTCTTTTCTGAAATGTGGGAGCGTTTCGGTTATTATTTAATGATCGGAATTTTTACCTTGTATTTAAAGGATACTGTAAATGGGTTTTCGATGTCAGAAGCGGAAGCGTCCGATTTATATGGGACATTTATCGCGTTTGTATTTCTAACTCCTTTTATTGGTGGCTTATTAGCGGATCGGGTGTTAGGTTATAGAAGATCGATTACAATGGGGGGAATCATGATGGGGATTGGGTATTGCTTAATGTCCGTACATTCCTTGCCAATGTTATACCTTTCCATGTCTTTAGTGATACTTGGTAATGGTTTTTTTAAACCGAATATTTCTACGCTTCTTGGTAATTTGTATAATAACGAACAGTATAAGGATAAAAAAGACGAAGGGTATAATATATTTTACATGGGTATAAATATTGGCGCTTTTGTTTGTAATTTCTTTGGAGCTGCTCTTTATAATATGATAGGTTGGGGTGCAGCTTTTATTGCAGCTGGAATTGGAATGTTTATCGGGATAATTATTTTTTGGGTTGGTACGAAACATTTTAAGCATGTAGATGTTGTTAAAGAAAAATCTGAATCAGATTTGCCGCTTTGGAAAATTTTCGCTGCAGTTTTATTGCCCTCGATTGTTTTTGGATTGATTGGATATTTTCTACCAGAACCGCTTGTTGGTTCTCATTCTACCGACGCTTTCTTGTTTGGTTGTATACCTGTTGTGGTTTTTTACGGACGATTATACGTTAAATCGCCAAAAGAGGAGAAGAAACCAATTGCTGCGATGTTAGCGATTTTTTCAGTAGTGATATTATTTTGGGCGGTATTCAAGCAAAATGGGTCTACATTAAATACGTGGGCTGATCGTTATACGGATCGTGAAGTGCCAAATGTGGTAGTGCCAATGTTATCTCAATTGAAATTAGTAGATGAATCGAATGTGTATGTCAAAGATACTTTTGTTGTGATGGATAAACAGTTTCGAGTTGCGGATAAAGAGAAGATGGAAATGACATACCCTCCTTATTTTAAAAATATGGAAAAATCTAAGCTACCGAAAGAAGGGGAGGGAATTAAATTGATCAATACAAATTTATTCCAATCCGTAAATCCTTTTTGGGTAGTTGCGCTTACGCCATTAATATTAGCATTTTTCGCTTTTTTGAGAAGGAAAGGAAGAGAACCTTCTACGCCTGCTAAAATTGCCTTTGGATTAACAATATCCGCCTTATCTTGTTTTATTATGGTTGCTGGTGTATACGCAAGTCAGAATGGTATGATTAAAACATCGGCTTGGTGGTTTATATCATCCTATGGAGTGATTACGATTGGGGAATTGTTTCTAAGTCCAATGGGATTATCCTTAGTTTCAAAACTAAGTCCACCAAGATTAACTGCCTTAATGATGGGGGGATGGTTTTTGGCAACATCTATCGGTAATAAATTATCAGGAGTTTTAAGTAGTTTATGGGATGGATATGAAAATAAAGCAAATTTTTTCCTTGTGAATTCAGTATTATTAGGAGTTGCAGCATTAATGATGTTCTTAATGTTAAGATGGTTGAATAAAATATTTAAAGAGTTCGCCTAACATTCATGAATTATTCAGATAAAAGATTAGATATTAATATGTATTCAATATTTTGAAATACAGTGTGTTAATATATAGTTTTGATTTAAAACAAAAAAGTTTTCAAAAATCCATTGTTAATTCAAATAAGTACTCTATCTTTGCACCTCTCAACGGAGAAATGGTTACTAAGATTTGAAATACTAGGTTAAATAAAAAAAAATATTTTTTTACTTTTTGTTGTTTAATTAAAATTAATACATATCTTTGCACCCCATAACACGACAGCGTGTTTGAGTTATTGAGGCGAGAGTTTGGGATAACGACAAAAGATTAGTTCTTTGACATATTAGGAAATAAGGAAACAGCGTAGAAATACAATAGAATGAGCTCAACAAAAATTCAACGTTTTATACAACGGAGAGTT
>CALPMT020000039.1 GCA_943324745.2 Chitinophaga pinensis | reverse complement strand
CATCGTTGCCGTTCGTGCACAGTTAGGAGTAGACAGTACCGTTGGTGTAAATGTATACGTTTTTGTTGTCGTGTTATCTAATACTGGTGACCATGAACCTGAAATACTATTGTTAGAAGTCGTTGGCAATGCCGTGATTGTAGCTCCTGAACAATAAGGTCCTACAGCTGTGAAGGTTGGGGTAACTGAATCCGTAATGGTGATACTCATCGTTGCCGTTCGTGCACAGTTAGGAGTAGACAGTACCGTTGGTGTAAATGTATACGTTTTGGTTGTCGTGTTATCTAATACTGGTGACCATGAACCTGAAATACTATTGTTGGATGTCGTTGGCAATGCCGAGATTGTGGCTCCTGAACAATAAGGTCCTACAGCTGTGAAGGTTGGGGTAACTGAATCCGTAATGGTGATACTCATCGTAGCAGTAGTTGCACACGTAGGCCCCGCGGTTGAATTCGGCGTAAATGTATACGATTGTGTACCTACACTGGTAGTAGAAATCGTAATTGGACTCCAAGCACCTGCTATTCCATTTGATGACGTAGTTTGAAAAGCATCAGGTGTTGCATCCTTACAATATGGTCCTAACTGCGTAAACGTTGGCGTTGTATTTGCAATAACTGTTATCGTTCCTGTAACATTTTGTCCGTTACAAGTACCACCAACCAAAGGAATAGAATAGTTATATGTTGCAGCATTAGTTGGAGTACCACTAATTGTGATAACACCCGCATTATAGGTAGCAGATACCCCAGGCGGCAAACCATTTGCGCCAGCTACACCACTATTGGAAATACCAGTAATATCTGGTTTTGTGGTATAAGTAATATTTGTCAAAGAGGTGTTTCTACATAACGATTGGTTATTTGTTCCCACTGCTGAAGTCAAAGTAACACATGGAACACATGCTGGCGTTGTAAGATAAACTGTAATTGAAGTACTATTACCACTAGCATCAATAGCTGTAATTTCAACTGGTGTAATTGATCCTGAAGCTAGTGCAGTTCCTGTAGTAGGTACAGAAGTGACAGTTGGTGAAAGATCGCATAAGTCAGTAGCAGTATAGGTAGGTACTGTAAACGTACACGTAGCATTAGTAACATAGATTGAATCGTGTGCTTTGATTATAGGTGGTAAATTATCGGAAGTACAAGATAAAGATACAGACGGACATGAACCTGTTACAGCGCCATTACATGTTGGTGTTGGTGTTGAAGAAGGTACTATTGTATTTGAAGTAGGAGCTGTTCCTGATGTAACAGGATTAGTTCCTGATGTAATTGCTGAATTTGTTAAAGTCCATGCAAATCCGGAATAAATTTGAGTAGCACCAACAGAAGAAGTGAACGAACAATTATTAACACTAAAAGTTCCCGAAGTTGGCTTGTAATAAATACATTTTGCAGAAGATGATGCTGAATTATCAAAACTACAATTCTCAATTATTAATTCATAAAATCCAGCTGTTATGGAAGCATCAGAACTATTATAAGTAGAAACTTGCCCTCTAGCAGCAGTATTGTTAGAAAACGTTGAGTTTGAAATAGAAATCCTTGAATTTTTCAACCCACAAATAGCATTACCATAATTACTTGTATTAGCTAGTATATTATTTGAAAAGCAACTATTTGTGACAATTAATTTTGCACCTGCAACACAAACTGCACCTCCATAGGCAGTAGAACTAGTAATACATCCATTTGACCTAAAAGTACATTTATCAATAATAACTTGAGTAGTTACTCCTTCTAAACTATTTGTTCCATATATATTTATTGCTCCACCATTTGAATTCCTCTGATTATTATTAAAATAACAAGAAGAAAATGTTATATTGTGACCATTACCAATAATAGTAAAACCTCCAGCATAACCACCAGTTGTGTTACACGTTGTTAACATATTTTTTATGGTTGCTGTAACTGTTCCAACTCCCGTTGATGAAATTCTGCAAGAACCATCACCGCCTTGTCCAATATTATTATCCATCCAATAAGAATCAAATACGATTCCAATTAAATTAGTACCGCCAGCAATTACCTCTAAACAACTTGCATTTCCAGCACCAGAAGCTTGCCATCCAGTACAATAGAAGTTTTTGAACACAACATTACTAGCAGAAATAATCGCAAACTTGGACGTGGAAATACCTGCTGTACCTCTTAAAATTGTTTTTGTAGGTCCTGCCCCAATAATGGTAACTGCTTTATCTACTGAAATATCAGAACCTGCAGTACTCATAGATACATCCATGGCATCAAGAAAAATAACATCTCCAGGAGAAAATGTATAACCAGTAAGAGTACCTGCGATAAGTTTTTTTAAATTTAATCCTGCTCCAAATGATATAGGACTATTAGGAGTCAATCCAGTAGCACCATTTGCGCCACCTATAGCAGTACAGTATACATCATTAGTGGTTAAACCATCATTAAAATACCAATTCTTCGCTAACACCTCCCCACTCCACACCAGCAGAACCCCAAGTAAAAAAAATATTTTCAAAAACTTAAACATAACAATATATTCATCAGTCGTTTACAAAAAGCCTTGCAACGAACATACATTTTTCCTACTATATTAGACGCAACTTTTCAAATAAGATGCCAATAAAAATACGAATAAGAAAAATAATTGTCTGAAAATACTTGTGTTAGTTATCCACAACAAAAAATGAATAGTTTATTTCACCACCTCTATAAATCCTGATTCAGGCTTACTTTCTGGGTTGGTAAAAATCTGATAGTAATATGTACCTTCAGTTACAAACGCTGAATTAATTAGCACATTTGATTTACCATCCCAATTGTCTTTATAAGGAACAGGGCTTTCATACACTAAATTACCCCAACGATTATACACATATACCTTTACTGTTGGAAAACGATCAGAATAACCCACAACAAAAAAATCATTTTTACCATCCCCATTCGGAGTAAGGATAGACGATATTTTCTTTCTACAATCCAGATGAATCAATGTATCTAATTTACAACCATTTTTATCTTTAACGTTGAGTAGATATTCACCAGCAGCAATATCACTAAGTGTCGAACCTGGAAAACCTGTACTCCAACTATACGAATACGGGGAAACGCCTTGTGAAGCTGAAGAAACTAACAAACCATCATAAGCATCACAATTTGGTTCATAAACAGTAACATTCGCAAGTAGTTCGGTTACAAAAATACGAACTTTCACCTTTTTACTATAACATTTTGTCAAGCCATTAAATGTACTCACATAATACGTACCTTGTTCTAAATGTTCAGAATGCGACATGGGAATTAAATCATTTGGCTTAGCAAACCAACTAAATCCGTTGCCGTTTGGAACTAAAGAATCAACAGTCAATTCTTTTGAAAAACAATACTTTAACGTATCTGTTGTTAAAATTGGCGGGTTAGGACTATCGTATTTCACACTTACTTCTAAACGTTGTTGACTTTCACAAGTTAATTTAATTGAGGCATAATATTTTGTCTCAAGTAGTGGAGTTGTTGAATTTAATTTTTCACCTCCTTCAGGTGATGAATACCAATAAAATATATTTCCATTAGGTTGTAAATCTGCAATTGTTGGCTTATTATCTTTACAAACAAACTGTATTGGACTACCTTGTGGAGGACTTACTTTGGGTGCAGATACCTTCACTCCAACTTTTATGCTTTCACACCCTTTAATAGTCTGAGTACTATAATAGGTTTCTCCATCAAATACTGGATCAATTTCCGGATCTAATTTTTTTCCATTCTTATCGTACCAAGTAATCAATTGCGCTACCACTTCCGTAATATTTCCGACTTTAGGATTTGGCATACATAATGTTGCTGTAGGCGGACTCACTGGTCGAGGTATCGTATCTAATAAAGTCAATGTGCAGAAGCTAGAATCTTGTTTTACACATGACTTAGATGTAATATTTTTAATTGAATATACTCCTGGCAGACTTTTACTAACCTCAACCACACCAGTTATAGTATCCCAAACCAAACCTAATTTTGGAGTAACTTGTACACGACCAATCCCACTATTTTTATCAAAAATAGGTTTGGCTAGTTCGTCATATCGACAATAGCTTGTATTATAACGAATACTAGTTTCACATGCTGGACAAGGAGGGAATAAATAACTCACTTTTTTCTTATATCCTATCGCGTCGGTTACTTCAAACGAAATTGTTTCACCATTAATCAAATTAGAAATAATTAATTTTTCTCCATGACCTAAAAACGTTGAAGAAAATATTCCTTTTTTAGTAACAATGTTTGATATCGAAAATTTTGAACCGAAAAATTCCGCATCTCCACCCGAGAATATAATTTCAGAGATACCATCTTTACAATTATCTTTAATCGTAAATGTAATATCATTTAAGAAGGTGAATTTGATCGGTACGCCTGTTTTTTGACACGTAGGATCAACCTGAGGGCCTTGCAAAGTAATGCCATTACTCAACACAGGAACTACCCAATAAGTTTGATTAGTTGTTGGCTTTGACTTAACTAATTGACCATCATTAATAGTATTGTTGATGTTTTCAAATTTAACCTTATCAACACACCCATCTTGAAGCACATTTGGAACAGCTGATGGCTGACATGTATACAAAAAATAAGCCACTGAAGAATCACGTTTTCCATTGGAAGAAGGAAAAACAGAACCTATGTTATTAAATTTTAATGTTGAACCAAAACTTACCTTACATTCTGTCGGGGATATGACACCATTATTTAAGGGTAGAACACTAACTGTAGTACTCCCTATTTTAGGTATAATTACAGATATTGTATCAGCACATGAGCCATCATTATTCGACCAAATAAATTTTGAAATACCTTCAGGTAAATTATTAATCGTAACCGTTGACATCGAAGAGTTTACTAAATCTCCACCTCCGCTGTACACCTTCCAAGTACCAGGCAATAATGATTTAGTTGTTATATTTATAGTTGAATTACATGTGTAAATGTCTGGTCCTAAACTACAAGAACTAGTTATTTGAGCACGCAACAAACTTGTACATTGAAACACAAAAATTAGAACAAGCAGCTTTTTAGCAAACAACATAACAAGCGAACTTTGAATTAATTTGCCATTTCGCTCATAAATTTAATACGCATCAAACGAAGTTCTTCTTCTGAATAATCGCCATCAAATTCTTTGTAAGCCTCTGTTACATCATCTGTTTCTGCTTCAGAGAAATACTCGTAAATTTCTTCTTGATTTTCTTGATCTAATAAATCGTTAATGTAATAATTGATATTTACACGTGTCCCTGAGGAAACAATTGCTTCAATTTCCTCTATAACCTCCTCTAATGATTTACCTTGTGCTGCACCAATATCTTCTAAAGGTAACTTTCGATCGATGTTTTGAATCAACTGAACTTTCAATCCAGACTTATTAATGATAGATTTAACAACCATATCTTGAGGACGTTCAATATCATTTTCTTCTACATAATTCTGAATCAACCCTAAGAAAGGAGCTCCATAACGTGATGCCTTTCCTGTTCCAACCCCTTGAATATTTGTTAATTCATCTAAGGTAATCGGATATTGAAAACACATATCTCTTAACGATGGTTCTTGAAAAATAACAAATGGTGGAATATTGTTTTGTTTTGAAATCGACTTTCTAAGATCCACTAATAAATCGAATAAAACCTCATCAAAAGCACCGCTTTTTCCACCAGCAACTACTACCTCATCTCCATTTTCATCCGTATTGAAAATACGCTCCTTGATCAACATAAAAGAAGTTGGTTTTTTTAAAAATTCTCTTCCTTTATTAGTCAATTTAAGCGTACCATAGGTCTCAATATCCTTTGAAATCATACCTTCAACAAGTGACTGCCTAATTACTGCATTCCAAAAATGTTCATCTTTGTAACTTCCTTTGCCAAAAAAGGTTAATTGATCATGCTTGTATGTTTTTATATCAGAGGTCAAATTCCCAGAAATAAAAGCACATACATGTTTTGCTTTTTGCATTTCTTGTAATTCAACGATTGAATTCAATAATAATTC
Source organism: Chitinophaga pinensis (assembly GCA_943324745.2). GTDB lineage: Bacteria > Bacteroidota > Bacteroidia > Flavobacteriales_D > Crocinitomicaceae > CANHVK01. The sequence continues at coordinate 22,623 of CALPMT020000039.1, read as the reverse complement.
TACATGCTCCTTACCTTCAGCTCGTTCACGAGGATGTTTACAGTTATCACACATGCATTTACAATCCTCCTCTTGAAACTCTTCACCGAAATAATGCAAAATATATTTTCTTCTACAAACCGAAGTTTCTGAATAAGAAACCATTTCATGAAGTAACTGTCTGCCAATTTCTTGTTCGGAAACAGGTTTACCATGTAAAAATTTTTCTAATTTTTCAATGTCTTTATAACTATAGAATACCACACATTCTCCCTCTCCTCCATCACGACCTGCGCGGCCAGTTTCTTGGTAATAACTTTCCAACGATTTAGGTATATCGTGGTGTATTACAAAACGAACATCAGGCTTATCGATCCCCATACCAAAAGCAATGGTTGCAACAATAATGCTTGTATCCTCCATCAAAAACATATCTTGATGTTTACCACGAGTTGAAGCATCTAAACCTGCATGGTATGGCAAAGCATTAATTCCATTTAACTGAAGTAATTCTGAAAGTTCTTCCACTTTCTTTCGACTCAAACAATAAATAATCCCTGATTTACCTTGCTTTGAGCGGATATATCGGATAATTTCTTTTTCAACATCTACCTTTGGACGAATCTCGTAGTATAAATTATCTCGATTAAACGAGGATTTATAAACAACAGCATCCAACATCGTTAAGTTTTTCTGAATATCAAATTGAACCTTTGGTGTCGCTGTTGCAGTCAATGCTATAATTGGAACATTAGAAATTTTCTCAAAGATATCTCTTAGTCTTCTATATTCAGGTCTAAAATCATGACCCCATTCAGAAATACAATGGGCTTCATCAATGGCAAAGAATGAAATATTTACAGAAGTTAAAAAATCGATATTTTCTTGCTTCGTTAATGATTCAGGAGCAACATACAATAATTTGGTATTCCCTTTTTGAATGTCCGTTTTAACTTTATTGATTTCTGTTTTTGAAAGGGAAGAATTTAAAAAGTGTGCAATATTTTCATCATCACTTATATTTCTAATTGCGTCCACTTGATTTTTCATCAAAGCAATCAACGGTGAAACAACAATTGCAGTTCCTTCTGACAATAAAGCAGGCAATTGATAGCAAAGGGATTTCCCTCCTCCTGTCGGCATAATCACGAACGTGTTTTTACCGTCTAATACATTTGTTATAATTTCTTCCTGCTTCCCTTTAAAGCTATCAAAACCAAAAAACGTGCGAAGTGCACCTTTAAGATCAACTTTTACCATTACATCGATTTAAATGAACTTGTAATTAAAGGTACGAAAATTTCTAATTTAAGCAACATTATGAACTAAATTAAATTACACCCAATAATCTGAAATTTTGTTTGAACAATCCTTAATATTAATTATAGTTAGTATCGTATGAATAAACCTTAAAATGGAATCAAAAAACAAAACAATAGAAAACGGAACATAACATTTTGTTAGCACCAATCTCAATAAATGTATTAAAATCAAATTAATTAGATTAAACAAAATATCCACCATAGAAAACAATTTAATACTTGGGAAATTAGGCGCTTTATCTCAAGATGAAATAAAAACACTAAACTTTCAATTAAAAAAACTCTTTCAATTGGAATCATAACGAGAATTGATATTACTTTTGTTTCCAATGGAAGAAAAATCTACAATGTCTTTTTTAGATCATCTTGAAGAATTAAGATGGAGATTAGTACGGTCTGCAATAGCAGTGATCATTTTCGCAGTTGTTCTTTGGATCTATCAAGAATGGATCATAGACAATCTGTTTTTATCTATGAAAGATTCAAACTTTATCACCTATCGCTATATGTGTGAATGGTTTGGAGTATGTACCCCTGAGATTCCTGTCAAAATGCAAAGCACAACTATGGCAGGACAATTCTCCTACGCTTTAATGATGTCGATTATGGGAGCGTTAGTATTGGCATTCCCTTATGTATTTTATCAAATTTGGTCTTTCATTAAACCAGGATTGAAACAAAAAGAAAAATCAGCAGTGAAAGGAATTGTTTTTTATGTATCAATCCTTTTCTTTATCGGAATATTATTCGGCTATTTTATAGTCTCTCCATTATGTGTACAATTCTTTGGGACCTATCAAATTTCTAAAAAAATAGACAATATATTCACAATCAACTCTTACATGAGTACTATCATCTCCACGGTTTTTTATTCTGGACTTTTATTTTTAATGCCTGTTATTGCCTATATTTTTGCTAGAATCGGTATTATTACAGCTGTATTTCTTCGTAAATACCGAAAACATTCTGTCGTAGGTGTATTGATCTTATCCGCGGTCATTACACCGCCAGATATGTTAAGTCAAATAATTGTATCTATTCCAATTTTAATGTTGTATGAAGTTAGTATTCTTGTAACCGCAAGAGTGAATAAAAAACAAGCACAAGAGGCATAATGTTACTACACACCCAAGAAATCAGAAAATCCTATAAAGGTCGCAAAGTAGTTGATGGTGTAACTGTCCAAGTCAATCAAGGCGAAATAGTTGGGTTACTAGGTCCAAATGGCGCCGGTAAAACAACTTCATTTTACATGACTGTAGGGCTTGTTAAACCAGATTCTGGAAAGGTGTATTTAGATGATTTAGACATAACAAGTTATCCAATGTATAAAAGAGCCCAATTAGGCATCGGATATTTACCTCAGGAAATCTCTGTCTTTCGAAAATTAAGTGTGGAAGACAACATCTTAGCTATTTTGGAACTTACCAAACTTAGTAAATCTGAACAAAAAGAACGTTTAGAGCAGTTATTAGAAGAATTTAGCTTAACACATGTTCGAAAAAACCTTGGTAATCGATTGTCTGGTGGAGAGAAACGTAGAACTGAAATCGCACGAGCACTGGCAACCAATCCTAAATTCGTCTTACTTGACGAGCCATTTGCTGGAGTTGATCCAATCGCAGTTGAAGATATTCAGAGTATAATATCTGATTTAAAACAGAAAAATATTGGGGTATTAATTACTGATCACAACGTACAAGAAACCTTATCGATCACCGATAGAGCATATTTGTTATTTGAAGGGAAGATTTTAAAATCAGGAACAGCAGAAGATTTAGCTTCTGATGAGCAAGTAAGAAAAGTGTATTTAGGACAAAACTTCGTGTTACGAAAATAACGACGAATTAAAAATTATTTTTTCGCTATATCTCCCTTAGTTGTTTGTACACTTCCGTAAGCATCACATTTACTGCCATGTTTTGAAGCTCCACAAGACGCAACAATGAAAGTTAATAAAAGACTAAAAGCAAAAAAAGTAACAATTTTTCTCATTTGTAATATAATTAGTTGTACAAAAATAGAATTAATATATAAATTAAACAACTCTTTAGATTATTTGATGAATTAATAATAATAAAATTACCTAGGTATATGAAATTTGTGCTTCTGTTATTCATTTTTCTTCTTACTACTACATTAACGCACGCACAAAAGAATTATCTTTTTAGTATTAAAACTTCTGAAAAATTACCCGTCAAAAATATTCACACACATCACAAAGACAGCCTAGCACTTAAAGTATACTTAAAAGAAATTAGAAATAAAGCCATAGACTTAGGGTATTTACTTTTTTCTATAGATTCCTTGAAGTGCAATGAAAACGAAGCTAGATCTATCATATCTGTTGGACCTCAATTCAAAAACGCATATTTAAGTGTTGATAAAAAATACAGAAAATACATCTCTCAATCTGTCTCAATTTCTGAAAAACTAATTACAAATATTGCATTTACACCCAAGGAAGTAACAGGATTACTTCAAAAAACAGAAAAAAACCTTCTCAATCAAGGCTTTCCATTTGCAACTGTGCAATTAGACAGTATTCATTTTCAAAATGACATATTATACGGGAATATTCGAATTAATGAAAACAGAAAAATTAGCTGGGGCGAGATAATAGTAAAAGGAGACAATGTCATAAATAACAAATTATTACAAGCATATATCCAAATACAAACTGGAGATTTATACCAAGAAGATCAATTAACAAACATTAGCAATCAACTTAAACAAATCCCATTTTTAACAGAAAATCGCCCTTTAGAATTATTATTTCACGAAGACAAAGTAGATCTTTATTTATACCTCACTTCCAATCCTGTAAGCTTAGTCACTGGCGTACTAGGCTTACAACCTACAACAACAAAAAATGCTACGTCGTATGCTCTAACAGGCGATATACGAATGAAATTAGTTAACATTCTAAAAAAAGCTGAAAGTTTTGATTTACAATGGAAAAATTTACAAGCGAATACACAATCTTTAAAAACGAATGTTTCTTTTCCGACTTTATTTAAAAGTGCTTTCGGAATCGATGTTCAATTTCAATTATACAAAAAAGATTCTACATTTTTAGAACTAAAATCATCAATCGGCATTCAATATTTGCTGAAAAATGGAAATACGCTAAAAATGTTTTACCGAAATTATCAATCTTCACTATTATCAGGTGGTCAATCAAATCCAACACTGCTGCAATTAGCAAATATTAATACAAATTACTATGGTTTATCCATAAATAAACAGACGATCGATTATTTACCTTGTCCGACGAAAGGGTATATATTTCAACTTGAAGGTGCTATAGGAATAAGAAACAAACAAGATTCTCTTTTACATACAGCATCAAAAACAAACGTAGGTAAAATTGAGTATACATTTAACACCTACTATACCTTAAGAAAAAGACATGTCGTAAAATTTAGTCAAGCAATGGAAGGAATGTTTACCCCATCCTTTGCACTTAATGAATTAATTCGATTTGGAGGCATGGCATCCCAACGCGGGTTCAAAGAAGAGGAACTAAGAGCGACAACACGTGTATTTGCTTCTTTGGAATATCGATTTTTACTTGATCAAAACTCTTTTTTATTTCTATTTTACGATCAAAGCTGGTATGAGAATAAGTTAGGTGTCGTTAAACAAGATCATCCATTTGGATTTGGTGGAGGTTTAACTTTTGGCACCCAACTTGGATTATTTTCTATTTCTTATGGACTAGGAAAACAACTCAACAATCCTATTTTATTAAGCAATGGAAATATCCATTTTGGATATATTTCCTACTTCTAAGCATCTTCTAAATTTCATTCAATTTATTCTTGATTTGTTTCATAAATTTAGATGCATACACAAAATCGATCACTTCTTGATTGTTCGTTTGAATAATTTCCTCTTTTGTTCCAGACCACCAATTTTTCCCTTGATGTATAAATGTAATATTATCTCCAATTTCAATCACACTATTCATATCATGTGTAATAACAATCGTTGTTGTTTTAAATTCGTAGGTGATTTCTTTAATAAGTTCATCAATTAGAATAGATGTTTTAGGATCTAATCCAGAGTTCGGCTCATCACAAAAAAGATAATCTGGATTCATTACGATTGCACGTGCAATCGCGACACGTTTTTGCATTCCCCCACTACATTCTGCAGGAAACAACTTGTTTTTACCACTTAAATTGACACGTTCCAAACAAAAATCAACCTGTTTTTTTTGTTCTACAGAGGTCATTTTAGTGAACATTTGTAAAGGAAAACGAATGTTTTCTTCCACTGTCATCGAATCAAACAAAGCAGCACCTTGAAAAAGCATACCAATCTGTTTACGTATTTCACGCATGGCATCGTTATCCATCGTACAAAAATCAAGTCCATTGTACAAAATTTGTCCAGAAGTGACAGGATGTAATCCAACTATACATTTAGCAAGTACAGATTTTCCTTGACCAGAAGAACCAATAATCAAATTAACCTTTCCTTTTTCAAAATTGGTTGAGACATTATCAAGTACCAAATGCTCTCCAAACTTTTTGCTTACCCCTTTAACTTCTATCATTTTAATAAAAACATTTGGGTGATAAAAAAGTTTGCAATTAATATCGCAACACTACTATTTACGACTGCTTTTGTTGAAGAACGACCAACATCTATTGCTCCACCTTTAGTATAATAACCATAAAATGAAGAGATTGAAACTATTAAAAATGCAAAAACCACAGATTTTGATAAGGCATAAATGATATCACTAACTTTAAAAAAAGATCTTAATCCAAAAACATAGCTATCTGTTGACGATAATCCTGAACCTAATAAAGCTAACCAGCCCCCTAACAAACTAAGACCGATTGAAAAAGTAACCAACAAAGGAAAGAAAACAATTGCTGCAGTTATTTTAGGTAATACTAAATAATTTAAAGAATTCACCCCCATTATTTCAAGTGCATCAATTTGCTCCGTAACACGCATCATACCAATCTCCGAAGAAACATTCGATCCAACTTTTCCCGCAAGAATCAACGAAATAATCGTTGGTGAAAATTCTAAAATAGTACTTGAACGTGTAATATAACCAATCGTATATGCAGGAAGGTAAGGTAAATCCATATTAGCAGCTGTTTGGAGCGAAATAACACCACCCATAAATACTGACATTAGCATTACTATAGGAAAAGACTCAATACCAATTAATTGAATTTCCGCTAAAAAACGTCTCCAAAACATTTTAAATTTCTGAGGCTTAGAAAAAACTAGCCACATCATTAGAGAATAACGTCCAATATTTGATATAATTTTTAACATCACTGCTAATTTAACAGATAATTTTGATTCTTGTTTCAAAAAAATTGAAACCGAACTATAAAAGGGGAATATTCTTGCTTAACTTTGTTGAAGATGACACCAAATTCAACAGCTAAAGAGAAAATTAAAAAGCAATTATCGACTTTTTTACCAGAGGGTTTTGAGGATATGATTGCCGATTTATTATTTAGTGCTCCTGTTCAATTTAAGATTGTAAAGCCAAGAAATACTAAACTTGGAGATTATCGTCCTGCACACGCAGGCAAACCACACCGAATTACTGTAAATGGAAATCTGAATATATATTCATTTTTAATAACTACTATCCATGAATTTGCCCATTTAAATACTTATTTAGAATTTGGGAGAAATGTTTCACCTCATGGAATTGAATGGAAGAATCATTACCGTAAACTTTTAATTCCGGCATTAGATAAAAAAAAGTTACCCAAGGACATTGAGATCGCATTAGTAAATTCTCTCGTAAACACAAAAGCATCTTCTTGTGCTGACATACCGCTCATGCGTGTGTTAAAGAATTACGACAAACAAAATGAAACGTTCGTTTTTATAGAGAACATTGATAAAAATTCACGTTTCATTCTTCAAGGAAAAGAATTTATCAAAGGAGAATTAAGAAGAAAGCGCTTCCTCTGCGAAGAAGTTTCAACTAAAAAAAAATACTTGATTCATACTTTAGCTGAAGTAATTCCTATATTTGAATAATAAATTACAAACGTTAGAATGGAAAACAATTATTGTATAATCATGGCCGGAGGAATCGGAAGTCGATTTTGGCCTATGTCTACCCCTCAAAAACCAAAACAATTTTTAGATGTCCTAGGAATTGGGAAGTCGTTGTTACAAATGACGTTTGAACGTTTAACCAATGTTGCTCCGGAAAATAACATTTTCATTGTAACCAATGAGTCGTATGTAGACATTATACAAGAACAACTTCCAAAAATTGATTCAAGTCGTATTTTAACAGAACCTAAACGTAAAAACACAGCTCCTTGTATTGCCTATGCCGCATCAAAAATTTATTCTATAAACTCTGAAGCCGTATTAATCGTTGCTCCTTCTGATCATTTAATTTTGAAAGAAGAGAAATTTACAAACATTATAAATATAGCTATTGAAACCGCTACAAAAGAAGAGCGTTTGGTTACTTTAGGTGTAAAACCTACACGTCCTGATACGGGATATGGTTACATCGAATTTACAGAGCAGGGTGACATTCTAGGAGGTCAAGTGAAAGAAGTAAAACACTTTACAGAGAAGCCAAATAAAGAAGTTGCAGAACTTTTCTTAAAAGCAGGCAATTACTATTGGAATTCAGGAATTTTCATTTGGAAAGCAACAGCTATTTTAAGTGCTTTACAAAAATTCAATACACCATTATACGATCTATTCAAAGCTGAAAACGGTTTTTATAACACGCCAACAGAACAAACTCAAGTAAATCATTGTTTTGAAGTATGCGAAGACATTTCAATTGACTTTGCAGTAATGGAAAATGCCAAAAATGTGGATGTGGTATTGGCGAATTTCGATTGGTCTGACCTAGGTACTTGGAGTAGTTTATATACACACTTAGAAAAAGATTATAATGGGAATGCAGTGATCGGTGACAATGTTCACATGATCAATTCTACTAATTGCATTGTAAATTTACCTTCCAACAAATTAGCTTTGATCGAAGGTTTGAATGACCACATTGTCATTGAATCAGAAAATATGTTAATGATATTAAATAAAGCTGACGAACAAAATATTAAGAAGTATATGGTTTCGATGGAAGAAAAAAGTCCTTCGTTTTTTTAAACCACATTTTCAAATTTAATGGAATGAGCGCTCAATGAAAATTGGGCGTTTTTTTTACTAATTTTCTAGCATAACTTTATATCCAACACCATTTATTACAATGAAGTACATTCCTTTCGGAAAAGCTATCAAATCAACTTTTGTCGTATCAATAAAGTTTTGATCTACTAATTTTTCACCTATCAAAGTATACACCTCTACCCTATTTTCTCCAAAAACATTTATTGTAAAAACTCCCTGAGATGGATTTGGAAAAATTGAAACATTTATAGTCGCTTCTTCTAAACCTAATGCGTCAGAATTAATGACGCCAACCGCATCTAGATCAAAGCCTGCAGAAGGATACGGAGTTGGATACGGATCATTAATTAAATTATTTTTCGCATCTCTACTTCCAAGCATCGGGTTTATACTCCCCACAACATCCACAATTTTAACATGGGTAATAGCGTGCATATTTAACCCAACACTATCTTTTAATTCCTCTAAATCAAAAGGTGTTCCATAATTCGCTTTGTATTTACCAGCTAAATTATTAAGTTTAGTAGCATCCATCGATGCATTATTATCAAATTGCACAATAGTATCCGATAAGGATGTCGCTGGAAAACGAACAAAATGAACACCATCAGAACTCACTTCAACAAAAGCTAATTCTAAAAATGTATTGTTAAAACTATTTTCAAATACAGCAAAGTCAGCACCAACCCCATTACTTATTGGATAATCAAAGGTAAGTATCGCTTCTCCTCTATCTCCTAGACTTAAAACACCATTTGTACCAGCTAGACCTATTGGCGAGATGTTATCCCCAATCGTTGGCTTACCCAGATTTTTATTTGCTATATCCAACCAACCCAACGAAGCCTTGTATCCAGACGCCCATGCTTTAAAAACAGATGAATCTTTTGCTATGGCAGTCGTACCAGGTAAGCCAACACACGGTGCAAATTGAGACTTTAATAAGAAAGGGGAAATAAGAAGTATGTAAACTACTATTCTATTCATAATAAATCAAAGAGTTAGGATTGAGTCCAACATGAATTTTTTGTAAAAAAGTTCCTGAATTCGAAAAACGGTGAATGTACCCTGAATTAGTATACGTATTTGCATCAAAAACAAACAATTGCTTGATTGATTCAACGTATTGTATACGATAGAGTGTAATGATATCTTTTAATGAAATAAACGAAACATTCGTGACAACATTCTTTTGCATATCATAGAGTAAAACGGTTTCGGAAGTATATATCAACAGCTGATTTTCCATTTTTTCCATCCCTGAAATTTTAATGGGGATTGTTTCTTGAGTCTTGGATATCCCCAAATTTAACTTTTTTAGCTCCGAAGGAATAGAACTGTAATTTCCTCGGACATGCACATATAAAATCGAATCGTTTAGTGCTACTATTTTTCCTGGATTCTTCCCTACCACTATTTTTTCTAATTCTACTAAACTTTGACAATCGATGACAGACAAAGTAGAATCTAAGGAAGGAATTAATCCGCCCGAATTGGAAACATACAAGCGTTGATTCGCAACAAGCATGTTTTCGGGATTACTTCCTACTTTGATACGTTTTTCTATACTTAAAGTTGTAGAATCTAACACATCCACATAACCATCAAAACAAGAAACAAACACTTTACCTCCATAAAACGCCAAATTTCTTGGCTGTTTGGCCTTGCCGTTTTCTTGCATCAATATCTGTTTTATTGATCGACCTGAAAGTGCATCCAACACTTCAATTGTACTTGACACATTTACAAGCACATATATTTTTCCACCATAACGTTGTAAATCATTCCCTGTATCCCCTAATTTTCTTCCTGTTTTTTGTAGAAAAAAATCTTCAGAAACTGTATTTGTGTTTAAATCTACCCACGACAAACTTGCATTATTCAAATTAAAAAGCCCTTCGTTAAGCACCAATAAACCATGTTTGAGTTCGGACACATCCGAATTGATCATTGTTGTTTTCTTTTTACAACCAACAACAAAAAAAAGTAGTATCCAAAGACTAATTAAACGCATAACTCAAGGTCATTAAATAATTTCTACCTGGCATCACAAAGTAACTAATGTATTGATAAGCCGTATTTGTAAAATTTTTCAAGGTCAAACTCAATTTCAATTTATTCTTTTTGTATGAATCCATTTTGTAATAGCACGTTAAATCAAATGTAGAAAAACCTAAAAGTTTATTCGATACACTATTTTCATTCAACACATAGCGATTAGAGATGGACGAGTTACTCAAGAAAATTCCTGTTTTTTTATTCCACATCAACGAAATTTCGGATTGTAGGGTATGCATAGGAAAATATGCTAACTGATTTTTAAAGGTAGTAGAATGCTCATCCGAAATATCTTGCACTTTTTGAAAGGCATAATTGAATGAAGCATCTATCGCTAATTTGTTTGAAAGATTCCAATTTTTACGAAGCATCACATCCACACCAAGAATCTGCACCCTACCAACATTCAAAATTGACCAAACAAATAAATTCTTGGTAGGGATAGCTAAGATTTTGTTATCCACTTTATTATAATATGCGTCCAAACTCAGATGAAGTGAATTATTCAGTAAACGATACGATGTACCTGCGGATAATTGTAATGTTAATTCAGGTTTTAATTCTTTGTTACCAATCGCATTGTAGTATAACTCACTAAACGAAGGCATACGAAACGTTTGTTTGAACCAAGCCCTTGGCAAACCTAGTAAAGAATGATAGTTACGCTTTTCTAGTTGAAGATAGGTTGTCCAAGCAGTCGTATTTTTTACAGATGCTCCTTGTTGATTTTGTAACCAATGATTTCCTATTTGAGCAGTAAAAGAGCACTTTTTCAACATTGATTTCATTCCTATTACCGACTGAAGATGATAACGTTTTGGTGAAAAAGCATATTGATTCGTTGCTGTCAAACTACTAAATGTATGTTCTACACCACCATACAACATGAAAACACTGTCTTTTATTTTTCGGTTCATGGTCACCCCAGTTTGATTAATTGTATTAAAGTACCATTGATTTAAACCACCCGAATTATTCAAATAGGAAGGGTCTATGTAATTCAAATAACCATAATTAAGGTTATTATAAATATTCATTTTTCCTTTATTTCCTTTCTTTTCAAGCACGATGTTTCCGTAAGTGTTTTGTTGATTTAAGCGTTGGTTTGCTGATTCGTTATACAAGATAACAGCCCCTGGCAAACCTCGTTCCGATTGATTAAAATGAATGGAAGTTCTTATTTTCAAACTTGAATTCATCTCTTTCGAATAATTAATTCCAGCAAACCCCTCATATAATTCATTGTTTTTACGCAAAGTCGTTGAACTAAAATTTCCATTTTCAATAATGTAGGGATAATTCCCGGAAAAACTTCTATACTTACCGTATACGCTCAATAAAGAATTCGAAACACTACGTTTGTAACTTCCGAAATTGTCGAATTGACCGAAGGATCCCACTTTAGAAGTATATCTCAATTCAAGAGTGTCATTGGTAGGTATGTTTTCAATCGTTTTCAATGAAAGCGTATTTCCTTGCATCAATGCTGAAATCGGTAATAATTCGTCTGAAGGAACACCCGAAGTAAAAGTTAACGAGTGTACATTGTCCACTTGTAGATTACTTAGGTCTAATTGTCCAACCATTGTGTTTTGAAGAGCGAATCCATCCAAAATAATCGCAGTATTGGTTCCGGAAATACCTCTGTAGGCAATGGTTTTCATACCTCCTATCCCCCCGTAATTTTTCAAGGTCATCCCTGCGATTTTTTGAGTCAATGCTCCAATATCTTCAGAAGCATATAAACCGATTTTTTTTACTGAAATAACATGACTTTCTCCTGAGAGTAGGATCGAATCGTTTTCCAATTCTATCCTAACCTCGGGAAGTGCTTTTTCCTTATCCTGACCAACACTAGTTAGACTTATAAAGAAAAAACCAATAAGTAACATGTTTCTCAGCACGAAAAAACTATTTAGTAAACTTAATATTATCTACTGTGAAATATTCTGGAGTATTCATCCATTTACCAGACATGTCAGAGCTTTCAAGCTTGAAATTAAGTGAATCAATCGCTACAAATTTGGATAAATCTATTGTTTTCCACTCTTTTTGAATAAAGTTTTGAGTAGAATCTGTAAATTGAAAATTTGCTAAGTACACTTCTAATGAATCTTTTACTTTTCCTGAAGCATATCCTTTCACCCAAACTTTAAGGAAATCTTTATCTTTACCAGTAAATTTCTTTGCGAAATCATCTCCATGCTTCATAGATAATGCAGCATAGGTTGTATTAGTAATTGCCATCGATACTAATTGAACAGAAGCTGGTAATTTTATTATTGAATTATCCGTAGAAACAAGATAATTTTTACTGTTATCAGCACCTTTACCTGCAAAAGTAGCATACATATTTCCAAATCCTGCAGTATCTACATTTATAACTTTAGAGACAGCAAACCCTTTACTGAAGTACCAATATTTATCGTCTTTATCAAAAATATATTGGTTTTCAAAATTAACATCATGACTCAATAAACCTCCAGAAATACTATCTAAATATCCTTTGGAAGGAATTGAAACATCTTCAAAATCGATGGTGTACGTTGTTTTTAATGGAGTTGTAGATGGAGTAATCTCATCTTTTTTACAACTAACAAGTCCTGCAGTCAATGCAAGTCCTACAATAAGCAATTGTTTTTTCATCTTTTTGTTTTTTACAAAAATTAATAAATAACTAAAAAGAAGAAGTCAGTGGGAGTTTCCCATAAATAGAAATAGTCGCACACCCAAGTACTTTGGGTGACAAATAAATCCGACTTTATTCTGAAGTCTTCATTCAACAATTTATGGCAGGTATTCTGACTTGCTCCAACTCGATTTGCCTTCCCATTTCTTTAGACGTCATAGAAACAGTGACTTTAGTAATCGATTTAACAGAGCTTACAGCTGCAGATACAGTTCCGGATTTACACCGAATTCCCTTTTATTCTACGAGGTAGTACCAAAAATCTTTGGCGAATTTAAAGATTATAAGATTACTAAAGTCTGATTACTCGATTTTTATTTTTCGAGCTAACTGATTTTCCTTACAAGCATTAGAAATTTTTTGTGAAATAACAAACTCTCCTTTAGTAAGATATTTATGTGTAGTGTTTACCTCTGGTGAAATTGATCCATCACCAAAATCCCACAAATGTGAAGTGAAATTTTTGGCATTGCTTATTACTTGAATAGAATCTTTATTTTGAATCAAATCGAAGCCAGGCTCTAATAATCGAGGGGTAGGTAAATACCTCCAACGTGCTAGATTATTTAATACAATTTTAGTTGCAGCAATTTCAATCACTTCACGTTCAAACGCATTCAACTCTACTTTTGCCGTGTTTTTATAGGGTGATTCGCCAAAAATGGTCGTAAAATGGGTGCACGCAGAGAGATAAGAACCTGTTAAAATAGGGTGAAAACGATCCTCTTGGTACAAATTAATTTCAGGATTGGATTCTCGCACTTCTTTCCAAACCATTCCCACCGGAGAAACACCTGTGTTAAGTCTATCTGCAAAAATCAAATATTGACGTTCTATTCGTAATTGCATGGAATCATAATTTGCAATAGGTTTCCATTTTTTGTTGCCGTTTTTATACCCCCAAGTCATGTAAAACAAAATGCGGGCACAAGGATTGTATTTACGAACACTATCCGCTAATCTTTTTGCAAATGGATACGTCAAAGTATCTACTTTTGAATCAGGCTGAGCAAATTCATTACTATGCCCTTGTAATATCACATAGTCCCATTTACGTGATTGAATCATTTTATACGTTCTTGGACGTTCCGAATGAAATTTCAAATCTTTACCGCCAGTGACAGCCGTATCCACATGTACCTTTTTCCCTTTTGATTCTGCTATATCTTTAAAGATATCAGGCATATTATTGTAGAATGTAAAACTGTTACCAACAAATAAAACCGAAGTAGAATCTTGGGAGAAAGCAGGAATTGAAACAGTAACTAGTAACAGTATAAGAAGTGTTTTCATAAAGCTTAAAATTTAGAAATCAATTTGACTCAAATAATCATCCATCCCTTCCTCAACAATCGTAATTTGAGATTCATCATTCGCATGAACTTTATACGATTGAATATAAAAATCTTTAATTTGCACTTCTGAAAACTCAAACTTATCTCTTATTACTCGTGACTTCTCCATTCTTAATAATTAATTACAAATAACTAAAGTAAAGATAAAAATGATTTTTTATTCAACTGATTTTTCATCTTCAAATCAACAAATTTTAAATTTTTCAAATTCCCTATTTTCAAATTAATCTATCTTTGTTTAAAATTAAAACTATGTCAGAAGCAATAAATCAAGGTCACGTAACCTTTGAAATAGATTCATTAGGAATCGGAACGATTACTTTTGGTCACCCTTTAAGTAATTCTTTACCAGGGAAAATCTTACAAAAATTAGCAGATACGATTACAGAACTTGGTCAAAAAGAGGAAGTAAAAGTAATTGTATTACAATCAGAAGGAGAAAAATCATTTTGTGCTGGTGCGAGTTTTGATGAATTAATTTCTATCAAAGACTTGGAAGCCGGGAAGAAATTCTTTTCTGGATTCGCGAATGTGATTAATGCAGCTCGTAAATGTCCAAAATTTATTATAGGTCGTGTTCAAGGAAAAGCTGTAGGTGGTGGTGTTGGATTAGCATCTGCAGTGGATTATTGTTTCGCAACTAAATTTGCCGATGTAAAACTTTCAGAATTGGCGGTTGGAATCGGACCATTTGTTGTTGGACCAGCAGTAGAGCGTAAAATTGGTTTATCCGCTATGAGTCAGCTGGCCATCAATGCTACGGAATGGAGATCTGCAGATTGGGCGTATAAACGTGGACTTTATACCTATATATTTGATAGCGCAGCCGAAATGGATAGTGAGATTGCAAAATTAGCAAAACGTTTAGCAGGCTCAAATCCTGAAGCGATGGCAATGTTAAAAGAAATCTTTTGGCAAGGGACAGAAAATTGGGATGAATTATTATTAGAACGAGCGGGCAAAAGTGGAAAATTAGTATTATCTGATTTTACAATAAATGCAATAAATGCGTTCAAAAAATCGTAATAAGTTGCCTGAAAACACAAAAAAGAAGGCTTGATTTTGAAAATAGTTAGAATTATTTCACAAATCAGTTGTTAATAAAAGTTGGAAGTTATATCTTTGTCTTCCCATTTTAGGGGAATTGTCTTATTTAATTAATAAATAATTGTGGATACATTAAGTTACAAAACCGTTTCTGCTAACAAGCAAACTGCTGATAAAAAGTGGTTGTTAGTAGATGCTGAAGGCCAAACAGTAGGTCGTTTAGCAAGTAAGGTTTCGAAGTTAGTACGTGGAAAACACAAGCCAAACTTCACACCTCACGCAGACTGCGGAGATAACGTTATCGTTATCAATGCGGAGAAAGTATCATTTTCTGGTACTAAATTAGTTGACAAGGAGTACATCCGTTACACGGGTTACCCTGGTGGACAACGTTCTTTAACAGCGCAAGAGATTCTTTCTAAACATCCAGAAAGATTGATCGAGAAAGCGATTAAAGGTATGTTACCAAAAAATAAATTAGGTCGCCAATTGTTCACGAATGTAAAAGTGTACGCTGGTGCTGAGCACAAACAAGAGTCTCAAAAACCAGAGGTTATTAATTTAGATTCATTCAAATAGGAAGTATGGAAATTATCAATACACTAGGAAGAAGAAAAACTTCAGTTGCTCGTGTTTACCTTAAAAAAGGTACGGGTAAAGTAACAGTAAACAAGAAAGACTTTAAAGAGTTTTTTCCAGTAGCAATGTTACAATTTAAAGTTTTACAACCATTTGCATTAACAGAAACGAACGATCAATATGACGTTACTGTAAATGTTCAAGGTGGTGGAATCAACGGACAAGCAGAAGCTATTCGTTTAGGTATTTCAAGAGCTTTGGTTAAAGTTTCTGAGGATTTAAAACCAGCGCTTAAGGCAGAGGGTTTAATGACACGTGATCCAAGAATGGTTGAACGTAAGAAACCAGGACAACCAAAAGCACGTAAGAAATTCCAATTCTCTAAACGTTAATATTATATTATTTTGGCGGTGTTTAGTATCCAAGTTTATGAGTAAATGCTTCGAGCTCCCTCACCTACTGATTACTAAAGGAACGTAAACAAATTAAAAATTAAAAAAATGTCAAAAGCAACTTTTCAAGAATTATTAGACGCAGGTGTTCACTTCGGACACCAAAAAAGAAAATGGAACCCAGCGATGGCACCGTACATCTTTGATGAGAAGAAAGGTATCCACATTATCGATCTAAATAAGACAATTGCTCATCTTGATCAAGCGTGTGCTGCGATGACTCAAATCGCTAAATCGGGTAAAAAAGTTCTTTTTGTAGCTACAAAAAAACAAGCGAAAGAAATCGTTTCTGAAAGAGTGAAAACGGTTAATATGCCTTTCGTTACTGAGCGTTGGTCTGGTGGTATGTTAACAAACTTCCAAACTACACGTAAGTCTATCCGTAAAATGGCTTCTATTGATAAAATGAAGACTGACGGAACTTGGGATACTCTTTCTAAAAGAGAGCGTCTTTTCAAAACACGTCAACGTGAGAAATTAGAAAAGAACTTTGGTTCTATTGCTGACATGACTCGTCAACCAGCAGCTATTTTCTTAGTAGACATCTTAAAAGAAAACATCGCATTACACGAAGCAAAAAGATTGAATATTCCAATTTTTGCTATGGTGGATACAAACACTAATCCTAAATTAGTTGATTTCCCTATCCCAGCAAATGACGATGCAACAAAATCTATCGCTATTATTTTAGATGCAATTTGTGATTCTATCCGTTTAGGTTTAGAAGATCGTAAAAATTCTAAAGATAAAGCAGATAAAGGTGAAGAGGCAACTACAGAAGTAGCTTCTGAAGATACAACAGAAAAATAATCTTAAAAAAACTACTGAAATGGCAATTACAGCATCAGATGTAAACAAACTTCGTCAGCAAACTGGCGCGGGGATGATGGACTGCAAAAACGCTTTAGTTGAGGCTAACGGTGATTTTGAAACTGCAATCGACATCCTACGTAAAAAAGGACAAAAAATCGCTGCTAAACGTGGTGATAACGAAGCAAAAGAAGGTTTATCTATTGCTCAAGTAGCTGCTTCTGGAAACGAAGGAGTAATCTTGATTTTGAATTGTGAAACTGACTTCGTAGCTATCAATGATTCTTTCCGTACTTTCGTACAATCTATCGTAGATGTAGCATTAGCTAATAAAGTTACTACAGTAGATGAGTTGAAAGCGTTGAAATACGACGACAAATTAACAGTAGATGAAAAAATCACTGAACAAGTTGGAGTTATTGGTGAAAAATTAGATTTATCTAAATTCGCACGTATTTCTGCTCCTAAAGTGGTTGCTTATAACCACCCAGGAAATCAATTAGCTACATTGGTAGGTTTAACAGTTGATTCAGCTACTGCTGAAGATGCTGGTAAACAAGTTGCTATGCAAATTGCTGCAATGAACCCAATCGCGTTAAACAAAGAAGGTGTTGATGCTGATACCATTGCTCGTGAATTAGAAATTGGTAAAGAATTAGCGATTCAAGAAGGTAAACCAGCTGAAATGGCTGCTAAAATTTCTGAAGGTCGTTTGAACAAATTCTTCCAAGAAAACACGTTGTTAAGCCAACCTTTCGTACGTGATAACAAAGTGAATGTTGAACAATTCTTAGCAGCTGCTGAGAAAGGATTAACAGTTTCTGAATTTTTACGTTTTTCTACGAAATAATACATTTCAAAATAGAGGAAAAGGCTGGAAGAAATTTCAGCCTTTTTTTTGTGACAATATTTTTCTTAGATAAGGTGTGAATACTTAAGTTATAATTTTAACCATTGAGAAATTAAGAAATTGAGGATGGAGAAAGGCGGCTTTGCCTTAGTTAAGAAACTATAGGGATGACTAAATAGTTTAACAAAGAAAATATTGGTATAGTATTAACATTGAGAAATTTAGAAGTTAAGAAGCATTTGCTTTTAGTAAGGAAATATAGGTGCGAGATTTAATAAATAAAAGGTGCTCAATGTAATCTTACTTTATTACTTCAAATCGTCCTAAATTTCTTAATGCCTTAATGGTAAATCCTCTTTAATATTTAAATCAATTACTTAAAACAACCAAAGGTTACTCAATATTTATAATCTTCCATCCTATTCTAACTAAATTTCTGAATGGTAAAACATGCACCCACTCCATCAATCAATTTGAATTTTCTGCCAATCAAAAAACGTAACAAATAAATCCCTATCTTTGCAAACGATAAAAAATTCCGTTCTTATGAAGTACAAACGCATATTACTTAAGCTTAGTGGTGAATCTCTAATGGGAGATAAACAATTTGGAATTGATAACAATCGTATTGCATCCTATGCAAGACAAATCAAGGAAGTTTGTGATTCTGGAATTCAAGTAGCAATAGTAATTGGTGGTGGAAACATCTTCCGCGGTGTACAAGCAGAAGAAGGAGGAATGGATCGTACGCATGGAGATTACATGGGAATGTTAGCTACCATGATTAACAGTATGGCATTACAATCCGCTTTAGAAGCAGTTGGAGCGAAAACACGTTTAATGTCTGCCATAGAAATGCGTGAAATCGCTGAACCTTTTGTTAGACGTCGTGCAGTTAGTCACTTAGAAAAAGGGAGAGTGGTAATTTTTGGTGCAGGTACAGGAAATCCTTATTTCACAACAGATTCAGCAGCTTCTTTACGTGCGATTGAAATCACAGCAGACGTTATTCTGAAAGGAACACGAGTAGATGGAATATATACAGCAGATCCATTAAAAGATCCAAATGCAGTTAAATACAACCGTATTTCATTTGATGACGTATATGAAAAAGGATTGAAAATCATGGATCTTACAGCATTTACATTGTGTAAAGAAAATGATCTTCCAATCGTAGTTTTTGATATGGACACACCTGGTACGTTGAAACGTATCATGGATGGAGAAGAATTAGGAACAATTGTACAAAACGAGACAACAGAATTAGTTAAATAATAATAAATTTTTAAAAATTAGTAACCATGGTTGAAGAAGTTCAAAGTGTCTATACTGATTTGAATAATTCAAATGCTAAAACAATTACGCATTTAGATTACGAAACACAAAAAATTAGAGCGGGTAAAGCTACACCGTCTATGCTACAAAGTGTAATGGTAGAATACTACGGTAACCCTACTCCTATTTCACAAGTTGCAAACATTTCAGCACCAGATGCACGTACCTTAGTTGTTCAACCATGGGAACGCCCTTTATTGCCAGAAATCGCAAAAGGTATCATCAATTCTAATTTAGGATTCGCCCCTTCTAACAACGGCGAACAGTTAATCATTACAATTCCGCCTTTAACAGAAGAAAGACGTCGTGAGATGGTTAAAAAAGCAAAAGCAGAAGGAGAACATGCTAAAGTTGGTATTCGTAACAACCGTAAAGATGCTTTGGATATGATTAAACTATTGAAAACAGATGGTTTGTCAGAAGATGCTGTGAAAGATGCCGAGACTAAAATTCAAAACATCACGAATAACTTCATCGCGAAAGTAGATGAATTGATCGTTGCGAAAGAAAAAGACATCATGACGATATAGTGGCGAGTTAAGAGCGACGAGCGACGAAAACATATAGTAAAAACGTTTTGGGAAACTGAAACGTTTTTTTTTGTTTCGATAATTTAGATGGATTAGAAATCGATTTGAGTAGGACGATGAGTTAATTTTCGCAGAGAAAAGAGAGGATTTTTGAAGTGTTTGACGCAAATTTCGAGGACGCAGAGAGTATCTAACTTCGTTAGATACTGAAACATAATTTATCACGTTCCGCTGGAAAATTTTCCTGATGTAGCTTAAAAACTATTGCTTATAAATCTCCAAAATCCACTCCCCGATTTCGTTTAATGCTTTTGGATTAAATGTTTCTTCGATGGTTGCGTATTCAGATGGATTACCTGTTTTTGCTTTTTGGAAAAGGTGATTTAATCCTTTCAAGGAAACTATTTTATACCATTTGTTTTCTGCAACTTTCAAAGACTTTTCAATTGCAGCAAGGTTTTCTTTTGCAGGAACTTGTAGGTCGAGGGTACCATTAAGTGCTAATACATGACAGGTTGTTTTTTCTAAGAATACAGATGGGTTAAGGTTTAAGAAATAGCGAAACCATGGAGAATTTATTTGCGCTAATAAACCGTCAACATCCGCTTCTGTGACACGTGTAGCAGAATATTCAGCCATTAATTTTGTTGCATCTTTTTTAATTTGTGCGTTGTCATTGGAAGTCATAATAAGTGTATACAACTTCTCATTTAAGGAAGTGTTTTTCTTGATTTGTGCATTTTCAAGTCCGTTTGCCTTGCTGATTAACTGCGACTGAAGTAAGAGCAATTCTTTTCCGCGTATACCAGTTCCAGCTAACAATACCACAAAAGCAACCGACTCTTTGTTGCGAGAAGCAACCATAGGTGCAATGATCCCACCTTCGCTGTGACCAATTAAACCAATTGAGATAATATCTGTTCTAGTTTTTAAAAAAGCAATGGCTGCCTCTACATCTGTAGCAAAGTCACCTGTAGTTGCATTTGCGAATTCGCCTCCCGACTTCCCTACTCCACGATCGTCGAAACGTAAAACCGCAATTCCTTGTCGCGTTAAATAATCAGATAACACTAGAAATGGTTTGTGTCCCATCAGTTCTTCATCACGATCTTGAGGTCCACTTCCAGTAATTAATATGGCACAAGGAAATCGTCCATCAACCTTTGGTAACGTAAGAGTACCTGACAAAGAATGTCCTCCAATCGGATTAACAAATGATACTTCTTCCGAAACATACGGATAAGGTTGAGTTGGTTCTTGAGGTTTTAATTTTTCAGGTTCATCATTCAAACTACGTTGAAGATTCATAGCAAAAGATTTACCAATTTGAGTGATTTCTCCATTCAATGCATCATTGGATACTAATTTCCCTTTATAGATAAATTGAATTTTGTCAATTTGAATCATTAATTCGTTGTTATTAAATACGGTAGTGTTTGTTGGAATATCTTTCGCTCCTTGACTTGGAGAGTCCATGGTCGAAACTAACCCATTTTCTGTAGAATCAATGTGAAACACAAGTGGCAATGACATTCCTGAAATATTTAATTCCCCTTTCCATGTTCCTTTGATTGATTGAGAGAAGGAAGTAATTGAGATTAGTAGCAAGAAAAAAGTCGAAAGTCGAAAATTCAAAGTTGAGAGTTGGTTATTACGTGTTTTCATAGGGTAATATTTGATGTAAATTTAATGGATAATAGTGATAATTTAAATCATATAAGACATATAAGTTATTAGGTTAAGAGTGTTGATAGTTATAAGGATGATCATGGATGTGAGTGCTAGTTTAAACCACATGAGGCATATTAGTTATACTGATTTAAGTTTTGAAAGCGATAATAGTGACAAATAAAACTTGTTATAAACAAACATTTATTGAAAAATGTGGGTATCTAAGATTATTTTTTTCTATCTTTGCAAACTATTATTAATAACGTAAAACATACATTTATGAATTCTTACGAAACTGTTTTCATCCTAACTCCCGTTTTGTCTGATGATCAGGCAAAGGAAGCAGTGCAAAAATTCGAAAGTGAAATCGCTAATTTAGGCGGTAAACTTAAGCACAGCGAAAAATGGGGCTTGAAAAAATTAGCTTACCCAATCCAGAAAAAAACTACAGGATTTTATTTCTTGTTGGAGTTTGAAGGACCGGGAGCTATGATTAATGATCTTGAAGTAGCATTTAAACGTGATGAGCGTGTAATGCGTTTCTTAACTGTTAAGATGGATGTAAATCATTTAGCTTACGCAGAAAAAAGAAGAGCTAAAATGGGTCAAGCAAAAGCAACTAACGTAGAGGCTTAATTTTATTAACACTTAAAAACGAAGAAAATGTCACAAAACGATATTCGCTATTTAACGCCGATTAACATCGACATTAAAAAACAAAAATACTGTCGCTTTAAGAAAAGTGGTATTAAGTTCATCGATCACAAAGATCCTGCTTTCTTATTGAAATT
>CALPMT020000038.1 GCA_943324745.2 Chitinophaga pinensis | reverse complement strand
GGCGAGTGCCAAAAATGGACTTCCCATCGAGCCTTTTAATAAACATATAATAAACATTAACAAACATATAAACTTGATTAGTGCAGAAAATGAATTTTCTGCACAAGAATCTAGCGAAAAATTAATTGAAAATTATGTTGAAAATAAAGTTGCTAAAAAGGGAAATTCTGTAAAATTCACCCCTCCAAATCTCGAAGAAGTCACTGCTTATTTTCGTGAAAAATCAGCCTTGGAAATCGAAGCACAAAAGTTCTTCAATTACTTCGAATCGAACGGTTGGAAAATTGGCGGACGTTCTCCGATGAAAAAATGGAAAGCAGCAGCTAACAATTGGATTTTGAATGCAGAGAAATACAATCCCAAAGCCCAACAATCCAATTTACACCTGAACCAAGACAAAGATTACGATATACCATTATAGCGACACCTCATACTGAGCGAAGTCGATATGTCCTGCTGAGCGGAGTCGAATTGTCCTGCTGAGTGAAGTCGAAGCACAAAAACTAAAATTATGAAACCCCTCTACACCCTTGAAAACAACATTCGAATCTACGATTTCAAAGCCTGCTTACACTACCTGCAAGCAAAAGGAAAATACAAGTATGGAGACGAATTTTCATTACGAAAAGAAGACTACACACTCATTCGAAAAATGCTGTGTTATGCCATTCGTGACGAAGAAGCGTGTCAGAAATACGAAATTGATTTCAATAAAGGTATTTTACTACTTGGACCCGTTGGGAGCGGTAAAACGTCTCTTATGACCCTTATTCGCGATTTTTTTCCAACGTCTTTCCGTCCAATTTTGAAATCCACAAGACAAGTTTCGTATGAATTTATCAAAGAGGGATATGAAATCATTGACCAGTATGGTAAATCTGACAAGGTGTTTTGTTTCGATGATTTAGGAGTAGAAAGTAGTTTGAAACATTATGGAAACGAGTGTAACACGATGGGAGAAATCCTGTTAAGTCGCTACGACCAATTCATACAATTCGGAACGATAACACACGTCACTACCAACCTTAATTCAGTTGAACTCGAAAAAATGTATGGAGTACGTGTCCGTTCCAGATTGCGCGAAATGTTCAACCTCATCACATTCCCCAAAGAAACCCAAGACAAACGCCAGTAGGGTCACTTTGCAAGTGACCAACTTAATATTCATTTTAAAAACCAAATCAATATGAACCAATTCTTAAACCAAATCATTGACTGTCCCTTACCAGACGATCAATACTACAAAGACGTTTACAACAAACGACAAATCGTAATCCACCATACCGTTTCCAACGGCAATGCGAAAAACGTCATTTCATCGTGGCAAAAGACCAAAGAAAAAGTAGGTGTTGCCTTTGTGATTGATCGAGAAGGAAAAGTACATAAAGCATTTAGCAGCGCACATTGGGCGCATCATCTAGGAACCAAAGAAATCAATAACACCATTTTGAACAAACAATCGATTGGTATTGAATTGTGTTCCTGGGGAGCGTTGACCTTCAAAAATGGAATTTATTACAATGTAGCCAAAGAAGAAATTCCAAAATCAGAGGTGATTACCTATGTGTATCCATTTCGCGAAAACAGATACTTTCAGAAATACACCGATAAACAATTAGAAAGTTTGAAATTACTCTTGCAATACCTCTGTGAAACTTACAATATTCCTAAAACATATATCCCTGAAATGTGGGAAATATCCAAATCAGCATTACGAGGAGATAAAGGAATTTTTACCCACGTTTCATATCGAAAAGATAAAAGCGATTGTCATCCGCAAAAGGAGTTGGTCGAGGTATTGAAAAGCCTATAAGTCTAAAATCCGTAGTTGTCGTTACGGATTTTTTGTTCATTATTTTTGAATGTTCAGTGACAATGAACATGTATTTTTATTGAACAATATATATATTAGTGACCAAGCTAGTGACCAAGTTCAGCCCACTATTTATAAGGGGTAAACTCAAACTCATGTGTTTTTTACAAAAGGAAAGTGACTAAGTTAGTGACCAAGCTATAGATATTATAAATTTGTTTACCAAAATCTTATTTTTCCAAATCAGAGTTACGCGGTGATAAAGGGATTTTTACCTGCATTTCCTTTTGAAAAGATAAAAGCGTCTGCCATCATCAGAAGGAATTGATTAAAAAAATATCAATGAAATTTAATAAAGAAAAAATAGGCTGATTCATTTTAAAGTCAGCCTATTTTGGTTTTATTTTATTTCCCAAAAACCTCCTAAATTTACTCCTTTTCTACTTATGATTCCTGCATTTTTTAGCTTTGACAAATGATTTTCAATTGTTCTTGAAGTTTTTGAAGTTTCAATTGCTATTTGCTCTGCTGAATAACTTGGGTGCTTTACTATTATTTCAAATGTTTCTTGAACACTCTCTCCGAAATCTCTCCGAAATCTTTCCGAAATCATTCCGAAATAAGTTCTCTTTTTACTCCCTCATTTACTCCCTCACTTGTGATTTGATGAGTTCCAATGGGAATAAGTTATCGTTTACAACAAAGATCTTTTGAATAAACATAGCCAATATTCATGTCTATGTGTCTATGTACATTATATTTAAAAAGATTTTTTAAAATAACATAGCCAATTTACATGTCTATGTGTCTATGTTATTCCTTAGCTTTATATTTTAATTTTGGAGATCTGTCACTCTCACCATTAGTTTCAATTAAATTTAAGTGAAACAACTTAGCCAAATGCCTACTTGCAGTACGTTGTGCAATACCAAACACTTCAGAATAATCCTTGGTTGATACTTCGCCTTTGCTTCTTATCCAATTGTAGACCTTCAATTCATCAGCGGATAATTCTTGAATTCCTTTTTCATTTGAAACATTTTTAATAGACTCACCACTCCTAGGGAAAGTAAATACTAAATAGGGCGCATCATAACTTACGATTGGCAAAGGTAAATTATTATCAACAGTAAGTTTTTTAATCGAATTGAATCCAAAACCTCTTTGTTCAACAAGTTCTAATTCATTAAATACAAACATAATTTTAGGGTTTCTACTTAAAGAAGGTGCGCTAAATCGTTGTATTTGTTCAAATTTTAAAGGCTCAACAGCTTGTCCCGGACTTTTAATGACAATAGCATCATCATTAATTTCAAAATAAATAGGCGCACCGTCTATGCTATAATCACGGTGTACAATCGCGTTAGTTAAAGCTTCTCTAATAATTTCTAAAGGATAATCATAAATTATTTTTCTTTTAGCATCTTCACGGTTAATTTGTGAATCTATTTTATCCTTAAACCATTCTATCGCTTGAAATGATTGAGTAGTAATAGGTCCTTTAAAGTCTTGAATATCTTCACCACGACCTTTAGTTTTAAAAGTTGCTTTTACGACTGCATTAGTGAAAGGTATTTGAGGATTTGATCCAAAAAGCAATAAACCAATTCCTGTTGGATAATTTATATTTTCTTTTAAATCTATAAAACCTAATTGTCTAAATATACAATAAAACTTATCGGTTCCATAGTCAACATTGAGACCAGCTTTGCTAATAAAATTCTCAATTTCAGTTTTGGAAAAATCTTCAAAATTCGATTCTAATTCTAAATTTTCTAAATCTGTGAGAGGAGTCTCAACAATTTCATCCTGAACCTTTTTAGCTCTTTCATTCGCCTCAAGCATAAATTGTTTATTAGCTTTATTAATTTCTAATTGCAAATCAGCATCAAACATTTCAACTTCAATGCCATTATCAATCAAATATTTAATACCCTTTCTATCAACAGATGGGTCAGGGTCTTCCACACCAATAAATACTTTTTTTATACGAGCATTCACAATTCGCTCTGCACAGCCTAGTTTCGGATGTTTTCTTGCTCCTGGCGCACAAGGTTCTAATGTTGCAAAAAGTGTTGCTCCATCCAATTTTTCAGAACGATTTTTTCGTTCTAACAAAGTAAATTCAGCATGATCACCTTCTCTTAATTCTCCTCTATATGCTGTCTCAATAGTTCCATCAATTTTTATCAGAACAGCTCCAACTTTAGGACTTACTTTATCTTCTCGTGGCTCTTGAATAGATTCGTTCATGACTTTTATAGCCATTTCCATATACTCTCTGTCACTAGTTATTTTATTAACCTTTGCCATAATTAATTTACTTTTTTAAAGCTTAGAATAATCAATATTTAATCTACGAAAGCAACTCTCTAAAATAAGAAATCAAATCTGCGATTATAACTCCTTCTCTCTCAATAATATCTTCTTTCGTCCAATCAGTTTTTGGATAATTTGACAAATCAATCACATTTGCAATTTGTGATCTATTGTAATGAGATTTTTTAGAATTAAAGTAATTATTTCCAGCTTGAATATTTAATCTTTTTTCAAAAAGAATTTTATTTCCAAACTTTTCTAAATAGTTTTTAGCTTCTGTTTGTTCCCAACCGTTATAATTCGTATTCTGCCATTTCTTCGGGAAAATGTGCTCAATTTCATGGCCATTTGGTATTAAATCAGTTTGATTTCCATTTCTGTAAGCATGAACCAAAAGCAAAGAACGTGTAATTCTAGAATAAGAATAAACTGGAATTCTATCAGAAAGCAACTGTTCATTTACATCTTCTTTAAAACTAGAATCTTGTTTGTTAACTATATAGATACAATGCTGATAAATATCATCTTTAATTGCATTTACAGTAGGTTTATCAATGAATTTGAACAATAAAAATGCTTGTAAATTTTCTAAGAAATTTGTAAAATCAGTATCAAAAGTTGAACTTTTTCTATTGACTAAATAATAAACAGAAACAATGTATTTCCAAAATTCATTAGGGTAGGTACTAAGAATTTGGAATTGTTTCCATGTTTGAACACTAAAATTTATTTCTAATGAATCATCCTTATCATTTTTATTAACGTATAGCCAAAAAAGAGAAAGGTCGAAAATGTTTGTCATCAATTTAGCATCGTGTAATTTTTCATTTTTTACAGTACCCATTTGATAAAACTTTCTTAAAGCAACTTCTTTTGTCTTATCTCCATTAGATGCTCTAATAAAATGAGAATAATATCTAAAAATATCGTCAATTGTTAAACCTGCTTTTTTAGATACTTCAGTTAATTCTTTCCACTGTTCGTTAAAATCTTGTTTATCTTCTTGCGTTGGTTTCGATTTATAGATTTCTGATTTAAAAATATCAGAATCAGCTAACGGCATACCTCTATCGTTCAATGTTGAGAAAATACGTAAAGCAGTATCAGGAGTGTCACATTCAATAGGTAATATGATGCATCTTTGAATGATTGTAACGCATAATTCTTGCCATCTAATTGGATTTACACTTGCATACTCACCACATCTATCAAGAAAAAACTTATAATTTTCAGAATACCTGTCTTTTTTCAATGGATCATAATGTCCTGTTTCAAGAATTACATGAAAGGTATGATTGTCTTCATCTGTAGCAACTTTAGATTCAATATGAGTTTTCTTCTTGTCTTCTACGAGTTGAGAAATAGAATCTACATCCCAAATACAAGGTGCTATTTGCCCCATTAAACCTTTTACTCTTGCATCTTCTTGATTCATTGCTTCAAGCTTTGTATAAAATGCACGAAGTAAAAGAAAGAATGATGTTATACGTTGTTGACCATCAATAATATCTATTTGTTTTTCATTTTCTTCGCTCTTATACGATACAATCGTACCTAAATAATATTCTTGATTTTTAGAAATATCATTTTCATAAAAATCTAAAATATCTTGCCAAAGGGTATCACATTTATCCATATTCCATTTATAGGGTCTCTGATATTCTGGAATAATGAATTTCTTATTTTGCATATCGGTAAATAATTTACCTATGTTTTTTCTACTTACGTTTAATTCTGCCATGGTTATTTATTATTATATTACATAAAATGTATTTCGTTGGATAACTTAAATCCTGAATACTCGTGAACAGGTATTAGTTTACTTGCGTTTCCAGTAGTTATAATATTATTGATTACTTCATTATTAGGATGAGACCATTTTTTTATAAATCGATGATTAACACCATAATTTATAAATATATAACTTGAATTTATTTGGCTTAATAACAATATATCTGAACTATGTCTAGAACCATGATGTGGTATTTGGAAAAAAGCAATTTTATCAAGATAAAAATTATAATGATTAAGAAACGCTAATACTTCATTCTCTTCTTTTAAAAACGAATCAGCTGTTAATAATGTATTTGAATTAATTAAATATCCATCCCAAAAACCTCTATGGTAGTGATAAAATCCATAAATTAATGGGTTATTAATTTCACGTTTATTGTACACTTGAATTAAATTGTAATTACCATCTATGTGTCTAATGCTTCCAAAGTTTTTTGAATTTAAACAAAAATGATGTAATCTATCAAAATGTAACATGCAAAGTGCTGTTGTATTTAGATTTGTTATTTCTTTAATAAATAAATCTATCTCAACTTTTTTTGCAGCTTTTATAAATAAGTCTTTAATCTTTTTTGCTCCTTTATATTTTTTTATAGTACTTATGAGTTCTTCACTAGTAGGAATATTGTAATCTTTAAAACATTTTTTATTTTCATTTATAAAAGAGTTAAATACTTCATTATAAAACTCATTTTCTTGCTCTCCCAGTTTTTTTTTGTAAAAAATTAAATCCAAAATATTCACAGCCCCACTAGTTAATAAACCAATTTGATGGCATTTAATTTTAAAAGCATTTCCACTTATACTTTTGAACCCAAGTTTCGATTTTTCATCATCATTTAGCGATTCATTTCCTTCAAAATTAAAATCAAACTCCCCCGAATCATTAGTTAATTTTTCAATATTAATAGCGTAGTTTGGATCTAGTGGTTTATTATCACTACCTTCAACGAAATAAAAATCAGCTCCTTCCAATTCATCTTTTAAAGCCTCCGTAAAATCTATTATAGATAAAAAAGTATCATCAATTTTTGGGTCGATATTACTTGGTCTAATTTGATCAAAATCACCCCTAAAATTTAATAATATACTAATTCTTTGATCAAGACCAATAAAAGGAGCAACTACTTTCTTAACTGTTTTCCCTTCTAAAAGTCGTTTCAAACCATTGATATGATCCGCATCAAAATGAGAAATTATAAGTAAATCAATTTCAGTTGTACTTTGTATTGCTCTATATCTGTCAATTGTATCATTTAAAACACTAAATGACAAACTTCCACAATCAAAAATAAAGTTAAATTCAGAATTTTTAGTTTTCAATTGACCTGTATAAAAAAAGCCTTGTCCTATTGGGTGTGCTTTGAATGTTTGTTGAATATTAACCATAAAATTTTATTTTTTTTAAGTGAAAATTTTTTCATCAACATTTTCTTTCATCATCATCAAATAATGACCTATATTTTGAGTCTTATCAAATATCCCTTTAAAAACACACAAATACTTTTCAATAGTGTCGTCTGGCATCTCAATAACAAAATCATCTGGTAAAGTATGTGAACCTTCGTTCACCCAACTTAATAAGGATCTACAAATCTCTTGTTCTTCATAGTTAGAAAATGAACTTATAATAAAATCATCACGACGATTACCAAGGATTGAAAAGTAATTTTCAAGTATTCTTCTCATCGTGTTTTGAATGGTAATACCAGAGCTATCTTTCCAGTTTTTTAGTTCATTCCAGAGTATTTCATAAGATGAACTAATTGGATTCTTTATATCATAATATTTAATAACTGAAATCTTGTCTTTTTTTCTCAATATCCAAAAAACAGAAGGTTGACCTTTTGCTCGTGCGCCTTCAAAAGAAACTTCTTTATGAAAATAAATATTGTGAGTTAGAAGAATAATTTGTTTTATATTTCCTTCATCATTTTTAATTTTTTTGATTAGCTCTTTAATTAATGAACTAATGACGAATAACACACTGCTATCTAAACTTGAAATCGGGTCATCAATTACTACAATTCTATCATTACTTACTGTATCTTCGCTTAAACCTCCCTTTACAAGTTGCATAAAATAGAGAAAAGTAATAAAAGTTATTTCTCCTTCACTTAATGTATGTTCAGCCAAAACGCCATCTTCTCTAATTATTTGGTAAAGATTTGGATTTGATTCGAGTGGTAGTATTTTAAAATTCAAAAAACCATAAAACTTCAAAAGTCTATTAATTTCATCAATTGAAGCTTGTACGCTTGTTACATTTTTGGTTAGTTCTTTAATTTCAAGGTCTGCTTCTTTCCATTGCTCACCTTTTTGTTTTACTTCAATTTTTGATTCAATTAATACTTTATTTAGTCCCGTCTGTTTTTTTGTGTATGAAACTAAATTAATTTTTTCTTCTTCAATAATAAAACGCCAAATTTCATCTATCAATTTTTGTTTTTCAAATTGATAGTTATGAACCATTTTGTTGTGATTTTCAATTTGTAAATTTGCATCTTCAATTACTTTTATAATTGCTTTGAGAGGTTCTTCCAAAGAAGGAATCTCTATTTTCCTACTTGGCTCCTTCATTTTTGAGTCAACAATCTCATTTATCCCAGCTTCTTGTAATTCAATAGTTTTTAACAAAGGTCTAAACTTATTTAAATCTAATTTAGATTCTTGAATTTCATTTTGTGCTTTTTCGATATCCTTAAGATACTCTATAATTAATGAAATGGATTGCTTTAACTCTAGATTTACTTTTTTTAATAGATCAGAATTTTCAATATACTCAGAATCAAAATAACTTTCTAATTGTATTAAAAACTCTGAATCAATTGTTTCCTTTTGACAGAATGGACATATATTGCTATCGTTTTCTATATAATTCTTTCCCTGACTTACCCAGTCATTTATATTGATTCGTTGAATTAATTTGGCTATATCAACATCAGATTTACCAATAATTCTTTTTTCCCAAATTAAATCCTTTTCTTTTGTTAAGTAATCTTCAATTGAGATGTTTGTTATTGAATCTAATTGTGAAGGTACTTTTCCTAAAAGCGTATTTGCTTTCTTAACTAAATCTTCTCTAATTAATAAATCAGATGTATTTTCATTATACTGCCTTATACATTCTTTCAAAAAGGGTTCTTTTTGTAGAGCAACACCTCTAAAAGCTTCTCTGAATTCAATTTCATACTTTTTAAAAGAGTTCTTCCAAAGATATTCTTTGAAATCTTCTGTTTCTTTATTAATTTGCTTTTCTAAATTTTCATTTTTTTCTCTTTTTTTTAGAATTTCTGTTTTAAGAGAATCAAGATCTTTTTTTTTATTGTTTATAATTTCTATTTGTTCTTTAGAAGCCTCGCCAATAGTAAAAACACCATCAATAACTTCTTTTCCAAAATTCCGTTCTCTGAATTCTTTATTATAAATTAAGGTGTCTAATTTATTACCTGATTTCCAGTCAATTTTACAATCTGGGTATCTCGCATCAGTTTCATCATTTAAATAATTTGAAATAGTAGTTTTACCGGAACCATTTGCTCCATAAATAAAGTTTACCTTCTTAAGGTTTTCAAGAAATACACCTTGAGAATTGTAACTTGCTACGTTTTTTATTTTTATGGAATCAATCATAATGGCAATTTGGTTTATAATATTCTCTAACTAACTTCAAACAAATAAGACTTTGTACTTGTATCACTTAAAATTAAATTTTTCCAACTTTTTTCAAAAGTTAAATAATGGTCATCTGGCATTACATAAATCATGTTAAGCCAATCAACAGCATCATTAGGAGCAACCTTCATATCTTTTGTTATTTCAAGCTTTTTAAAATAATTTTCGGTTACCTTAATAAAAAAATCGATATCATCCCATTTAAAATTGGCCAAGTCGATAGTATAATCTTTACTTTTTGAATAATCCTTAAAAATTGAAATCAACATTTCCTTAATTAATTCTCTGGTATCAATTTCAACATGATTTTTCTTTCCGTTCCCTTTATTTATGTTTTTTCGAATTTGTACTAGATTTTCTGTGGCAAATTTTGCAAAATTAACTGTTGCCTCTCGGGTTTTCCGACATTCAATTTTTATATCATCCACTGTTTCTTTTTCCAACTGCGTCGTTTCAGGTATTTCTCTAATTTTAATTTCACTAAATGCTACTAAGGTATTTTTTAAAGGTTCTTTATCAATTGGGAATTTTGGATCGTGCTTCACAAGAATATAGTCAAATGGATTTAAAGGAATTATAGGTCCTGAATATTTGCTAATAGCATTTATTATTTGCTTAAATTTTAAAATGTTGGTAGTTAAGGTTTCCGATGAAGCTAACTCCATTATTGAAAGAGAAGTAGCAATCAATGATTTATCTTCTGGCGTTTCAAACGTACTATTAGCAAGATAATACCAAACATTCGAATCACATATAACTCGATTGTTTGTTTTAGCGCTAATTTCTTTAAATACCACATTCATTTTATTTCTTTTTACTCAAACTTAACCCCAGGCAACCCCTTAACAATCTCCACCGTCTGCACACTCACATTAATCACACTCAACAACAAATCTAAAATATACCTCGGATTACCAACTTCATCTGCCCAATCATTCGGGTCGTTAGTAATTCCAGAATCTTTGTGCGTTGCAATAGCATAACGTTCCATAATCCATTCAATAGCAGATTTACCATTTACTACATATTCATATGATTCTGCAGGAATATTAGAAATTGTGATTTTGCTATTGAAAATAATCGTGTCTTTTTGGCCTTTTTTCGGGAAACGCATTTTTTCTACCTTATAAAAACCTGAATCATTTCCCGTAACAATTACATCATTATAGGCAGAAACAGTTTCATAATTCAAATGCAAATCGGCTAACTTTCTACCAGCTTTACTAAACGCCCAAAAATCTCTTACATCATCTACTAAAGGCAAGCGTGGTAACATTTTCTTTAAATCGTTTGCAAAAGTTTCCCTATAACTTGGGCTATGTAAAAAACCGTAGACATAATAAAATATATCTTCTTTCGAAATATCTTTAGTTTTATATTGTTTGAATGCTCTTTCTAATATAAAATCAGAGACACCATCTCTACGTATATATTCTTGCGAATTGTCTTCTGATTTAAATAAGTCTTTTTGGTCTGACTTGTTTTCTTCGTAGTAATAGAGGGGGAAACATTGTGTGTCACCATTAAAATGTAAATTTGATATTTCTTTAGAAATTAATAGTGATAAACCATCATTAGGACTTGGAGATACACAAATCGTAATATTGTCTAAAGATGTATTTGGATAAAAAGAAGCATTTATTCCAGGTCTTTCGATAAAAGGACGATCAAAGTATAAAAATTGTTTATTAAAAGGTCTATATGAACTTATTACACTTGCCTTTTCAATAAATAAATGATTTTTAAATTTTTCAGCATCTTTTTTCAAATTTGTCGTCCAACTAATTTTTTTAGAATCTAAACTTAAATTGGTTATTTCAGAAGTTTTAAGTTGATTGACCTGATTATTATAAAAGTCAATCATTCTATTCATATTTGCATTTAAATCAATTAATGAAAAATTGTAAGTCCAAGCATCTCTATTTGTATTTATTCCAATTCCATAATTAATAAAAAACGATTGGTTATTAGAATCTAATTTCTTTTCTGGTGCCATCGGAATAAATGTATCAAATGATTCATTACGCATAGAAATCCAATCACCTTGTTCATTTGGCTTAATTTCTTTCCATGGAATGTTTGACATTGAACCAAACTTTTTAACAATATTCAATTTTTCTTCACGACTTAAATAATCGCCTATATCATGATAATGAATACTTGCTTTTTCTTGAGTATCATTTGGATTTTTTACTAATAATGTAATTGAAATAGGAGTTCGTGAACCTGAACCAAAAATTTTACCACCTTCTTTTCTACTTAATTCGCCACTTGTTCGTTGATTACCTCTTAAATTGAAAACATAAATTTTATCAAATTCTTCTTCTAATGCTTTTCTAAATCCATCCGTACTATTTCCATCCAACCAAGCACCATTGGTAACAAAACTAATGACTCCACCTGTTTCATCCAATCTGTCAGTACTCCATCTAAATGCCTTGATATAAGCATCATATAGTGATTTATTTAAACCTGCATTTGACCTTTGTGCGTAAGTTGTATTTATTCTAGCATCTAATACTGGATAACTTTGATTTTGAGCATTATCATTAGCAGATTTTTGCCCAATAGAATAAGGCGGATTCCCCATTATAACTCGTAAAGGAGCATTCTTTTGTCTTTCTACTCGTTCAGAGTTTTGTGGAAACATTTCAGAAAACAAGACATCTGAATTAGGATTTTCAGCTAATTGAAACGTATCTGTTAATACAATTCCATCAAATGGACTGTATTTATCTTTTCCAATACCATCATCAGGGTCAGGAGTTGCATCATGATAAGCATTTTCAATATTGATAGTTGCTATGTAATAAGCCAATAAAACCAATTCATTGGCATGCAATTCATGTTTGTATTTTCTTTCTAAATCCTCTAATTTTATTAAACCACTTTGCAATAATCGAACGATAAAAGTACCTGTGCCTGTAAATGGGTCAAGTATATGAATGTTCTCGTCTGAAATGGAACGTCCAAATTCTTTTTTCAAAATATCGTTTACAGAATGAACAACCAAATCTACTACTTCAACAGGTGTATAAACAATTCCTAACTGCTCCACCATTTTAGGGAAAGCAGTTTTGAAGAATTTAT
Source organism: Chitinophaga pinensis (assembly GCA_943324745.2). Lineage (GTDB taxonomy): Bacteria > Bacteroidota > Bacteroidia > Flavobacteriales_D > Crocinitomicaceae > CANHVK01. The sequence goes on along the minus strand of CALPMT020000038.1, from coordinate 18,644 downwards.
CATACAATTCAATAATAATGCGCTGTTTTCCTTCTGCATTGTCAATTCCTGCAGCACGCATTTTTACCGATTCATAGAATTTATCTAATGTTTCAGCATCTTTGTCAAACGATTGATCTTCCAAAATATCCAACATCCCTTGCATCGAAATAGATATTGGATTATTCTGTACAAATGAATAACCATCAAATAAAGCTTCAAAGACTGGCTTTGTGATGATGTGTTGAGAAAGCATGTCTATTGCTTCTTGTTCAGTAATACCAGGATTAATATTTTTCTGCAAGCCTTCTAAAAACTTATCAAAAGCAATTTGATGAGCTCCACCATCTTTTACTAATTCCTTGATACGAATAACTTGACGTTCTGCAATTTCAGCTACATTCTTCGCCCACTGTTCCCAATACCTTCGGTCACCAACATTTTTAACCATTTTAGCATAAATAACCGATTGCAATTGTTCAAACTGGAATTGCAATTGATTTTGTAAATGATCGTTAATGTTTTTTGCGTCAGAACCTCTATCTTGAAAATCATCATCTCCACCATGTGAAGCACCGCCAACTGTAATACCAGTAGGCTTATTTTTATTTAATTCAATTTTGTTAATCGTTGCATTGAAACGATCATCATGAGCTCTCAATGCATTTAATACAGACCAAACAACTTTGAAACGATCGTTATCATCCAATGCTTGTTCCGCATCAGCTGTTGATGGAATAAAAACAGGTATTATAATATATCCGTATTTCTTACCAGGTGATAAACGCATAACTCTACCAACCGACTGAACCACATCAACCTGAGAATTACGAGCAGACAAAAACAAAACAGCATCTAAAGACGGAACATCAACACCTTCACTTAAACAACGTACATTCGTTAAAATTTTACATTCATTTTCAGCGGTTTCACTTTTTAACCAACCCAACATTTCATCTCTCGTAGGTGCAGACATCGAACCATCAATATGTCTTGATGTAACATTGACCATTTTATTTCTACCTTCTTCTGAAAGAGAATCCAAATACACTTTGCCTGAAGCATTAAATGTTTCAGTAATTTTATTTGAAATAGCAATACTTTGACAAAAAGCTACCGCTCTTCGCATTGGTTCAGGGTCGGCATCTTTAATTAATCCTTCATCTCCTAAAATTTGTTTGGATAGTGCATTGATACAACCAATTAATTTTGAAGCATCATCGGTATTAATTTCACTGTCTTTACCAGAAATCATATCCTGAACAGCAGGTGGTATATCGTTCTCACTCAAAGTAAGAATCAGTACTTTATAATCTGTCAATAAATTCAATTCAACAGCTTCACCAAATCCAATACGATAAATTTCTTGCCCATACAATGATTCATCATCCATAGAAGTTAAAACCGCATCTTTTTGAGCTGCTTTACTCTTAGTGTCGTCGCTATACAATCTTGGTGTGGCAGTCATGTATAAACGTTTCTTGGCTTTGATAAAGTCATTTTTATGCACTTTCGTAAAAGCACTTTCATCTTCACCTGAAATTTGAACTCCAGTTGTTCTATGTGCCTCGTCACAGATAATTAAATCAAAAATAGAAGCATCACCATAAATTGTTTCTAAATTTTCTTGTGCTCTTGCAATAACTTCAATCGATTGATAAGTAGAAAAAACAACTGTCATTCCATCTTTCTTATCATTCTTAATAAAACTAAATTGATTTAAAATATCAGTGACATTGGTTGATGCTGGTAATGCCAAATCTACGACAGAAAAACTATCAATATCTTCGTTTTTCTTTCTTGATTTGGTTATTTCAGGATCTGAACAAATACAAATAGCATTAATTGGTTCATTCGCAAAAGTTGACCATTCACGCAAAGTTTGTCCTAATAAAGCAATTGACGGTACAAGAAACAAAACAAACCCTTTTCCATTTGTTTCATTTTCTGCAATCTTTAATGAAGTAAAAGTTTTCCCAGTACCACAAGCCATTACTAATTTACCACGTTCATTCGATTTGAAATGTTCATGCGTAAGATTTAATGCTTTTTGTTGATGGTCCTTTAATGTACGATTAGAAATTCGGGATTTTTCACCATGCACACCATTTTCTAAAAGTTCCCAATCAACTAGTGATTCTTCTAAATCAAATAAACCTAAACGAGAAACAGGTGGATGTTGATTTTTAATAGCTTCCGTCGCATTTGGTCCCCATTTATTGGTCGTTGAAATCCAAAGTCGATTTGAAAATTTTGTCGCTTTTTGATTTTCATCTTTAAACTCTCTACTTGAAGTAGAAAGAAAAGAATCAACAGCTGGTTTATCAATAGTAGAAGATTCTTGATAGCATTTACATTGAATTGCCCAATAATCTCCTTCGTTTGTCAAAGCAACTAAATCAATTCCAGTATCATTGCCTCCAAGTTGCTCTCTAAATGGGAACTCATTCCATAACCAAACTTTTGAAAGTTTATTAGCATACAAAGGTTCAGTTAGTAAATAAGCTTGCATCAATCTTTCAAATCGACCCCCTTTATCACATTGTGAAAATGATATATCTCTGTATTTAGTCAGTATTCTATTAAAACTCATAGTTTAAAATTGGTAAAACAAAAAACACCAAATAGTATGGTGTTTAATTAATTGTCATACTCAAAAATAGAAAACTAATAACAGTTATATAGCTATGTTGATAAATAAAATCAATTATAGCAGTTCTAATTAATTTATCTCGAAAAAAACTAAAATTGATTAGGATACTTCTAAAATTTATCAAATATTTTAAGTTCAACTTTATTTCCTACCTTGTTATCCCACTTCCAAAAGAAATCCAACCCAGTAATTTCTTCTACCTTATCAATACTTGTCGCATACTCTTTAAAATCAACTTTAGTATTAGAATTCGGAAGTATAAAACCGATTCCTTCCCAATTTCCATTTCGTCTTTGGAGTAATACCTTATAATATGCTTTTGGTACAGCAACACGATGAGTTCCTATAGTTGGCATTACAGAATCAAATATTGGTCCAGTAACCACATACAAACTATCATATTTAACTGCCCAATTACGCACTTGCATTTCCAACTTTTTCCAAATCCCACGATTAAAACGAGGTACTTGCGGAGACATATTCGTATAAAAGAACGATTGCACCATTGTTTCCATCGAATACCCCATATCCGCAGCAGGAGCCAAATGCCCACGGTCATATCCTGATTTTTGATAATCAATCGAAAAATCCGTTCCTGGTAGCAGTGGGTCAGCTGCAAAAAACTCACCACGTTGAAAACGTTTAACTGTCTCTTCACGTGTCAATAAATAAGCCACCCAATTTGCTTGTTTGAATTTAGAATTATACGAAAGGGTATAACCTCGATGCCTAATAATCGTATCATCAGCATCATATTTCGGTAATTCTAATTGAGCAAATAAACCATTGCTAATAACCAATAAAATCAAAAATGTAATCGTTCTCATAAGCGTTTTTAACTTAAAGATAAATCACTTTAATTCAGATAGGTATTTACTCATTTGAATTAATGTATTTTGTAGTGTTTTATTCTATACGAAAAGAAATTGCATCAGTAAATGAGAGCGGAATATTGTAAAAATTAAAATCATCTTCAGTCGGATTCTCAGATTCTATCATGCTAAAAACACAATCGTGTGTAGGAAGGGGCTCAAAAAACAGGCTGAAAAATTTCCAATCTTCAGTAGATTGAAAATTTAATCGTTTAGGAGCGATTGCGATTCCCTCTACATCAATTAAAGAATATTTTTTAACTGAACCTTTTACTGTTAGAAAAGTAGCGGGTGATATTTTAATCCATCCACCTTTTGAATAATACCAAGGAGTAGTATATCCAAAATCAAGTCGAGTCGATTGTTCAGTAATAATTACTCGTAAAAGCACAGGGTTGGCGATGTCTTTTTTCTGAACATGAAATAATACAGGTAGTTTCATTATACTTAATCTCGCATATTTTTAGTGTAGTTTACAAGCCAATCGGGTGAAATAATTTTTACTTGATTACCCTGAGATAAAATTAGACGAATAAGTTCAATTGTTGGAATTAATTCAAAAACAATATTTGCCTCACCAGAGGAGAGTTTGTGAACCTTTTGACTACTATGTATCGGATAAGCAAGAAAATAATTTGTCGCTAATGGAGTAGCTTGAAGAATGATTTTTTGTTTTGGTTGAAGTGGGACCGGAAAAACTCCGTATAAATTATCTAAAGTTGTTTCAGTAATAATTCTGTCTACAGTTTTAAAGTTGAGATTTAAAACTAAAGGTGTAAAAACTCGATCAAGTCCAAACGTTCTGACCTCATTATGACTCTCTGAGAATCCAATTACATACCATTTATTTTCAAATTCTTTAATTAAAAAAGGATGTAAAAGCACAGATGAAAACAATCTTTTTTTATACGAATAATGAATAAAAGAAACGGGTTGTTTGTGTGTACACGCAGTATAAAACAAATCAAAATGTTCAAATCCACGCGAAGGAGGGGGAACCATCGTTTGCAGGTGTTTTTCACGTTGTTTGTGGGAAGGAAATTCTTCTAGTACGGTAGTAAGTATTTTTTCAATCGCGCTATTAAATTTTTCACTCACACGAGAACCACCAACTAATTGTAATAGTTCTGCTGATTCTTTAATAGTTTCTATGTCTAAATCGGATAATTGTACCCCAAGTAGGGAAAATTCAGGATTGGTGTATTCATATCCACCTTTGGAACGATTATATCGAATCGGAGCATCAAAGCCATCTGGAGGAGACATTCGCATTTGTGCAATATCTTTTTGGATGGTTTCAAAGGAAATATCTATCCCTAATTTATCATAACAAGTATCTATAATTTCTTGCATGGTAGGATAGCGTTTCATCTTGTTTTTAAGTAACATATCAATTACTTTATACCTTCGAAAAGCACTTTTATTAATTGGCATTTAAATTTTTTATTGCTAAAATACACTTTGTTTTTTAATCCGTATATTGAATACGGAATACTGTCATTCCTTTGTTACATAAAACTAAAAACAATGGAAGTAAAAATTGAAAAATGGGTAGAAATAATCCGCGAATCAGAGGTTTCAAAATCAATTAAATTGTATAATCCAGCAGCCTTGGATTTTAAATCAGAGCACCGATTAAAAAGTATTGAATTTTCAGAGGAATATACGCGTATAGAATTTATTTACCGCTCTTCCACACTGTATATCAATGGTGGGTGGATACAAATGGATCCAAATGCATTTATTAGGCCTGTTGGTTCTTCCATGAAATATCGTTTAATAAAAACAGAAGGAATTCCGTTAGCTCCATCCAAACATTATTTCAGAAGTAAAGGGGAATACCACACATACACCTTAATTTTCCCTGCGCTACCAGGAAATACAAAACAGATAGATGTTATTGAACGAGAAGCAACGGGTACGTATTTCAACTTTTACAATGTGGATTATTCTACATGGATGAAAATTCCGCACCCGATGGATGTTCAAAGGTCTACTAATTAACCAAGAAATGAAAACGAATAATACACTTAGCAAACTGTTAATTTGTGGATTAATTATTACCAGTTGCCAGCAAAAAAGTAAACATCAAAAAATAATAAGCGCTTTTGAAAATTGGAAAAATATACAAATAAGTCTTGGAAATTACCAAGATAAAAACAATAAATTAGGACAAGGATTTCCAGATGAAATTCAAGTTTTTTATACCGACTTAAATCAAGATGAAAACGTGGATGCAGTAATCAGTTTCAATCCAATTTTGTTGGGAGGTGGGAATGCATTAATGAACATACAAGAAAAATTAATGATTGTTTCAAAAAATGAGAATTACGAAGTGGATGATACGACACTGTCTAACCTGGAACGTAGATTAAAACCTGGTTTGATACATATTTCCAATGCAAGTAATAGTGTAATTTCAGGAGATTATTTCGATTATAAAAAGAACGATGGTCTATGCTGCCCAAGTATACACAAGCAGGTGGAGATTAAAATAAAAAGCGGAAAAGTAACCTTTATATAGCGCGTAAATAAAAATTCGAATGGATATAAAACAGAAAATTAACAACTATCCTACAAAATATAAAGAAGGTTATACATTGTATGAAATTGAAAAAATTATTGGTGAATTTCCTACACTCAATCTAACAAAATTTAAAGCTACTTTAAATGGATCTACCTGTATGGAAATAAATAGCGAATTAATCATTTATAAAAATGATGTACTAAAAGCTTTACAATTGGGTTTAAATATCATAAACGATAATTGGATTATTTGGGATTAAATAAAATTAAGAATGAAAGAGAAACTGAAAACAAAAAAACTTCAAAGTGAATTGGAAAAATTGAAAGATTTAAAAAATGATGCGGTTAAAAAACAACGTTACGACGATGCAGCAAAACTAAGAGAAAAACAGAGAGAAGTTGAAATAGCTTTGAAAGAAATAGAAGCTGAAGAACTAAAATAAAGACTGATAATAGATGTATAAAATAAAAACTTATTTTTAGCTATGGATAATTTTAAAGGTCGAAAACATACTTTAGAATCACTGCGAAAAATCGCTTCTGAAAAAAATTGGAAACTTATTTCAAATAAATACTTAGGTGGTTCAAAAAAACATGAATTTATTTGTGACCAAGGACATAAAATAGAAAAAACGATTGACCATTTTTTAAAAGGAATAGGTTGTCAAGTTTGTTCTAGAAAAGCTCCACTAACTATTGAAGATTTTAGAGAAGAAGCTAAAAAAAATAATTGGGAATTACTTTCAACTGAATATTTGGGAAAACCAAAGGAGTTAGAATTTAAATGCAACAAATGTCTTCATGTTTTTAAGAAAAAATCATCGTATCTAAGAGGGAAAGATAAAGTGAAAAATTGTCCTAAATGTAATCCTTTAAAAAAGAAAACGATTGAAGAAATCAAAAATAAAGCAATAAGTTTAGGGTTTGAATGTTTATCTAATGATTGTAAAAACAGTTTTGATAAATTGATTTGGAAATGTAAAAACACACACGAATGGGATGCGACCTATAATGATATTTTTAACAATAAGTCAGGTTGTCCAGATTGCCATCGTTTTAAAAATGAGGCAAAAATAAAGCACATTTTTGAAAAATATTTTAATGTAAAATTTCTTAAAAAAAGTAAAATACCTACTCACGAAACAAAAATTGAATTAGATGGATATAATTCTGATTTAGAAATAGCTTTCGAGTACAATGGCATACAGCATTATAAGTACACCAAACATTTTCATAACGGAGAAGTTAAAGAGTTTGAACAGCAACAAGAAAGAGATAGAATTAAAAAAGAGTATTGTAAACAAAAAAATATCCATTTAATAGTCATTCCATATTGGATTGAAAAAAATGAAGATTTATCAAATTTTATCATCAATAATTTACCAGCACATTTGCAAATTGACAAAGTAAGATTATTAAATATTATTAATAATTACAGTATTGATTCTGATGACCTTCAAGAGATAAGAGAAAAATTAGAAGCAAAAGGAATGAAATTAATTTCGAAAATTTATACAAATTCAACTGCAAAAAACATTGAAATTCAATGTAATACTTGTAATCATAAGTATCATACATCTAAGAATAGGATTGATAATATGAAAATTTGTAGCAAGTGTAATGGAACTGCTCCTTTTACTATAAAGGATTTACAAGAAATTGCTACATCAAATAATATTCAGCTTATATCTACAAATTATGTTCCTGGCGAGAAAGTTATCTGGCGTTGTTTAAAATGTGATAATGAATGGAATGCTTTACCTTCGTCCATTAAAGGTCATAAAAACAAAAAAGGGACTAATTGTCCAAAATGTTTTGGGAAAAACAAAATAACAATCGAGGATGTAATAAAACTTGCTGAAACAAGAGGTCATGCTTGTTTGTCTAACTCTATCACAAATAGAGATTCAAAATTAATATTTCAATGTGTGAAAAAGAATGAAATTCACATATGGGAAACATCTTATCAGAGTTACAAAAACAGTAAAGATGGTTGCAGAGTTTGTAGAGGTAAATAATTTTTTGTCTTTAAAAGAACATTTTTTTCATTTTAAAATTACACTAGTAGATTAACGGTAATATGGTCTTCCTCCTTTTCGTCCTTTTACAAAGAAAAACTTATTTGCAAGGGTAATACAAGCTCCACTGCGTTGCGCCCTTGCAAATACCATTTCAAGCCTATTCGTCAGAATTCCTCACTACGGCTTTCCATTAGTTTTCTTTGTTACGACCTCATACGTCGTCAGTCACGGCTTCTTCATCCCCCCAAGCCCCTTTAAGGTAGTGTTTAGCATAGCCATTCCACAAGCTTATTCCCATTATGCTATCCACTTATTTTTTTATTGGGGGTCTGTCGCCGTTTGAGTTTGGCTCGCCTGCTAAATCGCTCAGGCTTCAGGTTTGTCACATTTTTTGCAATCCTCGTTCACAGCCGCTTTGTTTTCTTTCGGCTTGCCTTAGTCGGCTGCCTACATTCACCAAAGCCGCTTAACCACTCCGCACACAAGAGCACTTTCCGTCACTTTTTGCCTATCGAATAGCCTGCACTGAGCCTGTCGAAGTGCACTTGTCTTTTTCCCTTCCATAGAGCAAAAAAATGCGCCAAACCTTCGTGCTTTCAGCAGAGGTCGTTCCCGTGCTTCCTCATTCTTCGTCATCACTCTACACTTCCCCCTTCGCTCAACTCGCAGTCGGCTCGCGCCCACAGGCAATATTTCGCTTCGATATTTTAGATTTTCAGTGCATTAAACATTCATCATCAAACATTAATAATTCTGACAATTGCCTTCCCCTCGCACAGCTGTAGGCACCATTACCTTTTTTCTTGATAAATATTCTTAGCAATTTTTATTTCAAATGTTCGCAACCCTCACATTTGATTTTATCGAGCATTGTAAACAATGCCTATGCAGATATGCTAGCATCGTATTTTTTCAGAGCGATAGCGACACCGAAATCTAAAACCGCGCCTAGTAATTGGATTTCTAGATTAATAAGAGTTTAAATTTTCGAAGCGATATCTATTGTCGCCTTATTTTCAGAAAGAATGAAACGCATTGAAATGTGGGTACCAAAAGGTAGCTCGTCAGAGATCACCATATTGGTCACAATTTCAAAAGTGGAATGAATTGATGAAAATACAGCGACGAGTTTTCTTTTGCTACTTTTCTTTAGCGGAAAAAGAAAAGTAGGGGGTAATAGTTTAGTTTTTCGCTTCGATTTTAAATCATTAAAAATCAAAAATAGGTCGCAAATTTAGGCGGCAATCCCACAATCCACCCCACATTGTCAGTAAAGGTCAAGCCCTCCGGGTTTTGATAATAAAGTGTGATTCATCCACTTTTTGAATAATTACAATCAGTCTTTTAACTTTCCTTTTTCTGTCTTTAATCTCGTCAACACTTTTTTATCAAAAACCTTGACAGCCTTCCTTTTGCCACCTTTTGAAATGGCTTTCTTTTTTTTCTTTTTTTTTCTTTTGGAAAAATTTATTGGGGCGAAGCCCTAAAAGGGCGAGCATAATTTTTAAACCGTGAATTATGTACAAACGCACCAATCCAGCAGTTATTAGAGCCATTTACAGAGAAATGAGCAAAGATGAACTCAAAGCAGAGTTGAAAGTAATCTTAGAAAAGGCAAAGGAAGAAACGAGTAACAATAAAAAGCAGATGCTTAAAAGCCTGTATCAGTATGCACAATCTTTAATTTTAAGTAGATAGTTATGATACAGTTTAGATTGACTACCTATCGAGAAGAAAAAGCATATCAAGGATCATACTTTTTCATTTTAAACAAGGGAAATAACAGTGGAAAGCCACTGTTAACCCCTTGTCCGAATTGTTTTGTTTGTATTTGTGAAAACGACCAGGACAAAGAAGAATTGTACTGGTTATTATTTGGAATGTGGCAAGGAAAAGCGATAGCCCCTCATTTGATTGGTTCCGTTATTCCGTTTATTAGACTACAAGAATTGTCAGACCTCATCAAAACAGGATTAGAAAAATTAACAATCAATCCGGAAAAGGTCCGAAAGAATATTTCCAAAATCGTTCAAATGGAAAAACACCAAATCAATATTCAAAAACAACTAGACTTAATCAAACAAATGAAACGAGCTTTGATATTCGAGGTGCTGCAGTAGTGCCTCGGATTAATTTTAGTTGATTTTTGATTAAAATGATTATTTTTAAATACAATTAAGAATTATTTATGGCTGTTATCATTATAGCATTTGATTAAATATAGATTAATCGTTAAGGATATTGAAAAGTTATAAGCAATAACAAACAAAATTAAAAATTATAATATATGACATTTTGGTGTAGTGTTTTAGAAAACATAATATCAAGTCTTATTTCTGGAATTATTCTTATTCACCTAGGTTTACTTTTTTATAAAAACTTGAGAAAAAAAGAAACTCTTAGTGAAGCACTCATAGATAAGGAACTGAAATTGCAATACGTTGTGAATGAGTTTAAGCGTATGCGTGAAAAATACACAAAGCCATTGACAGAGAACTCTACTAGTAGCCAATTCGAACAAGAATTAACTGACCTATATGGATATTGTAATGATATAAAAGAACTTTGTAATCGCTTCAACCTACCTGTAGATTCAGATTTAAAATTATTAATGAGTCATATTTATGCTCAAAAAGGTGTACTCTATTACAATAATCCAGTTATGGTTGCTGATGAAAAAATACCAATGTTTCAAAATATTAATAAAATGAAAGTTGATGGGATTAATTTCAATAAGGATTCTGGTAAATCTGAGTATTTTGAGCTTTATATCTACAATGAAGCAGAATTAAAAAACCTCTTAGAGAATAAAAAGTTCTTTAGAAAGTATTGGAAATATTAAATATTTCTTGAATAATTTAAATACGTTTAAAATCAACTATGATACACAGTCTAAATAATAATGGTAAAAGTGCCTATATCTTATTAGTTTAGAAATGTTTTTTTAGATTAAACCCTCACCTCAATCACCTCATCCAACCTAGTCTTATACCTTGGAGATAACTTCTCCTGTTTCATTTTCCAAACACGCTTCTGATCTTGTGAAGCCAATTTGATTTTTTGTTGACCGAACGATTGATTAATTCTATCTACGACTTGCATCAGAGGAGAATGTTTCGGATTACTATTTTCAAAAAGTGAAAGTTGAATCTCGCTATCAGGAGTAAAATCTAGAATGATAACACCTGCTTTTTTTATAGTGTAACCCTGGAACAAAATGAAATAAAAATAGAATTTATATTTTAAGTTTGATATGTTTTGTTGCTATATACATGTTTTTATAGATGAGGCTAAAGGTTTTGAATTAGATTGATTAAATTTGAAATGAGACTATATTTTATTTGTGTTTCGCCAACCTAACAATTAATTTCGGGATTAGCGATAAAAAAGAGATAGTTTCGCAAATAAATAAGTTACCTGCTATGGTAGGACGACAAACCTCTAACTAAAAGTAAATGAGAAAATTTCTAAAATTCTGTTTTGACAAATGGTGGCGACCAATTTTATTTTGGTTTGCGTGCTGTTTGACATATGGACTTTCAGAAATTTTTAGAAACAGGACATTTGGAAACATAGCTTTCCTCTTATTCGGACTTGGATTACTTGCTGTTTTAATTTCGGCAATTTATCTTTTTACTAGAAAAAAGTGGTTGACGGGTTTATTAAGTTTAGGCATTTTCGGTGGGACAATTATTGCTTTCGTTTTTTATGCAATAGCAATGTTTTGGATTGAACAAGAACGACCAGACGAATGGGCAAAGAATCTAAAAATCCCGACAAACATTCAACTTGACAATCCAGTTGACCTTTGTTTTGACGAACATAGACCAGACAGCATAACAAATAGGCCTGTAAACCAAACAGACTTTCAATTATACAATTCATTTCAACCAGGATTGTATGAATTTGACTTTTGGACTAACAAAATAGAGAGTGGAACAATTTATTTGAAGGCGTTTGAAATCACACAAGAGTATGCTTTATCAACTGACAGACTTCCCGAGAGAAGTTTGGTTAAAGTTTATAACCCGACAGACAGCATTGAAAAATTTGGAACGACTTCACATTTTACTATTTACGAAGGAGATTGGGGACAGCCGTATGCGGCAAGATTTGAAGTTTGGTTTAAGCCCGACAATGGTGGACAAGAAAGAAAATTATTTAGTAAGAATTACAAGATAGAAGGATGGATGCGATAAAAACCACAGCAGGTAACATATAGAGAACTAGCAGAAAAAGCCCAAAATTAAAGCCCAGTACGTGGGCTTTTTTTGTTAGTTCGTGTTGGCCGAGTATTTCGCTTTTCTCTTAGGTGGAAAAGTAACTTGTCACTTCTTTTGTATTCGTTTCAAACCTAGCTATTTTATTTTTTTTAGCATCTATTTCTATAGTTAACATCATAGTTTCCCTTACCCAAAAACAACCATTTTTAGAACATTCAATTTTCAATACCTCTTGGAATAACTCGCTTTGTTTTGTCATTCCTTTTTTTGAGTCGGTTCCTTATTTTTATCGTTTCTAAATCTGTTTAATAAATGATTCGTAGTGGGTTTTGTTCCAAAACGTTTGGTGTCAACAATTTCAAGTTTACCAACTTTACAACATGGACAAAGGGTAATATCTTTTCCATACTTTTCCAATATTCGTTGCTGAACGGGTATTTTGATTACTGGTCGTAACGGACTTAATTTCAATAATACTCGAATATGTTCCAAACGTTTTCGTTTACCGTTGTTTTGCAAAAATCCGTAATGCCTGATTTTGGTAAAATGACTCGGTAGAAAATGAAGTTCAAATCGCCTGAGAAATTCTTCTCGGCTTAAAGTCATTACTTTTTGCTTATCTCCATCCGCGTAATCTTTGTAACGAAAACTTACTTCTTTGTCTGTTACTGAAATGATGCGATGTTTTGTAATCGCAATTTTATGTGTGTAACGTCCAACATATTCAACCACTTGACAAGGACCGCCAAAAGGTGCTTTAGCATAAACATTCCATTTCTTAAAACTTACACATTTTATAATATCTTGATAATCAATATCTTTTATTTTTAAACTCAATTTCTTTATTCCGTCCAAAAATTTCGCTTTATACATTTTCTGTAAGCTCTTTTCAGGGAATAGAAAATTGTCTTTTTTGCGTTTAGCTGGAATCCACTCTTTTCCCGAATACCCTCCTGCTGTAACGATACAATGAACATGTGGATGGAAGGTTAACTCCTGTCCCCATGTGTGTAAAATCATTGTAATTCCACATTCAGCACCAATGTATTCTGGCATTTTACTGTGTTGTAAAATCGTTTGTGAAGCGCTATGAAACAAGAGTTTAAACAATATTGTTCTGTTTCCTAAAATCAAGGGATTTAACTCATGAGGAAGTGTGAAAACCAAATGATAATACGCTGTAGGGAGTAATTCTTGCATTCTATTTTCAATCCATTCTTCACGCTTAAATCCTCCACAATGCGGACAATGACGATTACCACAGGCATGGTATTGAAACTCTTCATTTCCACATGTTTCATCCGAACAACGTAAACGATGCACACCTTTTTGTGCAGTATGACAAATCGATAGTTGTTTGAAAATTGCTTGAGAATACGGATTAAATTGCTGAATACAAGAATCTTTAAATAAGGCTTGAAACTCAGTCATGTTGTGTCATAATAAAATCAAAAGGAGAACATAAGGCAGCCCGTTTTTGCTTCTGAAGATGTAAATAAATCATTGTAGTCTCAATTTTTGAATGACCTAACAGTTCTTTAATTGTATGAATATCATTTCCTTGATCGAGTAAATGTGTTGCGAACGAATGCCGAAGAGAATGTGCTGAAAATTTATATTCCTCCAATCCAGCTAGTTTCATACATTGACGAAGCGCATGCTGAATTGATCGTTCATTCATTGGCTTTCCAGGTGTTTGTCCTTCAAAGAGATAAACTTTGGGACGATATTGTCGATAATATGCTTCCATATCACCTAATAACTGTTTAGGTAAAAGTGTAAAACGGTCTCTTGATCCTTTTCCTGCTAGTACTTTAATCTGTGAATTTTCACGAGCGATTTCTTTCATTTGCAAATTTTTCAATTCACTCATCCGCATCCCTGTACCGTAAAACAAACCCACTAAAAGTTTATGCTTGATATTAGTGGCAGAATCAAGTACTTTCAATACTTGCTCTTGAGTTAAAATATCAGGTAAACGAAATTCTTTCCGAGGATAAAAGGCACTCGGTACAATAAATGCAGCTTTGTAGATGTGTTTGTAGAAAAAACTACAAGATTGTGCTGTCATCCGACATTTATCGCGACTTACACCGTGTTCAATTTTAATAAAGTTGATGTAATCGATAATATTGTTTTGAGTGATTGTTTTAGGTGGAATGTCGTTGTAATGAGAAAACAACAAACGTATTTCTCTAACATAACTTTCGGTACTCCGAGGCGAGTAACTCTTGGCATTCATGTAGTTACTCATCTCAATTAACAGGTTTTGAGCTTCCTGATTGAGAATTACTTTAACTAAATTGTTTTTTTTGAATTCATAAAAGTGATTTTAATTATTTGAATTCAAAGGAAAGTATTATTTTCGGGTGGGTAAGGCCCTCGTCCGCAGGACGTCGGTTCAACAGCACCTACCCAAAAGGCGGGGTTTCGTGTTCCAAAGACAGTTTCGTGGTTAATCAAACATTAGTTTTTCAAATCAAGTTTTGTGGTAAAAGTCCCGCCCTTCGGGTAGCTGCAAAACGTTAAAAACGGATATAATATTGATTATGAATTATAATTTAGGATTTATGAGTGAGTTAAAAATTGAAAGAATTATTTGATTATTTTTGAATAGATATTGGTTATGATGTTTTTTTAGATGTAGCCAATAGTTAGTGGTCATTATAAGTGAAGTACTAGGAAATGAATAAAATTACTCTATCTATCATATTATTAATTTTGGTATGGCTTAGTTCACAATGCAATCATTCATCCATAAATATAGCTAGCGTTGATAATGCTCCAGATAGCACCGTGCTTGCCATGGTTGTTTACAAAAATGAATTATATGTTGGTGGTTGCTTTGACTCAGTAGCTAACACAAAATCTAAGTACATTGCAAAATGGGACGGTAAAAAATGGACTTCTGTTGGCAAAGGACTAAATAATGGTTATAGTGGGGTTAAGGCAATGGCTGTTTACAAAGGAGAATTGTATGTTGCTGGAGACTTTGATCTAATAAATGACAACACCGAGGTTGAGCATATTGCTAAATGGAACGGCAAAGAGTGGCTCCCAGTTGGAAACGGAAAAGCAGATGGCACTCATCCATATGTAAGTGCGTTGTGTGTTTACAAAAATGAACTTTACGCTGCAAGTTTGTTCGACAGCATTGGAGGAATCAGAGCAAAGAATATTGCAAAATGGAACGGGGAAAGATGGGACTGTGTAGGAACTGGAGTTAATTATACAATTATCACATTAATGGTTTTCAAGAACGAACTATATGCCGGAGGTATTTGTAATAAAGAAGACGGTTATTCAGTGAAATGGAACGGCTCTCAATGGAACTACTTAACAAAAGACACCACAGATTTTACTGAAGTTCAATCCTATACTATTTACAAAAATGATTTACTTATTGGAGGAACCTTTGGAAAATATATAGGTGGTTCTGGTGGTAGAACAGGTTATAATCCATTTAATCACATTGCCAAATATAACGGGACTACATACATGGCTTTTAACGAAGGTATAGAAGATAATGAAGCTTCAATTGCTTCAATGGAAGTTTACAACAATGAATTATTTATTGGTGGAAAGTTCGACTTCCCAAACGGAAAGAAATCAAATAACATTATAAAATGGAACGGAGATAACTGGCAAACATTGGCAACAGATAAAAGCGGTTATGTAAGCTGTTTTGTTAAATATAAAGGTGATTTATACGCAGGTGGTTCATTTCGAAGATTAAACAACAAACCAATTAGATTTTTAACTAAACTGACTACATCGAAAAATTAATAACGAAACACTAACACACGCCTTGAAAAAAGCCGAAAGCTCAGTAACGAAGAACGATTAATATAAAAACTTATGATTATTGAACGCAAATAATATTAATTTTAAAAATCGGCTCCTTCGCAAGGCGTGGGAACGTTAAAAAACAAAACCCCACTCAAATCACTTCGAGTGGGGTTTCTTTTGTCTGTATATTCTACTTCTCAAATCGTTTCATTACCTTTTTCAAAACTAACGTAACCACAAAACTCACGATAGCACCAACAAAGGCAAGGATAATCGTTTTCAAATAGTCGTGCGTATCAATCATAGCACAAACGGTAAACACCGTTCCGGTTAATGTTCCTGCACTGGTTGTATGGTCGTGATGAGGTTGCATAGTTTGTTAGGCATTAAAACGTTTATTAATTCTCACTTTCCACAGTAGACTGTGAAACAGCCGAAGCCACAGAACCACCAACCATCAAATACTCTCCAATGGTCGAGATAATTTCAGGTAAGTGAAAAGGAGTTGCTAATAATGCACCACCTGCGGCAGCTAAACCCAAACCAATATTTCGTAATACCTTGAAGAAATTCGGTGTAGGTGATTTCATTCTTTGAACTAAATTCATTTTTTCAATTTTTAAAAGATGAGTAAATAAATGAAAGTACACCTGTGCACGTCCATTTTCAAATTTTCAAATTCGCTTATTTTCAAATTCTATTAAGCAACTTCAATTATTTTCAAACAATTGTAAGCACCATTTTTCATTGGATACTGAACACCATTTACTTGCTGAAAATATTCAAGTTTTAACAAGAAGATTTTTGTTCCTGTTCCTGCTGGTACAGCAGTTGGAGTTAACGTTACGTTCGAACTTGCAGCGGCAGTTGCTAAGTTCACAACGTTCGTCAATTTGAAATCAACCACACTTGTCGCAAAGTTGATATTCAAGAATCCACCTGTAATACTTACGTGAGTTGCACCTGGAGGCCAAGTCAAATCAGATGCAGGTACAAATCCAGCAATCGTAATCACACCTGTTGCAGGTGCTAATACATAAGGTTTGTAAAGCATACTACCTAACATCGCACTTGGGTTAAAGTCAAATCCCTTTAACAAGGTTTTTGCAGCAGCATTTGCAATACCAACACCAACATTTCGTGCACCTCTCACACTTGTCGTATCCAAGTTTTTAACCTTAGACATAATTTGTGTAATACGAGCAACATTGTTCGTTCCACTAATATTTACGGTAATGTTTCGCAATGAGTCGCGTAACATTTTCCCTGCTGATGCAGAGTTACCAAATTCTTTTCCGTTTTCACGTGTACGTGCAAACGCAGGATCATTCGCAATTCGAGCAGCATCAACGCTCGTTTTCATTTTTGCAATATCACCATCTTTCGATTTATAAAAGGTAACATTGTCTAACGTACCTTTAATTTTCAAGAGGCCAGTTTGTCTTGCCATTTCTTTATTTATTAAACATTCAACTATTCAGATTATGACTTTCATAATCGCTCAAACTTCGTTCGTGCCTAGAATTGAATTTCCGTTTGATGAGTCAAATGTATAAGGCAAGTATCACCTTCCAAAATGCACAGTTCCGTTAAATTAACTTTGTGTTAGTTTGTTCCCTTTTAGCAGTTTATTGCAAGATAAAAAGAACCTATTTTTGTCTTATTCAGCACGATTTTAGTACACTAGAGTAGAACCCAACTAAAAATCAAGAGCAAGGTTTAAGTATGGGAAAAGTACGAGCGTTTTTAAATCGTATCAAAATAATATAAAATACGTTTGACATTAATTACGAATTCCAAAATGAAAAGAGTGGTTGTTTATCCAAAAGACATAATGGTTGTGACAGGTAAAAGCGAACGTCATTCACGCACCTTATTAAAGAGAATGAAAACACATTTCAAAAAGGAAGAATATCAGTGTATCACAATCACAGAATTTTGCACTTATATGGGATTAGATGAGGTAGTAATTTCGGATATGATAAAATAATAAGATTTATTATGAAATGATTTAATTTAAATAGTTTAATCATTATCTTTGAGTAATAAACGTTCTTAATATTATTACTCAAATACTATCAAATTACACGTTACCTAATCGGTTACTAATTTCGTGATTTTTAATTTAACAAACTGATTTATAGAACAAAATTAAACGGAACAGCTTCCCAGCGGGATCACTAAAAGCCACTCAATCGAGTGGCTTTTTTGTTTAAACTAACTCAAATTTCACGATTTTCCTCACTTTTAGCAGGTTTTACCATTTGTCAACAAAACAAGTTAAATCAAAATAAAACAAGTTTTGCGCCGACAATTGCGCCGACAAAAAAATATCACTTTCTTTGTCGGCGCAAATCGCTACAACCATTGAATTAATTAGTGGTGTAGCGATTTGTAAATTCTGAAAATGTTGTTTAGTCGCCGCTAAAAGTGGATCAATACCAAAAGTTGGGGACTACGCATAAATTTGACATAATCTAAAAAGAAAAAATTCGACATTTCTTACCCCTCTAAATTGTGCTCTAAAGGCTTTGATTTTTGCATTGAAAGATTCTGCGGATGCATTCGTACTTCGATTGTC
>CALPMT020000037.1 GCA_943324745.2 Chitinophaga pinensis | reverse complement strand
TTTGTTTTTAGTTGTAAATGTGTAAACCCCGCTTTGTGTATACGTTTGGTTATTCCATGTATAACTTGAACAAACTGTTTTGCTTTCTGTCGATGTACTAACTGGAGTAATTGTCAAGTTCAAGGTAGCAGTTGAATCACAGCCTCCTTTGTTTTTAGTTGTAAATGTGTAAACCCCGCTTTGTGTATACGTTTGGTTATTCCATGTATAACTTGAACAAACTGTTTTGCTTTCTGTCGATGTACTAACTGGAGTAATTGTCAAGTTCAAGGTAGCCGTTGAATCACAGCCTCCTTTATTTTTTATGGTGAATGTGTAAACCCCGCTTTGTGTATACGTTTGGTTATTCCATGTATAACTTGAACAAATGGTTTTACTTTCGGTACTTGATTTAGGTTTACTGAGAACCTCAAATGACACTGTTTCTTTAGAAGTACAACCATTTGATAAAGTTCTGTAAATAACATCTGTTTTTCCAATTGTTCTGGATATTACTAATCCATTAGTATCAATAGTTACTATATTAGTATCTAGAATTGACCATCGACCACCTTTCTCTGCGTTTGAAAGTTGAACGGTATTCCCTATACAAACACTCGTCGCCCCAGAAATTGGTTGAATCGCAGGTAGACCAATAATTGTAACCTCCGTATTCGTACTACTAATACACCCAAATTGATTCACAGTATACGCTATAGTTGCTGTTCCGGAATCTACGCCTGTAACAACACCAGTAATAGGATCGACCATAGCAATACTTTGTTGATTACTAGACCAAGTACCTCCAGTTGTTTGAGAACTCAATTCACTCGTAGCTCCAACACAAAAAGTAGCTACACCAGTTATTTCTGAAACAGAAATTGGTGCATGTACTGTAATATTCTTAGTAGAAACTTGCTTATTACATTGACTATTTCCTGTAATCGTATAGGTTAACAATGAAGTTCCATCGTTCACAGATTTATAAGTTCCCAACTTATTATCTACAAATTGAATGACAGTTGTATCTGAAGAAGTCCAAGTTCCACCTTGTAAAGATGAAGATACAGAACCTTGTTGATTCATACATACATCTGACAACCCAGAAAGCGATCCTGAAGAAGTTACGTTAGAAGCTAAAACTGTAATCGTATCGCTATTTTCAATATTAGAATTATCTCTGTAAGTCACTAATGTTTTTCCTGATTTAAGTCCAGTTAATAATCCTGTATTTGACACAGTAACAATTGAAGTATCTGATACCCTCCATGGCATCACAGAATTAGCTACAGAGCTGGCAGTCAATTGAGAAGTTGAACCTTCACAAATAATTTTATTTCCTGAAATTACAGGTTTTTGACTTGATAAAACAGTTACTGTAACTATATAATTTTTTGATGTTCCATCTTCAGCGGTCACCGAATATGTTACCGGAGTCGTAAAGTTATTTGGTGTCATTCCACTAATTTGCGAAATCGCTCCAACTTTAACAGTTGATAAAGTAGAATTTGTAAATGTTGGTATTAATGCTGTAACATCTGTTCCTGCTGGAACTGTTAATGAAATGTTTGATCCACTAATAACTCCATTAATAGCAGGATTTGAAAAACTAAAGGATAATAAATCTTTAGATGAACTCTTTGGAGCAGAACTCACGGTTACAATAACCAAATAACTTTTTGATGTTCCATCTTCTGCTGTAACAATATATTCTAATGCATTTGAAAAATTATTTACTGAAGTTCCACTTACTTGTATCGTTGAACCTATTTTAACGGTCGATAACGCGGAAGATGTAAATGTGGGCACTAATGATGTAACATTTGTTCCTGCTGGAACAATTAAATCAATAATTGTATCCGAAATTTTACCTATTACTGATGGATTTACAAAATTGAAAGAAGTAATATCTTTAGAAGAACTTTTAGTCTGTGCTTGTGCTATGATAACTGTTATCGTATATGATTTCGAAGTTCCATCTTCTGAGGTTACAATATATGTTACTGGTGATGTAAAATTATTTACTGTTATTCCACTAACTTGAGTTGTAGCTCCCACTTTCACTGACGATAAAGCAGAATTTGTAAATGTTGGTATTAACGCTGTAACATTTGTTCCTGCTGGAACTGTTAATGAAATGTTTGTTCCACTAATAACTCCATTAATAGCAGGATTTGAAAAACTAAAAGTTAAAATATCCTTTTCAGAACTTTTAACTTTTGAATTGACAGTAGTGACAATTTTATTAGAGTATGTTGTTATTTGTTTCCAGCCCCCTGATATACAGCTTGCGTTTGATACTACTCTCAATTGCACAGTATCTTGATTATTTAGCGTATTTATTTTAGTAGTTTCAGTTGTCGCATTATTTTTCACAATACCATTTAAAGTCCACACATATGAAGGGTAACTTCCTAAATTGTTATGTGTAGTCGTAAATACAACCGTGTCATTTAAAGTTATTGTGTTATTAATTGCAGAAGATGTAATTTGAAGAGATGGTACTGGATAGGTCGAAATCGTTAATTTGGAAGTTCTACTTGAATCACTACAGCCTCCTAGACCTTTAATTGTATATTTTATAAAAACATCACCTGACTTTTGCGATTGAATTAAACCATTCCTTGAAACTTTCGCGATAAGTGTATCCAACGAAGTCCAAACACCACCTGTTGAAGATGTCTGAAAACGAGTTGTATCACCTAAACAAATTTGTTGATTGACACTCAAACCATTATTAACTGGTTTAGTAAATACATTCATAGTTTTTAGCGCAACAGAATCGGAGTTATTTACACCCTTCAAGGTATATGTAACATTTGCAGTTCCAGATGTTATCCCTGTCACTAATCCTGATGAATTTACTGAAAAAACAGCTGGATTTGAACTTGACCAAACTCCACCGACAATCGAAGCAGTCATTTGAGTAGTAGCACCTGAACAAATCCCATCACTACCAGAAATAGCAGCTTTTGATAATGAATTTATTACCGTAATTGATCGATTTGAAATCGTATCTAAGGAATTATTCTTTCCGATCGCGTAAACGATATTTGTCGTTCCAACACCTTTCCCTGTAACTACGCCTGTTTTTGAATCCACGGATGCAATTGTAGTGTCGCATGAGAACCAGTGTTTATATTGAGATTTTCCTTTAAAAGCTGAAGAAAACGCGACCGTTTTACCAACTTCAACTGTTTGAGTACCATTAATCATTAAAAAATCATTGATAAATTCAATCGTCATGTGAAATGATGCTGCTGCTGCTGGACATAAACCTGTTGCTGGCATTTTATAAAAAATGGTCACAGTATCATATTTTATCCCAACGACCTTTCCTAAAATCGTATCTACTGTTGCACTTGTAGGATCGCTACTATACCATTTCCCATGAATCGATGCATCAGAAGTTTTCAAATAAGTAGCACAACTCGAACATATTACTGGTTCACCAGAAATTAAAGTAGTTGAACTTGATGGTAATACAGAAACATTCATCGATACTACTTTAGACGGGCACGAACCAGCGCTATAAAGTGTAAAGGAAATTGTTGCTGTTCCAACTTTTTTAGCATAAACATTATTTCCAGACATTTTAATAACTGATGTATCTGATGATTTTGTATAATTGCTAGAAAAAACGGTCGAATATTGTGCATTAGTATTCACACACAAACTACTATTTCCTTTTATGACGTCATTATCAGGGAATGCATTAATCACGTTAATTTGAATGGTAGAAATACTATCTGAACAAGTTCCATTTACATTCGTTTTATATTGTATCGTTGTTGTTCCTGCACTAACCCCTGTAACCATCCCACCAGTATTTACTGATACAATTGAAGGATTTAAACTTGACCAAACTCCATTCGCACTCGCATTAATATACAAACTGCTTCCTATACACAATTGATTCGTAGTAGATGACAATTTTACAGGTGTGCTAGATAGGATTGTAACTTCTTTTGTAGATAACAATGTTGGTGAACCTTTAATACTATAATTTATTAAAATGACTCCCGGAGTAAGTGTTGTCAACAAGCCTGACGTAGAATCTATCTTCGCAACTTTGGGATTCGAAGAAGTCCAAATCCCTCCTATTTTATCAGAAGTATATTGTTTGGTGAGGCTTTGACATACTGATTTGTCTCCTGTTATGATACCTGCTCCATTTTTAGGAACCACATTTACGATTTTTGTTGCAATGGCATTTGGGCAATCAGCAGCTCCTTTTAAGGTATACGTAATTGTAGTTGAACCTTCTTTATATCCATAAACAACTCCTTTATAGGAATTACTTACATTTGCAATTGTTGGGGTTGATGATACCCAATTTCCATCAGAAAAACTTACTGGTACAACATTACTTTTTAAGGTAATTGAATCTCCAATGTTTTCATCTGAATTCCCAATCAGTTTTAACGTGTCAATCTTTCCACCTACAAATAAATTAAAAACAGACACACAACTCGGAGTATTATACTTGATTTGATAAGTCACTGAAGGTTTTGATGTTTCCAAATTCACTTCACCAGTAGTCGTATTGATACTCAAACCTGAAGCACTCGAAAACAAGCCTGCTGAAGGAGAAAATGTTGGCATCAATGTTCCTACATTACATTTACTAGCAGATGTATAAGAAAGCACTGAATTTCTACACAAAATAATGATACCTTTCGAACAATCTCCAGTATATACAGGTAAGGTTGGAGCCAAACTTAGCGATGTGGTGGTGGTGGTTGAAAAAACCACTGCGTTTGTGCCTTTATATGCAGGAAATGAGCCTGATTTTGAAATCGTAAATGAGCCTGAATTATTACCAACTAAACAAGAAAAGTCATCATTCCCTGAAAGACGTGAATTACTGATTGTCAATGTACCACCGCTATTATAAACATTTACGCCTCTTGTAGTAGATCCATTATTTCCAGAAAAGGTGCATGAATCAACTGAAATGGAACCTGCAGTGGCCCCTATTGCTGCTCCCCATGATTTTCCTGGTGCACTTAAATCTTGTTGATGATTTTGAAATATAGTTTTCTTAAAACTTACTGTACCACCAGCTATTAAAACCGCTCCCCCTGTTATACTTGCGGTTTGCAAATTCGTGTAATTATCATTGATTTTGGAATTAATTACTTTTAATGTCCCTGCCAATACATAAATCGCACTTCCTGTAATGTTTTTCTCTAAGGTATTATAAGACAACGTTGAATTATTTACAGTGACAATACCTGCTTGAACCCTTAAGCCACTACCGCTCGAATTACGGTTATTTCCATAAAATAAATAATCATTAAATGTCACATTTGTAGTCGCTCCAGAAACCTGAACACCTCCGCCTGCAACACCCGTATTACATGTTACACCTCCTCCATTAAAAGTAACAGAAGAACCTCCTCCAATTTCAATTGCGAACAATCCTAATGCTCCATTATTTTTATTTACTTGTACACGGTCAATGCTAATCCCTGTGTAGGCGGCTGTTGTTATATCAATTGCCTTCGCATAGGTAGCTGTTTTAGCATAATTAATTATCTGAAAATCTTGAAGTTTAACATTATTAGCCCTGATTTTTAAAAAACCATTATCGCCATTTACATTGTCAAAAATGGTTTGACTCATGGAAGCACCAACAATAGAAACTCCAGCAACATCGATTGTTAAATCTTTATCCAATCCACTATAGGTACCAGCATCGACATAAATAATATCTCCCGACTTTAACACTTTTGTGCCCGTAGTTCCATAAGCTGTTAACAAGGCAGACAAACTTGCTTTTGGTGTACTTGCTGTCAACCCGTTATTTGAAACGACTCCGATTGCTGTACAAAATACATCACCAAGCAAAACACCATCATTTACATAATAATTTGTTGCAAAAGTGTGCAAAGACAAGACTAAAAATGTAATTATCGCAAAATACTTTTTAACTATTTTATTTTTCATAAATTATGTTTATATCCTTTCAAAACTAGCTATTATTAACTAATTTAAAAACAGGTATAAATACCTGTTTTTAAACAAAAAAAGCGACTCCATTTCTGAAGTCGCTCCATGTATAATTCATAAGTTATAACTCATAATCTCAAGTTCTACCCTGAGCACATTTCACAGTTTTCAGGATCATCTAATGAACATGCGATTGCATCTTGGTTTACTTGTGCAACAGCAGCAATTTTAGCAGTAGAAACTTGATTCACTTCTGGTTCAGAAGTAAATGCTTTATCTACGGTAAATTTAATTGCATCTGTAGCAGCTTTCGTACGTAAGTAGTACATTCCTGTTTTCAATCCTTGTTTCCAACCGTAGAAGTGCATCGAAGTTAATTTTCCGAAGTTTGCATTTTCCATGAAGATGTTCAAGGATTGGGATTGACAGATATAAGCACCACGATCCGCAGCTAAATCAACGATTGCTTTTTGAGAAATCTCCCAAGCAGTTTTGTATAATGCTTTCAAATGTGCTGGAATTTCAACAATATTCTGAACAGAACCGTTGGAAGCCATTAATTTAGAACGCATATCTTTATTCCAAAGACCTTCTTTCACTAAGTCTTTCAATAAGTGTTTGTTTACGATAATAAACTCCCCCGAAAGTACACGACGTGTATAAATGTTAGAAGTATATGGTTCAAAACATTCGTTGTTTCCTAAGATTTGAGCAGTAGAAGCTGTTGGCATTGGTGCTAATAACAAAGAGTTTCTTGCTCCAAATTCCATCACTTCTTTACGCAATACATCCCATTCCCAACGTGTGGATGGCGTAACATTCCACATATCGAATTGGAACACACCTTTAGATAAAGGAGAACCTTGGAAGGTTTCGTATGCACCTTCTTTTTTCGCTAAATCTTTCGATGCAGTCATTGCAGCGTAATAAATAGTTTCAAAAATCTCTGCATTCAATTGTTTTGCCTCTGGAGACTCGAAAGGGAAACGCATCATAATAAATGCATCTGCTAATCCTTGAACTCCTAATCCGATTGGACGATGACGCATGTTCGAATTTTTTGCTTCTTCTACTGGGTAGTAGTTTCCGTCAATGATTCTGTTTAAGTTCACAGTAGCTTGGTACGTAACTTCGAATAATTTATTGTGATCAAATTGACCATCTTCTGTTACGAATTTAGGCAATGCTAAAGAAGCTAAGTTACAAACAGCTACCTCATCTGGTGCAGTATATTCAATAATTTCTGTACACAAGTTCGAAGACTTGATTGTACCTAAATTTTGTTGGTTTGATTTTGCATTTGCAGCATCTTTGTACAACATGTAAGGTGTACCAGTTTCAATTTGTGATTCTAAAATTTTGAACCATAAATCTTGTGCTTTGATTGTTTTTCTACCTTTTCCTTCCGCTTCATATTTCATGTACAATGCTTCGAATTCAGCACTGTGTGTATCCGAAAGACCTGGACATTCATTTGGACACATCAAGGTCCAATCGCCATTACTTTCCACACGTTTCATGAATAAATCTGGAATCCACAATGCGAAGAATAAATCTCTTGCACGTTGCTCCTCTTTACCATGGTTTTTCTTTAAGTCTAAGAAATCAAAAACGTCCGCATGCCAAGGTTCAATATAAACAGCGAAAGAACCTTTACGTTTTCCTCCACCTTGATCAACGTATCTTGCAGTGTCATTAAATACACGTAACATTGGTACGATTCCGTTAGAAGCACCGTTTGTACCTTTAATGTATGAACCAGTAGCACGAATATCGTGAATTGCTAATCCGATACCACCTGCAGACTGTGAAATCTTCGCACATGATTTTAATGTATCGTAAATACCATCAATACTATCTTCTTTCATAGTTAACAAGAAACAAGAAGACATTTGTGGTTTTGGTGTACCCGCGTTAAATAAAGTTGGTGTAGCATGTGTAAACCAACCTTCTGACATTAAATTGTACGTTTTGATTGCTTCATTGATATCCCCCTTATGAATACCAACAGAAACACGCATCAACATTTGCTGTGGACGTTCAGCAATTTCTCCGTTCAAACGTAATAAATAGGATCTCGACAATGTTTTAAATCCGAAGTAGTCGTATTTGAAATCACGGTCGTAAATGATACTAGAATCTAGTACTTCACGGTTTTCCATGATTACATGATACACATCCTCCGCCAACAAAGATGCTGGTTGATTCGTTTTTGGATCTACATACGTATATAAATCCTCCATCACTTCAGAAAATGATTTCTTGGTTTCTTTGTGTAGGTTAGAAACTGCAATTCTAGAAGCTAACAATGCATAATCTGGGTGATCGATTGTTTTTGCTGCTGCTGTTTCTGCTGCCAAGTTATCCAACTCAGAAGTAGTAACACCATCATAAATACCTTCAATCACTTTCATTGCAACTGCTTCTGGACTCACTAACGGATCCAAACCGTAACACATCTTAATAATTCGTGCAGTGATTTTGTCGAATTTCACCGCCTCCTTACGTCCATCTCTTTTTACTACGTACATATCTTTATTCTATATTTAAGGGTAATTAGTTTCTATTAAAAATCTTCGTCCATGCTGAATCCGTGGTTATCGTTCCCACTATTCATCACGCCTGCTTTTTGGTATTCCGCCACACGTTTTTCGAAGAAATTAGATTTACCTTGGATCGATAACATATCCATGAAATCAAATGGATTTGTTGCATTGAAAACCTTTTCATTACCTAATTCTTGTAACAATCTATCTGCAACGAATTCAATGTATTGAGACATCAAATCACTGTTCATACCAATCAATTTCACAGGAAGTGCATCCAGAATAAATTCTTTCTCAATCGCAACTGCATCTAAAATGATTTGTTCTACTTCTTTCTTGTCTAACTTATTTACCACGTGATTATTGTATAACAAACACGCAAAATCACAATGTAACCCTTCATCCCTGGATATCAACTCGTTAGAGAATCCTAATCCTGGCATTAAACCACGTTTTTTCAACCAGAAAATAGAACAGAAAGAACCGGAGAAGAAAATCCCTTCTACCGCTGCAAACGCTACCAAACGTTGTGCAAATGTTCCTTGCTCGATCCAACGCAAGGCCCAATCTGCTTTCTTGCGCACACATGTCAATGTATCAATCGCATTAAACAAATGTGTTTTGTCTGCAGAATCTTTAATTAACGTATCAATTAGCAACGAATAGGTCTCTGAATGGATGTTTTCAATGGTAATCTGAAAACCGTAGAAGAATTTAGCTTCCGTATATTGTACTTCTGACAAAAAGTTTTCTGCCAAATTTTCGTTTACAATACCATCAGACGCTGCAAAAAACGCAAGAATATGTTTGATGAAATGTTTTTCATTCTCATTCAATTTGTTTTCCCAATCGATAATATCCGCAGACATATCAATTTCCTCTGCAGTCCAAAAACTTGCTTCCGCCTTTTTGTAAAAAGCCCAAATATCATCATGCTGTATTGGAAACAATACAAACCTTCCTTCGTTAGGTACTAAAATTGGTTCTACGTGATTCATCCTATTTAATTAAATTGGTATATATTAAGTCTTTAAAAATGTATCTCTTTTTAGGGAGAAGAATTATTAACGGGGTTACAAAAATTGTCATTTTAATCAGTTCTTGCAATTAAAGAAATTCACAAAAGGCAAACGTTTTCAACAACCCGTTTCTGAACTCCTTGTAGTACCGAAGAAAATCAAGTTTTTATCGACGATTTAAAAGATATTCACAACGAATAAATTCATTTTGTCGATAAATATTTTAAAATTATTCAAGTTTTTTACTCACTTATATTACAAGGGTTTTATATAAATTTACACCATAATAAAACACGTGTCAAGAAAAAAAAATGAGCATTTTTAACATCAAATTGTTTACACATGTCAGAGCACTCTAAAACACTATCGGTCTATCGCTTTTGGCAAAAAAAATTAGTTGAATGGAAAGACGATATTTCTCATTTAATCTATCCGAATTCCTGTTTAGTATGTGATCGAGAAACACCTCATAAAAAAAATCAAATTTGTCACTTGTGCGAAACTGAATTACACCTAACTCATTTCGAAAATTACCTTGAAGCAACAAAACTCGACAAACTATTTTGGGGAAGAGTGCAACTAGAAGCTACTTATAGCCTTCTTCATTTTGAAAAAGAAAATAGTACACAAGCAATTTTACACGGGATTAAATATCAAAACAAAAAAAATCTAGCCCGTGAAATGGGCAAGCGTATCGGTGCCAACCTCATAAAAATTGAAAAATTCAACACCTTAGATTGCCTCGTCCCTATTCCATTACATCCCAAAAAAGAATATCAACGCGGATACAACCAAAGCTTGTTACTGACAGAAGGAATCTCACAATTCACCAACACTCCATCCCTCGAGAATGCATTAAAACGCATCAAACACAGTGATAGCCAAACAAAAAAGGGAAGATTTAAGCGTTGGGAAAATGTGCAACAAACATTTAAGATCGATAAAAAATCATTAAATAAATACAAACACATTGCACTAGTTGATGATGTAGTCACCACGGGCGCTACCTTGGAAGCATGTGTACAGGAAATACAAAAATCGTATCCGGAACTTAAAATCAGCATACTCTCACTCGCAATTGCAAACTAATGGAACATAAAAAAATAATCATCATCGGAGCAGGAATCGCAGGAATCGCTCTTGCAAGACATCTAGATAAACGTCAAATTCCTTTTGAAGTGATCGACTCAGGAGAAAATTATAGTTCGCGCATAGCCGCAGGACTAATTAACCCAATGGTTTTCCGTCGTATGGCTAAAAGTTGGCGCGTAGATGAATTTCTACCCTATGCCAATGAATTTTATATGGAAGCAACGAAAGATTGGGGACAAACCTATTTTCATGTACTTCCAATAAGACGTGCATTTGCCCACCAACAAGAAGTGGACTTTTGGATCAAAAAACAAGCATTCACAGAATACCAAACCTACCTCAAACCACTAAACGAGGCTGATCTCAACAACCAAGATGTCATCAACACTTTTGGAACTGGAGAAGTCTTGAACTCAGGCTATGTCTCAACCAAAATCTTATTAGATGATGCGTTTACCTGGTTAAAAAACACGAATCGACTTCGCTTAGAAAAAATTCAATATGCGGATATTGATCCTGAAAATTCATCATATAAAGGAGAACTATTTTCAAAAATTATTTTTTGTGAAGGATATCATGGACTCGAAAACCCTTGGTTCAACTATCTTCCTCTTCAAGCTACCAAAGGTGAAACATTAACGATTACTTCGGATACAATTTCCCGTACCGAGTCACTCAACCGCAAGTGTTTTATTTTACCGGTTCAAAACAATGTCTATCGGATTGGCGCAACCTACTCGTGGGACAATCCTACATTACACACGACACCTGAAGCACGTGAGGAACTTATCGAATTAGCAAAACAATTAACAAAATCTGAATTTGAGGTCATTGACCAAAGTGCAGGTATTCGACCAACTGTACTAGACAGAAGGCCATTAATGGGAAAACATCCAAACTTTGATTCACTTTACATTTTTAATGGCTTAGGAACTAAGGGCTACTTAATGGCTCCATTACTTGCTCATGAAATGACTGATTATATGCTCGACGAAAAATTGTTAGATAAAGAAATTGACATTCAGCGTTATCAAAAACGTTTACTTTAAAAAGATTTATATTTTTACTAAAAAATCATAGCATGAAAAAAATACTGTTCTTAGGTTCACTACTTGCGACAATTTTAGCTTGTTCTCCCGAAGCCATGACCAATAAAAAAATTGCTGGTATGTGGCACCTTGAGTCGATCGATGGTAAAAGTTTAGAAACAAGTTACCAAGAACAAATTGATTTCGCACCGGATGGACGAGGAGGAACAATCACCGAAACAAAAACAACCAAGGGAATTCCTGTCGTTACATACGGAAAATATGCGCTTATTAAGTCGGGTTCGATTACGATTTCTCGCACAAAATCGGATGGTGGATATGATGACCAAGGATATGATTTCACAAGTATTTCTGACAATAGCCTGACCCTTACACAAAACATGAATGGACAAAAGGTATTTGTTTACAAAAAATAAGTAGACTAAAATCAGACGTTTGAATTTGCATATTCAAAATTCTTTTTTTAATTTTCAGCATTAAACGATTAACTAATAACAATATGGCTACAGTATTTGAAACCAGACTTATCGGAAACATTGGAAAAGACGCCACACTTAAAACGATGGATAGAGGCGTGATAGCGATCAACTTTCCTGTTGCACACAACAAAAACTGGAGAGATAAACGCTCTGGAGAATCGAAAACAAAAACTACGTGGGTGAATTGTACCATCTGGAAGAAAGAGGGAGCCAACTTGCGCATCTTAGATTTCCTTAAAAAAGGTGCATTGGTAGAGCTAATTGGTTCGCCTTTTGCTAAAGCATACACGATGGAGGACGGTTTTGTTCGCACAGAAATTCGCTTAAATGTTGCTCAAACAAATATTTTACGTCCTGCAAAATTCGATGGAACAATGACAGAAGATATTATTGACGAAGTCGAAAGCGATGATAATGAATATGTTGACTCAGCACTCGAAGACTTCTCGATCGACGAAGACGATTTTTAAGTAAAAAAAATTGCAAAAATATATTGGAATTAATTTTTTTATATATATTTGCACTCACAATTCAATCGGAGTTGTAAAATGCTTTCTTAGCTCAGTTGGTTAGAGCATCTGACTGTTAATCAGAGGGTCCCTGGTTCGAGCCCAGGAGAGAGCGCTAGAAAAACCCAGTGAACACACAGTGTTTACTGGGTTTTATGCTTCTACACTCTTCCTTTGATTAACATTCACTATCTGTAGGACCAATCGATTTTAGTGTTGAAAACAGCAATTTTAGCACTTGGTATATGAAATACTTGCACAAAACTTGCACATAAATTCATTGTAATAGCACATTACTTAACAACTAATGGCAACTATTAAATTAACCTTGGACACGCGCAGAGCCAAGAAAAATGGAACATACAATCTTGTATTCCGAATTACCTCTTATAAAAAGTTCAAAGACATTACTACTGGTCATTCAGTTAACAAAGAAGACTTTGATGTATCAACCGCTACTATCATCAATAATGCAACCTTTAATGAACAGCTACAGGAACTGAATACACACTATGTAAACAGATTCAGAACCTTTATGAACAACAACATCGGTTCTGAAGACCTCGAAGCCATCAAGTCCTACCTTGTTGACAAACTACCTGATGAAGTAACAGTTCAAGAATTTTGGAATGAGCACATACAGTCACTACACATTGCCAATAGAAGTGGTGGTGCAAGAGTGTACAAAACAGCCTTATCAGTTATATCCAAGGAAATGAACTTGGATGTTCCTTTTAAAAAGATAAGTTACAAGGATATAGTTGCATTGGAAACAAGGTTATTTCAGAGAGGACTCTCCATTAATGGTATGGGGTCTTACTTTAGGAGCTTTAAGGCTATTTGTAACAAAGCAATCAATTATGATTTGGTACCTCAAGAATGCTACCCCTTCCGAAAATTCAAAATAAAAAAAACAAAGACTACACCAAGGGTATTAACTATGGAAGAAATGAGAAGATATATGCATCTTAATCTTGAAAAGTCACATCCTTTATATAAGACTTGGAATATCGGTAAGCTCATTTTAATACTTCGCGGAATAAACATAACCGACTTGTTATTATTAACTCAAAACAACATTATGAATGATAGAATTATATATACTCGCAAGAAAACTGGTAAGTTATATAGCATTCAAATCACAGATGAAGTTCGCAAAATTCTAAGTGAATTTAAGTCAAACATAACATTGCTTGGTGTTTTGAATGACAAGGACCACAAGGATAAAGCAAAGCTTGTTGAAATAATTATTCAAAGAAGAAAAGTTATCAATGCACAGCTAAAAAGAATTGGTCTTATGCTTAAAACAAAAGAAGACTTATCCTCCTATGTTTTTCGGTATTCTTATGCAAATTTTGCTAAACAACTTGGAATTCCAATTGATATAATTAGTTCCTTATTAGGTCACAAAATGGGATTAGATGTAACTAACATATATCTTCAAGATTTCAATATAGATGAAATTGACCGAGTGAACCAACAAATAATAGATGCAGTTAATTAAAAACAACCACAATAGCAACTTAAGGTTGCTTTTGTGGTTACTATCATAAAACTTTAATTTTATTACAGTCAATATATTGCACATAATCTTGTCTAATATTTTTTAAAAAATGAATCCTTTTACCTTTAAAAATTTTAAAGGGATTAATCCAATATTTGAATGTCATTCCGCGACCATTAATCTTTTTCACAAAATCCATTTTAGAAAGTTCATTTAAAGATGAACTAATTGCTGATTTAGCATAACCTGTTAATTCAGATACATCACTTGTATTTATTGTGACAATGTCACTATCAGTTTCTAAATTACTCAACACATAAAACATAACAGATTTAGTACATGATTTTACTTTTTTGTCCATTAATTCTTTCATTTCCTCTAAATTGAAATTATTTTTATCAAAGTTCAAATCTAATTCACTAGCACCTACTTCTTCAACTTTTCCATTAATGGTTTTAATGAATTTAAGTTGAATATATTTTTGTTTTATTGTTACTATCTTGTCTTCACAAACAAGAAAAGGATTTTTTTGGGTTAACTTTTTCATATATCAATCATTTTTGATTGCGAAGATACTAGTAAATAATGGAAAAAGTGTTTTTATAGAATCTTTAATATTACACTTTTTCCATTATAATTTTCACAAAATACTCACTATCAATATTTAACAACAAAAAAATGTACATATTATTATAAAATGTAAAAATATTCTCACAAATACAAATATTATTCAAAAAACAAAGGAATTAAATTATCTGATATTCATTATTCATCTATTCTTCCTAAAGTAAAATACTTATCTATAATTACTTTAGGAAAAAATAAGTTATAATGAACTATGAATTATTACCTTTCAACACTCAATCAATATTTCCATAGAAACAATGAATTCCGAAACAACTAAGATTTTACAAAGACACCTATACTGGTGTTCATTAGGATTAACTCTTGAAGCTATTTTAGAAATCAAATCAACATTTAAAGATACTTTTTCGCATGCAAGTACCAGAGATATTGAAAGATACTTAATTATAAAACTTCAGGATGTTATACCAACAGAGATGCAATTAAATCCTATAGACTTCCCTAAGATTACTTTTCTATATATTGAAGATGAAGATTTTGATGGGGATATAGAATTCATCTCACAATGCAACAACATTACACATATTTATTTGGATGGTTGGATTTTTACAAACAAAATCAAGTCACTTGAACCATTCAGAAATTTGAATAAACTAGAATACTTGAATTTATCAAACAATACTATTACTAACCTAGAAGCGCTTAATGGATTAACCAATCTAAAGCACTTTTGGATATATGGTAACAAATTAGATTCCATTCAACCAATAACTAGTCTAAAAAAATTAAAAGAACTAAGATGTACCTATTCAACTCACAATGATGTATACAAACTTCTTCAAAATTCAATTGATTGTAAAATCGAATACAAAATCAAAGAGGAAGAAAATACATTTGGAACAACAAGAGTATATGCATTATTTTTCAATTACATTAGACAAGAGGATTTTGAACCATCAAGTTCATACATTTATATAAGATATTACTTTAATTTGTTTCTAGAGCCAGGAAATCATCATAAGGAAGATTCAAAAATTCAATTTGAATTATTCTCACAATCAGAAAATATGGTAAAAGAATATATTACAAAACTAAATACCGACTATAATTCAGTTCTAGAAATAATAGATTCCTATTCTGAAATAAAAGACAAGCAATATATTTCTAGTTTTAAGCTTCTAAGATTAAATTGAATCTCCTAAAGTGTTATTTAGATAGTTTTGCCCTATCAATACTATTACAAATAATAAAGAGTTAATATCCAACAATATTAAGAAAAAGATTATCTAATTTAGGCATTATAATAATCCAAATCAACTAAAATCAAACTATGAAAGCAATTTTATATGATGTAAAAAGTAAATAACATTACATATACTCAATTAATACATTAAATAAGCAAGAATTATGGCAAGAATAGAAAAATATCCTAAATTACCTGTGGTAGCAGCAGATGTCATCCCTTTTGAATTGCAGAGTAATAAAAAAAATGTACTTGCTGCTGTTAAAAAAAATGGATTAAGCCTAGAATATGCATCAATAATTTTAAGACATGATAAAGAAGTAGTTTTATCCGCTGTTTCTAACAATGGCTTAAGTCTAAAATTTTCTAGCAGGAATAGTGTTGGTGATAATGAATCAATAATGAGACACTATAATGAAATGCCATATATAATTGGAGACAATGATAATATCAGTAATTGGATTAAAACAGCTGATAAATATCTAAAGTCATTAATTTCTTTAAGAACTGATAAAGAAGTAGTTTTAGTTGCGGTTAATAATGATGGATTAAGTCTTCAATATGCATCTGATGAATTAAAAAATAATAAAGAAGTAGTTTTAGCGGCTGTATTAAACAATTCATCAAGTCTTCAATATGCATCTGATGAATTAAAAAATAATAAAGAAATTATTTTAGCTGCAGTATTAAATAATGGATGGAGTCTTGAATTTGCAACAGATGAACTAAAGAATGATAAAGAAGTTGTTTTAGCTGCTGTATTACAAAATGGACTAACTCTTAAATCTGCTTCATATGAACTAAAAAATGATAAAGAGGTTGTGCTAGCTGCTGTTTTAAATAATGTATCAAGTATTCAATATGCATCAGATGAACTAAAAAATGACAAAGAGGTATTTATAGTCGCTGTTACAAATAATGGATTAAGTCTTCAATATGCATCTAATGAATTGAAAAATGATAAAGAGGTAGTTTTAGCTGCTGTTACAAATAATGTGTTGAGTTTAGAATTTGCATCTAGTGAATTAAAAAATGACAAAAGGGTTGTTTTAACAGCTTTATCCAATCATAGATTAAGTCTTCAATCTGTTTCAAAAGAACTACAAAATGACAAAGAGGTGGTTTTAGCGGCTGTTTCTAATGATGGATGGGGTTTAGGAAGTGCTTCAAAAGAACTACAAAATGATAAAGAGGTAGTTATAGTTGCTATTACAAATAATGGATTAAGTCTTCAATATGCATCTAATGAATTGAAAAATGATAAAGAGGTTGTGCTAGCTGCTGTTTTAAATAATGGATTAAGTCTTCAATATGCTTCTGATGAATTACAAAATAATAAAGAGGTTGTTGTAGCTGCTGTTACAAATAACGGGTGGAGTATAGAATTTGCATCAAATGAAATGATAAATGATTCAACTATTTTATCAAGTATTGAACCTTCTATTAGAGAAAGTAGAAGATGTTTATCAAAAGAAGATGTATTAAATATTTTATCAAAAGAAGATGTTTCGAAATATGATTCTCTTGGGGGTATGTCTGTCAAATTTAGAAATGACAAAGAGGTAGTTTTAGCTGCTGTTACAAATAATGGATTAAGTCTTCAATTTGCATCTAGTGAATTAAAAAATGACAAAGAGGTAGTTTTAGCTTCAGTTTCTAATAAAGGATTAAGTCTTCGATATGCATCTGATGAATTAAAAAACAATAAAGCGGTTGTTTTAGCTGCTATTACAAATAATTGGTGGAGTTTTGAATATGCATCTGATGAATTAAAAAATAATAAAGAGGTAGTTTTAGCTGCTGTCACTAGTAATGGTAGGAATTTAAAACATGTATCTGATGAATTACAAAATGATAAAGAGGTTGTTTTAGCTGCTGTTTCTAGTAATGGATATAGCCTTATACATGCATCTAATGAATTGAAAAATGACAAAGAGGTTGTTTTAGCTGCGGTTACAAATGATTTAAGAAATATCAATTGGAAGTCTAGCAAAATTTATAAAAATGATAAAGAACTTGCTTTAATTGGTATATCAAATAGAATGATTTCTTTTAATGATGTATCGGATAACTCTAAAAATGATAAAGACTTTGTATTATATATTGTTTCAAATTATGGAGGTTCTCTTGGAGATATGTCTGTGAAATTTAAAAAAGATAAAGAAGTTGTTTTAGCGGCTGTTACAAACAATGGATTAAGTCTTCAATGTGCTTCCATAGAATTAAAATATGATAAGCAAGTGGTTTTAGCAGCGGTTTCTAATAATGGAATGAGTATTCAATATGCTTATGAAGAGTTCAAAAAAGATAAACAAATTGTTCTGGCAGCAGTATCTAGTAATGGGAATTGTCTTCAATTTTTCTCAAGTGAAATCAAAAACAATAAAAAAACTAGTATTTTTCAAAAGTTAAAAAATTTAATTGCTTTAATTATAGAGCCTAAGAGTCTCAATGATGATAAACAAATTGTTTTGACTGCTGTATCCAATAAAGGATTGAGTCTTCAGTATGCTTCTAAGAGATTAAAAAACGATAGAGAGGTAGTTTCAACAGCAGTTTCAAATAATGGGGATAGTCTTGAGTTTGCATCTAGGAGATTAAAAAATGACAAAGAGGTTGTTTTAACTGCTGTTACAAATAATGGGGGGAGTTCAAGATTTGCTTCAAAAGAACTACAAAATGATAATGATGTATGGAACATAAAAAATAATTAGTGAAGCACCAATTTTATTAATAAATTAAGTTTATGTATAGAAAGTAATTAATTTAATAATTACACAAATTAATATTTACAACACTTGAGATAAAATCAATGAGCAAATATTAAATAGTTACTAAATATTATCTAATAATTTATTGTTATACAATGTGATTTTTACTTATATATAAATGGTGAATTTCACAAGTGTGAATTTTAAATAAGATAACAAACATCCATAAATAGGTTTGTCTTTAAGGATGTAAAAACATAGTTAAAGACTATTATAAAAAAAATATTTCAAATTAAGTATATGATTAAAACTTACATCTGATAGGTCTTAAACTATTTACCCCCCCCTCTCTACAAATTAATATAGTCACCCCCATTAATAAATAACAAAGAGAAATTTATATAGTTTTTGCTCCTGATTTATTTTTCACAAAAATCTGAATGTTGATACTTCAAGTCTAATTATCAGATTGAATGATAATCATAGTGCAAAAAGTGTTATTCTTTAGGAAGAATTTAACAATGATGAACTCTATCAACTTACTATCATTGCTTCGCAATCTTTAATAAACTTCCTCTTTAAAGTTAGATAGAATGTTTAGGCATTCACTTATTATACAAATGGCTAACTAAAAATTATTTATTATGAAAACATCAAACAATTTAATGTCAGTGCGCGAGGTAAAACTGAAATACATTCCTCATTCTGGAATACTTAAAAGAAACAAGATTACAAGTGCTCATGATGCCTGTATGCAACTACTTGAAGGCTATGACAAAGACACAATAGGAATGCAAGAACAATTTGTTGTACTTCTTCTCAACAGAACTAACAAGCCTTTGGGTATTTATAAAGTATCAACAGGAGGTATAACAGGAGTAATGGTTGATATTAGACTGATTATGGTTGCAGCATTAAAGTCTTTGGCTACTGGTATAATTGTTTCGCATTCGCATTCATCAGGGAATTTAACACCAAGTATACAAGACATTGAAATTACTGCAAGGATTGACAAAGCTTGTAAGTTACTGGATATAGATTTGCTTGACCATATTATTGTAACATCAAACCATTCTTTCTACAGCTTTGCAAATGAAGGAATGATGAGTCAACTACACCCAAATTAAAAACAATTATTAACCCGCAGTTACTATGAATTACTTGCGCAAAAAATGCAACATCTTCTACACATACCATCAACACTAGGATACAGAACCAACCACCTTCCACTGTTAATCAGAGGGTCCCTGGTTCGAGCCCAGGAGAGAGCGCTAGACAAACCCAGTGAACACACAGTGTTTACTGGGTTTTCTGCTTCTACACTCTTCCTTTGATTACCACGCAGTATCTTTATTACCAATCAATTTTAGTACCAAAAACATAGATCTTCGGCACTTGGTATATGAAATACTTGCACAAGATTTTAGTTTATGTTCTTTTTTGGCTTAATTTACTTTAGAGAAGTACATTCTGAAAAACCATTAAAAATGTCCATTACACCTAATATCGCAACAAATCACAATTGCAACAAATCACAATTGCAAGAACGATTGGAAATAAAGTTGAGGAAGAAACGACTAGAAAAAGAAATTGCTGAAATCCGATTAAAGATTCAGCAATTATCTTGATAAATGACATATAGAAATACTATTCTTTACCAAACCATTTACTTAATGCATCATTATTGTAATAAGAACTACCATCTTTATGTAGAATAGTGAATTGTTTCTCAAACTCTTCATACGTCATTTTTTCAGCCGTTGCTTTCACTGAATAACGAGCACCAATATTATCATTTTCATTGGTTTTAAGAATCTTTGAAAATAATTCATAAGCTTTTTCAAATTCATTATTCTTCCATAATTTTTCAGCACCCATATAAATACCTCTAACCAATGGACGGTTTTCATGCCAACCCCAAGCAACTTCTTTATTGAAAATATTTTCTTTTTCAGCTATTCTAATAGAAGCTTCAAACCATTTGTTTTCAAGGTCATTTATCTGTTTCAATACATCTTTGGTAGGATTAAGAGAATCTAACATTTCATAGGCATATTGATATGCTGGAATAAAATCTTTTGCTCTTTCAATCAAGCTAATAAAATATTCTAAAACTATCTTAAATTGAAATTCATCTTCTATTCCAGAAGGATAATATTCATATTTACTCAAAAGTTCAGTATAAAATTTTAAATCTTTTGATTTGATGTAGTTCCTTTCTTCATAAATAAATTCTTCCATAAAAGCTCAATTTGGTTTTGTATTAACAATCAAAATTAACATTGATTTTCAAATAAATTTAGAAATATATCTATGATTGATGAGAATATTTAAGCATTAAAAAAATTACAATTATTATCTTTTTGTATATAACATAAGCATTATTGTAGGGTATTTTATGTAAATAAAGTTACATTTATTATCTTTGTATTAGGCATTAATTTATAATAACAAGATAATGAATGTAACAATTTCAAATACTCTTAATTGGAACATCCTAAAATCGTTCTCTAATGATGGTCAAGATTGCTTTCATTTTGCGGATGTTATTGAGAGATTTCCGACTTCTGAAAGACAATACTTATCCAATGTTCTTTCAAGTATGGTTCAAAAAGGAATGCTAATAAAATTAAGAAAAGACATTTATTTTATCGTCCCAATTGATTCAGATGCATCTACATATATACCAGATTGGCACTTAGTAGCAAAAGAATTGGTAAAAGAAAAAAAATACTACATTGGCTATTATTCAGCTATGCAAATTCATGGATTAATAACACAACCTAGCTTGTCTGAAATCATTGTGACTGATACACAAATGAAACCATCGAAACTTACAATCAAAGGTGTAGAATTTCAATTTGTCACACATACCAAAGCACGATTTTTTGGATTCAAAAACACTTGGATTAATAAGCATGATAAAGTAATGGTGAGTAATCTTGAAAAAACACTTGTAGACGCTTTAACAAAACCACATCTATGTGGAGGAATTGTAGAAATATCCAAAGCAATTTATGAAACACGAGATAAAGTTAATTTAGCATTGTTGATAGAATATCTGATTCAAAATGACAGCAATGCAGCTATTAAAAGATATTTGTTTCTTTGTGACCTTATAGATATCACTTGGAGTTCTTACCATGAATCAATGATAAATAAGCTAGTTAGTAATTATTCTTTATTAGACACATCCGCTCCAAATGAGGGGAAATACAATTCAAAATTTGGACTGAAAATAAACATGGATGTTTTAACAATTAAAAACGCTATATACTCATGATAAAACCGAGTGAACTAAGTAAGATTGCCAATAAAGAAGGTGTTCGTCCACAACAAATTGAAAAGGATTATATTATTTCTTGGATTCTATGGGGTATTTCTAACGATGAGTTTCTTAAAAAGGTTCTCATATTCAAAGGTGGAACGTGTCTAAAGAAGATATACTTTGAAGATTATCGTTATTCTGAGGATATGGATTTTACAATTCATCCAGATATGGAAACGGATATTTTAGACAATGAAATCTATTCCACATTCAACCGAATTTTTAGAGAAATCAAAGATGTTGCAAACATTGATATTTCAATCCCAGATTCCTCCAAAGATATTCACGAAACATCTGGAAGTATTAAGTTTTATATTGATTATGTTGGTCCTCTTGGTGGAAATGGTGACCATGTGAAAATGGATATAACCAGAGGAGAGAAACTTGAATTTGATATTCATCATGGAACTGTAATTCATCAATATTCAGATTTAGAAGAAGAATCTGAAACTTTTAAAGTTCAAGCTTATAAATTAGAGGAGGTTGTTATTGAAAAAATGGCTGCTTTAATGGGAAGAACCGTTCCGAGAGATTTATATGATTTCGAATACTTAACAAATAATGAAGGTATAGAACTACAAGATGTCTATTATGAGTTTCAACGGAAAGCAGCACATAAAAATCAAAATCCATCCGAATTTATTCAAAAAGTATCATCTAAAGAGAAGACATTTGAAATGGGTTGGGATAAGAATTTAAGTCACCAAATGAAATCTCTACCAAAATTCAAAGATGTTTGGAGGGATACAAACAAGCATTTTAGAAAACTGGAGAAGATAAAATAATTCGTTAAGTGTAAGTAAACTTAACAAGTGCATAAATGCTAAAAAATGCATCATTTTGCATATTCTAACGAATACAACCAACTGATTTACAGTGTGCAACATAGACATTTAAACCTCTGTTAATCAGAGGGTCCCTGGTTCGAGCCCAGGAGAGAGCGCTAGAAAAACCCAGTGAACACAAAGTGTTTACTGGGTTTTTTGCTTCTACACTCTTCCTTTGATTAACATTCACTATCTGTAGGACCAATCGATTTTAGTGTCAAAAACAGTGATTTTAGACCCCTGGTGTATGAAATACTTGCACAAGATTTAAGTTTACTTTCATTTTAAAACTAAAAACTACTGTAATATTTGGAAATTTTCACACTCTCACTTCCAAACATATCGTTCACCAAAATATCCCAACGAAAAATAAAACAAGCATATAATTCTAATTAATTACTTTAGTTTTGTCGTACGTATATAAGAATTAACCAATTACACTATCACACATGATTACATGTATTATCATTGATGATGAAAAGCCAGCAAGAGAATTTCTTGAAAAGTTAATCAACCAATACTTCGGAACGAAACTAATTGTTTTAGGTGCTGTGGAATCTGTAAGTCAAGGTGTGGAATTGATTAACAAACTGCACCCAGAACTTATCTTTTTGGATATTGAAATGAAAGGAGAAGATGGTTTTCAGTTATTCAAATACTTCGATAATGTGTTTTTTGATATCATTTTCACTACTGCACATAAAAACTATGCGATTGATGCTATCAAACATTCAGCAATTGATTACCTATTAAAACCAATCAATTTTGTTGACTTAAACGATGCGATTAAACGCCTTGAACGTAAACAAACAGCTTCTACCAATCAACAACGTATTTCAGCATTGCTAGAGAACTTAAATACAGATTCAACCCAATTCAATAAGATAGCCTTACCTACTTCAACTGGATATGAATTAGAAAAGATATCCAACATAGTCTACTGTGAAGGCATGGATAACTATTCGAAAATCATAACGCTTCAAGGTCGTGAAATTACAGTAACTAAAACATTGAAATATTTGGAAGAAACCTTACCCAACACCGTTTTCTTTCGAATTCATAAATCTACATTAGTTAATTTGAATTACATTTCAAGTTATAGCCGAGTGGAAGGATATTCGGTTACCATGACGACTGGTATAAAACTAGATGTTTCTGTACGTAAAAGCGAACAATTGGTAAGTTTCATCTATAAAAATAGAACTGTATAGATGCGATTAATTATTTGTTTTATTTTAAGTTTTAGTTGTATTGGAAATATCATTGCTCAATCAATTCCAAGCAAAAACATTACGATAAATGACGGTTTACCGAGTAATAGTATCAAATGTTTCTTCAAAGATTCTAGAGGTTATCTATGGATTGGAACTGACGCTGGGCTTTGTAGGTATGACGGGAAAAACATGAAAGTTTATAACGAGTCAAATGGGTTAAAATACACCCAAGTTTGGTCAATCATTGAGGACAAAAAACACAATTTGTGGTTTTCAGTATATGGAAGTGGTTTAGCAAAATTTGACGGTAAAAAGTTTACTTATTTCAATAAAAAAAACGGATTAATAAACAACAATATCCGTAAAGTTCACTATTCAAAAAAGAATGATTGTTTGATACTTGCCACAGAGAATGGAGTTAGTATTTTCGATGGTAATAAGTTTAAATCGTTTCAAAAGAAAAATGGAATAAATGGCTTTCAAATTGTTGGAATAGATGAGTTTAAAGATAAAATACTGATTACTTCTAGTTATAATGGTGTATATGCTCTTGAAGTAAATAAAGATTTAACTAAAAGCAAATTGGATAGCTTGTTTTATCTAAACATTGTTTATTCTAGTTTCCACAACTCGGATAACTACTATTGTTGTGGACCCGACCAAATTCTATATACTAAAAACATTAAAAACGGCACAATAGATTCAATTAAAAATCCTATCATTTGGAACTATTCCAAAGCGAATAGTTCTATTTATTGCTCTGCGTGGAATGTCACTGACCCGAATGGAGGTTTGTTTGAGTTTAAAAATAATTCAATTACCAACATCACGCAAAAAGCCAATATTACTTCCAATGGATTGTGGTGTAATAATTACGACCAAGCAACAAAACAACTTTGGGTTGGTTCTATTAATAAAGGAGTCTTTCGGGTTGATTTAAGCCGTCGAATTGAGCAATATAACGCTAGCTATTTTGGATTGAAAGAACTTCAAATACAAGAGCTCTTTACGGATAAAAATGGTTCTATTTGGATTGGAGCAAAAGACAATATCCTAATTCTGAATAAAGCTAAAAAGCTAATAGTTATAACAAAAAGTGTACTTCAAGAAAAAGTAAAAAGATATATTCAAACTAACTCAAAATTATTACAAGTAGATTTAGATTACATCAAATTAAATAAGCAGATTGGTTTCACTTCATTTAATATAACCTCTGACGCTGAGGGGTACATTTGGGTAAATAATACATGGGGTCTTTTTTGCTTAGATTCTGCATTAAATATTAAACATTTTTACGGCTCGGATGGAGGTCATGCAATATTCGATAAGCACGATAAATTGTATTATGGACACATGTACGGTAAAATCAATCGTCTACAAAACAAGTTTGATAGAAATGAAAACTCCTACTATTTTAAGGATAATCAAAATATACCAACTGATATTAACAAGATAGTTAAACAAGAACTAGAAGACTTAATTTGGTTTGGTACAAATTATAAAGGTTTGTTTCTATTAGAAAATGGCAAATTCACCTCCCTATTACAACAACAGAAATTCAAAGAAAGCAATATTAAAGAACTTATTTTGAACTCCAAAAATGAGTTAATTATCGGCACTAACAATGGTAGTGTATTCGTCACAAAATGGGATGGTCAGAAATTGCTTATAATTAAAGAATTTAAACCATATAAAGACATTGTTGGGACGTCGATTTCT
Source organism: Chitinophaga pinensis (assembly GCA_943324745.2). Lineage (GTDB taxonomy): Bacteria > Bacteroidota > Bacteroidia > Flavobacteriales_D > Crocinitomicaceae > CANHVK01. The sequence continues at coordinate 5,834 of CALPMT020000037.1, read as the reverse complement.
TTTATTGAATATGATGACGGGACATATTTCATAGGAACTAACAAAGGAATTAACATCCTACAAAACAATCGTTTTGTTAAATTACTGGACAAATCTGAAGGGTTAGAAGATATACAGTTTAATGATTGCGTAAAAGACAAAAATGCAAATCTTTGGATAGCAAGCAATAATGGTCTTATTAAGTTAAATACTACTTCGATTCTTAAAGAAATTCACCAAAGTAAAGCACCAATTCGAATTAACGAACTTTTTGTCAATGGAAATCGTTATACTAAAAAACTAGCATATACTTGGGGAGCAATTTCAAATGATGAGATAGAATTAACGCACAAACAAAATGATGTACAAATTTTATTTTCATCCATCAATTCATTCAATGCTAACAAAAATGTGTATCGATACAAAATCGATGGTCTTTCTAAGGGTTGGAGTAAATTCCTACCAACAGGAAGTATACAATTATTAGGTGTTCCAAATGGCAAATATTTAATTCATATAGAAGGTAAAAATATTGGAACTGGATGTACATTTAAATCGAAAATAATCACTTTAATCATCACTCCACCATTCTGGAAAACTATATGGTTTATTGCATTGATTCTATTTGTAATCACAATCACCATTTACATATTTATTCGGTATAGAATAAAATCGATTGAAGTGAAAGAACGTGAAAAAGCAGAAATAACAAACAAACTTACCGAGACCAAATTAGAGGCACTAAGAGCGCAAATGAATCCGCATTTCACGTTCAATGCAATGAATTCCATTCAGAATTACATAATAGATAATGACACGACCAATGCATTACATTACCTAGGAGAGTTTTCGAAACTGATTCGTCAAACTCTTGAAAATGCATCAGAGAAATTAATGCCCTTGGAAACTGAAATTCGTTTTCTTGAAAGTTACATGAATGTGCAGAAAATGCGATTTGATAAGGTTACAACTTCAATTAAAATGGATCATTCAGTTGATAAATACAGAACACTTCTACCGCCTTTGATTTTGCAACCATTCATAGAAAATGCCTTTGAACATGCCTTCGAAAATGATTCTGATAAACATCAAACGATTGATATACATTTCTTCATCGATGATAAAAAACTTGTGTGTACAATCCGAGATAATGGTACTGGATTCCAAAAAGGTGCTACAAACTCTTTTCATAAATCATTTGGTCAAAAATTAACGAAAGATAGATTGGATTTACTAAATCGAGAGTTTGAAACAAGGGATTTCAATTACGAAATAACAAACTTAATAACGATAGATTCCAATTTGTCTGGAACCGAAGTAAGGATTACTTTTCTTTTGCTATTGGAGTGAGCAATATACCTTTCTTAACGAAAGCAGATAAATCACAAGAAGCTGTTCTTTCTGAAGTTTCATTACGTATTTGAAATAAATCACAATTAAATAAAAATATTGTTTCTGTTTTTGTAAATTTGTTTATATACACAAGTATTCATTAAACAAGCATGAAAGCAAAATACATTAATCCTTTTACAGATTTTGGTTTTAAAAAGATCTTTGGAGAAGAGGCTAGTAAGCCATTATTGATGGATTTTCTGAATGCACTATTACCTGAGGAACATACGATCAGCGACTTAACTTTTAAGAATACTGAACAATTAGGTCAAACTGAAAGTGATAGAAAAGCAATATATGACATTTACTGTGAAAATGATCGCGGGGAAAAATTTATTGTAGAGTTACAAAAAGCAAAACAAAATTACTTCAAAGAAAGAACCGTTTATTACTCTACTTTTCCAATTAAAGAACAAGCTGAAAAAGGGGAATGGAATTATAATTTAAATGCCGTTTACTGTATTGGAATTTTGGACTTTACGTTTGATGACTATGCTGCTGAACCTGAGCGAAGCGACGTAATTCATACAGTAAAACTTAAAAATCAATATGGAAATATTTTTTATGATAAATTGACCTATATTTATCTTGAAATGCCCAATTTTGTTAAGGAAGAATCGCTATTAAATACACGCTTAGACAAATGGCTCTATTTTATCAAACACCTAGAAGACTTTCAGTCAATACCTCATATTTTTAATAATGACATTATCAGTCAAGCTTTTGAGAAAGCAGAACTTTCAAAACTCAACGCGATAGAGGTTGATAATTACGAAAATAGTTTGAAAATTTACCGTGATTTGAAAGGAGTATTAGACAATGCTAGGGATGAAGGAATTTTAGAAGGAAAATTAGCAGTCGCTAAAGAACTATTTAAGAATGGAGTTTCATTAGAAATTATCATGTTGTCTACCGGTCTAACTAAAGAGCAGTTAAGCGGATTGTAAACATAAAAATCATTATTGTGCGATAAAAAATATATTTTCCCCTTACTCGAAATAAAAATCCTTAAACTGACAATTCCCGAAAATCCAAAAGATAGAAATCAACAATATATTATTTCAGAAAAAGGAGAAATTGAATAATGTGTCTAAGTAACGACTAAGTAAGTAGCTGTATAATTATTCGTTAATCTATTGACTATAAAAGATTAAAGTCGTAATTGCTAATCGTATAACATCTGAAAAAGCAACTAAGTAACGACTAAGAAAAATCGAATAATTCCGACAAACTTACATCCAAAGCTTTTGCAATCCGAAACATGGTTGAAACGGTAGGATTAATCTTTACAGTTTCAATCCGTGCAATTTGAGAAAGTGTTAATTCTGAACGATACGCCAATTCTTATTGCGTGATTTGCTTCATTGAGCGTATCTATTTAAAGTCTTGAGCTAACAGCTTCAATCCTATTTCATCAAAGATTAACTTTCTTGTGTTTTCGTATTCACTTTTTTCACAAGTAAAATTGAATATCTAATCTTTGACTTTATACGAAAACTCATTGAAAAGAAACGATTAGTTTAAAAATACCTACGTAAAATAAATTGTGAAAAATAGTAGTAATGGATAAGGTAGATTTGAATTGTTAAACTAAAAATCAAATTGTTATGAAAAGAATTAGCTTGTTATTATTGTTGTTTGTAATAGGTACAAACAGTTTTGCTCAAATGAACCTGTACACTAATTATTTAGGAGTATCAAAATCAAATGTTTCATCAAATCAATGGCATTATGCAGTTGTAACTAAGTCTAGTAATTTACAAGGACAAATGTATTTAGACGGTGTGTTAATTAGAGATACTTTATGGCAAAATAATTCGTTTTCATACTCTAAATTATATATTGGAGCTAGCTATTATACTTCATTTAGTGGTTTTTTTAAAGGTCAAATTGATGAGTTACGAATTTCAAATAAAGTTAGGTCTCAATCAGAAATTCAAAATTATTACAATTCAAATTTGCCATTTTCAGTCGATAATAATACTTATGCTCTATTTCATTTTGATGAAAACACTGGTGCTGTGGTTAATAATGCTAAAGGTGGTTCTGGAAGTTCTAAAGGATGTACTTATACAACTGGGAAATTTGGTTCCTCATTAAATTTAGACGGAATAAGTAATTATGCCGATTGTAATATTTCTATCCCTACAAGTAATATCACAATAGAATTTTGGTTTAAAGAAGATGGTTCACAGAGTGGCGCAACATTAATACAACCATATGGAATGTATAGTTCCAATATCTCCCTTACTAAAAGCACTGTTGTAAATACAAATAAAACTACATGTGAAACGATGGGTAATGATAGTTTAGTATTATACAAAAATGGCTATATCACAGGTCCACAAAATGTAGGGAGTCAGCCAATTCATACAGATAGTAAATGGATTAAAATTACGGGTGCAGATTCTCTTTACTTACATACAATGCAACATCGATTATATGATTACAGCAAAATTTACGATAAAAACAATAATTTAATTTGGACATGGGGAGGAGAAAGCGTACCAGCAACGACATGGTATCCGAGAACACATACAGTATATGTTGGTGGAAATGATAGTGTTCGAATCGAATTTTATCAAGGATATAAAAATTTTAGTATTGGACATCTTCAGGTTATAGGTATGCATTGTGGTTTAAATTGTAATCTTTTAGCAACTGCTACAACTTCAAACCCTACAACTATTTGTCAAGGCGGTTCAGTCATTATAAATGCATCTATTGGTTCTAATTATAAATATCAATGGTATAATAACGGTGAAATAATTAATGGAGCTACTACTTCAAATATTACACAGTTTAATTCTGGTAGTTATTCAGTCAAAATAACGGATGATCATGGATGTCAAAATACTTCATTACCGATAAATATTACAGTTAATCCAAACCCTATAGCAACTATTTTAGCATCTGGGCCAACAACATTTTGTCAAGGTGGCACTGTAACTTTAACTGCTTCTGGTGGTGATACATATTTATGGTCAAATAATTCAACTGCTACAAGTATTAACGTTTCAAATACTGGAACATATTCAACTACAGTGAAACTTAATGGTTGTTCTTCAATAGTATCACAATCAATTACAGTTAATCCAAATCCTATTGTCAGTTTAGCTTCATTAAATGCATTTATTAATAATAATTCTAATGAAATTACATTAGTTGGAAACCCAAGTGGTGGAACATATATAGGTTCTGGAATTAGTGGTACAAGTTTTAATCCTAAGTTAGCTGGGTTAGGTAATAAAACCATAACTTATAACTATACGAATTCAAATAATTGTAGTGGTTCAGCAACTCGTTCTACGATTGTCTTTGATACAACTGGAATAGTTTGCACCTCTACAAAAAATGATACAATAACAACTCATATAAGTGTAACGGATACTCTTATTATCAAAGCACATTTTGCTGGGTTAAATAATATAATTGGCACAACAGAGATTAAAATTTATCCAAATCCAACAAGTGATATTATTTATATCAATACTGGAGACTTTACTCAATTATCTGGAAGCACAATCAAAATAACTGATGCATTAGGAAAATCTGTTTTCTCTTCTTTGATAAATCAACAATTGTTTACTATCAATACTTCACAATTTGGAGCAAGAGGAGTTTATACTGTTCAAATAATGGATGGAAACCAAATTGTAAAAGACACAAGAAAAATTGTCCTTCAATAAGTAATCTTAAAATCGAAAATAAAATGAAAAAGTTAATTTTTACAGTTTCAACAATTTTGTTGGTTTTGTCATCCGCTAAAGCACAAAGTTGGAAAGGAAACGGATCTGCTGGATTTGGATTACTAAATCCTAAAGCAAGAATTCAGTATGAAATGCCATTGAATAAACAGTTTTCTGTTGGGGCAAATATGAATTGGTATTTTGCAAATTGGCAAGGTCCTATAATTGAACCTTTCGTTAGAGTTTATGGCAAAAATGGAAACGATGATGGTTTTTTCGGTCAATTTAAATTAGGCTACGGAAATTTAACAACTGCTGACATTAATCCAGATTTATATTCCAATACACGTTCCTCTGTTTTTGGTGGTGGTTTAGGTTGTGGGTATAAATTTTTAGTAGCTAAACATTTTACGATTGAGCCATATTTTGGGGTTAGATTATATACAACACCAACTTATGATTACAAAACAACAACAGACGCTTTGTCTTCCTCAGTCAATGATGTTGCTGGTGGAGTTGGTTGGTTTTTAACAACTGGATTACCAATAGAATTTAATTGGAAAGTTGGTTATCAATTTTAAATAAATCTAAATAGGCTGTATAAAAAATATTATAGCCTATTTTATATCACTACTGTCCGATAAAAATAGAAATTAATCCATTTACATCCTAGAAGTATTGATTTTACTACGTTGATTCCTGATTTTCAAAAGTAAGCCCCATTAATTAAACAGAACTGAACTCTAATTGAAGTTGTGGATTATACTCTTTAAT
>CALPMT020000036.1 GCA_943324745.2 Chitinophaga pinensis | reverse complement strand
GTGGTGGTGGTGGCGACGATGCTAAAACAAGTTATGGTGGTAATGGTGGTAGTGGAAAAATGATTTTATCTTATACCCCATTATGTAATGAATTAAATAATCTTAATATCCTTTCTGAACTTAGTACCAACAATCAATGTGGTGATTTTTCAATATACGGAAAAAATATACCTAAACAAGATGGGTTGATATATAGATGGCATCTTAGTTCTGATTCTCTAAATTGGATTCCAATTTCAAACTCTAATAATGATACGATATATCAAAACGATTACAATACGCTTACATTTTACCGTTTAATAGTTTCTTGTAAATATTCAAAAGACAGTGTTTTATCTAGTATCTCAAAAAGAATTCTAAATCCAGAATATTTAAAAAAAGGTATAATTTCACCTAATCAAACAATTTGTTCTGGTTCATTTCCTGAAATAATTGAAATAAAAAATTATAAAGGAAAATTAAATTGGCAATCCTCAACCGATAGTATTAATTGGTCAGATTTACCATATACTGACACTAATTTATATATAGGTTCTGTAGGTCAGCTTTCAACAAATAATTATTACCGAGCTAAACTATCTAATAATACTTGTGGATCAATTTTTTCAGAACCTACAAAAGTGATTGTTTTACCTCAAACAACTGTTGGTACTTTAAGTACTTATCAAACTATTTGTAAGGGAGACAAGATAAAACCTTTTGAAGTTTATAATTCAATTGGCGAAGTACAATGGCAAATGTCCACCAACGATATTGATTGGATAAATATTAATAATGCAACAAAAACCGTTTTGAATGACTCAAATGTTGGTAATCTTAATGTCACTTCCTTTTTTAGAATTATTGCGAAAAGTGCTGTGTGTAAAAGTGACACATCAAAAGCAAGTACTCGGGTTACTGTTAATGAGCCAACTATTGTTGGAACTATAACTCCTTCCCAATTTTTATGTCAAGGTGATAAAATGTCAACATTAAAGGTTAGTAATTATCGAGCTACTAATTTTTCTTGGCAATATAATAATTCAGATACAACTAATTATGCTCAATGGAGCGGTATAAACAATTCAAATTTAGACTCACTCACTTCAACACAAATAGGTGCTTTTGAAAAAAGATATTTTAGGTGTAAACTTAATAATGGATCCTGTCCAGAAATATCTTCAAAAGTTGTTACGATTTCATTCGCTCCACCTTCATTAGTTAGTTCGATTATAAACAGTCAACAACTTTGTCAAGAACAAACTCCTGAAAATGTTGTTTTTAAAACTTATAAAGGAGATAGTATACATTGGGAATATTCTTTTGATCAACAAAATTGGAATATATATAAAGATGCTAATTCAAACACCTTACTTAACTCTAGCATAGTTCCCTTATATCAAAATACTTATATAAGAGCGTTTGTTAAAAATAGTGTGTGTTCAGCTGTATATTCTAATATTCAAACAATTCAAGTAGATGTTAAACCAATAGCAGGTAGAATATCTTTTAGTCAAGAAATATGCACAGGTACTAAACCTGCAGACATTTCAATTAACAATTACTTCGGTGATAATTTTGAATGGTATTATTCGACACCAACAAATATTAAAACAAATAAATGGACAAATTATTCTTTATATTATAATGACACTTTATATGCTTCTAAAATTGGTGTTTTAAATGAAGAAAGATATTTTAAAGCAATCGTTTATAATGGCTCTTGTGATGGAATTGAAACTGAAATTGATACAATTAGATTAACACCTTTAAGTACTGCTGGCACGATTTCCTCCAACCAACTCATTTGTTCAGGTACCTACCCTACAGATATTTCTGTTACTGGAGGTATTGGTAATCTTACTTGGCAAAAATCTACCAATGCTAACGCTTGGACTGATATTCCAAATTCTTCTGATGGTACCCTTTCAAGTAATAAAGCAGGAATAGTTTCAACCCCAACTTATTATCGAGGTGTTCAAACAAGTGGAAAATGCGCTAGTGTTTATACACCTATGATAACAGTTAATACTGATTCTGTCAGTTATGCAGGAGCCACCTCTTCCAATCAGTCCTTATGTACTGGGACAAGTTCAGGATTGATATCCGTCACAAAACCTAGAGGTACACTTCAATGGCAAATTTCAACCAATGGAGTTACTTTTAATAATATCACTAGTGCTACAACTACAAGTTACTCACCAGGACTATTAGCATCTACTACCTATTACCGGATGCGAGCTATAAATGGTGTTTGTTCTGCTGCATATTCTGCTCCTATTCAAATAACTATTGCGCCCAAAAGTATCATTGGAACCCTAAGTGCTAATCAAACCATCTGTAGTGGAGCACAACCTTCAAATATTAATTTAAGTAATGCGAATGGTACAATCAGTTGGCAATCTTCTTTGAATAACACAACATGGTCGTCAGTAATTGGAGTTACAGGTACGACTTTGACAAGTGCCCAAATGGGAAATTTAACTTCTCAAAAATATTATCGTGCAACTGTAAAAAGTGGAGCATGTACCGGGGTAACTTCTAATACTATAAACATAGGAATAAGAGCTAATCCAATTGTTAGCGGAGGTACAAATCAATCCATCTGTCCAAATACCTCCATTAGTTTAGCTGGCAGTGGAGCAGTTTCTTATACTTGGTCTGATGGTATTCAAAACAATGTCTTGTTTACTCCTAGTGTAACAAAAACTTATACAGTTACAGGTATCGATACATATGGTTGTTCGAATTCAGCACAAGTAACTGTAGCTATTTACCCTTCTCCAAGTGCTGAAATTTCGAATATTACATCCGGAATTATATGTCAAGGAACACCATTTAATTTAATTTCTAGTTCAAATAATGTCAGTTCCTATCAATGGAAATGGAACGATAATCTATTAAACGGAGCTACAAATGCTTCGTTAAACTCTAAAAACACAGGAAACTATAGTTTAACCGTACAAAGTCTAAATGGATGTAAATCAGAATCCAATTCTTTATACATTCAAACACAGGCATTACCACTCATTGAAGCTGGTGTAAATCAAAGTATTTGTTTAGGTGAAAAAGTTCAATTATTAGCTACCAAAGCCACTAATTTACAATGGAATAATGGCATACAAAATGGTGATTCAATTACTCCCACCTCGAGTGCATACTATAAAGTAACCACAACAGATATGAATGGATGTTCCAATTCAGATAGTATTCTAATCAAAGTAAACAATCCTTCCTCATCCACTCTTAAAATGTCAACATTTGGTTCCTATCAAATGAACAACGAATTATTTACAAAATCAGGAACCTACACACAAATCATACCCAACAAAGCTGGTTGCGACAGCACCATTACTTTAAACTTAGTTGTTGAAAGTTTAGGAATGAATAATTTGGAATATAAAGATTTGAAAATCTACCCTAACCCTACTCCTGACGGAAAGTTCTTTATCCAATCAGATTACGAAATCTACGAAATACGTATATTAAATAGCGAAGGAAAAGTGTTGGATACTTTGAAAAATGAAAAAGAAATTGATATATCTAGATTTGGGAGAGGGGTTTATTTTGTGGAGGTTAAACGGAATAATTTTATGGATATGTTTAAAGTAGTTTATTGATTTGTACATGAAAAAAGCATTATTTATTTTTTGTGTTTTTATTCATTTCTTGAGTAATAGTCAGGATCTTAAATTGGAATGGGTTAAAAATTTATCTGCTTCAATGGGTGCAAATGGTATTAGCAGTTGTTTCGATAAAGATGGTAATGTATATCAAACAGGTGTTTTTTCAAGAATAATTAACATCGATGGTCAACTTACAGAATCTAAAGATAATTCCTCGATATTTATTTTAAAATATGATAATAAAGGCAGTCTACTTTGGAGTAAGGTTATAGGAAATTATCCTATAGGTGTACATAAAATCGAAACTGACATTTCAGGTAATTTAATTGTATTGGGTTATTTTTATGGAGAAACCCAATTTGAACCTGGCTATACTATTTCACCTTTAAAAAATGGAATTGGTGGTTTTGTGATGTCATTAAGTAAATACGGAAATATTAATTGGCTAAACAATTTAGAGTATCGTCCAAAACATATGGATTTGGATTCCTCAGGAAATATATATCTTTCAGGTTTTTTTTCTGAAGATATCGATTTTGATCATTCTGAAAATATTTCGAAATTAGATCGGAATAGTTATTCTGCAATGTCCTTATATTGTGTCAAAATTAAAAATAATGGGAATTTCGAATTTGTAAAAAACATTTTGAATAAACATGGATTTATTCAAAATGGGAATTTGGCAGCAATAAAAAATGATAATTCTTCTATTTTTCTAAGTGGATGGTATAATGGTCAGTTTGAAATAGAAACGAAAGGAAAAAGATTAATTCAATTAAATTCTAAAAATACAAACACTTATTTATTAAAATACAATCTATTAACAGATTCAATTACAATTTGTACGAATAAAAATATAGATATAGATGGAGAAAACGAAGTTAAAGATATTGCAATTGATTTAAATGGGAATATCTATTTATATGGTTCATGTAAAGCACTTGTTAATTTCAATCCTAAAAATGATTCAACAATATTAAATGGAAATTTTTTCTTCTCTAAATATGATTCTAACCTAAAATTGAACTATACTAAAGTGTTTTCTTCTAACGGAAATTATCAAAACAACAATATTAGAATTGACGAACTTAATCAAATTTATTTAACTGGATCTATATTGAGTAATGGTGTAACTGACTTTGATCCAAGTCCAAATAAATTTGAAACAAAAACTTTGGGTGGTTTTATACTTAAATTGGATTATAATTCTGAGTTTAAATACGTGAATTTTTTGGAATCATCAGACTTTGTAATTAATAATATTTCAGTTAAGCAAAATGATTTAGTATTAACAGGATATTTTAAAGGCAGCATTGATTTTGATATCGACACAAGTGTATACAAAGTTACTAACAATATAATGGATTGTTATATAGTTAAATACAACACCTGTTTTCCAACATTGAATAATTTAATTGAAAAAAATTGTGATTTTTATATCGCACCTAACAGAGATAAAATTACAAAATCTGGTAAATACACTTTTGTCATACCTAACCATAAAGGTTGTGATAGCATCATAACTCTTGATTTAACAATTAATAGTGCTTACGCTATTTATACTGGTGTTTCTGGGTTAGATACAACGATTTGCGAAGGCAGTCCAATCAAACTAAAAGGTAAGGGCCCTGCAGTTTCTTATTCTTGGGACAAAGGAGTAATTGATAATGTGACTTTTACTCCATTAATAACCGACACGTATACTGTAACTGGCAATGATATCAATGGATGTTCATCTAAGGCTTCAGTCTTAATCAATGTTGCTAAATATCCCGATATTAAAATTATTAATCAATGGGGAAGAATTTTGTGCCTATCTGAATCAGTGAAATTAACATCTCAATCTTCAATGGGTGGTTTAACGTATTGTTGGAAGCTAAATGGAGAAATATTAAAATATCAAACAAATAGTACATTAACTAATGATTTGGGTGGTGATTACTCACTTGAAGTAAGCAAAAATGGATGCAAAACCGTATCAGAGATTGAGAGAGTTCAAAAAATCATTACTCCAACGATTGATACATCAAGTATCTTACAAATTTGTCAAGGTTCTCTTGCTCCTAATCTTCATTCTAACGATACCGTAGGAGCGATTAGTTGGAATTATTCTTCAAACAATAAAGATTGGTATTTATTCGAGAATATTCATGATCAAACTATTAAAGGTATTGATATTGGAGTGTTAAATTCTATAAAGTACATTAGATGTAGTGTGAATACTCCTTGGTGTCCTGATGCACCTTCTAATCCGATTAAATTAAATGTAAACCAACGCCCAACTGTAAGTGGTGGTTTAGATCAAACTGTTTGTGTTGGCACAGAAACAATTTTAGCAGGTCAAGGTGCACTTCAGTATAAATGGAATAAAGGAATTGAAAATATTAAATCTTTTTTTATTGATACTACAACTACATTTTCTGTTATCGGTACCGATCAAAATGGATGTAAAGACACTGCTAGTGTTACAATTTATACCTTTCCAGCTTCTAAAATTCAAATTAGTGAACCTGAAACCATAATTTGTAATAATAGAGAATTTATGTTATCTACTATTTCTGACAATGTTTACTCGTTTCAATGGAAAAACAATAATAAATTAATTCCAAATGAAACTTCAAATACATTAAAAACAAAACTATCAGGGGATTTTGTTGTATTAGTTACGAATAAACAAGGATGTGAATCAATGTCAGCTCCAATATCTATTTCACCTTTACCATTGCCTGAAATTGACGCTGGTGAAAATCAAACAATTTGCAATGGGGATTCTGTAACTTTAAATGCTTCAAAAGCTGATAAATTTACATGGGAGAATAATTTTCAAAATGGGGGTTTTGTTTCTCCTCAAAATACAACCTCTTACAAAGTTCTCACAACAGGTTTAAATGGGTGTACAAATCAAGACAGTGTAATTATTTATGTGAATCAGCCAAGTTTTCATATAGAGAATGTTTCAAGTACTGGCGCGTATTACCTTAATAACATTCCATATTCAAAAACAGGGCAATACACTCAACATTTAATAAATCATTTAGGCTGTGATAGTACAATCACATTAAACTTAGTTGTTGAAAGTTTAGGGTTGAATAATTTGGAAGATGAACATTTTAAAATCTACCCCAACCCTACTCCTGACGGCAAGTTTACTATCCAATCAGATTATGAAATCGATGAAATTCGAATTTTAAATAGCGAAGGAAAAGTGTTGGAAACTTTGAAAAATGAAAAAGAAATAGATATTTCAAGATTTGGTAGAGGGGTTTATTTTGTGGAGGTGTGGAATAGATTTGAAATTAAAACAATTAAGATTGTACATTAATAATTAACTGAATGAAATTTTCTACTTTATTATTTCTAATACTATTTTTTAATATTGGTTTTTCACAAATTGTTGAATCTTTTAAAATCACTGGTAGTTATACCTGGGTATGTCCGTCTAATGTTACTAAAATAAGAATACAATGTTGGGGAGCTGGTGGAGGTGGAGGTGGTAGTAATGACAGGCAATATATATATGGAGGACAAGGAGGTGGTGGTGGTTCTTATAGTGAATCAACCCTTGAAGTTACTCCTGGTAAATCCTATTTTCTATATGTTGGAACTGGAGGGAATGGTGGTTTAGGTAGTACATTAGGAAAAGATGGCGAAGACACTTGGTTCAATATTGCCTCTAATCCAACTAATAATTTATTTGGAGTTATTGCAAAGGGTGGAAAATCAGGTATAAATGCTTCTGGCCCAAACACAAATAATCTTAATGGAGGAAAATCAAATAATTGTATTGGTCAAATAAAATATAATGGAGGAAATGGTGACAAAGGAAGTGCTTGTTGCGGAGCTGATACACCAACATTTGGAGTAGGCGGTTCCTCAGCGGGATATGAGAATAATGGCAATGATGGTAATGGTAGATATGGAGTTGCAGCACCGCTTGGTGGAGGTCAAGGCGGTGGTTGGAGTGATGGTTATTATGATGGTAAAGCTGGATCCTATCCTGGTGGTGGTGGTGGTGGAAGCATGTATCATTCATTATATCGAGGTGGTCGAGGTGGTGATGGTCAAATAATTATTAGTTATCAATATTCAAAAAAAATAATAGTTTGTGATAATTACACTGATAGAGATGGTAAAAAATATTATACAAGTGGCTCATATAACTTGATAATAAATGACACTTTGTTTGATTTAAATTTGCAAATAAATAACAAATCATATAGTACTCAATTTATATCTACTTGTTCATCTTATATTAGTCCTGACGGAAAAAAATTAACACAATCTGGCACTTATACTATAACTACACCAAACAAAGTTGGTTGTGATAGTATTATAACATTAAATATTTTAATAAAAAACAAATCTTTTAGTACTCTAAATCCTATTATTTGTGATAGTTATAAAGCCCCTAATGGACAGATATTAAATAACTCTGGTGTTTACACAATAATAATACCTAACAAAGCCGGGTGTGATAGTATAATAACAATTAACCTTACTGTAAATAAACAAACACAACATACTATTAATCAAATTGCATGTGATAGTTACCTAGGTCCAAATAATATGGTTTACACTAAAACTGGAACCTATCAGATTTTACTAAAGAATAAAAAAGGTTGTGATAGTATTATAACATTAAATCTAACAATTAACTCACTAACTTTTAAGTTAATCAACGACACGACAATTTGTGAAGGCAATCCAATTACATTAAATGTCAAATCTTCTGTTATTTCATGGGATCAAGGAATACAAAATAATATTCCATTTTATCCAACAACAACAAAACAATATACAGTTATTGGAACTGACGATAATGGCTGTAAGGATACTGCTCGAGTAATAATCAATGTACTTCCAAATCCAAAAATTAATATACTCCCTCTCGATTCACTAATTTGTCAAAATGAAAAATTCACACTTAAAACAAATGCAGAAAATGTTAAATCATATCAATGGAAACTTAATGGAAATATTATAACAAATGCAACAAGTAAATCTTTAGTCTCATTAGCTGCTGGTGATTACTCTGTTTCTGTAAAAAGCAACAATGGATGTGAAGTAATTTCTTCCCCTCTAAAAGTTCAATTATCCCCATTACCAAACATTGAAGCTGGGGTGGATCAAACCATTTGTAAAGGCTCCTCGGTACAACTTCTCGCTAGTAATGCAAGTAATTACACTTGGGATTACAATATTCAAAATGGAGTCTTTGTAACACCTCAAAAAACTACACAGTTTAAAGTTATCACCACAGATTCAAATGGTTGTACTAATCAAGATAGTGTATTAATCAATGTTAATAACTCAAGCATTTCAGAAATTAACACAACCAGTTTAGGCACATTTACTCTAAATAATATTTCGTATGATAAATCCGGTCAATACGTACAAACTTTAAAAAATAGTATTGGCTGTGATAGTACAATTACTTTAAACTTAGTAATTGAAAAATTAGCTTTAGATGAATTACAAGGAGAAAAACTTTTTATATATCCAAACCCAACTAATGACGGAATTCTTTATTTATCTAAAGACTTAGAAATAGAAAAAGTAATTTTAATGGATTATAACAGTAAAAAAATTCAAACGTATGATTCCATTGGTAAAATTAATTTATCACAATATTCAAAAGGAATTTATTTTATAGAAATCAAAACATCTAAAGGTTTTATAAGGGTATTTAAAATTTTATTTGAATAAAATTTAAATTTTTATTTTTTAACGGTTACCTTTTCTATTCTCTGATATTAATAAATATAAACAATTAGTATCAGATGTATGAAAATTGTAATTTCTTTTTTATTTATTAACCTGCTCATAGGTTTTTCAAGTCCAGTTTTCTCTCAAATCGAAGAGTTTTCTTTTAAAATTACAAATTATGAAATTGACGAAATAAATTATGATGAAATAGCATTAAATGGAGATTTAGCACTAAGTTTTTACAAATGTGAAAATGGTACTTTTTGTATGAGTAATTTTTTTAGAAAAAATAACACTCAATCCTATGGAGGTATTTACGGTGTAAAACAGACTCATTATGATGAAACATCAAAATCGTATGCACACGACGAATATCGTTTTACTTGGAAATTTTTCAATACCTACGACAGCAATCGAGGAGAAGCAGCAGTTACCTTAAATTATATTTATATAGGAAATACAGTGAAAATGACTGCTGAAATAGTCGATTTAAGTACGAACGAAGTACTCCTTTTTAAAGGATATCTTGAAAAATAATTAATCTAACCCAAAAACTATGAAAACAACTAAAACAATTTACAATTTTATTGTAGACAAAAGCACCTCTATGCAAGGTTCAGAAGAACAAGTAATCACTGGATTTAACATGCAGTTAGCCAAATTAAAAGAACTGGCAATTCATTATCCAGCACAAAATTACATTGTTTCTGTGAACTATTTCGACAGCGAAATTCAAAAAGAAATAAGTTTTGGTGCTATTGAAGCTGTAAAACCATTAACCATGGAAAGTTATATCCCCGATGGAATGACTGCTTTATTAGATGCATTAGGTGGAGCTATTGATACCATTCAAGAAACTTTTGGAAAGGAGCTGATTGAAGAAAAATTATCCGTCGTATTTATCATATTAACGGATGGGGAAGAAAATTACTCCACGCTTTACACCTACGAACTTGTAGCTCAAAAAATTGAAAAATTAGAAAAAACAGGTGCTTGGACGTTTACGTTTATGGGTGCAGATTTTGATCCGAAAGTAATTTCTGAACGCTTAAATATTCGTAAAGAAAACGTACATGCCTTTGAAAAAAGAAGTTTTGCAAAAAATATGGAACTCGTTTCTGATTCAATCGCAGGTTTTGAAAGATCTAAATCGAGAGGAGAAAAAAGTGCTGGATTTTTCAAGAGTATTTCAGATATGATTAAATAAACTAATAATTGTGAGTTGTATTCTTTTTTACAACTCACTTTTTAACCATTTATAAATAAAACATGAGAAACTTATTCGCTTTTGTTACAATTCTAATACTTAGTATTTCTTGCAAACCAACTTCTCCTTTAGAAATTAATGAAACCAAACCTACTGTATTTTCAGGGGCTCATTCTTCATTTGATTTTTTCAAATCAGACAAGCATTTAAAGCAATCCAAACAAGATAAAACGACTTACATAGGAGACGCTATTTTATCCAACAAGAAAATAAAGGCTATCTACACGAACTTTTATGACGTTAAATTTGGAAAAATAATTGATTCTGAACTTAAATATTCATCGGTGGAACTGTTTCATAAAGAAGGTCAAATTGCACGAAAATACTTATCATTTCTTCTTTCAGACACTCGTATTCAAAAAATAAACCGTAAAAAGACCGATGTAAAAAGTGATATTTCCTTTACTAACTTTATGAGTCAAAGTGAAAAAAGAAGAAATACCTATACCTCTATTGTACCCTATCGTAAAAATCTTCGTACTGCTTATTATTACGATAAAAATAAATGGATAGAATTTATAGATTTTGAAATCAAACCTTCAATCAAACTAAAAGATCCTCAAAATTACGCTTATAATGTCTTGATGTTTGATCATAAATTAGCTGAAAAAGGATATGTAAATCTGTTTTTACATCAATTCAAATTTCCATTTAAAGAATTCACAACGCCCATTAAATATGATGCGAGAAAAAATAGAATTACGGAGGATATTGGCGTTGAATTATATCCTGAACCATTCAATACAAATCAACTTTTAATTATGGATAATAAAACTAAAGGTTCTTATTACCGTCAATACATCACTTATTATAATTAATCCTATGAAAAAAACTATTTACCTTTTATTTACACTTTTACTCATAATAAGTTGTCAATCAAACCAAACTACAAACCAACAAAATAAGGGTTCAAACTATCAAGATGGATTAGACGAATTGGGCAAAAACTCAAAACTCAACAAACGATTAATCGATGTTTACCGCGCCTATTTTGTGAGAAATACATGCGAAGAAATCGATAATTATTTATTCTCTGAATTTATTAATCATCCAAAATATACCAAAGAATTAGGAATAAATGGTAAACCTAAACAATATGTTGTTTATCCAGAAAAAACTATTAAAAATCAAATCAATAAGCTAAACCTTTTGAATGGAATTACTTTTAACGATGAAAAAATAAAGTATCTATCAGACCTTTGTATTCAACGATTGAATAAAATTTTCAATGAAATTAAACCGCATAAAAAAATGTTTTTTGCGCAAACTAATTTCGGAATTTTGTTGACTGACCCAATGTATCGAACACATGATTTAGAAAGATACATCCATAAAAATTATGATATTTCAGCTTTTGTAAATCTTTCGGAGAAAACCTATTGGGAATTAAACGACAAATCCAATTACATCAAAGATCCACGTTATGAAGCATACAAAAACAAAATGATTCATATTCAATATAATCAAGCAGAAGAACTACTAAAAAAGATCATCACCGAAACAAAAGATTTTCAAGAACAAAGTATTTATAAAATACAAATGGCAGATCAATTGGTATCAATAGATATTAAAACTGGTTCAAACAGTCATTTCCTAGAAGCGAAAACCATCTATGAAACGATATTGAAAGCGAATAAATACAGTTTATACTTATTTGAATCTTGGGTGAAATGGCGTTCTTTAAGTCAAGCAATGATTGGTTTTTCGCAACTAGATAACGTTCCAAATGAGTCGTATGAGAAAATGCGTTTTGCGAATATTAAAACCATCTATTCCTATTTACAAGAAAACCCAAATGACGAAATGGCAATTAATTATTTTTTAACGCTTAGTTCGCACAAAACTTATTCTAAATATGAAAAACAAATCCAAAATAAGGAAGAGTTCTATGAATATTTTAAAACGGTAAATCTTTAAAACAACATATTATGAAAAAAATCTTCGAACGTATCTTAAACTCTTTGACCGATGAAGAAATTGAGTTTACATCCAATGAAAAGACTTCACACGAATCTACTACCCCATCTATTCGTAAGGATGATTTCCATACATTGATTACAACAATTTTGAATAAGACCAATCTTGGTCCTATCAATGAAGTGAATGACAAAATATCGGAATTGTTGGATACACTAGATCTTATGCCGGAGTTCCAAGATTATTTATTAGGAAAGTATAAAGATTATCAATCAATAAATCCGAACCATACGCTAGATCAATTTATGTTGACTTTTGGTTCGAAATTCAAGCATACAGATTTAGTAGAATTATTACCCTTCCATGCAAAGAAAATCAATTTCAAAGTCGAACAAGCGTACTACGAAATTGTAAAAAGTATCAAAGAAATTCAGAAAGAGATCCCTCAAACGAATTTACGTACCATCGCAGAGAGTGACTTAACGAAAGTAAACATCAACCGTACCAAGTTACAGCAATGCAATACGCCTTTTTGTTTGGTAGTTCTGAAATGTAGTGGCTACGGTCAATACAACATTGTATACGCTATTGACCAAACTGTGATAGATCAAATAGGAAACACACTTACATCAAACTTGTTGCGAAAAATATACGAGCACACATCCAATGAATTAGTTAAATTCTTACAAGTATATTCCCTAAAAGATGATTGTTTTTCCGATTTTGAAGAAGTATTAAAAATGTCGGCGAGCAAGGATTTTATAAGAATTACGCAACATTAAATTTATCTACATGCTTATAAATGAATATTTCAGGAATAAAGTTAAAAAAACACAACACGTTCTGATTAAAAATTACACCTATTTTTTTCTATTAACGCTAGAACAATTTCAAAATCAGGTTGACCTTTGTAATACAGATTTGACGTTGAGAGATATTGTTTTTTAAACGACTCTCTAACATGTGTATCTGATAACGAAAGTGCTGGATGTTCAGATAATGGGATTTCAGCATCTACACCTTTTATTCGCTTAGATTTATGGAATTGATAGTCAGATGAACCAATAAATTTTAAAACATCTTCATTTTGCAACAGACAATATACATCATAATAATGTCTCATGAAATTAATTGCACTGGATTCATTATCGAGTTGTCTATTTCGAAATTTTCTAACAATAGTCTGTAATTTTTCTATAAAGGTATATCCAGGATGGTAACACAAAACTCCAACTGCATTGTTATCGATATAATTGGAAATGAGGTTGTTTTTTTCTAAATATTGCCAAACCCAAGATGATATAGTTACTGGCACATTTGGAGTTACCTGATCAAAACCAACTTCCAATAAAATACCTTCTTTTACTCCTTCTATCGGCGTTGAAAATCCTTCATAACTTAATCGAATTCCACCACTTCTGTATTTATCCATATCATCAAATTCAAAATCTCTCTGAATCGATACAACTCCTTCAATAGTTAATTTCAACACTAAAAGATCATAAAATTCTTTTCGAGCATTTCTAATAGATAATTTATCTGCGTTACCTTCTATTTTTAGTCCAAAGTTCGTTTTGATATGAATATCTATATCTTCTGAAAACCGATCAATTATTCCAAATCCTTTTGATAAAGATGTTCCTCCTTTTAATTCAAATTCAAGGCCTTGTTCTTTTAGGGAATATAGGATATGCATAATCCAATAATCCTTTTCAATTAATGCAATATTAATTTCTAATTCCTTGGAAATAATAGCTATTAACTCCTTAAATTCAGGGTCATTATGGATATAATCAATCATTTTTAGTTGATTTTCTTATTAATTTTTTAAGCATTCGTTTTGTCGTCCCTAAACCGTATTGTTGAGTCACATCCTTTAATCTGTCTTGATTAAACTCAATTAACTTTGCATTTAATTTATATATTATTGAAATTTGATCCTCAGCTATTAGGTTAATATTATTCAATAATTCAATTAAAAGATATTCTTTGCTGATTTCTCTAGGGAAAGCTGACTTCAATTTAAAATCAAAGGTTTTGCCATGTATATCAATCTTACCTTTTCTTTTGTGATTATACACCCATGTTACATTATACAATTGGGTCAATCCCAATCCTAATACGTTGAATAAATTGGGAGACAAAATCAAAAAGTCATCGTCTTTTAAAAAGCGTTCAATCAAAATATGCTCATCTGGTGGTACAATCCCAAACTTTGTTTTCTTTGGAGAATAATACAACCCCTGATTAATCTTTAGAAGGTAACCGTTTTTTATCAATTCAATAAGATCCCTATCAATGGAAGTAGAATAATACTCCAAATCGGATCTTCTATATACCTGTCCTTGCTCTATATGATTTACTAATCGACTCATCGTTTACCAAAGATACAAAACGAATGAATAAAAAGGAAAAATTCATGCAAATATTTTAAAAAATCAGAGATTTGAAAAACAACTATTTACATATTGGAAACAGTTCAAATTGAATTAGTGTTGTATAAAAACTCCTCTGAAATGTTATTATTTAAAATTTTGGATTTATTGAAAGTTAAAAGTCGAAAGTAAACTTAATCTACTTTCGACTTTTAACTTTCAACTAAAAACACTTACAAACTCTTATGAGCTCCATCACAATAAGGAGGATTCGAAGTTTGTTTACATGTACACAAAGCTATTTTCTTACCTTCTTCTAAAGCGAAAATTTGCGGTGTAAAATCCGATCCTTTATGCGCTCCATTACAAAACGGTTGGTTATCCGATAAACCACATGTACACCACGCGTAATTTTTCCCTGCTTCTGCATCTATCAATACTGGAGCATTTCCAGCTACTTTTCCCTTTGCCATAATTTCTTTTTTTGTTAAATTAACTAGAAAAAATGACTAAATTTAATAATCTAGGAACTATTACCTTTAAACCATGAATCTTATAACTTTAAAAACCTTTGATAACAGTATCGATGCAAATATGCTTAAATGTCAATTGGAATTAGAAGGGATTCAAAGTTATTTGAAAGATGAAAATACGATTGCTACCAACCCAATGTACAATGTAGCGCTAGGCGGAATCAAACTTCAAGTGTTCGAACAAGATTACGCACAAGCAAAAGCGTACCTCAACAACTTGGAGCATACCCCCTACACCAACCAAAACAACGAAATCATCACTTGCCCATCGTGTCAATCCACAAACATACAGGCAGGATTCGCATCCTATAAAAACATCACAGGCATTATTTCGCTGTTTGCAGCATTCGCAATTATGCTAGCACCACTCTACAATAAAAAGGTGTACAAATGCAAAGAATGTACTACTGAATTTAAATAGAAAAACATGAAATATTTTTTTTAGCGCAGAGATTTATTGAGATTTTTGACCTACAACCGTTTTGGAGGACGAAGAGATTAATTTGACTTTGTCAAATATTGAATATTTTCTATCAGTTACTTAGTTTAAAATCTAATGAAATTAGATTTCCTCTGCGACCTCCAAACATAAAACACGTCCATTTCTCCGAAATCTCTGCGCTAAAAAACATCCTATTTTATTACAAAAACTGAAGTTTTAAACTGCACAAATCAGAAATTGTAATCAACTATTAATTAGAGGATAATGAACTGAAAGAAAAAATCGGTAACTTATTTTTGGAATACAGAAATGCACAAAAAAATGTTTAATTTTAGCCTAACAATAATAGAATTATGAAAAATATTTTCACTGAAGGAGTTAGCAACGAAATCATTGCGCGCATCAACACGTTAACGAACGAAACGCAACCTGTTTGGGGTAAAATGAATGTCGCTCAAATGCTTGCGCACTGTAACGTGACTTATGAAACTGTTTATACGGACAAACATCCTAAACCAAATTTCATTTTAAAATTTTTCCTGAAAAGTTTTGTCAAAAAATATGTAGTTACTGAAAGTCAGTTTAAAAAAAGTAGTCAAACCGCTCCGTATTTTATCATTGCGGATCAACGTGATTTCGAAGTAGAAAAGAAAAAATTGATTGATTACATTATGAAGACGCAACAATTAGGAGAAAACCATTTTGAAGGTAAAGAATCTGTTTCATTTGGTAAATTAACTAAAAATGAATGGAATAATTTATTTTACAAACACTTAGACCACCACTTAAGTCAATTTGGAGCATGATGATACGTCGCTTAAAACTTACCTATGCACTCTATAACTTTTTTCATAAAAAGTTTTTAGTACATAACCTCACATCCTATAAAAAATATGGTATTGATAAAAAATACTATTCACCAATATCAAGTTCTGATTTTAAACATCTACCACAAGAACAGATAAGTATCGATCAATCTAAATTAAAGAACTCCTCAATCTATCAACAAAGTTCGCTTGAAACACAACAACAGATAGAAAACTATACAACAACAGGTTACATTGTTTTAAAAAACTATCTAACTGAAATACAATCAGATGATATTAACCATGAAATTGACACATTATTAAACTTGAAAAAAATAAAGTTTAAATATGGCAATAAAATTATGTTTGCTTTACATCATTCTCAACTGCTCCGAAACACAGGAAAAGATGAAAAGTTAATGGAATTACTAAACGTGTTGATCGATGGTAAAGCAACACTATTTCAAAGCATAAATTTTTTATCAGGAAGTGAACAAGACACACACTCGGATAGTATTCACATGACAACATATCCTTTAGGAGGATTATTAGGTGTTTGGATTGCGTTAGAAGATATAGATGAAACAAACGGCGCTCTTCATTATTATCCAGGAAGTCAAAACTTACCTTATTACTTAAATAAAGATTACGACAATCTTGGTTCAACTTTTTTTATTGGTGATAAAAACTATTCGGAGTATGAAAAAATGCTTCAAGAGAAAATTAAAACATTAGGATTACAAAAAGAAATTTTTCGTGCAAAAAAAGGAGATGTATTAATTTGGCATGCAAATCTATTACATGGAGGTGAAACACATCCTGACAAAAGTAAAACACGAAAAAGTATGGTATTTCATTACTTTAAAGAAGGTAGTGTTTGTTACCACGAATTAACACAAAGACCAGCCTTAATGAGAGTTGAGTGACGTGTTACGAGTGAAGTAGGAAATACTTTTCTTTATTCAAAAGTGATTGGTAGAACAGCTTCGGATAAGTTAACATCATAAATGTTATAATTACACTGCATTTCATCCAACGTAATACCAGCCATCATTGCTCTTTTCAATGCTTTATAATATTGGAAATGCGTATCATCATTCACCGTATTGATTGAAGCCCCTAAATTCACTGGTTTTGACCAACTACCTCCATTGTTTTGAGTTACATACACATCATATCCTCCCATTCCTTTATGTCCATCTGAACTAAAAAACAAAAACTTACCATCAGGAGTTAAAAAAGGAGTCGTCTCTCTGCGCAATGAATTCACATGTGCTGGCATAGGCAAAGCCTCTCCCCATTTTTTACCATCCTTACGGACAATAAACAAATCCATAGAGCTTGTTTCACCATTTCGGTCGGAAACAAAAACCATCATTGAACCATCTGCAGTCATTGTAGCAGCACCATCATAATAAGAAGTATTAATAGACTCATTATTGATTAACTTTGGTTTTGTCCATTTTCCAGCCTTGAAATAAACCTCGCAAATATCAGAACTTTCGGTTTGATCTTCTAAGTCTGTTTGCGTCGTATTTAAGGTTAACAATGCATAATCCGCAGTCTCATTAACATACGTGAACGTTTCAAAACCCGGACCATTAATTTTATCTAATTTATTGGTAATACTATCCCACATTTTAAATTGTTCATTCCATTTTACTCGATATACATCTTCAAAAAATTGCTCATCATCGGGATTTTTCATTCCACCTGTCGTATTATTTTTTCGAGCGGCAAAATACAAAGTCGTTCCATTTTGAGTCAGTACAGGAGCATACTCGTTAAATTCTGTATTCACATCGCCAGGAATTAATTTACGAGCAAAGGGTTTATTTTTAGCAATCTCCGCTTTCGCAAATTTACATTCTTCCATTTTATCCCATACATGCAGGTCTTCCGCGCGCTGTTTTGAAAATCCATTTAATGAGCGACTATAATTTGCCAACGCAGAATCTAAAAACCCATTTTGATGGTTACATCTCCCTAATAATTCATACAAATCTGCATCCACATCCTTATCTTTTCGACGTGCTGACTCAACATGTTTTAATGCCATTGTGTAATTATTCAACTTATAATAACACAAAGCCACCCAATAGGAAGCCCTCCAAGATTCAGGATCTCTTACTTCTGCTTGTTTAAACATTCCTAATGCTTCTTTATAATGTCCATCAGAGTAATAATGTTTAGCTTCTTCAATCACTAAAGTTGCAGCAGTTTTCTGAGCAAAATTTGAAGTAGAATCTGGTGGTGTCCCAAGAGAAAAAGCCGAAACTCGACCAATTAGTAAAAAAGAAATACAAAGAATGAAAAATTTCATAAAATAGAAATAAAATATAAGATCGATAAAATTAGATAAAATAGCCAAAACCTAGTAACACGTCATGTCTATGAAAACAAGAAGTTATGCACAAATAATTGCTTAAAACAGAAAAGTGAACCGAGATGAATTCGTATCTTTACACCTTAATAAAACAATATAATATGACTTTAAATGCTTTAACAGCCATTTCTCCTATCGATGGAAGATATAGATCAAAAACGGAAGAATTAGCGCAATTTTTCTCTGAATTTGGATTAATTAAATACCGTGTACAGGTAGAAATCGAATACTTCATAGCTATGGTTGAAGCGCAAGTATCTCCATTACAATCCTTTCCTTTAGATAAAATCCCAACATTAAGAAACATCTACTTAAATTTCACTGAAGAAGATGCACTTTGGATTAAAAACTCCGAAAAAATTACAAACCACGATGTGAAAGCGGTTGAATATTTTTTGAAAGAACAAATGTCTCAATTAGGACTTGATCAATACCTTGAGTTCATACACTTTGGATTGACTTCACAAGACATTAACAATACGAGTATTCCTCTCTCTCTGAAAGAAGCACTGACTCAAGTATACTTCCCTTTATTAAACAAGGTGATCTCTAAATTAAATGAGTTAAAAGTAGAATGGAAAGATGTTTCGATGTTAGCTAAAACTCATGGTCAACCGGCATCTCCAACTCGATTAGGGAAAGAAATTCAAGTGTTTTCTGAACGTTTAGAAATACAATTAGCACAAGCAACTGCTGTTCCTTTTTCTGCTAAATTTGGCGGGGCGACAGGAAATCTAAACGCACATCACATTGCTTTTCCAGGTCATGATTGGGTTTCCTTTTCTAATAATTTCGTGAATAACGTACTAGGTTTATATAGAAGTCAAACAACTACGCAAATAGAACATTACGATAATTTAGCTGCCTTATTTGACGCCTTAAAACGTATCAATACAATTATCCTAGATTTAAATCGCGATATGTGGATGTATGTTTCGATGGACTACTTCAAACAAAAGTTAAAAGAAGGGGAAATTGGATCTTCCGCAATGCCACACAAAGTAAATCCTATTGATTTTGAAAACTCAGAAGGTAACATTGGAATTGCGAATGCTTTATATGAACATTTAGCTGCTAAACTTCCTGTCTCTCGCTTACAACGTGACCTAACAGACTCTACGGTACTTAGAACAATCGGTGTTCCGTTAGCACATTCATTAATTTCTATGAAATCAACGCTTGTTGGATTAGAGAAATTGTTATTGAATGAAGAAGCATTCGAAAATGATTTGGAAAAAAACTGGGCGGTTGTTGCAGAGGCAATTCAAACCATTTTACGTCGTGAAGGTTTCCCTAAACCATACGAAGCTTTAAAAGGTTTAACTCGTAAAAACGAAGCGACTACCAAAGCATCTGTTCATGCATTTATTGAAACACTAGCAGTTTCAGAAAAATTAAAAGAAGAATTAAAACAAATTACTCCTCAAAATTATACGGGGATACAATTGGTTGATTAACAAATCTTTTACACATAAAAATGTTGATGCCCAATTCTGAAGTAATTTATTTTTTAAAGAGATTTTTTCAGAAATTGGGCATTTTTATTTTGTTATGTATCCTATTCATTATCATCTATATAATGAGAGATCCATACTACGAATTTGGATCACATAATAATGATAATTTAAAGTATTACTTTCACAACCCAGGTGAAATAGCTGTGAAAAAATTAGAAAATCGTAAATCAAACTACAATACGTTTATTTTCGGTTCTTCACGATCATTCCCGATCTACGCCTGCTATTCTAAATATAAACTATTTAATTCTCAAAAGACTATCCCTTTCAACTTCCTAAACTGGAGTGAAAACATTTGTGGAATATATCAAAAAATCAATTATTTAGATAAAAACGGATACACTTTAAATCATGCAATTATTCTGTTTGACAATTCAATCACGTTTAAAGGAAATGGAGAAATCAATCCATACGACCATTACAAGTTGACCGGAAACGCTAAGTATTATGATATATATAAACACATGACAAATTTTTTCCTTTATTCAGGGAAAAAATTAACTCAGAATTTAAGAATATTAATAGGAATTCCTCAAGAATCTGAATTAGGAAAAAGCGATGATTTGTCGAATGATTTATATCACACTTGCAATAGAATAACTGATCAGAAAAAGTTCGATTCATTGTATAACATTAAAAATCATCCTTTAAACAATGAAATAAATAATTTATATCCAAGATCAAATCAGTTAGTCAGAAATAAATCGCAAATCGCAAATAAGGAATTCAACTATTTACGCTCAATAAAAAAAATCCTACAAAAACACCACACGAACTATATCATTGTATATGCGCCTATGTACAACCAACGAAAAATTAATTTGAAAGACGAGAAAACGATTGAATCAATTTTTGGCAAGAAAAACATCGTTGATTTTTCAGGCATTAATCAAATCACAGAAAATAAACATTTTTATTCTTCAGACATCCATTACTACCCTATTGTCGGAAAAATGATTGTTGATTCTATTGCAAAACTGAAAAAAAATTAATCCAAAGAATGTTATTCAATTCAATTTCTTACTTATTGTTTTTACCAATTGTTGTTATATTATATTGGATCATAAATTTATATGCTGAAAAATTTAAAAATTTATTCTTGGTGATTGCAAGTCTATTTTTTTATGGATTATGGAGTTATAAGTTTTTAAGCATTTTAATTATCTGTATTTTATTAGACTATTTTTTAGGGCATCTCATTGCTAGAAAAAGAAGTAAACTATATTTATTAATAAGTATTTTATGCAACATCGGACTTCTTGTCTATTTTAAATATTCAAATTTTTTCATTCATGAACTTACTGAGTTTTTAGGCCTAGATACAAGCCAAAAATTTAACGCGATAAATATTATTGCCCCAATAGGCATTTCGTTTTATTCATTTCATGGATTATCCTATGTGTTTGACATTTACAGAGGAAAACAAGAACCGACTAAAAACATAATCGACTATGCATTATTTGTGAGTTTTTTTCCATTGCTAGTAGCGGGTCCGATTGAAAGAGCAAATCATTTAATTCCTCAGATTCAATCAAAAAAAAGATTTAATTACACGCAATCTAAAGAAGGTATTTATTTAATCATTGTCGGATTATTTAAAAAAATGTTTATTGCAGATAGTTTAGCAGAATATGTGACTAGCACATTTGATGCCTATCAAGGATATACCGCTCTTTCTTTAATCCTGGCAGCTGTAGGGTTCAGTTTTCAAGTTTATGCAGACTTTAGTGGTTATTCAGACATTGCTATCGGATCTGCCAAACTACTTGGATTTGAATTATTAAGCAATTTTAAATTTCCTTATTTTGCAAAAAACATCAAAGAATATTGGCAACGTTGGCACATTTCACTAAGTTCTTGGTTTAGAGACTATGTATACTTTCCATTAGGAGGTTCTAAAGGTAGTAGTACCAAAACCATCAGAAATATTTTTATCATTTTTAGTATAAGTGGTTTCTGGCATGGTGCTAATTGGACGTTTATCTTTTGGGGGTTAACGCATGCTTTTATATATTTAATTTACACACTTCTATTCGAAAAAATAGAAGTTAAATCGACTTTAGCGGTTAAAATCATAAGCATACTTTTCACTTTTTCAATCATTACATTTACTTTAATTATATTCCGTTCAAAAACACTACTTGATGCTTACAAATACTTAAGAGCACTTTTCGCAAATCTATATGATTGTCCTGAGAAAATTTTTAACGGGCAAGGATTACAAAACATGGAAGTAATTTACTACATTTCTTTAATGATCATTATAGATTTTGCAACGCGGAAAAATGAGCGCAAAATTCATGTTCCAATGATCAAATATTCACTATTCATAATGATATTTTGTATTATTTATAAGTTCATTACGATGAATGAATCTCAATTCATTTACTTTGATTTTTAACTTTTATGAGCTATTTTTTTTCTATGCTTTAGTTACTACTTAAAAAGCCAATCTAAAACACCATAGAATTCTTTCATGAATCTTAGTTGAAGTCAATTACATGACAACATAACTACTATGAAATTTTTGGGGATGACAAGAATTAAAAATCAACTAATCCACGTACACCCTATCTGTCCCATCAAACTCAGGCGCTTGATTTGAAATGACCTTTAATGGTAACTTGGAAGTTACTTTTACAGCGTGAGGTGTATTTTCGGGAACAAATATGAGGTCCCCTTGTTTAACGTTATTTTTTTCATTCCCTAGCTGCATTACACCCGTACCTTCTAATACGAAAATGGTTTCACTATGGGTAATATGCTTATGCATTTTTACTTCTTTCTTGATAAAAATCAAAAAGTTAGATGCATTTATATCAGAAAATAATTTCTTAATATGAATATTATCAAACGTTTCTCTTACTTGAATTGTATCGATATTTAAAACAGATTGAGCATGGGAATAGAGACCTATAAATAAAATAAAAATGAGTGATAAACTAACACTTATAAAACTTCGCTTAAACATAAAAAATAATATTTTAAGTTAAAAAAAACTACTAAAACTATCAGAAACAGAAAAGGTAATATCGCTAAGGTATAACGCTCTTCTAATTCTCAGAAATACGCAAAAAACTACTCATAAATGATGATTAATTTAGCTAACAAACGAATGAATAATGATCATTTCTGAACAAAGAAACTTAAAAACAGTCAGTTTTCCCAAAATGTTCAGTAAATAGACCTAAGAAACTGTAAAATGATATTGATTCTTAACCGAATTAACATAGCTACATTCATAAGTATCCTACTCCATAAAAATACCAAGGAAGCTAAGCACTAATTTTACAATTCAAAGTACCCGAATTTATGCACGAAAAGTTAGTTCAATCTTTAGAAAATCAAATCGAATTTCAAGAGTTTAAGTTAACTTCTTTATTGGAAATTACGAATGCAATCAACACAAAACAATCCGTAGATACGCTCACAAGAATTTTAGGTTTTATTCTAAAAGAGCAACTTGGATTTTCAAAATTTATATTATTTCACAAGCAAGATTCATGGCAAACACTTTTGAAATCAGGTGTTAAAGGAGCTTTTAAAGAAGCGGATGTCATTGAAAACTTAGCCCGATTTAAAGAAATCACAAGTATTGAATCATCACCTTCTGAAATTATCTCACAATTTGACAGTATTGTTCCTGTATTTCATCAAAAAGCACCCCTTGCTTACTTATTAGTTTCTGGTGATTCAATAAAAAACAGACCATCTGCGGAAACGATTAATAATATGCGGTTTATACAGACACTTGCTAACATCATAGTCGTAGCGATTGAAAACCAACGTATGATGCATGTAAGTATTAAACAAGCAAGACTAAAAAAAGAATTGGAAGTTGCATCTGAAATGCAAAAAATGTTATTCCCTTCTGATTTACCTTCCAACCGTAAGTTAGACGTTCACGCCAAATACACTTCAAGACACCAAGTTGGTGGAGATTATTATGACTTCATACAACTTTCCGAGGACGAATACATCATTTGTATAGGTGATGTTTCAGGTAAAGGAATAAGTGCAGCAATGTTGATGGCTAATTTTCAAGCAACGCTTAGAGCTCTTTATAGCTACCAACAATTTGAGTTAGATTTCCTGATTGAAGAGTTAAATAAAAAGGTCATGAAGAACGCGAAAGGCGAAAAATTCATTACATTTTTCATTGCTAAATACAACATCGAAACACGGAAGTTAACCTATATCAACGCAGGACACAATCATCCAATTATTACCAACGGTAAAACCTATGAACTATTAGACAAAGGAACCATTGGCCTTGGAATGATGGAAGACCTCCCGTTTTTAAAGATCGGAAGTTTATATCTGGAACCTAATTCAACCTTGGTAATGTATACCGATGGAATCATCGAATTGGAAAATGAGAAAAACGAATTCTTTGAATTAGAACGTTTGATAAAGTTGGTGCATAATTATTATCCGTTAAAAATGGAGGATATGAATAATATCATCTTCTCGAAGTTAGATGAATGGAGAGCTTCCAGGAATTATGTGGATGATACAGCGATTTTTAGTTGTCGGTTTTTTTAGTTTTTTTTACCATTGAGATAAATTAAGTAATTAAGAACGGTTGTGTCACCTCCCTCGGTCCCTCCTCAAGGAGGAAAGATTTATGTTCACCTGGAATTTTAAAGCAAAACATTTTTAATAAAATGATCCTTAGATTTCCCTCATTGAGGAGGGATAAAGGGAGGTGACAATCATAATCCATAACCCATAATCCATAACCCCTCTCTCCTACCTCATCAAATACATCTTCCCAAATTCATTCTTAAAGTGAGAATCGACTTCTGAACTACGGTGTTTAATTTCTTGTCCGTTACTTCGCGCAAGAACACGGTATAAATAAATTCCATTTGCTAGAGGATCCCCAAATTGGTCTTTCCCATCCCAAGCATAATTGGTAACTTGATTACGACCAACTTGCAACGGTCCTAATTCATCTTCAGTAATTTCACGAACTACCTTACCAGAAATCGTCATTATTTGTATAATCATGTTTTCAGGAGCCGAATTTCCAGTCAATGTGTATACAAAACGTGTATTAGAACTAAAAGGATTTGGATAATTCGTTAAGTATGAAATTGAAGTTTCATTAATAACTTCAAAATCAATAGAATAAGCATAATCACCTGACAGATTCCCCTTTCTATCAGCTGCTTGAACAGAAAGATTGTATTTTCCATCTATCGCAAAATTTCCGGTATGAATCAGTTTACAACGTTTGTTTTGTGGGGTAGCTGGAATAAATTGAATAATCTGATTTCCTTTTTTATCAAAAAATGGAATTCGTTTTTGAACACCCAGTGGATTCGTTACATAAATTTGAAACAACGCAGTATCTGAAAGTGCATTCATGATCGCATACTCATTTTCATCTTTCAACGAAATCTCTATTTCAGCATTCGGCCTGACTAAATCTTGATTCATAATGTGTCTACTGTCAAAAGTCACATCCAAAATAGGATTTGTTTTATCTGAAAGCACATAAAAATTCTTTGCTAATAAATTATTAAAATGAAATTGTTCATGCTGATCTGTTTGATTTGAAGTTAGATACGGATTTACTTCTAACCACAACGTGTTTTCACCTTCGAGTCCACTTGTTTGAATAGTCACCGTATCTCTCATTACCGTATTCGCTAATAAAGGTGCTTTACGCGGATAGCTAATTATTTTTTTCTGTTGATTAATATCTTCTAACCAATAGTTGACCAATAACGAGTCCATCGGATAGGCACTTACATTTCTTACATCTATGGCAAATTTGACGCTCATCCCCTCATCGATAGTATCTTTTTTAGGTAACCATAAAAACCCATTACTTCCGTCAACTGCGGCTTCGGGAACTGGTTGATACAATACATGTAATCGTTTTACCTGAGCAGGATCAAAATTTACTAAATCTTTATACTTAGTAGTCAATCGAATGTATGGATAGGTATTCGCATTTATTAAATTATTCAAATTCACAATAGAATCCTGTGGCGTCATTAAAGTATCAATGACTTTTAATAATGCTAGGTTTTTGTCTAACAATTCAATTTCAAGGAATGTAGAATCTTTAGTGTTCGACTCCAAAGCTTGCTGCTTCCATGATAATACCCCCCAATTAAGCGCAGGACCAATGATAGGCGTTGTTTCTTGGCCTGTATTATTGTATACCTGAACATCTTGTTCAATACGCATTAATTCACCTTTTTGTGTTGCAACAATTTCTTTCAGTGAAGATTTTTCCCCTTTTTTAATAAAAAATATAAACCCATGATTTGGTCTAGATGGTATTATACTGTCTGAACCTAAGTCTTTAAATGTTTGAAAAATGGAAGGTGTAACACTATTCCAATATTGATATTCTGCATATCTATGCGTGTATATTATCAAGTAGTGACCATTCGGAACCTTATTCAGAACCATGTCCTGAAAACTTGCCATTTGTGCAGGGCTATTTTGATTAAAAATGAAATACCTTTCAATACGAGGTCTGCAAGCCCCTAAATCATTCAAATTTCCAAATGAATTTTGAGGATTTTGCGTAAGATAATGTGTCTCCCAAGGCTTAAAAGTTTTTGGATCAATCACTGCAACATGAAGAGCAGGAAGAACACCACAACTTGCATATTCTTGCATCTCATTATTAATTTTATATTGAGATAAGTTCACCATGTTTTGGTTCGTCGGATAATTATAAATTTCAATTTCTAATTTCTTAAATAGCGTATCAAATTCACGCTCTCGTATATTTCTATCAAAATTTAAACTGCTGAACGAATTTTCTTTACCCTGAAAAAAATGTGCTTGCCCCCAACCATGCTTTCCAGGAATATATTGAAAAGAACTTTCATTCCAATTTAACGAAGAACTATCTACTGCTACTCGCCAAAAATAAACCGTACTATCAGTACAAATTAATTTTTCAGGCTGATTCAAAAATTTACTTTTCCACTCAGTGGGAAACACCTGTTGTACACCGCCTAGACCTGTAACTACTGCTGATTTACAAAATGGACTTAAAAATGAATCTGTCGTATCAATTTCAAAACGATACGATTTTATTTTAGCTAAAGGATTCGATGTACTTGCTTTTAGAACAACACTATCTCTAGGCACAACAGCATATTCATACGGGTAAATCGGGGTAATTCCATCCAATTGCAATAAAACTTGTCTTTTCGCTTGATTATTTTGAAACTCGTCATACTGTTCAGGCACATATGAGGGAACATCCACCAAAACCTCAAAATTATTCAAGCCAGCAGATAAACCAGCTTGCAATGGAACCTTGAATGTGACTGTATCCATGTACCTCAATCCGTACAAAGACTTAATATATACCGAGTCAAATTTACTTTTAGGCATTTTTCGATGTAATTCAACACTCACTGTATCCGAAAATGACCGTCCTAAATTTTTGATTGAAACTTGTATTTTCAAGCTATCCAAGGATAAAGAAACTTCTTTGGGTAAAACGTGTATGCTTTGATTTGTAATTTCGATTTCGGGTTTATTATGATAATTGACACGTATTAAGGGATCCCCATTGAGTATGAATCCATAACTCGTAATTTCATTTAAACGATTTGGATCATTCAAACACATTGATTCAATCGTATTTTTAATTTGTTTACCTAAATAATCACCATAACTGTTTATTGAAATTTCAGTGTACAACAAGGTGGAATATTTATTTAAATATGAATCATAGGATAAAATACCTGGTGATAAAAATCCAACTGCACCGCTGTTAACGGTATTTACATAATTTTCTGAAAGTGTTTGATTGGCTATAAACAATTCACCTGCATCACACCCATTCGCAATCACCACCGGATATTTCCCTTTATTATTCCAATCACTAGGGTCCTGAATAGCAACATTAAACGAAGAAGCGCTTGAATGTCCAAAAAAGGTAATTAATGATAATCCATCCTCAATACGTTTATTAATGTTTGATAGATTAACAGGATCTATTGGAGCACTACTTTTCTTGGTGTATGAAAACACCTCCCCGCCAAACTTATTCTTTTCAATAATTCCCTCTAAATTCTTGAGATATTTGGTGAAATTTAATTGTTCTTCAGTCGTGCTTCCACCAGATAGATGCAGGACATGTTTTTGCCAATCTTTTGTTGATGAGTTATAGATAGAAGATTGATTTTGCTCATTTTCGTATTCTTTGATTTTTGAGAGGTAATTTAATAATTCACCATCCGTATTCACAGAAATTCGACCTGTAGCAAATAAAGGAGCAATATTCCCCTCTAATTTAGCAGTAAAACCATTATCGGTTGAGGGATAGCCAAATGTTGGTAAAATAGAAATAGAACTATTATTTTGAACATTGCCAACAGCGCCTACATTTTGATTTCTTAATCCTTTATTATGTACACCTTTACCCAATAATAATAAAGCATGTGGTTTATTCAAACTCTGAACATACATTTTATAGCAAAAGCGACGAAAAGCAATAAAGTGTTTTGGAATACCTCCTCCAAACTGTAAGTACAACTCTTCAGCATTTGCAAAGACTACGTTATGATTTCCACCATCCGGTGAAGTTCGGTATGCTGCATATTGAGCTGCACTTGCTTTTAATACATTAGGATAAATCATAATAATTGCTCGCTCACTACTAATCGCATCGTAATCGATAAATGTACCAGTACCATTTACTGCATTAAGACTCGAAATAGATTGTATCAAACTTTCATCCGTAATTATAATTTCGTGCTGACTACCATCCGTCGTATTAGGTAATAACACATTATAATCACCGTTAACACTTAAGGTAGGTCTTCCCCATACAGGCTGATTTCCAAGCGTAAAAATGATTGGTTTAGTCAACTTGTGGTTCGTGATCGATAGATTAATTTTAGGCGATGACTTTGAATTATCTAACCAATAATCTCCGTATTTAGCTCCTTCTAAATTCGTTTTTTTGGGATATGTATAACCGATCCAATTAATCCCTTGATTATCTGTTAATGCTCCTTGATCATTCAGGATTGACCAATTTAAGACATTGTCATTTTTTAAATCTTGTATAGGCAAAACTAATTCATGGTGAATGTATTTATGACCTACAAAAATGGTGTCTACTAGAATTTTATTTAAATTTTTCCACTTATACTGAAAATGATGATTTCCTTTTAGTTTGAACTGTGCAGCAGAATGTGATGTGATTTTCGAGTCCATCGTACCATTTGGAGCATCAACACCTCTATACAATAAGTTAGGATCAAACAAGGTTAAATTTAACGAAACATTCGAAGCAACTCCATCTTTATTACTACAAAATCCTTCGCCAGGTAGATAAAAAGTTGAAGACAAATTATTGACATCCATTGATTCGCTGTAATAATTTATATCGTAATAGACATTTTTCGAAATCCAATAATTCGTTGGTGCATAATTCACATAATCCACAGCGGGTTCATTCGTAAATCGCAGGTTTTTGTTTTTAGTATTCCAGGTAAAAAAGTAATACAACCCGTCACTAACTAAACTATAACTAGGATTTCCAATATCTTTAGGTTGTTGGTATAGTGAAGAATCTAACCAACCATCGTTTCGTTTAGCATGAAACAAAATATAATCTCCAGAATCTAATTTATTATCTCCACCATCAACAACTTGAATAGGTATCTCACGTTCCCGACCCATTAATTGAATGTTTGAGGATGTAAATGATTTTACATCAATGCCACTAGACCTAATAGTCGTATAATCTAATTTATATAACCCATCCGAAGAAATATAAAACGCATAATATTTTTGGGTATAATCAATCCATTCATTACCATATTTCTGAGCGGAACTGGTAAGCGAAACTAAAAGTAACATTAGAAAGGCAACAATACGCTTCATTATTTTACTGCGTTAGAAGGTTTGTCCAACAATAATTTCACAGAAAATACATTTGAATAAAGAGCTGTAGATTTATCCCCAATATCGGTAAATGCATAATTCAATACTACGTATTCAAACTGCACGCCTACACCTATGTTAGGTTGAAAGGTTAGATTTTTCTTTTTATTAAAATCGGTTACATATTGCAGATTACCTAACCCACAGCGAAACACAAAGAATTTACGGATACCAACTTCAATACCAACATGTGGGTCAATACTAAAAGGAGCACCAGAAATCAATACATTTCTTCGTCCATCGGTTGTCATATCTAAATCAATTTCTCCTGCTACGTAATCCCCTTTAGAGCTCACCGGAAATTTCCCTTGTGTACCAAAAATAAAACGTGGCAAGGTATATTCCATTCCATTAGTAGGAATCGTATTTCCGGTCAGGGAGAATACCTTTTTCGTTTGTTCATCCAGCGTAAATACCCATGCATTGAATGTTGAAGTAATATCACGTGCCATGACGCCAAATTTCCAATATTTCTTTGCATCGTATTGTAAACCTGCATCTAAACCAAATCCCCATGAGTGAGCAAAATTACCAACCGTTCGGTGTATTAATTTCATACTTCCTCCAAAACGTAACCCTTCCACTTTCAATTTTCGTGCATAAGCCAGTGAAAAAGCGTAATCTGCTGCGGAGAACAATGAAATTCTATCATAATTTACGTTTCCGCCATTATCAATGAGCTGAGTTGTATTTGGAATATCGTCTACAGCAAAACGAATCATAGAAAACCCAATACCACTCTTAGCATCGATGGCATGCGCCAAAGAAATGAAATCATATTTAGCGATACCTGCAAAATATTCGGAGTGCATCCCTCCTACTTCTAACCATTTTTTAGACAAGGCAATTCCTGCAGGGTTCCAATAAATTGCATTCGAACCTTCTGTACTTGCAACCACTGAATTGGATTGTCCTAATGCATCCGCACCAACTCCAATTTGTAAGAATTCATTGGAATATTTCGGAGCTGTTGTAGTGGTTTGTTGTGCGGTAACAGAACTATAAACACCTACTAAAAAAAGTAATATAAGCGAAAAATGAAACTTCATATGTAAAATTTGTACTTCAACTAACACGTATTTTTTAAAAAAATTGTGTTCTTTGTATTCCAACTTGCTATTTAAAATATAAAAGTAAGAAAAGATACGTTGATAAAGACTACAAAATAGATGAAAAGCACCCTATCCATGTTTAATATCCCAAACCTATTTACCGCTTCAAATATGTTGTGTGGGATCCTAGCAATCTTACTTTCTGTTTCCGGAAGAATCGATTTGGCTCCTTTTGCGATTTATTTAGGCGCTATCTTGGATTTTTTCGATGGATTTTTGGCACGTAAGTTAAACCAACAAGGAGAATTAGGGAAACAAATGGATTCCTTAGCGGATATGATAACGTTTGGTGTTGCTCCAGGAGTGATGATGATGGTGTTGTTAGCAAGTGTATTAAATCCAACTATAAATACTGGAAATGGAACTCCTTTAGATTGGAGTGTTCATATTTCTTTTGCTTTATGGATTGAAAATATTATGACCGGAAAATCATTCTCTTTTTTACCATTCCTCGCATTAATCATCCCTTTCTTTTCAATTTTCCGATTAGCAAAATTCAACATTGACACACGTCAAAGCGATTCTTTCATCGGTTTAAATACTCCAGCGAATACCATATTCTTCACATCCTTTCCATTGTTGTGTTTTTACTACCAAGGAGACCATTCTTTCGCTGGGGAATTAGTTAGAACGATAGTTACCCCATCCATTTTAGTCCCGTTAATCATTTTAATGTCTTTGTTATTAGTCTCTGAAATCCCTTTCTTTTCCTTTAAATTCAAGCATTTCAAATGGAAAGGGAATGAACTTCGTTTTTTATTCTTAATAACTTGTGGAATATTAATTCCAACAATATTGGTGTGGTCCATTCCAATTATTATACTTTTGTATATTATTTTATCTGTAGTCGAAAATTTATTCATTAAAAACAAACAATATGAAGTTTAAAGCTGAAATCGATGTAATGCCATTAGACGCGTTATTAGACCCACAAGGAAAAGCTGTATCAAGCAGTATGAAAAACATTGGATTACCTGAAATTGATGGTGTTCGTATTGGTAGACATATTCGTTTGTTTGTAGACGCTGCTTCTAAAGATGAGGCATCTGCAAAAGTAGATACGGCTTGTAAAAAATTACTTTCGAATCAAATTATGGAGAGTTATATCTTTGAATTGGTGGAAGCGTAAGATTTCTTTAAAGTATATTGAAAGCCATCTGTCTCAGGTGGCTTTTTTTTTGTTTTAACACAATACTCTGAGAGATAATAAGGACACGAAGTTTTTTCCTTTAGCGCAGAGGAACAAGAGAAAAGTGAAGTGGTTGACGGAATTTTTGAGGTCGCAGAGATTTAATCTAACTACGTTAGATTTGAAACCAAATTTTTGACGAAGTAAAAAAAACTCTGCGTTCTCGAAAACG
>CALPMT020000035.1 GCA_943324745.2 Chitinophaga pinensis | reverse complement strand
TAACACTTAAAAACGAAGAAAATGTCACAAAACGATATTCGCTATTTAACGCCGATTAACATCGACATTAAAAAACAAAAATACTGTCGCTTTAAGAAAAGTGGTATTAAGTTCATCGATCACAAAGATCCTGCTTTCTTATTGAAATTAGTGAATGAGCAAGGTAAAATTTTACCAAGACGTATTACAGGTACATCTGCTAAATACCAATCACGAGTTAACAAAGCAATTAAAAGAGCACGTCATATTGCAATTTTGCCATATGTTGCGGATATGCTTAAATAAGAACTTTTTTACAAAACTTAAACGAACAGTAAAATGGAAATTATCTTAAAGAAAAACGTAGATAAATTAGGATACAAAGACGAAACTGTAACTGTAAAAAACGGATACGGACGTAACTTTTTGATTCCTCAAGGGTATGCAATTTTAGCTACACCTTCTAATAAAAAATCACACGCTGAGACATTGAAACAACGTGCGCACAAAGAAACTAAGATTCTTGCTGAAGCTGAGGTAGTTGCTGCTAAATTGGCTGATGTAGTTATCAAAATCGCTACTAAGGTTGGTGAAAATGGTAAAATCTTTGGATCTGTGAACACAGTTCAAATTGCTGAAGCATTACGTGCTCAAGGATTTGATATCGATAGAAAATCTATTAAAATCAAAGAAGAGCAAATCAAAGAAATCGGTACTTACGAAGCAGAAGCTAACCTTCACAAAGGTGTAAGACCAACTTTCAAATTTGAAGTTGTAGGAGAATAATAAATCTTCGTTCTAACATATTGAAGGCTATCCATTTGGGTAGCCTTTTTTTTGTTTTAGCCAATGAAAGATAAATAGAAAAGGATTACTAAATTATTTTACCATTGAGAAATTCAGAACGAATTGAATTTTATTTAGGAAAAATTGAGCAACCTTTGGTTGTAAAAAATTGATTTAAATAAATTCAATGATTAGTTTATAGTATAAAAAAAAGACCTTAAACGTTCGTCTAAGGTCTTTTTTCTAATGATTAACAGTCTTAAATGTTATTCATGAATCCATTTGTCGTTTCTCATTTCGCCGAGAATAGTGACATTTTTACTTTTACTATAGTCTTCAGCTGCAATTAGCATCTGCTCTCTAGTGTCTCTTCGTATACGAATACCTCCAGATCCAGAGTTTTTAACTTCTATATAAAATCCATCTTTCAATCGCGCTGGTTTTGTAGGCGGACGTCCCATACTTTCAAATTTAAGTTGTAAATATATTTGTTCCAATGAACGAAACTAATATACAACTAATAATTGGGGGAATCTAATAGGAAGCATTGTTATCAACAAGTTTTAATCTAAATGTTGATAAATAACAAGATTGTTAACTAAAGTCATACGTATTTGTTTGCTGTATAATAACCAAGAAACCAAAGAATCCACATGAGATTTAGGGAGGTTTGTATTTGAGTAGATCTGTGACAAGGTTTGTTTGTGTGCATTTTTGTGTACCATTTTAAGTTCTTCTGTACTGCCTGGACAACTTGTTAGGGTCTCATATTCATAACTCCATAACTTCTGTACAATCTTATTTACAATACAAATTGTTTCACCAATACGGAAATAATATTCAAATGTATTTTCGCTGGTTAAGGCAGCTATCTTGGTTGATTTATGAATGTTCAGAACAAGTAGAAGCTTATTTTTTATTTCAATGACTTCTGAAGAAAACTCAATAGGAGAACTACAAAAATGTGTGATAACAATCGGAATGTTTTCTAATTCATCTTTGGGATAAACACCGACAATTTTTCCGTTATTATTTACTCCAATGACTAATTTTCCTCCGTTCGAATTAACTAGAGAAGAAATTTTTTTAGCGAATTGAACTTCCTCAAAAGAACTCGTGATTCTATCTAGTTGGTAATTTACATTTAAATCGAAGTCCATATTTCCCAAGATTTCAACGCTTGCTCTTTCAACATGGATTCCCCATTTAAAATCTTAGCGCCAGCTTGTTTAGCATTACTTAAGAACAACGTTTCAGATGGATTATAAATTAAATCTACAACAAGATGTTCAGTGGTCAAGTAGTGAAAGGGAAATTCTGGTGCTTCGTTTATGTTTGGAAATGTACCAACGGGTGTAGTGTTCACGATTAACTTACAAGCACGCAACATATATTCATTCAAATCCGCATAAGAAAATTCATTTGAATTCGAAGGGTTTCTCGAAATGTAAAGGGTATCAATTCCTATATTCTTCAATACATATGCTACTGCTTTCGAAGCGCCACCCGTGCCCAGAATTAAGGCTTTTTCATGAAGATTGGTCAAGAAAGGCTTTATCGATTGTTGGAATCCAAATGCATCTGTATTAAATCCAATTCTTTTTCCTTCAACTATTTTAACGGTATTTACTGCTCCAATTATTTTGGCTTCAGGACTTATTTCATCCAAAAATGGAATGATTGATTCTTTATAAGGAAACGTTACATTAATACCTGACAAACCCTCTAAATCAAAAACAGACTTCACCTCCTCAATCGATTCAATTTCAAAATTAGAATAGGAGGCATCCAATTGATTCGCTTTAAAATACGCTTCAAAAAAAGGCTTAGAAAATGAATGACCTAAAGTTTTTCCAAGAAGACCGAATAACATGTTACGACTTTTTGAATTTAGAACGGACAACCTCAAAAATCATTGGCAAAATGGATAAACCAATAATACCAAAAATAACTGTTTCAAAGTTTTTTTGTACAAATTCTAAATTACCGAAAAAATAACCCATTAACGTCAATCCAATGACCCATGCAATACCTCCAATGATGTTGAATCGTATGAATTTCGCGTAACTCATCTCCCCGATTCCTGCTACAAATGGCGCAAATGTTCTTACTATCGGGACAAAACGAGCGATAATAATAGTTTTTGGTCCATGTTTTTCGTAGAAAGCATGGGTTTGGTCAATGTATTTTTGCTTGACAATTTGCTTTCCTCTGATTTTCCAAGAAAGTACCTTTAAGCCAATTGTTTTACCGAAAAAATAGTTTAATCCGTCTCCTAGTATGGCTGCGATAATAAGTAATGATAGCACAATCCATAAATTTAATTCTGCCGTTTTCCCTTCGTTTACTACACCTGCACAAAAAGTACCTGCAGCAAACAACAATGAATCTCCAGGTAAGAGTGGCATAACAACGAGTCCTGTTTCAACGAAAATGATTAAAAATAAAATAGCGTATATCCAGAAACCATAATCAATAATTAGGTCGAATAAATGTTTATCTAAATGTAAAAAAAAGTCTAAAAATGATTTTAAAATCTCCATGTATTTGAAAGTTAATTAATGTGTAAATATAGTAATTTGGAGAAGAAATTCGCGCGATTGAAGACCAAAGTTGGCAGTCAAAATTTAAGAAGTTAATTTCATTACAATGTTTTTTATTGAAGAAATTTCTTTAACATGCTCTATAGACGGACCAGCACACCATACTGTTTTATAGGTTGCACTAAAGGCCGCTTTTTCCAAACTTTTCATTCCACGGTAAAATGTGAGTGCTTTGAACCATTTTTTGAATCGTTTATTTTTGTTAAGTAAACGTTCTAAAAAGTTTTGAGAAGTTCCAATTTTAGCAACGTAAGGTGTATTGATTACTGTGCAAGGAGTTCCGGATAATTTGGTTGACATGACGATATCATTTGCTCCATAATCTACACATGCTTTTTTATAATCATACGAAACTTCAGATTCTAGAGATGCAATGAAAATACTTCCAATAGATACACCTGCAACACCTAACTGTAGCATTTTTTTATACTCCTCGCTACAACCGATACCTCCTGCAGAAATAACGGGGATGTTACATGTATTTAGCAGTTCAGGAATGAGTGTTTGATAAGAAATTTTTCCAGCATGACCACCCGCTTCTTTATTCACGGCTATCAGTGCATCAGCACCAAGTTTTTCAACTTTTTTCGCATAAGTTACATCCGTCACGTCACAGAAAACCTTGATTCCAACTTTATGAGCACATTGGATCACGTATTCTGGAGAACCCAAGGAAGTGATAATAAAAGCAATTTTTTCTTCACAACAAATTTTGAGTTGATCTTTATATAGAAAATTAGAAGCATTTACGATTAGGTTTATTCCAAAAGGTCCTTCTACTTCTTTCTTGACCGTCTGAATAGCATTTCGTAATTCTTCTGTTGTTCTATAATTCATTGCTGGAATGGCGCCCGTTATTCCCGCTTTTATCCCTTCAATAATCATCTTTGTATTTGACACTAAAAACATGGGTGCCATGATGATGGGGTACTTAATATTCAATAGTTTGGTTAGACTGTTCGTTGAATTTTCCATGAAAGAATTTTACTAAATATAGCGAAAATAAAAATGTTAGGTTGAAATTTAAATAACATAGAGATGAAGATAACAACACATGAATTAGTATTACTTTGAATTTACCCATCTAAAATTGATTTTTTTCACCTTAAGTAATAACATAAATCGATTTTTATATTTAGTTCAGTATTGTATGATTAAGTTTGAAAATGTTATTTTTATGAGAAATTTAAATTTAGGAAATTTGAAACTTAAGCAGTTTTTATTCTATTTTATTACTCCTTTTATTTTAATTTTACCTGCAATTTACAATGGTTACCCGTTGGTTTATTCAGATACTGGCACGTATTTAAGAAGCGGTATCGAGCTCATCATTCCTCCTGACAGGCCTATTATGTATGGTTTATTCATTCAATGTTTCGACTTAAATTTTACACTTTGGCCAGTTATTTATGTTCAATCATTTTTCACTACATTTCTTCTTTGGAACATATCAAAGGTTGCTTTTCCTAGTTTCAGTTATTTGAAATTTATCATCATACTTTTACCTCTCAGTTTTTTTTCAGGATTAGGCTGGTATGTTAGTCAATTAATGCCTGACATTTTTACATTTATAGCAATTGGTTCATTAT
The DNA here is from genome assembly GCA_943324745.2 of Chitinophaga pinensis. Classification (GTDB taxonomy): domain Bacteria; phylum Bacteroidota; class Bacteroidia; order Flavobacteriales_D; family Crocinitomicaceae; genus CANHVK01. The sequence goes on along the minus strand of CALPMT020000035.1, from coordinate 28,658 downwards.
TTCTATTATTATTTCAGTCAAAGAAATCAATTCTAAACTATGTGATTTATTCCGTCCTACTGATCCTTTCCGTGAATGTTCATTTTTCAAATTTTCCAATTGTACTTCTCACACTTTTCGTTTCTTTTTTCATCCTTCGATATTATCTAAAAAGTAAGCAACGAACAGTGAATTTTATACTTCCGATAAGCATATTATTCTTTTCATTAATCATTGGCTCACTTACCAATTTAAAAATAGGAAATACAGTCAAAATCAACCAAGGAAGTCATGTATATCTAATGGGTAAAATGTTAGACAGTGGTGTTTTGAAATCTTTTTTAGATGATAAATGCAAAAATAACAACTATGTTTTGTGCGCATGTAAAGACTCACTTCCCAAAGATAATCGTGAATTATTATGGAGCTATTATGGTCCATTGTACAAACATGGTGGATGGGAAAATAGTTCAAAAGAATACACTAAAATTTTAACAGACCTACTAACAAGTCCAAAGCATCTTTCCTTAGTTGTTTATAATTCATTTACATCGACATTGACCCAATTATTTCAAAATGATCTTGGTTCAGGACTAATTTCAGAGTGGTATCGAGCAGAAGATAGTCCACCAAGTATTGAGATTAAAAAACATTATCAGTTTGAATTAAACCAATATTATCAGTCTAGACAAAATGGTAATCTTTGGGGTCAAGAACTTAAAATTGATTCAACCAATTTTATATACAAGGTATTATTATACCTAAGTATTTTTATACTCATCCTCCTGTTTTCAATTAAAAAACTATCTACCCACATAAATGATTCTCTCAAAGGAGTTATCATTTTTCTATGTGTTTCAGTCGTCTCAAATGCTTTTATAGTTGCTAGCTTAGCTAATATTTATGATCGTCTTCAGGCGAGAATTAGTTGGATATTTATATTTTCAATACTACTTATTTTTTTAAGCTGCGGTAAAAAAATATTACTTGAACTGCGCCATTTATACACCCCTAATTAATCTATATTCACATGAAAATTATTACGCTCATTATTGGTTTTTTGATCATACAAGTTAATACGCAAAGTCAGATTTTTCATAAAAAAAAGAAGAATATTGAAGTGCCCAAAAAAGAAGAAGTCAAAAAACCAAAACCTTACAAGGAAGTTATTACTAAAGATGCTAAAACATCCAAAGGATTGTTTACTGTTCATCACATTGGAACAAAATGGTTGTTAGAACTCAGTGATTCACTTATTGGGCGCGAAATAATGACTGTTACACGTTATGCCAAAACTGCTGCAGAATGTGGAAAATATGGAGGAGAAGAAGTGAATAGTCAGGTAGTAAAATGGGAGAAGGGACCATACAATAGTTTATTGTTAAAAAACATTACTTATGTTAAATATGCGAGTGATAGTACCAAACCATTAGCAAGAGCCGTAAAAAACAGCAATGTACAACCAATCATTGGTACATTTGAAATTCTTTCGATACGCAAAGACACTTCGGTAGTCATTGATGTTACCGATTACTTCACATTGGAAAACACGACTTTTGGAATAGATGGTTATACGAAGGACAACTTAAAACTAACTCAATTTCAGCGAGACAAGTCGTACATTTCGTCTTTCCGTTCTTTCCCGATTAACACGGAATTAAAAACTGTCAAAACCTATGAAGTAACGACTTATTCTCCTCAAGGAAATGTAACACCAGTTACAGCCGGACGAAATGCAGGTTATTTAACTTTTGAACTAAATACGTCTTTTGTTCTGTTACCTGCTCATCCTATGCGAAAAAGGTTGTTCGACCAACGCGTAGGTTTCTTTGGTAATGAACTAGTTGAATTCAATGAAAACAATCAAGAAGCGAGTACTGAAGCATTTGTCAATCGTTGGCGTTTAGAACCAAAAAACGCAGCAGATGCAGCGCTTCAAGCAAAAGGAGAATTAATCGAACCAAAGAAACCTATTGTATACTACATTGATCCTGCTACACCTGTAAAATGGAGGAAATACATCAAAGCAGGAGTGGATGATTGGAGAGTAGCTTTTGAACAAGCAGGATGGAAAAATGCGATTCGCGGTGAGTATTGGCCAGAAAACGACACAACGATGAGCATGGAAGATGCGCGCTATTCGGTCATACGTTATTTCGCATCGAATGTGCAAAATGCTTATGGACCAAATGTGAACGATCCACGTACTGGAGAAATTTTAGAAAGTCATATTGCCTGGCATCATAACATCATGCGTTTATTACATGATTGGTATTTTATTCAAGCATCACCGAATGACCCAAGAGCGAGAACTCGTGAATTTGACGATGAATTAATGGGAAGACTGATGCAATTTGTATCCGCACATGAAGTTGGTCATACCCTTGGTCTACGTCACAATATGGGTGCGAGTTCGGCAACCCCTGTGGAGAAATTACGCGATAAAAACTGGTGTTTAGAACATGGTCACACTTCTTCCATTATGGATTATGCACGTTTCAATTATGTTGCACAACCAGAAGACAGTGTCAAAGATGTATACCCACGCATTGGAGATTACGACAAATGGGCGATTGAATGGGGATATACCTCTTTTAATGATGCCAAGGATGAGCAGGAAGAAAAGGCAAGATTGAATTTACTTACGAAAGAAAAATACAATAATCCTCGTTTGCGATTTGGAACAGAAAACAGCAAAATTGATCCACGTTACCAAACGGAAGATTTGAGTGACAATGCGATGATTGCCTCGACTTATGGCATTAAGAATTTACAACGAATTGTTCCAAATTTAGTTGAATGGACAAAACAAGATGGAGAATCGTATGCCGAATTAAAAACGATGTATGGTAGGATAATACAACAATATACGACTTACATTGGCCACGTTTCGAAAAATATTGGTGGTGTTTATGATAATCCTAAAACCTATGATATGCAAGGGGATGTTTATGCACCAGTACCAAAAGCAGTTCAGTTGAGTGCTTTGCAATTTATCGATAAACAAGTTTTTCAAACTCCTACCTGGTTATTGAATCAATCTATTCTAGCCAAAATAAAACCAGAAACCGGAATTGAAAGTATTAAAGGGTTACAGATGTATGCATTAAACAACATTCTTTCCGGAAGTAAATTAGTTCGAATCATTGAGTCTAGTTCCCTTTCAAAAGACAATATGTCCTTGCAAACCTTGTTCGGATTTATCACGGAGAAAACATTTTCTGAATTAAAAGCTGGAACTGTGATTGATCATTACCGTAGAAATTTACAACGTAATTACGTAGGTATTTTAGAAAAATTGATTGACCCAAATGCAACTACTTATTTGACAAGTAATGAACCTGGAGCTATGTATGGAATGGAATACAAAATGGTTGATTTGACTATGACAGATGTACCAAGTGTGGTAAGAGCTAATTTGGAAACGATACTAAAGGGAATTCGTACAGCGATCGTCAGCGCTAAAGATAGAGACACAAAAATGCATTTGAACGAGCTGATTGTTCGAGTGAAAGTGATTTTGGAGGGGGTGAATGTGAAGAGGAAATAGGAATATGATTTTTTTATAAAAACAGGTATTTCTACGCTAAAATTATTGAAATATAGGTGGTAGCTTTGTAGGGAACGATTGAATCTTTATAGAAAGTTAATTTTAAAGAAGGTAGTCAATCGGAGGAACAAGATGAAATTATGTATTTGAATGTTTTTGGATATATTATTGAAATAGAAAGTAATAACTGAGTAATAATAGAGGGTATATGTATAACTGCGTATATTAGGATATTACAGGCAATCATAACAAATAAAAATCACTATGACATTAGAATTCTTTTTCGAAAAATTAAAGTCCGAAATCTCGAACTATCAAAGCGGTAGAGCTGATTCATCGGCATTCATAATATGGTTTCTTGAAAATTTTTTCAGAATTGATAGACAAGATGCAATTGATTGTGTCTGTGATCAAGTAAATGACAAAGGAATTGATGGGATATTTATTGATGATGAAGAAGAAAAGATATACCTAATTCAAAGTAAATATTCTCCAGTAGATTTTCAGCAACAAGGAGATAATGATTTAAGAAATTTTGTAGGTGCAAAAGAATGGTTTACTGATTTCGAATCTATAGCGAGACTTTTGGAGAGTACTGCAAGTAAAGAACTCAAAGCACTCGTAAATGGTTGTAATCTAATTGAAAAGACTCATTACAGTAAAATATTGGTTTTTATTACGAATAAGAACTTTAATACTCACGCCAAAGAATTTATTAGCGTAACTGATAATTTAGAATCATGGGATTGTAATGACTTATTGGAGAAGTATACATTTTTTTCAGATACAGAAATCAAATTCCCTAAAAAGGATTTGTTTCTTTCTAACAAAAGTTCAATTGAATATAATCTTGCGACCGATATAAAAGCTCGGGTTTATTCAATTCCAGCAAAAGAACTAGTCAAGCTTGAGGGAATTCAAGACAGAACTCTCTTCTATAAAAATGTTCGATATGGAGTTGGCAAAACACGTGTTAACAAATCTATCAAAAACAGTATTACTGATCCTGCCGAACATTCAAATTTCTTCCTATATCATAATGGTATCACAATAATATGTGAAACTCTCGAAGAAAAGCTAAAGGAGGACAAAATCACAATAGGAAATTATGCCGTTATTAATGGTTGCCAATCTATGTTGACTCTTTTCGAAAACAAAACACATTTAACAAAGAATCTATCTTTACTAGTAAAAGTCATTCAATTAAATCCAGAATCAACTCTCGTTAAAGACATAACATTTTATGCTAATAATCAAAATTCTATTTCAATAAAAGACTTAAGATCAAATGATTCTGTTCAAAAATCTTTGCAAAAGGAGTTTCAAGAATTGTTTGCAGAAGAGGTGATTTACAATAGAAAGAGAGGTGAAGATACAAAAGCATTTAGTACAGTAATCGATAAAGACTTTGCTGCTCAATTAATTACTGCTTTCTATAAAGATAAGCCCCATAATACTCATCTAAAACAAAATCTTTTTGGAGACGAGTATACTTCAATTTTTTCTCGAAACATTAATGCTGAAAAAATTTATTTGGCATATCTAATTTATTCACAAATACAACAAAATTCTAATCTACTTGATAATCCTCAAATTAGAAATTATGGACTTGCTATTTTCTTTTTTACTAACGTAATAAAAACAATATTGAGTGAAGATGAAATAGGCAAACAGATATTGAATGATCCAAAAGAATTTGTAACAACTAATAAAGAAATATTAGTTGATAGTGTTAACAAAGTGTGGAGCTTATTAACCCCTGATATTAATTTTGATTTAGAGGAATATAAAAAGGAAAAAGGAGATTTTTTCGATTATAAAAACGTTTTTAAAAACAGTGTCTTTGTAAAAACAATGGTAAACAAAATCAAGAGTGATTATATTAGACTTACAAGAAGAAATTCAAATGATAGTTTTACTGAAATATACAAATCTAGGTCATTAGAAGACAGCCTGTAACAGGCATTTAGTTCCATTTTTCTGCTGCAGGCGCAACACAGAAAAACGGCGAAAATCGCCAGCCATTAGCACTTACCCTAAAAGACCGACAAAACGAACTGATATAAATGAAAGACGAATGACTGCAATAATTATCATAGTAATAATAATATTTTTCATTATTTATACTGTAACAAAAAAGAAACAACCAGTTCAACAAAGAACAAAGGTTACAAATTTCAATGTTAGTCAAAAAACAGAGCAAGACATAAAAAATGAAATAGATCAAAATATTCTTAATTCACTTAAAAAAGAAAATTCAGTAAATCAAAAATCCATAAACCCAAAGGTAATTATTGAAAACAAAAATATTGAACCTGCAGAAATTATTCAATATCCTATCTTAAATTCAAACAATTTTGAATCTGAAATGAGTAATGGTTTTGATATTAAAGCATATATAATTGAAAAATTCACAAAGAAAGTTGGGGAAATCACAGAATTATCCGTAAATATTACCAAAAGTGGTGTAAAATTATTTTTAGACATTCAAGATTGGGAGAAAAAATCGTTGGATTGTTTGTTAATTGAATTTGAAGTTGATAAAGATTCCAATTTCATAATTGTAAACTCCTCAAATGAGGACATTTCACCTCTTAAACAGGGTGATCTATTTACTTTTTATTTTGAAGACGGGTCATTTATTGAAAAGAAATTTGGAGTAGGTAGAATACACACAGGTAAAAATATAAGGAACATAGTTTGTTTAACTGATATAGAACTAGCTAAATTAGGTCGAAACACTTTAAGTCATATAGAAACATTTAGTGGATTAAAAATACGTTATGAATTTTCTGATATTATAATAAACAAACAAAATTTAAATAATTTGAAAGTGAAGAAATTATTTAAAATAATTTCTGAAACAATAAATGAAGTTAATTTAATTCTAATAAACTCGAATGAAAGTATTAGCTTATCACTAAAATATTTTTTTGCTTTTACATCAAATAATGTAATAAAAACAAACAATATTGAATCTGAAATTGAAATAAAAAATATTTTCGATACAGAAGCATCGATAGTAAAGGAATTGTCAAATGAAGTCGGAAAAATAACGAGACTAGCTGGACAAATTGGAAATGGTGAAATAAAATTCTATTTAGCACTTAATGATTGGAAAAAATTTACGATAGATTTTTTACCAACTTTGTCAATCGAAATTAAAATTGATAAAAATTCAAATTTCATAGTTGTAAATTCATCAAACAAAGTTATTTCGTCACTTAAAAAAGGTGATTTATTCAGTATTTATTTTGAAGATGGATCATTTATTGAAAAGAAATTTGAAGTTGGCAGAATACAAAGTGGAAAAAATGTAATAAATATCATTCATTTAAATGATTTAGAACTTGAGATATTAAGTCAAAACACTTTAAGTCATATAGAAACATTTAGTGGTTTGAAAATACCTTATGAATTTACTGAAAAGGAAAACAAACAATATGCAAGCTCTACAGAAGGAAAGAAATTATTCCAAATAATTTGTGAAAAAATAGTAGGATTAAAATCAATTCTATCAAACTCAAATAAAAATTTTAATTCATCCCAAAAAACGGTTGTTGCTCCTCTAATATCAAGTATTGAAAGAGAACGCCTTATTGTTTCTACAACCACTAAAGAATTACCTAAAATAGAAATTGTTAAAATACTACAATCACTACTTATACATAAAAATTCAAATGCTATTAATTCTTTATCGAAGGTCAAGATTGATAATTCAATTATAGAAGTTACCGATCAAACTTTCGGAATAAATTCAAGCGATAATTTGCCTATATTTCAAAATTCTGTTAATCCAATTGAGCAAAACGAAGAGTATAGTGATTCTTCAATTAATGACCATACAAAATCAGATGCTAGTGAAATTCAACATCCACTGCTTTTAAATGAACCATCAGAAGATAGTATTCAGTTAGACTCGGAAATAAAAGAAGATGTTTCAATAATTGATGTTACCGATCAATCTTATAGAATAAACTCTAATAATAATTTGAAAAAGTACGACAGTGGTGTGCCCTACTGGGCACATCACTACGTTTATTCATATTCCGAGTTAAATAGTGCATCTGATGATCAAAAGAAGTTTTATAACATTTTCAAAATCAATTTTTTGAATGGTGATTGTTTTGACTTAGAAGGGAATACAAATTACGCTTTCATACTATTGTTCGATTTGCAAAATGAATATGAAAATCATAAAGACATAGCGAAATTAGAAAGTCAATTGAAAATTTTAGGGAAATATTATCCAAAAACAAAATCTTATGGTGTCTCATTTCTTATTCAAAAAATGAGATTAGTAGGAGATAATGAAAGTATATCAAGATTTCAAAATGAAAATAGCTATCATTCCTCTTACAACTCTAACTCAATTGACTATGATACTTTTAGTTGGAGAAGTAAATATAAAACCAAATTAGATCTTAATAAAGAAAACGAAAATCTATTAGATAGAATTTGGTATCCAAGTAATAACTTTTGCAGTATTGAATTTTGTTGTCTTGAGGTTATAAAACTCTACATTGCTGTGATTTCTGAATTAAAAAATAAATACAAATCAGATGGAACAACTATTGTAAAGGAATTTACATTTGTTGCAGATGTAATTGCAAGAAAGCACTTCAAATACAGAATCGGAAGTCAGAATTACAAATATTCCATTGAATCAACAACGAACGAATTCTACTCTAATATTTTTAAACATTGTGAAAATGCAGTTCGACAATTATATGGACATAAACGGAAGTTAAATACGGATACTTATTATACAAATGAAGAGGCAAAATCGCAATTTGAATCTAAAATTATTTCAAAAGTATCAGAGCTGTTGCCCCAATTAATTTCTAAGGTTGCCAAGCTTGATGAAGCAACTGAACTTGAACTCAATTCACAAACAACAAGTAGATGGAAAGTTCAGTTTGAAGAGCTAACTGCAAATTTCAAAAACGATCCAATTAGCTTCGTAGAAGCTATAATTGAATTAGGAAAACTCAATAAAAACAACCCTTCCATTGAAAATATTTTTTTCGAAGCATCAAAATTTATTGCCAAATATGATAAGGTAACATCCTTGACACTTTATGTACATTACTTATTTCACGACTTAAAATCTGCAACCTTTGATAATAAACAACTGACAAAAACCATTCAGAAAAGCTTATTTAAAACTAATGAGCAACTTCACGATTTTGAACAAATTGTTAGCGAGCTCATTAAAGACAAAAAATTAGACAAGGCACTTAATTCTGTTACAAAGATTTTTGAAGTAAAACGTAAAAAAATACAACTAGATAGGACAACCATCAAAGAGGTTCAAAAACAGCATTCAGGAACTGTTGAACTACTTAATGAATATTTACGTGACGACTTTGAAGACGAAAACTATTCAATTCAATCACAAGAATTAAATAGTGAAGAAATAAAAATAGAAATAATTCAGAAAAATGAAGAATCTCAGCACTCAGCATTTTTAAGTACATTGGCTCTAAATCCGATACACTTTTCTTTTTTAGAATTGTTTTCGAAAAATAATTTTTCAATTCTTCAAAGTGAAATTGAAGAATTTGCAAAATCAAAAGGTGTCTTTAAAAATCAAGTAATAGAAAGCATCAATGAAACCTGTTATGAGGTATTAGATGATGTCTTAATCGAGGAAGAAGACGATTACTACACAATTATTCCAGAGTATTTTCAAAAAATTTCAGCGAAATGATAGATAATATAAAACCAAAAGAAGCCACTTCAATTATTAATTCCTTAATTGGTGGTGTAGTTCCAAAGATTGGCATCCAACATATTACTGTTGGTCGTTCGGAGGAAATCAATGCAGTCGTATCTGCATTAGAAGATGTGAAGAATGGACATAGTATGGTAAAGTTCTGGATTGGAGACTTCGGTTCAGGAAAATCATTTATGCTTCACTTACTTAATACCGTTGCATTGAAACAAAAGTTTGTAGTAGCTAATGCTGACTTTACTCCTGATAATCGTTTGTATTCAAATGACGGAAAAGGTGTTGCTCTTTATTCTGCAATAATGGATAATGTTTCAATTCAAACAAAACCTGAAGGTGGTGCCTTACCTACTTTATTGGAAAAATGGATTGAACAAGTAATTACTAAAACTGCAGAGGAAAACAAAATTTCATTGGCTGAAATCAGAAATGAGCAATATTTGAAACTCATTCAGAATAACATAATGAAAACTATAAACGAAATAACTGAAGTTGGTGGTTTTGACTTTGGAACAGTTGTAATGAAATACTACGAAGGTTATATTACAGGTGAAGAACAACTCAGAAGAAATGCTTTAAAGTGGCTCAAAGGAGAATACAGAACAAAAACCGAGGCAAGACAAGATTTAGGTGTTAGAGAAGTCATTAACGACCTGAATTATTATGATATGCTTAAAAACTTCTGCAAACTCTTTGTAAGTATGGGGTATAGTGGTTTTATGGTAAATCTTGACGAGGCTATTAATCTTTACAAAATTTCGACTTCTGTAATGAGAGAAAAAAATTATGAAAAAATTCTAGCCATTTATAATGATTGTTTTCAAGGAAAGGTTTCCAATATATTCTTCAATTTCGCAGGAACTAAAGAATTTTTAGAAAATCAACGCAGAGGTCTTTTTAGTTATGATGCTTTAAAAACAAGACTTGCAACTAATAAATTTGAAACTTCTGAAATAAGAGACTTTGCGCAGCCTGTTTTAAAATTATTACCACTTGACCATAATGAGATATTTGTTTTACTCAAGAAATTGAAAGAAATCTTTGATTATAATTACAAAACTGAAATTCAAATTAGTGATGATGAAATTCAACAGTTTATGGAGGAATTATTCAATAAACCTGGAGCATCTGAATTTCTAACACCTAGAGAAGTAATTAGAGACTTTTTGAATGTACTGAACATTATAAGACAGAATCCGAACATTGATAAAAACAAAATTTTTGGAGAGATTGAGATAGAAGATGAAAGACCTGATGAATTTTCGTTGGATAGCATAGAAGAACTATAATGTCATTTGACCTACTTTCAGAGCCAATACGAAAATTTATTCGTGATAAGGGTTGGGAGCAGTTGCGACCGATTCAAAATGCTGCTATTTCCAAAATTTTAAGCTCAGATGAAAATTTTATTTTGGCTTCTAGGACTGCTTCTGGTAAAACTGAAGCTGCATTTTTACCAATACTTTCAAAAGTAAACTTCAATGATACAGGTGTTCAAGTTCTATATATTTCGCCCTTAATCGCATTAATAAATGACCAATTTTATCGTGTCGAAGAACTTTGTAAAAACCTTGATGTAACTGTTACCAAATGGCACGGAGAAGCAAATAAAACTTTGAAAGATAGATTAATCAAACAGCCAACTGGTATTGTTTTAATCACACCCGAATCATTAGAAGCAATGTTTGTAAATAAACCGTTCAATGTTAAACAGTTATTCTCAAACTTAAAGTATGTTGTAATAGATGAAATACATTCTTTCATTGGAACAGACAGAGGAACTCAATTAAAATCTATTTTAAGCAGACTTCAAAGGGTAAACTCCCAATCATTCAGTATTGTTGGTCTTTCAGCAACAATTGGGGATTACAATGAAGCCAAAAAGTTTACTGGTAATGAAACAAACACAAAAGTGTTGCTTGATAGAACAGCCAAAGAAATCAATTCAGTTTTCCGCTTTTTCAAAAATAAAAATGAAGAATTGTCTTTAGAACTTTTGAAAGACTTGTATATCGAAACCAAAGACAATAAAGTTTTAATATTCCCAAACAGCCGAGGACGAGCGGAAGAAGTAGCGGTAAAACTTAAAAAAATATCAGACAGAGAAAAAGGACATTCAAATTACTTTTCACATCACTCGTCAGTTGACAGAGAAGTAAGAGAATATGTTGAATACTTTGCAAAGAATAACAAGCGACATAACTTTTGTATTTCTTGCACATCAACATTGGAGCTCGGTATTGACATTGGTTCGGTTGATGAAGTTGTTCAAATAGACGCGACACACAGTATTGCTTCATTGATTCAAAGAGTTGGAAGAAGTGGTAGAAAAGATGGAGAAAGTAGTAATCTATTTCTTTATGCAACAACTCAATGGACTTTACTGCAATCTATAGCTTGTTGGCTTTTATACAAAGAAAGTTTTATTGAACCACCCGAAAAAAATGAAAATCCTTATGACATTTTAGTTCATCAAGCATTGTCGATAACTAAAGGTCACTCAGGAATTCTATTAACAGAACTTATAAAACAACTAAAAGAAAATTCAGCTTTCAATTTAATTGAGCAAACAGAAATTGAAGAAATTCTTCAATATTTAATTGAAATTGACTTCCTTGAAAAACTTCAAAACGAGGTTATTATTGGTGTTGAAGGTGAAAAAGTTGTTAATAGTCGAGAATTTTACAGCGTATTCAAAACCGAAGAAAATTTTAAAGTTGTAAATGCGGGTAATAAAATTGGAGAAATACCTTTTTCACCTCAAGTTATAGAAGACGAAAACATATTTCTATCTGCGAAAATATGGAAAATAAAATTTGTTGACCAAAAAGCAAAAAAAATAGAAGTTATACTAACAAAGGACGGAAAAAAACCGATGTTTTTTGGAGGTGGTGCGGTTGTTCATCAGAAGATAAGAGAGAAAATGTTTGAGGTATTGTATTCTAAAACAGAATATGATTTTCTTGACCAACCTAGTTTTTATGAAATAGAAATGATGCGTAAAGATTTTGCAGTTTTCGATATCAAGCATTTGCAATTTGAGAGACCTTTATTGACAGCAGAAAAACATTTGCAACTATTTACATTTACAGGAACAAAAATTAACAGGACAATGCAAATACTTTTAAATATTGCTGGAATAAAAAATAAACTTGACGACGGAAGTAGTTCGTTTGATATTATAGCTTCAAAAGAAGATCTGATGTCAAAATGGAATTATTTATCTTTTCCATTGACAGAAATTGACACTCATATTTCAACACTTTTAGAGACTAATCCAGCACTTTTAGATTTTTCTAAATGGGGAATCTATTTACCAAAAAGCTACCAAATTAAACTTCTAAGGAACAAATACTTTGACATTGAGCAGACAAAAGAACTGCTAAGCACTCTAAAACTAATTAATAACGAACAGACTTGACACATTTACCAAGGCTTTTTAAGATTTTAAACCATTACAGAACTTCAACAATACCTGAAATCTAACTTTGGCTTAGTAAATCCGGACGATATAAAACGATCGTTTCTTTATTCTATTTGACATCGATAAAGAAAGTGGACTTTTTTAAAGAGGAATGAATAAATTAATTCATTCCTCTTTTTAAAATTATCTCTTAAAATAAAAGATTACATCTCTCTACACATTTTCGCTGCTTTACGACAATCATCCGCACACTTTTTACAATGGTCGGAAGACATTTTTTCGCATTCTGTAGCGCACTTATCACATATATTAGCACAAACAGCACACATTTCTTTGGCGCTTTCGCTATTCATACTCATTAATTGACTTGATGCTGTACAAGCAACAACGCACTCTTTACAAAGTTGAATGCAACGTGTCATTTTTGCATCCTTACCTTTTGTACACATACTTTCACAATTCTTGCAAGAAGCAACGCATGTATTACAAGCTTCTATGCACGCTTTGTACTTTGCATCCATAAAATTGAAGTTTGAATTTTTGGTTTCAGGAACACTTGCAACAGATTTTTTGGTTGTTGCTGCCATTGTAATTAATCCAATAGCGAGAAATAATAGGGTGATTTTTTTCATTTTCATTTTTTTTAGATTTATAATTAATTATCAGAACAAAGGTCACTTCTTTATTTTTTGTATGCGTTGCACAATAGAACAAAACATTTACATAATTAACTTTATTGGGAAACGGTTAGTTAAGAACGCCTTAGTAGACAATGCATGGGATGAAGATTGCCGCAGGAAAACATTACCAGCGGAGCGGACGGTGACAATAAAATGAACTAAATTTGGAAAATGTTAACTTTTAAGATAACTTTGAAGTATGACTAGAACAATAATTTTTTATGAAAATCACTTCATTGAATTTTATATGCTACAAGATGAGAAAGTTAAAACAAAAATTCAATATGTATTTGACTTAATTAGACAGGTAGATAGAGTTCCTGAAAAGTTTTTAAAACATTTAACCGGTACAAATGGTCTTTACGAAGTTAGAATAGAGCATAAGTCAGATATTTACAGAATATTTTGCTGTTTTGACGAGGGTAGATTAGTTGTATTATTTAATGGTTTTCAAAAGAAAACTCAAAAAACTCCTATTAGAGAACTTGAGAAAGGACTAAAATTAATGACTGAGTATTTTGAACAAAAAAAGTAAGATTATGAAAAAGTATACTGAAATAAAAAATTTCGAAGATTTAATAGAATTTGAACATGGGAAAATCGGTTCTGAATCAAGAATGGAATTCGAAAAAAATTCTCATATGTTTATTGTAAGTGAGATGCTTAAAGAAGCTAGAAAAGAAGCTAATCTTACACAAGAACAATTAGCAGAAAAAACTGGCACTAAAAAAAGTTATATCTCAAAAATTGAAAATGCAAAAGGAAATATTCAATTTTCTACTTTAATTAAAATTTTTGAAGTTGGATTGAATAAAAGAATTGGACTTACATTTTTGTAAATAACACGTTCATAAAATGAGCAGTTTAGTAAAACATTTCATCCTATTCCCATGCTCACACCGCAAGAATTAAGAAACCTCTTTTTATTTCGTTCCAACATTACCTTTTTAAACTTTGGGTCTTTTGGTTCGTGTCCGAAGCCCATTTTTGAAGAATACCAACGTTGGCAAATGAAACTGGAAGCTGATCCGGTTCAATTTATCACGGTCTTAGGAATCCACTATTTAAAAGAAGCGAGAGAAGCACTTGCAGCATATGTTCATTGTCAAGCCGAAGACCTTGTTTTTGTTGTAAATCCTACATTTGCAGTCAACGCTGTAGCAAAAAGTTTAAACCTACAGCCTGGCGACGAAATTTTGACTACCAACATTGAATACGGAGCCTCTGATAGAACTTGGGATTTTGTCTGTGGAGAAACTGGTGCACGATATGTTCGTCAGGAAATACAACTTCCAATCGTTTCTAAAGCACAAATCATTGCAGACTTTTTCAAGGGCTTAAGTGATAAAACGAAATTGGTATTTATTAGTCAAATTACCAGCGCAACGGGGTTGATTTTACCTGTAAAAGAAATATGTGCTATCGCGAAAGCCAAAGGAATACTTACATTTATCGATGGAGCACATGTACCAGGACAAATACCATTGAACCTTTCCGAATTAGCGGTTGACTTCTACACTGGTGCTTGTCATAAATGGATGCTGGCACCGAAGGGATGTTCTTTTCTGATGGCGACCAAGGAAGCTCAAAAATTATTGAAACCCTTGGTTGTAAGTTGGGGATATAAAAGTTTGTATCCGTCCGACTCCCTATTTTTAGATCATTTTCAGATGTCAGGTACCAGAGATTTTTCAGCGTTTTTGACTATCAAAAAGTCCATCGAATTCTTACAAGAATATGAATGGGAAAAAGTAAGAGCGCTTTGTCATACGTTATTACTAGAAAATGCTGCAAGATTTTGCAACTTACTAGGCACGCAGCCACTAGCTCCGTTGACTTCTGAATTTTTTGCTCAATTATTTAGTATTCCAATTCACACCAAAGAACCGGAGAAATTGCATCGTTTATTGGTCGACATCTACCGAATTGAAATTCCTTTAGCTCGTGAAGGCGAAAACGTGTACTTGCGATATTCTGTGCAAGGATTTAATTCCCAAGAAGATTTGGATGTTTTGTACGATGCTTTGGTAGATATTATAGAGAAAACGGATTTGATAGCGATTGGGAATAAATAAGTGACTTTGTTTATTTTGTTCATTCTGGTAAACAAAAAACAGTAATTTTTGTTTATTCGAGTATACAAAATCGTAATTTTGAAATACAATGAACAAACAACTTTACATTATAGCAGGTTGTAACGGAGCCGGTAAAACTACAGCTTCATTTACGATACTTCCAGATATTTTGGAATGTAAAGAGTTTATCAATGCAGATGAAATTGCACGAGGACTCTCCCCTTTTTAACCAGATGAAGTTGGGATAGAAGCGGGTAGAATCATGTTGCACCGTATTCAAGAATTGCTTTTTCAAGGTAAAACTTTTGCGTTTGAAACCACCTTAGCTACTAAAAGTTATAAGAACACCATTAAACAAACTCAATCTTTAGGTTACACCGTGACTTTGGTGTTTTTTTCGCTGGACTCCATTGAATTAGCTATTGACCGTGTAAAGACAAGGGTATTAGAAGGCGGGACATAACATTCCGGAAGATGTAATCGCGAGAAGGTATCAAAATGGGCTTAAGAATCTGTTTGAAATTTACTCGGAAATTGTGGACAATTTAACTATCTTTAATAATTCAAATGGGAAACAAGAGTTAATAGCTGAAAAAGATTCATCGAGTAGCATTAAAATAATAAATATTAAAGCTTATAATTATCTAAATTCAATTTGTCATGAAAAAAGATAAAACTCCGAAAGAATATCCATCCGAAACTAATGATAAAATCATTGCGAGTATGGATTTAGTTTATGAAAAATTGGTGGAATATAAACGAAAAATCAATAGCGAACTTGTGATTATGCAAGATGGAAAGATTGTGCACGTGAAGCCTTGAAAAACAATCGTTTTTAAATTGAATCGCCGCAGGAAAACATTTCCAGCGGAGCAAAGGGAAAAACATTTCCAGCGGAACATCAACTTAGGAGATAACCCTAGCCCATCAATTCAAATTCCAAATCAAATCCCTGTAGCTGTTTCACAAACTCATTATTTGGATCAATGCGGATATTTTTGGATGGTAAGGTAACTTCCAAATTATCGAGTGGGTCGTAAATCACGAATTTCACTGCACAACGACCTTCGTTTTCCAAGAACAAACGGTTCAAATCTTGAATCATGATTTGGTTTAGTTTCTTGTTGGAAATTTTCAGTTGAATCGTATTTGCTCGTTTTTCTTTTAAGTCGTGCAATAACTCCATGGTTTGGATTACAAACTCAGGATCTTTACGGTGACGAGGGATTTCGAATTTCCCTTTGATCGAAACGAAGGTTCCAGGAACAAAAAATGGTTTAAATTTTAAGTAATTTTCCTTGAATAAAAATAATTTGAACGAATCCGTATAATCTTCCACGACCATGGTACCGAATGGCTCGTTGTTTTTCGTCATACGATTCTCGCAATCAGAAATAACGGCTGCAATCAACACTTCTTTATTTAAGTTTTCGTGTGGATTGTTCAACATCGAAACTTGGCCGTTGCAAAACGATTCAATCTCCAAACGGAAATCGTCTAAAGGGTGACCAGAAATGAAGATACCAACGACTTCTTTTTCTTTACTCAACTTATACATCGATGGCCATTCATCTGCTTTCGGGATTTCTGGCTCTGGAATTTCTGCACCAGAAGCTTCCCCAAATAAAGAGGCTTGCGATGAATTCGCATTCTCCTGAAAACTATTTCCAAAACGAATCGCATTCTCCAAGAACATTCTACCAGAACCATCCTCTTTGAAATACTGTGCACGGTGTACATTCTTGAACGAATCAAAACCACCAGCATAGGCCAAACTTTCAAACGCTTTTTTGGTACATACACGTAAATTCACACGTTTCGCGAAATCAAAAATGGAAGTATATGGTCCATTTTCTACACGTTCTTTAATTACCGCTTCTACTGGCGAAGTTCCCATTCCTTTGATCGCTCCCAAACCAAAACGAATTGCTCCTTCTTTGTTTACCGTAAATAAATAAGAAGATTCATTCACATCTGGTCCAAGTACAGGAACCCCCATACGCTTACATTCCTCCATGAAAAACGTTACCGATTTGATGTCGTTCATGTTATTGGAAAGTACCGAAGCCATGTATTCCGCCGGGTAATTCGCTTTTAAATAGGCCGTTTGGTAAGCAATCCAAGCATAACAGGTTGAGTGTGATTTGTTGAAGGCATAGGCCGCAAACGCTTCCCAGTCCTTCCAAATTTTCTCTAGAGCAACTTTATCGTGACCACGCTCATTTCCTTGTTCCAAGAACTGAGGCTTCATTTTGTCCAGCAAATAAATTTGCTTTTTACCCATCGCCTTACGAAGTGTATCCGCCTCACCCTTTGTAAATCCTGCTAATTTCTGAGAAAGAAGCATTACTTGCTCTTGGTACACCGTAATACCATAGGTTTCCTTTAAATATTCCTCGCAGGCATCTACGTCATAAATAATCGGTTCTTCCCCGTGTTTACGTTTAATAAACGAAGGAATATATTCAATCGGACCTGGACGGTACAAGGCATTCATGGCAATTAAATCCGCAAATACAGTCGGCTTTAACTCCTTCATGTATTTCTGCATACCGGCGGACTCGTATTGGAAGATACCAACCGTTTCTCCACGTTGGAAAAGTTCGTAGGTCGGAGTATCATCCACCGGAAATTCATCTGGAACTAATTCAATTCCATGACGTTCTTTCACGTTTTTAACCGCATATTTAATTAAGGTCAAAGTCTTTAACCCCAAGAAGTCCATTTTCAACAACCCCGCTTCTTCTGCAACCGAGTTATCAAACTGTGTACACCACATGTTCGAATCCTTAGCGGTAGCAACAGGAACAAACTGCGTGATATCGGAAGGAGTGATAATCACCCCACAGGCGTGAATACCCGTATTTCTAACGGATCCTTCCAATTGTTTTGCTTGCTGAATTACTTTCGCAGACAAGTCCGAACCTTGCGAAAGACGTTTTAATTCATTAGCCGATTGGATGTCTTCCGTTTTATTTTTCAATTTCGAAGCCAATTCCGCATCGTCTAGTGAAAACAATTTTTTCAATGAAATATCAGGCACTAACTTCGCCAAACGATCTGCTTCAAACAAAGGTAAATCGAGTACCCGAGCCGTATCACGAATGGAAGACTTAGCAGCCATTGTACCATAGGTAATGATTTGCGCTACCTGATTGGAACCATATTTTTCAATTACCCAATCAATTACACGTCCACGACCCTCATCATCGAAATCGATATCAATATCGGGCATCGAGATACGATCAGGATTCAAGAAACGCTCAAAAAGTAGGTCGTACTTAATAGGATCCACATTGGTAATTCCAGTACAATAAGCCACAACCGAACCTGCAGCCGAACCACGACCTGGTCCTACCGAAACCCCCATATCACGTGCCGCCTGACAAAAATCTTGTACAATTAAGAAATACCCAGGATACCCAGTTCTTTCCACCGTTGCTAATTCAAAATCAATACGTTCACGGACTTCGTCTGTAATTTCAGTGTATCGTTTTTCTGCTCCTTTGTAGGTAAGATGTCTTAAAAACGCATTTTCACCACGTTTACCCCCATCCTTTTCATCTTCTACAGATTGAAACTCTTCTGGAATATCAAACGCAGGCAAGAGTACATCACGAGCTAACCCGAAAGGTTCAATTTTAGCAACGATTTCACCTACCGTTTCAATAGCTTGCGGTAGATCCGCAAACAACTCCTTCATCTCATCCGGAGATTTGAAATAGTATTCGTGGTTTTCCATTCCATGACGGAACCCACGACCACGACCAACAGGCGTAGAAACTAATTCATTGTCTTTAACACAAAGAAGAATGTCGTGTGAAACAGCATCCGATTTATCTAAATAGAACGTATTATTTGTTGCAACTAATTTAACATTATGTTTTTCAGAAAATTTGATCAGTGTTTGGTTTACCCGATCTTCATTTTCTTGTCCGTGGCGCATGATTTCTAAATAGAAATCTTCCCCAAATATATTTTTCCACCACAGCAACGCTTCTTCCGCTTGGTTTTCCCCAAGGTTCAAAATCATGTTTGGAATCTCACCATATAGATTACCAGACAACACAATAACATCTTCGTGATATTGCTCAATTAACTTTTTGTCAATACGCGGAACATAGTACATTCCTTCCGTAAATGCGATGGAAGAAAGTTTAATTAAATTGTGGTAACCAACTTTATTTTTGGCTAACAAAACAATTTGATAACCATTATCTTTCTGCGTCTTATCTAAATGATTACTACAAACATTAAATGTACACCCAATGATAGGAATAATTTCTTTTTTTGTGAATTCTAATCCTGCTTCTTCCGCTTCTTTACGCTCCTCTTTAATTTTCTTATTGTGACCACTAATCGCCTTTTCAAAATGGAAAGCAGCCATCATATTTCCAATATCTGTCAGCGCAACCGCATTCATTCCATGCTCGATGGTTTTCTGAACCAACCCTCCAATGGTGATGGTCGACTGTAAAATAGAATATTGTGAATGGTTATGCAAATGAACAAAGGGCACGTCCTTTAAATGGGAGATGTCTTTTTTTCCACCAGTTGACACATTCGAAGCTTCGGTTTGCGATTCCGCTTTCAAAGCGGCACTCGCTTCTTTTAGGTTAACATGTTGTAATCCTACTGGTTGAATCGCGGTAGGATTATACTCTCTAAAACGATTAAAATAAGTTAACTCTTGCTTTAACTCTTCAGGCGTAAAAACTTCACGACGAACTAATTCAAAAAAACAGCGAGTTGTTGCTTCTACATCGGCAGTCGCATTATGTGCTTCCGCAAAAGGTTCGTTAAATAACTCAGTATGTAATTCGGATAAGGTTGGCAATTTAAATCTTCCTCCACGACCTCCAGGCAATTTACACATCGTTGCAGTGACTTCCGTACAGGTATCAAGAACAGGTAGATTTTGCCATTCATTTCCAAGTCCTAAACGATGAAATTCGCAACCGACAATGTTTTTATCGAAACCTACGTTTTGTCCTACAATGAATTTAGATTTCGCAAGCGCTTCTTGAAATTCCGCCATTGCACGTTCAAGTGTTACTCCATCATGCATCGCGTATTCTGTAGAAATACCGTGAATCCGCTCTGCATCGTAAGGAATATCGAACCCTATTGGTTGAATGATATAGTCTTTCGCCTCGACCAATTCTCCCATCTCGTCGTGCAGCTGCCAAGCAATTTGTATTGCGCGAGGCCAGTTATCCGTATCGGTATACGGTTTTTTCCAGTCTTTTGGTAGTCCTGTGGTTTCGGTATCAAAAATTAAATACATGGTGGTTCTTTAAATTGCTTTTTAGTTTTTGGTTTGCCTCAAAAAATTTAATTTTTAGAAGCCAGCAAAGACTTAAACTTGAATATCAAATTTACGAAATCAAGACTGATTTAAGATTAAGTTATAAGACTAATAGTAATATGTTACAAACATAAATTAAAACATTAAATAAGACTAATTAAAAAACTGTCTAAAAATTAGTTAAATAACTTTATATAAACAAATAAATAAATAAATAATGTTTGATAATTAATCAATCCACCTCTTAAATTATTCAAAATAAAAATTGTATATTTGAAAGTAATGGGTAACAATTTCACGAGACAATACTACAAATAATGAAGACAATATTTCACAAATCAGACACGCGCGGCTTTGCAGATCACGGATGGTTATTAGCAAAACATTCTTTCAGTTTTGCAGGTTACCACAATCGCAATCGGATGCATTTTGGTGCTTTACGTGTTTTAAACGACGATGAAGTTTCTGAAGGAATCGGCTTTCCTGAGCACCCACATGACAACATGGAAATCATCACCATACCGTTAGAAGGGGAAGTCGCACACAAAGACAGCATGGGCAACTCAGCTACAATTTCAGCCGGACAAATTCAAATTATGAGTGCAGGAACAGGGGTTTATCACAGTGAATACAATCCAAGTTCGACTCATAAAACTAAATTATTACAGATTTGGGTTTTCCCCAATAAACGCAATGTGACTCCACGCTATCAAGAAATAGACGTGAAAGCTAATCACGTTTTAAACGCGTGGAATCAAATTGTATCCCCAAACGCAGACGATGCAGGAGGATGGATTCATCAAGACGCATGGTTTACACTTAGTGAAATGACTGCAAACACCACAAAAACATACACATTCAAAGGGGAATCAACAGGAATTTACGTCTTTGTTATTGAGGGGAAATTAAAAATTAATGGTGAAATTTTGGATCGAAGAGATGGTATGGGTATTGAAGAAACAACTCATGTAGAGATTCATTTTTTAGAAAACACCAAGGTATTAATTATGGAAGTCCCTATGGAATTTTAATAAATCACTCTATAACAAACATATATTATTTAGACAAGTTTTAAATTGTTTTTTCTTTGTTAGTAAGACAACTTAAGTAAATTTTTAACGTTTTATATTGATACTTTTATATGATTAATAAGAAAATTTATGAAAATTGCACTTTTAACATTGAGCAGCCTTAGTTTACTATTTTTATCCTGTGAAAGAGAAGGTTCAGGAAAATGCACTGAAACAAATATCAGTACTGCCGCTAGATCTAGTCATAACCGTGGAGAAGATTGTTCATCTTGTCATACATCTGGAAAAAAAGGTCGTGGATGTTTTACTGTTTGCGGATCAGCTTTCCAAAAAGACCAAAAAACACCGATGCAAAATGCTGTCATGGTATTATTTACGCGAGAAAATGATTTGCCAGATGGAAAAATAACAAGCGTCAGTAAACCTATCCCTTTCGATAAAAGCGGGAATTTTTATACTACAGAAACGATTTCATTTGCCAATAAATATCCAGCCATCATTTCAGGTAAAGATACTTCGATGATGAGTGGGGCATTAACAAATAATGCATCATGCAATAAATGTCATGCTACTAATGGCTCGCAAGACCCTATATATTCGCAGTATTAGGTTGTGGATTTAGGGTGGGTTTGGTATTGGGTGAATCTCGATTCACCCGAACGTCGATTCACCAAAACCAAGATTAACCAGAACTAGGATTTACCCGAACGTCGATTAACAATTAGGATTGGAGCACCCCTTCTTTCAAGGAGCATGGGGAAACGACTATTTTTTGTATTCCTAACTGCTGAATGACCCAACGAGTTTTGATAGCAGCTATTGGCGCCATTTTTCTTCTAATAGGAATGATGTGCGGATTTAAATCACGCTGAGACTGGCTTGACATGATGATCCAATCTAACGTTCGTATAAAGTCCTCAAATGGCAATTCTTCGGTATCCGTAAAACTTGGTAAGGGTTGTTTGTTTATCATTTCGTAAAATGTCTCAAAACATCCTGATGCACCAATCAACGTTTGACAAGATTTACCTTTCATAAATTCACTGGCACGTGAAGAAATCCATTCTTCTACTTTTACGCATTCTTCGGGAGTAAGCGGATCACTCAATTCTAATTCTTGAAAAATACGAGAGACACCAATATTCAAGGAAATAAGATCGTCAACACCTTGTTCACCTGCATAAATAAACTCAGTACTTCCTCCTCCCACATCCATTACCATGGATTGTTCGGTGAAATCATGCGTCCATTTTACGCCTTCGTAAATATAATTTGCTTCCTGTTCACCAGAAATTATTTCGACTTGAATACCTGTTTCCTTTTCGATCAATTGCACAAAATCACGACCATTTATCGCATCACGAATAGCGGAAGTACCAAATGCACGCACCTCATCAACTTCATGACGGTCACACATACTAGCAAAATGTGTCATCGTTTTTATGGCACGCAAAATAGCGTCGGAAACAATTACACCATCATTTAACCCACCCATACCAAGTGCGACACCATCTTTTTCTGCATGAATCACTTCTATTTCCTCTTTCGAAACATCAGCGATTAACAGATTGAAGGTATTCGTTCCTAAATCAATGACTGCAATGCGTTTACTATCCATTTTTTAACCAAGTAACAAATTGTGTAAGTCTCAGACGATGACCAAATTGAAGTATTCCATTTTGGTAAAGTCTACCCGCTAATCTTAAAGTAGCATATGAACTCAGCGCTAAGATAGTAAAAGAAACATAAATTTGATAACCTTCACCTAAAGAATAACCTTGTGCTAATTTAACCATACAAACCATGGGTGAGGTAAAGGGTAAAAAGGATAAAATATAGGTTATTTCACTTAATGGATTCTGCATTGCGTAATACCCTGCCCATAAAGCGATTAACAGCAAAACCATGATCGGAAGTACAAATTGTTGCCCATCATTTTCAGAACCTGAAGTTGCCCCAAGAGCTGCGAAAAATGTTCCGTAAAAAATATATCCACTTATAAAAAACAGCAAGAAAAACAGGAGCATGTCTCCAAATTGAATGCGAGAATATATAAGTTCTACGAAATCATTATAGACTTTCGAGCGGAATAAACCATCTTCTAAACCAGATGATGCTTGTTCTGCTATTTTACTTGCATCCCAATTAGATAGGTTCATCATATCTGGAAATAAGGTCTCACGCAAAATAAATAACCCTAACGCAATTAACAATGTCCAAATCACAAATTGAATAAGCGCAGCAATACCAATACCCGCAATTTTTCCAAACATCAATTGTCTTGGTTTTACTGAAGCCAACAATACTTCGACGATTCTATTTGATTTCTCACTAGAAACACTTCTTAAAATAGTCATCCCGAATAAAAGAATGAATAGTAAAATAACACCACCAAAGAAGAAGCCAACCCATCCTGACAAACTATAAGATTCATTTTTAGGATCGTATAAATTTCTAAAGGCAATATTTATTGGCTGTTTGATTCCTCTAAATTCTTGCAAAGTCATTTTAGAAAATCTACCAATCATCACCTCTTCTAATCTACGTTCTAAATGAAATTGAATAGCTGTTGCAAAAACAAAACTTGGCTTCTCTTTATAAAATAAAAATGCGGCTTTGTTACTTAGTATTTTCTCGTTCAACTCTAAAAGCGCATCATATTTCTGAAAGCGTTTGCTTTTCTCAAAATCTTTGAGCGGAAGGTAATTATTCGCAAAATCGTAACTAATATTTCCATTCGTATTTGCTAATATTTTATTATCCATAATCCCTACTGGGTCAACGATCAACACATTCCAATGTGGCTTATTATTTTCACCTACCGAAAATAAAACATACACTAATAACATGACCAGCAATGGTCCTGCGATTGCCATACCTATAAACGAACGGGTTTTGACACGTTCTTTCAATTCACGTTGTGCTATTAACCAACTTACATTCATATACTTTTACCTGTTACAGTTTCAATAAATATTTGTTGCATCGTCGGAAGTACTTCCCATGCTGCTTCAATTTCGATTTGACCGATCAATGTTTTTAATAAATCTTGAAAATTATTTTCTCCACGCATGGCTACATACGCCACAAAACGGTCTTTCGCTAACTCTTCTTTCTCTAACAATTCAAATCCCGTCCAAAGTGCATGTGTGAAAGCCAACATATTCCCTTTAAATTTCACGGCATAGCGACCATCTTTGCGATCTTCTCTTAGGTTCAATACACTTCCTTCTAGAATTTTTTTAGATTGATGGATGAGTGCAGCTCGGTCGCAAATTTCTTCCACACTTTTCATATTATGACTGGAAAGCATGATTGTTTTTCCTGCTTTTTTCATCAACTTCAATTCATTTTGAATCAATTCTACATTCACAGGATCAAAACCAGAAAACGGCTCATCTAGGATCAGCAAACTAGGTTCGTGCAAAACCGCACAGATAAACTGCACTTTTTGAGCCATCCCTTTAGACAACTCCTCGATGCGTTTATTTTTCCAAGATGAAATTTCAAATTTTTCCAACCAATTATTCAGACTCTTATTCACCTCTTCCTTGGACATTCTTCTCAACCTACCCAAAAACATTGCGTGATCATAGACAGTCATTGTTTTGTAGAGGCCTCGTTCTTCTGGCAAATAACCAATTTCCGCCAAATGTTTTGCTTTCATTAATTCACCTTTGTAACGAACCTCCCCTTTTTCGGGTTCAATGATGCGGTTAATAATTCGAATCAATGTAGTCTTACCTGCGCCATTCGGTCCAAGTAAACCAAAAATTTCACCTTCATTCAAAGACAAAGACACATCATCGACTGCAATTTTCTGAAAATACGATTTGGTAATCGAAGTGAGTTGAAGCATTGGAATTATTTTGGATAAATTTACGATTTAATTATTTATAGAAACTTTTATAAATTGCTTTTTCTTCGTTCAACTGCTTAATTAAACCAGTTAACGGGAGCGATTTAAATTTCTAGTTTGTCTTTAACAGCTCATTTTTAGAAATCCCCTAACGCCCTTCCATTTGATCTGGATTTTCAAGTTCAATTGTCTCAAAAAGAACTTCGCTCCAAGTTTTCCATTTATATACTTTATGAAAAATAAAAAGTAATAGCGGGAAACACACTAACACGATTATCCACAAATCCCATCCGATCACAGGTTCAGAAGTATCCATTAAAAGTGCATCCGTTTGAAACACTTGCCAATTATTGGTTAAAATAAGCGCACCAAAAATATTGTTGACCGTATGAAACCCAAGACTTAGTTCTAGACCATTATCTAACACTGTCAGCAAAGCCATAAACAACCCACATGCAAAATAGTAAATAACAATTACCCCTCCCAATTTTACCACCTCAGGATTTTCAAAATGCAAAACGGCAAAGAGTAAAGAAGACATTATTGCTGAAACAATTGGCTTTCTAAACAATCGTATACTTCCTTGTAAGAAATATCCACGAAACATCAATTCTTCAAATGCAGTTTGTAAGGGTAATAAAAAAAATGATAAGCCCAATAACATCCAAAAAGTTTCAGGATTGTAGTTCCATTTTAACGAATTTGAGGTCGATAATGAATATATCAACCCAAGCCCTAACACAGCCCCAAATAACCCAAAACTTAAAAAAAATCGTTTCCAATCAAATTCAGGTCGTGCAGTAAAAATACTTAATATAGGTCGTTTGTGAATATATTTTACAGCTAGAATCATCGCGAAAAACAAGACAATAAAAGGAAATAGGTTCACGATAAAAAATAAGTTTTTCCCCATTAAATCACGTGATTGTGCTAATGTCAAATTCTTAAATTCTGATTCAGGGATTCCGACTAAAGTCATCCCGATTTTATATGCCAATTGACCGAAAATTGGAATTATGGCGATCAACATTGTTATAGTAAACAAATAACGAAAATAGGATCGTTTTCCGAGGGATGCTTGTTGTAGGTATTTCATTTTGAGCTCATAAAACTACAAAATAAAGCTCAAAAATGACAAATTTGAGCTACAAATCATGAAAAACGGAGCTACACATATATTTTGAGCTCAATTTCAATCTATTTTAAGCTCAAACTTTAAAAATAGTGAGCTCAAAATTTTGTACGTCAATTTTTATACCTTTGCCCCAACATTAAAACTTATTATCATGGCATTTGAAAAAGAACTAAACGCTCGAAGTAATTCCGCTTGTGAATTATGTGCATCTACTAACGAATTAAGATCTTTCGAGGTTGCTCCTGCACCGAATAATGGTCGTTTAGAAGATTATATTTTCATTTGCGAAACATGTCATGATCAAATCGAAAACCCTGAAAAAGCAGATGCAAATCATTGGAGATGTTTGAATGATAGTATGTGGAGCGAAGTTCCAGCGGTACAAGTGATGGCTTGGAGAATGTTACAACGCTTGCGTGCTGAAGGATGGCCTCAAGATTTATTAGACATGCTTTATTTGGAGGAGGAAACATTAAACTGGGCAAAAGCAACTGGTGAAGGCGAAGACAAGGAAGATGTTCAAATACACAAAGATTGTAATGGTGTGCCTTTAACAAGTGGTGATTCAGTTGTTTTAATTAAAGATTTGAACGTGAAAGGTGGTGGATTTACCGCTAAACGTGGAACTGCGGTTCGTAACATTTCTTTGGTACATGATAACCACGAACATATTGAAGGAAGGGTGAATGATCAGCATATTGTTATTTTGACGCAATACGTAAAGAAATCATGATATAAAAATGTAGGGATGTAACATGCTACATCCCTACATTTTTATATCATGATTCAAATTCAACCATATACCCTGAATATTTACGCAAATTAATTACGCGATCTCCATCAAACAAAAGGTATTGACCTTTGATGCCTTGCAAAATTCCTTCTACTGAACCTAATTTTTCTAAGGCCATGCTTTTCACTTTTGTAGGATATTGATTCACCGGATATTCGAAAGCTAGTATTTCATCATCTTCGGTAAAATACTGTAATAAATCGTCTGGTAAAATTCCTTCGAGTTGCCATTTTTCTTCTACTAAATCAATGCTTTCATCCACTTCATTGCGCAGCATACGTTGCCAGTTAGTCTTATCGGAGAAATGATCTTTTAACGCAACCTCTAACACTCCTGCCAAATAACGATTCGGTGTTTCAGCCACTTTAATCGCTGCCACCGCCCCTTGATCAATCCAACGCGTTGGAATTTGTGTTTCTCGGGTTACCCCCACTTTTACGATATCAGACTGTGCTAAATATACTACGTGCGGTTGGTTGTGATTCGCCTCTTCCCACTCCACGTCTCTCCCCTCTCCGAGATGCGCACGACATAATTCTGGTCGAATGATACACTCAGCAGCCTGTGCAGATTGTGTAAAACAGGTATAACAAAATCCCTGACCAAATGAATTTTTCGTCACCTTTTGACATGATACACATTGAATGACACCACTCCAAGAAAGCGTGATGGATTTTCCGATGTAATCGTTCATACAGATTGTTGCGTCTAATTCTAAGAAATATTGTACTGGGGTATCTTGCGAGACACGCATTTTATGGAGTTGACCTTTCATGATATGGTAAGTTTGGTTAACACAAAGTACTCAAAGTTTTTTGCACAAAGGTCTCAAAATATAAGGAAATGGCAAAGGAAGGACATTGGAAGTTTGTGGGGAATGCAAACAAAGAGGAACAGATGAGATGAAGGACCGTTGAGAAATTGAGAAATTAAGGGAAGTGGAAGTTTGGGGAGTGTATTAAGAGACCTGCGGTCTGGGAAAAGAGATTAATGGAGTGACCCTTGGAGAATCTCAGGGAGCTTTAATAGAAGGATTAGGTGGGGAATGCAAACAAAAAGGAACAGATGAGATGAAGGACCGTTGAGAAAT
>CALPMT020000034.1 GCA_943324745.2 Chitinophaga pinensis | reverse complement strand
GTGTTGAAAGAATACGAAGATATCAACAACAAATTCATGGATGCAGAGATTCTAGAGAATCCTGATAAAATGGAAAAATTAATCGCCCGTCAGGCTGTTGTTCAAGAAAAAATTGATGCATTAGATGCATGGGAATTAGATACAAAATTAGAACGTGCAATGGATGCATTACGTTGTCCACCAGACGATCAGTTGATTGAAACTTTATCTGGTGGTGAAAAACGTCGTGTTGCTTTATGTCGTTTATTATTAAAAACACCAGACGTATTGTTATTAGATGAGCCTACCAACCACTTGGATGCTGAATCTATTGATTGGTTAGAACAATATTTACAACAATATGCAGGAACAGTTATTGCGGTGACGCACGACCGTTATTTCTTGGATAATGTTGCGGGATGGATTCTTGAATTAGATCGTGGAGAAGGTATTCCATGGAAAGGAAATTATAGTTCTTGGTTGGAGCAAAAAGGTAACCGTTTAAAAGACGAAGAGAAAACCGCTTCTAAACGTCAGAAAATGTTAGCGAAAGAACTTGAATGGGTGCGTATGAATCCAAAAGCGAGACAAGCTAAAAGTAAGGCACGTTTGTCTAATTATGACAAATTATTATCCGAAGATTTAAAAGACAGAGAAGACGTATTGGAAATTCCAATTCCAAATGGTCCTCGTTTAGGTATGAATGTGATTGATGCAGATAAAGTTGCTAAATCATTCGGGGATAAATTATTGTATGATGATTTGAATTTTAAATTACCACCTGCTGGTATCGTTGGAATTATAGGTCCGAATGGAGCAGGTAAGACTACCATTTTCAAAATGATCATGGATGAATTAATGCCAGATGCAGGTCAATTTAATGTTGGAGATACGGTAAAAATTGGATACGTAGATCAAAGTCACAAAGATATTCACCCTGAAAAAACTGTTTTTGAGGTAGTAGCTGATGGGATGGAGTTTATAGAGATAGGGAATCAGAAAATTAATGCACGTGCCTATTTGTCTAAATTCAATTTTGCTGGATCGGATCAAAATAAGAAAGTAGGAATTTTATCTGGCGGTGAGCGTAATCGTTTGCATTTAGCGATGACCTTGAAGACGGAAGCTAATGTATTGTTATTAGATGAGCCAACCAATGATATCGATGTGAATACTTTACGTGCTTTGGAAGAGGGAATCTTAAATTTTGCAGGTTGTGCTGTAGTAATTTCGCACGATAGATGGTTTCTAGATCGTATTTGTACGCATATTTTAGCATTTGAAGGAGATTCTCAAGTATATTGGTTTGAGGGGTCTTATTCTGATTATGAAGAGAATCGAAAAAAACGATTGGGAGAAGCTGCTCCGAAACGAATTAAATTTAGAAAGCTAGCTTAGAATTCTCTAAAAATAGTTTTTTCTTCGTTCGACCTCAAAATTAATTTCCTCATTTACTATTGTAAACTGCGGAATTAATTTTTTGTCTGCCTCGATTAAACTATTTTTATAAAATTCAACGTCTAAAAAAACAAATAGATTAATGGCTGAAGAGCAAAAGAACAATCCTTTACACGGAGTTAAATTAGAGCAGATAGTAACCGATTTAGTCGAAAGACTAGGATGGGAACATTTAGGCTATTTAATTCCGATAAATTGTTTTAATAATAATCCTACCATCAAGTCCAGTTTGCATTTTTTGCGAAGAACACCATGGGCAAGAACGAAGGTGGAGGACTTGTATTTGAAAAAGATTATCAAGAATAAGTGATGGTCCTCTTTTCGACAAGCTCAAGGTAAACTAGCTTCAGGAATCGAAGTGACATGTGACGGAAGAGACGAGTGAAGGAAGATATGAGTGACGTAAGTGACGGAGTAGTAGAGAAAAAAAATTAAAAAATTAAAATATGTTAGTAAAAAATTTAGAACCAAAGGCATTGTGGAATCATTTTGCAGAATTAAATGCAGTTCCAAGACCTTCTAAAAAAGAAGAGAGAGTAGTTGCTTTTATGATGGAATTTGGAAAACGTTTAGGTTTAGAAACTATCAAGGATGCCATTGATAATGTTATCATTAAAAAGCCTGCAACTCTAGGGATGGAAGATAGAGCTACAGTGGTTCTTCAATCCCATTTAGACATGGTACACCAAAAAAATGGGGATACTGTTTTTGATTTTGATCAACAAGGAATTGAAATGTTGATAGAAGGAGATTGGGTAACTGCAAATGGAACAACCTTGGGTGCGGATAATGGTATAGGTGTAGCAACAATAATGGCTTTATTGGAGTCGACAGATATTCCACATCCAGCGATTGAAGCATTATTTACAATCGATGAAGAGACTGGAATGACAGGAGCAATTCATGTTGATCCTAAAAACATTTCTGGAACTATTTTATTGAATTTAGATACAGAAGATGACGATGAGTTGTCTATTGGGTGCGCAGGAGGGATCGATACAAATTCTTCGTATTTATATTCTAACGAGAAAGTTGATCCCGAATCACAAGCAATAGAGATTACTATTAAAGGATTGTTGGGTGGTCATAGTGGTATGGATATACATCGAGGACGAGGTAATGCGAACAAATTGATGACCCGTATTGTTAGGCATTTACTGGATCATACTTCAGTTAGAATTTCATCCTTTGATGGAGGAAGCTTGAGAAATGCAATACCAAGAGAAGCGAAAGCTAGTATCGTGTTTTCTGCGAAAGAGCAATCTACAATTGAGCGTTTATTAGCGGCTTTTTCTGCAGAATTGAAAGTTGAATTTAAAACAGTTGAGCAAGCATTAGTGATTGAATTTAAATCAGTTCAATTACCTTCCGAGGCGGTTTCAGTAGCTGAGACCATTAAATTTGTAGATGCTCTATATTCTGTTGTAAATGGAGTTTTTCGAATGAGTCCGGATATTGATGGTTTGGTAGAAGCTTCTTCAAGTTTGGCACGTGTTATCATTAAAGATGGTTCTTTTACTACCCAATCTTTACAACGCAGTAGTGTCGAAAGCACTAAAAAAGACGTCGCTAATATGGTTAAGTCTTCTTTTGAATTGATTGGTTGTGAAGTTGTTCAAAATGGAGATTATCCAGGTTGGTCACCGAATGCACATTCTCCAATCTTAACTATTATGAAAGATTTGTATATTCAACGATACAATGAAGAGCCAAAAATCAAGGCTTGTCATGCAGGATTAGAGTGTGGAATATTAGGAAAACATTTTCCAGGAATGGACATGATTTCCTTTGGACCAAATATACGTGCAGCACATTCACCGGATGAGAAAGTACAGATTTCTTCTGTTCAAAAATATTGGGGTTATTTATTAGAAACACTAACTAAGATACCTACTAAAAATTAATAAATAATAAAATAATTTCTTGATACTTCATTTTGTCAAGGATAAAACTAAACACAACATGAAGCGAATTACAGAATTTAGAAAATTATATGGTGCTGAACGTTCAACTACGTTAGCTGAGTTGAAGAATGCTTATCGAAAATTAGTAAAAGAGTATCATCCTGATAAATTTCAAGAAGAAGTTAAAAAGTTAGAAGCTGAAGAAGTTAGTAAAAAAGTGATTGAAGGTTATCATTTTTTAGTGAGTATTTCACCTGAAACTGCTGCCTCCAATAAGGATAAATATATTGAAAGTATCTCTTCCAATTTATTGGTAGATTTTAATCACAAAGGACAAGTATTGCGACTTGATTTTTCGGATGGTAATAGTTACGAATATTTTGGAGTATCAAGAGAATTGTATATAAAATTATGTCAATCAGATATCCAAACACGTTTTGCAAGAAGAAAGATTTGTGAGACATTTACGTATAGAGCGGTTACTCAACAGCCTACTGTAGCTCAGTAGAATAAACGATTGGAAGTTCCCATTCGTGTTATATTTTGAATTTTAAGTACTTGGAATTAATGACATTAGAGTTTAGATGTTCGTTGATTTCGGATGAGGTTTTCTGTAATTTGAGTGATAGATTTAATAGGGTTTTAATAAAGACTTGATATTAGAAGTTTAGTTTTGGATGATTTTCAACGTGATAGTAGGAAAGAGTTAATTGAGTTAGCTAACGCGCGTATGCCTTTCGGGAAGTATGATGGTAAATTATTGATTGAACTTCCTGAGAACTATTTGGTTTGGTATCAGAGTAAAGGATTCCCAAAAGGAAAGTTAGGAAACCAGTTGGCTCAGATGATGGAGATTAAGTTGAACGGTTTGGAGAAGTTAATCTATCCTTTGGTAAGAAGATAAGTTGTGATGGACTTTGTCCATTGTGTTGATTTACGCGCTTTCAGAAATATTAGATGGTTTGTGAAACAAAAATTATATGATGAGATTTTTAGGGTTAATTGTTTTTGTATTGTTTGCGGGAATGTTAAATGCACAAACAATAGTAAAGGGTACATTGAAAGACGAAAATGGTAAACCAGTCATGTACGCTAATATTTTTGTGAAATTAGCAAAAGTTGGAAGTGTTTCTTCAGAGTTAGGAGAATTTTCATTTGTTGTAAATAGAGTCGGAGTAGATACATTGATTGTTTCAAGTATTGGCTTGCAAAAGATAAAAAAGCCTATCGATTTGTCGGATAAAGAGTTAGTTTTGAATTTGGTGATGACTTTCCCAGAAAAAATGTTGGAGGAAGTGGTGATTTCAGCAGGAATGATTGAAGCTTCTAATGAACGAAGTGTTGCGGTACTAAAGCCCTTAGATATTGTTACTACAGCTGGAGGACAAGGAGATATAGTCGGAGCTATTCAGACTTTACCGGGTGTTCAGCGCAATGGGGGGGATCAGACAGGATTAATGGTACGAGGTGGTGATGTGAATGAAAGTTCGATGATTATTGACGGTATGATTGCGCAAAATGCTTTTCAGAGTAGTGTTCCAGGAGTGTCTCAACGAAGTCGATTTAATCCTTTTCAATTTAAAGGCACCTCTTTCAGTAGTGGTGGTTACACAGCTCGCTATGGTCAAGCATTATCCGCGGTTTTGGATTTACAAACAAATGATTTACCTGAGAAAAGCAATTTGAATGTCGGAGCAAATATGGCAGGTATTTCTGTTTCGGGTACAAAGCTAATGGAGAAAAATGCGATCGAATATTCGGGTAATTACCAAAATTTAGCGCCTTTTTATGGGTTGACACCTACAAATGTTAAATTTTATAAAGTACCGCAAGGAGGAACCTTTTCTACGCGTTGGATCTCAAAATTAGACAACGATAAAGGATTATTTAAAATGAATTTTTCCAAATCTTTTTCCAAATCTGGAATTGAGATTAATAATCCAATGGTTCCTGGGACAAAAATAAACTATAATTTAGAGAATGAGAATACTTATTTTAATTCATCATTTACTTACGCAGCGACTAACAAATTAAATTATTTTACGGCATTTTCGTTCAGTAATAATACAGACGATATCGGTTTTGGATTGTTTAATATTTATAAGAATGATGGTCGTGTACAAGGCCGTGCTGAATTACGATATGAAGCAAATAAGAAATTTAATGTGTTAGTTGGTACTGAAATCCAACGAATTTCATATATTCAAAAATACGATATGACATTCGGAAAATTCGATGAATTATTGTCTGCAGGTTATACAGAAGCTGAGTTTAAAATAGGCCGTAAATTTGCATTGAAACCAGGGGTTAGAGGTGAATATTCACAACTATTAGCAAAAGGAAATTTGGTACCACGTTTATCCTTTGCAATCCGTACAGGAAAAAACACCCAATTATCTTTTGCAGGAGGGTCATTTTACCAGACTGCTGCAGTAAATTATTTGATTCAAGGTTATCGTCCTGATTTTCAAAAGTCGATACATTATATGTTGAATTACCAATATATGAAAAAGGGTAGGGTATTTCGTTTAGAAGGATATTATAAAGATTATCAGCAGTTAATTCGAGAAAAAGGAGTTGCTTATACACCAAACCAATTTCGCACAGATTTTGGTGTTTTAGATAATACAGGCAGTGGATACGCACAAGGAATAGATGTTTTTTGGCGCGATAAAGAGAGTGTAAAGAATCTAGACTATTGGATTTCTTATAGTTTTATAGACACGAAGCGATTGTACCAAAATTATACGGATAAAGTAACACCAGATTATGTTTCGAAAAATAATTTAAATATTATTTTAAAATATTTGGTTGAGAAGATAAATACAAATTTTTCCTTCAGTTATAATTATTCAAGCGGAAGACCTTATTACAATCCATCACCTACGGTTAATTTTTTATCTGATCATGTGAAGGATTATCAAAATTTAGCGATGACCGCTTCTTATTTAAAGTCATTTAAAAAAGTGTTTGCAGTATTTTATGTAAGTTTGGATAATATGTTGAATACTAAGAATGTATTGGGTTATCGTTATTCTATGGATGGGAAGTCAAGCTATCCAATTGTACCACCGATGTACCGTTCGATCTTTGTGGGGATGAATTTTTCATTTACACAGTTTAATCAAGATGATTTATAATTTTATAATGAAAACAATGAAAAATACAGTATTATTAATACTATTAATTACAGGATTGAGTTCACTAAAAGCACAAACACTGGAAGAAAAATTAACTGCGACATTTTTAGAATTTGATACCACACAGGTATTTTCTAAAAAAATGGCGGCCTCGTCAAAATTGGAACTAATGGCTAATATGGAGTCTGAAAATTTTGCTGTTAATTATTATGCTGCTTATTCCAAGGCTATGATTTCTTATAGAGAAAAAGAAATAGATAAAGACACGAGAGATATGTATTTGGATGTTGCAGATGATTTTTTACTTAAAGTTAAGCAATTACAACCTAAAAATGAAGAAACATATATTTTAGCTGCATTAATAGCTAATGCACGTTTGGTTGTTGATGGTGGTAGTCGTTGGAAAAAGCAAGGAGATATTTTTAATGCAAATATAGATTCGGCAAAAGCGATTAATCCTTTAAATCCTCGTATATATCATTTGAAAGGAGTTGCGGTTTTTTTTACACCAAAGATGTTTGGAGGAGGAGCAAAGAATGCCTTGGAATATTTAGAGAAAGCGAAAGAATTGTTTGTTAATCAGTTGAATGGCAATATTTTAGTTCCTTATTGGGGCGAAAAACGAAATTTGTATTTTTTGTCACAATGTAAAAAATAGTTTGAAATTCGATCAAAAAAAAGTATTTTTGAATATGAGTAATCGGATTGACAAGTCATATCTTACAAAGCGTTTATTAGTAAGTAAATCTGAAAAGGCAGTTAGATTAGCATCTTCTGTTGCTTTTGAATTAGCGGGATCGATTGTTAAGAAAGCAGGCAATCAAATCGTACGCGAATTTAAAGATGGAAGAATTGTTGTGTTAGTTGAATTACCGGATTCTTCCAATTTTCCTTTAGCGCTTGACTAGCGAAACATTACGACTTCGAATTTTTGCAGGACCAAATGGATCTGGAAAGAGTTCTATCATCAACTCGTTACGTTCCTATAAAAAAGAAAATGGCACACCTTTGGATTTTGGAATTTATCTAAACGCCGATGATATTGCAAAGGACTTACAGGATAAAGGTTGTAACTTTAGTAATTACCAAGTATTGTTTGATAACGAAGAGTTTATATCAATTGTACTTTTGTCTGGATTAGTTTTAGGTGATTTAAACGAATTCAAATTGAGATCTATGTTTTCGTTAGATGGAAATGTTGTTCACTTATTAGATCAACATTTTCGTGAACGTTTCGCACAATTATTAGCTACTTATATTCGCACAGTTTTGCTTCGATCTCATAAGAAATTTTCTTTTGAGACTGTATTTTCACATCGTGGTAAATTGGACTTTATTCAGGAGGCCAAAGCTCAAGGGTACAAGGTTTATTTTTATTTTGTTTCTACAGAAGATCCTGAGATTAATGTTTATCGCGTGAAAGAGGTTCGGGTTAAGCAACTTGGTCATGATGTTCCAGAAGATAAAATTAGAAGTCGTTATTTACGTACTATGGATTTAATGTATGAAGCTTCACAATTAGCCTATCGTTCTTATTATTTTGATAATTCTGCAGAAGGGAAGGATTTTAATTTGTTTGCAAGTTTTAAACTTGGAAAAGATGGTTCAAAACATTGGGATATTAGAGAGGTTGGTAGAGTTCCGATTTGGTTTAGAAATTATTATAGTGCAAAAGTAAGAATGAATAAATTACATTAGAATTTACAAGATTGCTAGTAATTTCATATTAATATTTATCTAGGATTGAATTTTTGATGTTTAACATTAAATTTGAAGAAAAAATGTACTATGAAAAATTTAATTTTGAGTTCTTTACTTATTTTAATTGCTAGTTCGATTAGTTATGCACAAGGTATCAAGTATCCTAAAAACGATACAATTAAATATATTGTAAAAAATGATGTGCTTCGTTTTTTCGGGGGTACATTTTGGACGGGTGCTGAGTTTCCGATAGGTAGCCGTAAGTCTATACTTGTGAATGGTATCGCTACATACGGTTCTAGTATGGGAAGTCCTAAAGAGAATATCGGTTATGGTGCTGAATTACAATATCGTAATTATTTAGGGAAAGGCAGTTTTCAGACGAATTATCCGATATATTTAGCTTCACAATTTATGTTTAGGAGAATAAATTCTTATGAAATGACTTCAACCGAAACATTAGATCCTACTTCAGGAACATATTCAATGCTTTCAAATGAAACAAAGTCTAGTTATAATGTTTATTATTTTGGCGTACTTATAGGTTGTCAGGTTTTTGTAAATCAGATATTCACTGTTGATGTGAATTTTGGTGGGGGATTACGTTTGTCACAAGTTGATGGAGAAACATCTTTTACTCGTTATAGAGGAATATCTAACTTAGATTATTCAGGTGTTATTCCTCGTTTTGGTGTTACTATTGGTATCATACAACATTGATTTAATGCGAGGATTAATTTTTTTGATCTTTTTAAGTGCTGTCTTTACTGTCTTTGGTCAAGACGTATCTAATCATGGAACTAAAAATATAAAGTTAGATCTTTTTCGTGCAGCACAAGGAACGATACAGCTTACGCATGAGCATTTGATTTCTCCTAATTATTCTATAAATATAGGTCTAATGGGGACCTATGCTTCTACTAGAGGTTTGGCTAAGCCTTATTTGAATGCGCAAGAATTTACTTATAAGGACGTAAGTGCAAATAAAACTTACACATTAGCGAATGTTGAAGCATTAGGTTATGGTATTAATATTCAGGTTAGGAAGTATTTAGCTAAATTTCCAAGTAAACAATTGAAAGGATTTTATATAGGGTCAGAATTATTTTATCGTCGTTTAAATTTAACTTCTATGGTCGAAAATGAGACGAAAGAAATCAAGCGAAATTTGAATTTAGGGTATATGGGATATGTGTTAGGTTATCAAAAGATAGTTCGTGATATCATTTGTCTAGATACTTATATAGGAGGAGGTTTCTTTTTGAGTAAATATGCGGATGAGCAACAGTTTACTCACTATCGTAATAATTACCAAATAGATTTTACAGGGATGTATATTAATATGGGGGTTTTGGTAGGGATAGTTCGGTAAAGAGATTCGCTTAGATGGGCTTCTCCCATCGTTATCCTTTTTCGCTCTTTCATAACTGTGAGTTATGATTATATGAAAAGGAGACCTAGATCTCTTAGAAGAGAAAAATTTCGTGTGTTTATTAACTCGTTTAGGTTTCCGAGTTGCTGTTTTGAAAGGTCTTCTTGTAGGTTTTCAATGTTTAATTTTTTGTTTTCAAGGAGTTGTTCGATCCAATTTTGAATAAGTAATCCGATATTTTTGTTGAAAGAGAGCGTGAATTCTTCTTTGAGAGTAGTGAATTGGATATTTATTTTCTGAATGGTTTTTCCTTTTTTGTTTGAAGTAAATTCGGTAAAAATAGGTTTGGGACCAATCCAATAAATTTTCGTTGAATTTTTAAAATCACTTGTATTTTGATTCTCTATAGCGCGCTCAATGTAAGTGCGAGGAATTAATGTTCTCGGTATTTTAAAATCAAACCAGGAATTTAGAGGTAGGTCAAAGCCAATACCATGCATGTAGTTGAATAGTGCTTTTTTTAACCCCTCACTAAATAACGCATGATCGCAACCTGTTTTATCTTCGTGATAGAGATCGTTGTTTGCGAACGTCCCATTTTGAAGTCCCGTGATTTTAATTTTAAATTTTTCAGGATTTAATCCAATAGGACTGTGAGCAGTAAGTGCGAATTGATGCCAAAAACCTGATTGAACAATACCTAATTCGAAAAGTTGGCGAACCATTTCTAGTGAATCTAGTGTTTCTTGAGCAGTTTGAGTAGGAAATCCGTACATAAGGTATGCGTGTACCATTATTCCGCATTGGGTAAAGTTGTCAGTAACTTGCGCTACTTGTTGTACCGTTACACCTTTATCAATGAGGTTTAATAATCTGTCGGAGGCAACTTCTAGTCCTCCTGAAACGGCTATGCATCCAGATTTTGCTAATAAACGACAGAGGTCATAGGAAAAACTTTTTTCAAAGCGTATGTTTGTCCACCAGATAACAATTAAGTTTCTGCGAATAATTTGCAGAGCCACCTCTCTCATTAATGCAGGAGGAGCAGCTTCATCCACAAAATGGAACCCATTTGTTCCTGTTTGCTCAATTAATTCTTCCATTCTATCTACTAACATTGTTGCAGTAGTTGCTTCATAAATTTTTATATAATCTAATGAAACATCACAGAAGGTACATTTGCTCCAGTAACACCCGTGAGCGAGAGTCAATTTATTCCATCGTCCGTCACTCCATAGACGGTGCATGGGATTTGCAACTTCAATGACGGACAGGTATTTGTTTAAAGGAAGGTCAGAATAATCAGGTGTACCGACATCTTTTTGTTTGAAATCGGGTGTTTTTGAATGGTTAATATAAACTACTGAGTTGTTTTGAAGAACTAGCGTACGTTTTAATTCGTTTAGGTTTCTTTTTCCATCCAAAAATTCGATGATGTTGAGTAAAGGAGCTTCACCATCATCGAGTGTAATGAAATCAAAAAACTCAAAAACACGTACATCTTTTAGGCTTCTTAATTCTGTATTTGGATATCCACCACCGAAAGTGACATTGATTGTAGAATCAAGTTTTTTGATAAATTGAGCACATCGAAATGCACTGTATACGTTTCCAGGGAACGGTGCAGTAATAGCGACTAATGATGGTTTCTCATTTTTTATCTTCTCTTCAAGGATATTCAATGTTATTTCATCAATGTAGGTAGGATTATTTTGAAGATTGGAATATAATTCATCAAAACTAGATGCTGAGCGAGCTAAACGTTCTGCGTACCTACTAAATCCGAAGTGTGGGTCTATTGTTTCGCTGATTAAGTCAGCTAAATCTTCAAGATAAAGTGTTGAAAGATGTCTTGCCTTATCTCTGATTCCCATGGTCCCGAATGCCCAATCGAGGTCTTCTAATTGCTCGAAACGGGAAGCTTCAGGGAGAAAATTTCGTTCGCATATACGATGAGCGACACTTGGGTTTTTGTCGTGTAAATAAGAAATTACACTATCAATCGTATTTATGTAATTATCCTTTAAATGTATAATTCTTTGTGTGTTTTGAGAGCTGTTTTTAAAGTTTTTAGCATGCTTGAAAATTTTTGTCAAACCTGATTTTGAAAACAGATTCAATATTACTTCGATACCTAAATCACATTGAATACTTTCAATATTCTGTGTGTTTAAAAAACCTTTCAGGTAAGCGGTTGCTGGATATGGCGTATTTAATTGTGTAAAAGGAGGTGTGATTAACAGAACTTTTTGATGCACGATAGTAAAATTAGTTGACAGATTTCTTCCAATTAATTGGATTTGTGGTTAATGTAATACCATTTAAGAATCCTGCAGCAGAGTATATTTTAAGTCCATAGTCTAAACTGAAACGTTTAAAATACATACCTATACCGAATGAAAAACCTGCCATTGCTGGTCTGTTTGTTAATTTATATTCTTCACGACGATGATAATCAAAAGCCAATCTTAGGTGGAGGTTTTTGGATAAAAGAAATTCAATTTGAGGTGTAAAATGATGTGCGATTTTTTGAAAGATATTTGCCTGAATTACTTTAATAGAGTCACCAGTTAAGGGATCAACTTTTCCTGAATTACTAGGGTTCTGATATGAAATATCCCAATAATTAAGGTGATGAGCAAGATACGAAAAACGAAAAGGAGCGTGAGAAAGTTTATGTGAAAATGCCATTTGGATTTCTGTAGGAAGCATTGTGTTACTTTTCGAAACAAATCCTTTAAACTGAGTTCCAATATTTTTAACTACGAGTGTCAATAATGTTTGTTTTTCTTTATTTATATATGTCGCAGCAATATCAACACCAACACCTAAAGAAAAAAACGAAGAATATTGGGAGTATAAAAGAGATGCTTGAAGTCCTATACTTAATCTTTCTTTAATTTTTCTACCATATCCAGCACTTACAATAAAATCAGCGGGTGTAAACTTTCCTATTACCGTTCCATTTTCGAGAGTTTCTTGCATTTTCCCATAGTCAATATATCGTAGGGATAAGCTGCCAAATCCTTGTATTTTAACTAAATTTCGTGAAGTACATAACATCCCAGAATTAACTCCACCAGTTTGTAGTTGGTGGCTAAAACCGATTTGATTGTTCATTTGTTCGTTCAGCAATGATGGGTTTAGAATTCCAAGATTAACATCAGCATCTTTTATTGAAATATAGTTTCCACCAAATGCTGTAGCACGTGCAGAAAAAGATTGATTTAGAGCTGAAAAACTTGAAGTACCGCCAATTTGAGAGAAGAATTTCCCTGAGATTAAAATAAGAAAGAATAATATTAAGATCCTCATTGCGGTTAGATAACGTACAAATATAAGGAATAGTATGAAATGAGTTACGAGTTACGAGTTACGAGTTACGAGTGACGAAGTGACGTTCCGAAGGATTTCAGGAGATGAGGGAGGAGGAGATAATGATGATAGATAGGATGTTCTTCTTCTCGATAGGACTGTGTCCTATATTAGTTTATGGAGTCCTTTAATGACTAGCGTTTAAACTCGTTTTCCGATTTCAATGGCTTCGAGGTTTTGGATTTTATCTTCGTTGATCTGGAATCTTAGTAGGGTTTTTACTTGATGGAAACCTTTTATGCCGCATGCACCAGGATTCATCCATAGCATGTTATATTTTGGATCCATTTTCACAAGGAGAATGTGGGAGTGACCGCAGATGAAGAGTTTTGGCGCTTGGACTTCCAGTTCTTCGAAAGCAGGTTTGGAGTACTTACCAGGTTTCCCTCCTATGTGTGTCATGAGTACATCTACTTTTTCGATGGTGAAACGGTTAAATTCTGGAAATTCGCTTCGTAGAATGTGGTCGTCTATGTTGCCATAAACGGCTCTAAGTGGTTTAAATTTTTTTAGTTTGTCAGTAACTTCGATCGATCCAATGTCGCCTGCATGCCAAATTTCATCGACATCTTTAAAATATTCAAAAATCTTCGGGTCGAGGAAGCTGTGTGTGTCAGAGAGTAAACCAATTGAAGTCATAAGTGGTTAATAAATTTACGGTTAGATGAGAAGAGTCGTGTAAGTTGTTTTTTTGTATAAGATAGCATGAATATAGATGAATTATTTGGATATTGTAGTTAAGATTTATAGCCATGGAATTGAAGTTTTCCGAGTGAATTAATTTCAAGACTAGGTAGTGGGAATCGAAAGCGATTTAGTAGAAAAAATACCGTTTTAAGGACTTTGTTGTTTGTTTGAATTTGCTGCCAATTTATATCTAATCCAAGGTAATATTGACTATATCTTGGTTGCGTAAATGAACTAGGGTTATCCCATTCTTCGATGAGGTTATTTGCACCGTATCCAACACATATACCTAAGGGTTTGAGCCATTTATTTCCTGTTAAATTCCAATCTCCGAGTGCAGTACTTAGCCAAAATGTTTCTCCATTATAGTCTTTTAGCCAATAGTTCTTGTATGAAGTACCTAGTACAGTTGGATTGTATTTTTGTAAGTCACTTGAAAAATAGCTGTATTTATAGTAAATTTTTTGTTTTCCTAAAAAACGTTGTTGCGAATAAAAGAGTGAATTACCTGTGAAATTCATAAGTATGTCATACCACGACCAACCGCCAATGTCTATGTGTCCATCTGCAAATTCTTTGGTTGTGCTGAACAGTGTACTTTCTAAAAAAGCTAAGTTTAAAGCTTTAATAGAATCAAAACCAGATAATTTATTTGCTTGATAAAAAAGCGCGCTCATCTGATAGGAGCCATAATTATGATAAAATTTATCCATTCCTCTCCATGTTTTCCAATCTTGTTTCAAGTGAAATTTTCCGTAGGGATAATCTCGAAAGAAATGTTGTGTCATTTGAGACGAGAATCCATAATAGGTAATAGAAGTAATGGTGAAATTAATGATTTTAGGAACTGTTTTTTTTGTTGGTAATACATCTTGTGCACTTGAATTAAAAGAGATATAACTTATTAATAAATAGATAATTAATAATTTAAAAGTGATTTCTGTTCGTTTTTTTGAGTAAGTAAAAGTCTTTTTATTAACCATTTTTGTCCTAATTTAGGAGGATTGAGTTTCGCGTGACTCTTTCAGATTATTAAGTATAATTTAAACGAATAAAGATAACAAAACATTGATTAACTTTGTTTAGAAGATAGATAGATAATGACAACACATAATGAAGAAGATTGGTTAAAGCATCGAAAGAATTTTAAAGAATCTCTTTCTGTAGAGTCGCTTTTTGTAGGTTTGCGTAATGGGTTACGTTCATCGCTTTCTTCTGCTATTACCATCATTGAGAGTTCGATACAGTCAGATCAAGAAAAAGCTACACAGCTCATAGATCGTTGTTTACCATTTACAGGGAAGTCTATTCGAATAGGAATTACGGGGGTTCCCGGTGTAGGTAAGAGTAC
Source organism: Chitinophaga pinensis (assembly GCA_943324745.2). Taxonomy (GTDB): domain Bacteria; phylum Bacteroidota; class Bacteroidia; order Flavobacteriales_D; family Crocinitomicaceae; genus CANHVK01. The sequence goes on along the minus strand of CALPMT020000034.1, from coordinate 19,289 downwards.
CTTTATTGAAAGTTTAGGGATACAACTTGTTTCTCAAGGAATAAAAGTAGCGGTATTGTCTGTTGACCCAAGTAGTGAGCGAAGTCATGGGAGTATACTTGGAGATAAAACACGTATGAATATATTGGCGAGTAGTTCATTGGCATATATTCGACCTACAGCTTCAGGTAATTCCTTGGGAGGAGTAGCACAACGTACGCGCGAGTCGATTTTGTTGTGTGAAGCAGCAGGATTTGAAGTTATTTTGGTAGAAACAGTCGGGGTAGGTCAATCTGAAACTGCCGTACACGCTTTAACAGATTTCTTTTTGTTATTAATGTTACCAGTGGCTGGTGATGAATTACAGGGGATTAAGCGAGGAATTATGGAATTGGCTGATGCGGTGGTTATTACAAAAGCAGATGAGCTACCTGAAAAAACTGATTTAGCTATTCAGACTTATCGTACAGCGATCCATTTATTTCCAGCTAAAGATTCTACCTGGGCACCTAAAGTATTATCTTATAGTATGTTTAATGAACAGTCCGTACTTAAGGTATGGGAAATGATTAAAGCGTTTGAAGCTGAAATTAAGGAGAATGGTTACTTTGAACAGCGAAGAAATGAACAGTCTGTTTATTGGATGCGAGAGTCAGTTCGTGACCTACTTTGGAATCGTTTATTGGATCAATCTTCTGCGTATATTCAGCAAATAGAAAAGGAAGTGCTTGAGGGTAAGATTAGTCCATTTAAGGCATCACATTTGGTGTTTAATAAATTAATAGAAAAGAAATGACAACACAAGATTTTAAGATTTCAGGAGAATATATTGAATTAATACAATTATTAAAAGCAATAGGGCTAGCACAAACTGGAGGTCATGCAAAGATGATTGTCGAGGAGGAGATGGTAATGCGAAATGGGGAAGTAGAGACGAGAAAAAGAGCTAAGTTGGTTGTAGGAGATAAGGTTGAGGTGCAGGGGATTGTGGTGAATTTGGTTTAAATCATATAAGGCATATAAGAACTAAAGATCGATGGTTTTTGAGGTGGGGAGTGCGTATTTACCATTAAGAATTTGAGGGATGTTTGGAGGTGGAGGGGAATTGAGAGACCTGTGGTCTTTTGAGGAGAAGGGGAACCAAAAAGGAAATGGTTTTATGAGTTAGTTATGTTTTAAGTAAAAGAGAATAGAAATTGCAAGTAATTACGAGATATATATACTGTTAATTTGTAGTTTTTGTGGTTCGCAAATTTCGTTTGGAGAAAAGACTTAACAAACAGATTGATAAAAGTTAAAAAGAAGCAATATAAACCGTTAGAATATTTCAATAAAAATTGACCTGCATTTAGAATTCTATATTTACCTGAAATGACCAGGAATTTTCCATTGGTTTGACCAGAATGGTAACCCCAATTTTCATTATTCACCTGAACGAAATAAGATTGGTCGTATTCAGATAGGTTCCAATATACACTCCGCTTCTAATTACTAGCTAATTAAATTATCGTTTTTTTTGGAATCGTATTGTATTTTGGGGTGTGTTTGATGATTAATTTCTTATGAATATCTTTTGCGACGTATTCTGTTTGTGTCAAATGGAAGTCGATACGTGCGATTTCTGTACGCATGGTGATTCCTTTTTTTGACTTTGGAGTTTCTAGATGGACCTCTACTTGTTTACGAATTTTTTTACTTTTTCCGATGAAAATGATTTGATCGAATTCATTGTAAAAAACATAAAGTCCAATTTTATTAGGTAGTTCTGATACAGCTTCATGGTCCAATTTAGGATTTAGCGTATCTGGAGAAAGGTTGGAAGTTATTTGTGCGAGTAATAAATCTTGGTTCGTTTTGTAAAGTAATTGAAAAAGGATAGTTGTAGCGTAGGCATCTCCACCAGCTCGGTGTCTTCCTTTGATTTCTATTCCTAATTCTTTCGTTATTTTTCCAAGTCCATACGAAGTGTATCCAGGAATTACCAAACGCGAAGCTTTGACCGTACACATATTTGGTCTGGAGAAGGATTTTCCTAGCATTCTAAATTCTGCGCGAATCATTCCGTAGTCGAACCCGACGTTATGTGCTACAAAAATACATCCTTCCGAAAATTCTTCGATGGTTTGTGCTACCTCTTCAAATACAGGTGCACTTGCAACCATACGATCCGTAATGCCTGTTAGGTTTACAATGAAAGGAGGGATTGGTGTTTCAGGATTGATTAAGGTAACGAATTCATCAATGATGTTTACGCCGTCGCATTTGTACATCGCTATTTCAGTGATTTTACTGTTTTGCGGATTACCTCCCGTGGTTTCGATATCTACGATTACAAAATGCATGGAAACAAAAGTAAACAAATTATTCCAAGTCTGTTTTTTCTGTGATTTTTACTCGTAAATTTGCACCCTAAACAGATGAAATATGGTGCTTTTTTTAAGTGATGTTGCAGGTTCAGAGATACTATTGATTTTACTTTTTGTATTAATCTTTTTCGGTTCGAAAAGTATTCCAAATTTGGCGCGCACCTTAGGAAAGACAATTCATCAAATTAAGAATGCTTCCGAAGATTTACAACAAGAAATTAAGCAGTCTGGCTTAGACATGAAAAAAGATATGAATTTTTCAGAGGTGTTTAAAGATACGACGCGCGCAATCACCGAGCCAATTGAAGAGAATATTTATGAGATGGAGCAATCCATTCACACACCATCCAATGTTCAATCTTATGCTGCTCCGAAGAAAGTAGACTCGGAAGTGAAGGCAGATCAGCAGTTGGAAGGCGAAGCGTAAATACAAATCACCTTATTTTAGTTTAAAAAAAATGCTTTGAGAAGATTTTTGTATTGTTCTCAATTATCAAATTATTGTATTTTTTTGAAATTTAAATATCAAATTATTATATTTTTTTGAAATTTAAATATCAAATTATTATGTTTTTTTGATATTTACTTAATAATTCTATTGGTTTTTATTACATTTGAATAAGTAATAAAGTGAGTATGATAGCAAGAATTGGTCTGGAAGAGATTTCATCGTATTTATTTCAAGGAAAAGCGATTGTGTTATTTGGTGCGCGCCAAGTAGGTAAGACCTCGTTAATTAAAAAGGCAATCGAAAATTTCCAATTTGTATGGTTGAATGGAGATGAACCAGATACACAACAATTGTTAGATACCATTACAACTGATCGTTTGCGAATGATGGTAGGGTATGCAAAGATTTTGGTCATCGATGAAGCGCAAATGATCCATAACATTGGTTTGTTAGTGAAACGAATGGTGGATTCTTATCCAGAAATTCAAGTCATTGCTTCAGGAAGTAGTGCGTTTGAATTGGCTGATAAAACCAAAGAGTCGATGGTAGGCAGGAAAGAAGAAATACGCTTGTTTCCATTGACGTTTAAAGAAATGGTGAATCATACCAGTGTAGTTGAAGAGTTACGCGCTATGCCTCATCGTTTGGTGTATGGTTATTACCCAGAAGTTGTAACAAAACCAGGAAAAGAAGCGCGTATCTTGGATGATTTGACAGATGGGTTTTTATACAAGGACATTTTGAACTTAGAAGGGATTAAAAAATCGGCAATCTTACAACGCTTAGTTTTCATGTTAGCGTACCGAGTAGGTTCTGAAATCAGTTTAACATCCTTAGCAAATGAACTAGGGATAAGTCGATTGACAATCGAAAAATACATCGATGTACTCGAGAAAAACTTTTTGATTTTCAGTTTGAAAGCCTATAGTAATAACCAAGATAACGAATTAAAAAAGGCGCGTAAAATCTATTTTTGGGATAATGGCTTGCGCAATCGTATTATAAAAAATTTCAATCCTATTGAGTTTCGAGATGATGTCGGGAAATTATGGGAGAATTACTTTATTAGTGAACGTATTAAGAAGTTGACCTACGACAAGCGACGTGTAGAGACCTTTTTTTGGCGAAATACCCAGCAAGCAGAAATTGATTATTTAGAAATTGAAAATGATCGTATTGATACGTATGAAATGAAATACAATCCGAAGCAGAAAGCGAAGTTTACGAAATCATTTACAGAAAAATATCATCCAGCGAGTACGCAGGTGGTGAATTCAAGTACGTTTTGGGAGTTGTTGATGTGAAAATCGGAAAATCAAATTTATTTATCTTTTAACATTTGAGATTTCTTCGTGTTTTCAAAGTATATGACGCAATCAAACATGTTTTTGAGTTAAATACAAAATATTGCATGTTAACTTTTGCATTTATTTTCCGACGGAATATTTAAATTAAGTGAATTATTAAATATTTATATTTTGTAAATTTTGATAATTAATGCGTAAGTTCAAATAATAGTCGATGTTAGACCTTTTTGTTTTTTAACAAGTACTGATAACACTGCAAGTTTGATTCTCCATATTTTTTCATTTTACCAACCAGTTCTGGTTTTACTGCAGCATAGTTTTTAGGGTCGTTATTTTTATGATGATAAAGTCCTATTCGTTTATCTTGATTGATAATTAATAACCATTCGTTATCAATGATTCCAACTTTATCATCTCCATTAATAATTGCATAAGGTCTATTTTCTGAAAAGAGGTTAATACCAAGTGTATTATTGGTGAATTTTAAATTTAATAGACCTAAAATACTTGGGAAAACATCGATTTGTGAAGCGATTTTAGAATGCGTTATTGGAGATTTTAAAAGATATGGCGCATAAAAAATCAGTGGAGAATGTACATAATCTAAAGGAATTTCGTAGGAATTACGAAGAGGAGCTCCATGGTCAGCTATAAAGACAAATACTGTGTTTTTGAACCACGTTTGTTTTTTAGCAAGTTGTATAAATTTATTTAAAGCAAAATCTGCGTATTCAACAATTTGAGTTTTTATGTCTTTTGTTTTTGGTTTAAAATAAGGAGGGATATAATAAGGTCCATGATCACTTGACGTCATGAAGGTTGTGAAGAATGGAGATTTTTGTTTTGCTAATTTATTTAGTTTTGTGATTGCAAATTCAAACATATAATCATCAGGAACACCAAGTGTTGTTTTTACTTTATCAGCTGGATAATCCTTTTTAGAGATGATTGTTTCAAAATCATTGTTTTTTAGAAATCCTTCTACATTGTCAAATTGAGCATCGTGCGTAGTAAAATAGGTCGTACTGTATTGATGAGCTTTTAGTGTAGTTGCGATACCATGATATTTTGTCATCGATAAATCTTTCAAAGGATGTTTTCTAAAGAGTGCAGGATAAGAGAAAAGAGTACTGAAAATACCATTAAAAGTATGAATTCCTGCAGTATATGTATTTTCAAAATAGATAGAAGATTTCGATAAACTATCAAGAAATGGAGTGAGTTTTTGTGTGTTTCCGTGACGTTTCATTTTTGCAGCACTCATACTTTCCATGATAATAAATATGATGTTAGGTTTGTTATTCGTGACACTGTCAAACGAATAATTTCGAGCAATGGGAAAGTTGGGGTCAATTTTTTGGATGTTTAAAAACTGTTGCATGTTTGCAAGCGCTTGTTGATCATCCATGAGTTTTATTTCTTGGTTTTCTTCTTTTTTACTGTCGATATAACTTCGTAATAAGGTAAAGTTAGGGTTTAATCCGAGCTGATTCAAGAAGGCATTGTTGCAAAAATATGCGGTACCTATTCGAATTGGTGATTTTTTTTCAACGCGTCCACGAATACCTATAAACATGAATCCAAGCATTAAAATATTTAACGTAATATTCAACATTAGATTTCCTCTGTTTTTTTGATCAAAATTGCGGAAAATAAACTTTTTGTAAAATTTATGAAAGAGATAAAGGATGCCTAAGAATGGTATTAAATAAAGCCAATATTTGGGTTCTTCAGCTATCATTTTGAAAACAAAAACAGGATTATCCATCCATTCAAAAGCGGAAATTGAAAAGCGTGCGAAAAATTGACTAAAATAAGGGATGTCTGCGGCGCAAACTAAAAAAGCTGCACTAAATAAGGTGAACGAAAAATAAAAGATAATTTTGACTGGGACTTTAGATTGAATCTGAAAATAGGATAATATAGTAAGTATCAAGTATGGTAATATAAAGATGTACCCTGTGATGACGGTGTCAAAACGAACTCCCATGATAAAAGCTTGAAAAATTTCGTTGAGCGTTCCATTTTCAAGTTTATTATGTTCTACACTAAAAAGTATGATTCGAAAAAATGAAAAAACACTTAATGTGAGAATGTAGGTTTTTAAAGTGATACCAAGTGATTTGTTATATAATTTTTCTTTGAACATACGCTGAATTAATATGTCAAAAATAATAAAATAAGACCTAATTACCATTTAAATTGATATTTGAAAATCTTAACGGTAATAAGAAATTGAAAACAATCAAATCGATGCGTATGAAATACAATCCGAAACAAAAAGCGAAGTTTACGAAATCCTTTACAGAGAAATATCATCCAGCGAGTACGCAGGTGGTGAATTCGAGTACGTTTTGGGAGTTGTTGATGTGAGTTAATAAATGATCTCAACAAAAGGTTTGGGATTATTTCGTTGTTTTCTTCCTTCAATAAAATGTTTCAATTCACGTAAGCGAAGTTCATGTGGTCCTAATCCGATTTCGGCTCTACGTTTGTTTACGTCTTCTTCTGTTATATTCTTATTTAAGGACATCATAAATTTTAGATTCCAATACCATTGACAGTAATAATCATTATTACCTGAAGTACTTGCTCTAAAATCATGGAAGTCTGCAAATTGTTTTGCGTTCAGATTCCCATTTTTAATTTCATTGATTAAAAAAGTATCGTCTAAACTTCTGTTTTTACTGTAATAATGGATAAGAATAAGTTTGACCATAAAAGATTTATTAGGTTCTTCACTTAATTTATGATGCATGAATTTTTCATCAACGCCAATCAGTTTTTCTCCCGGATAACCGTATTCGTTGATGAGCGGAACAAGTTCCATTTCAACGATTTTTTCCAATTCCTTATACCATCTACGTTTGATGAGTGGCTTCCATAACAAGTTCCACCACTGAAGTTCGTGTCTATCGCGCCAAAGTTGGTCACGGTCGTGCAATTCGTTAATCTTTTTTCTTAATTCCCAGTTTACGGATTTAGTGTATATAGCACGTAATGCATCATAATTAGCACTAAACGTATTCCATTGGGCTTTCGTTTGTAGCAATTTCAAGGTTTTCTCGGTTTCGATTTGGTTCATCTTTAACCCGTGTTTGATTGCTCTAGTTGCAAAATAAAAAGCCAAGGTATCGTTATTGATAGCAATGGCAGATTGACAAGCAGACACGCAATTTCCTAAAAACACAAAATTGTAGTTTTGAAATAGATCGTAATAGATGTTAGAAGCTTCCGTGTAATTGGAATCTAAAATTGCAATTTCAGCGCGCGTGATGTTTTTTTGAAAATCAATGTAGTTTTGGGAGAAAACGATGTTGAAACTGAACATTATTAATAGAAACATAGTTACTTTCATTTTGCTTGTACCTTTAAGTTTAAAAATATTTTTTCCTGTATTCACAGTATTCATCTATTGAAAGTCGTTTGTAGGTTGGATTCATTTTGTATAATAAATCCGTACTTGGAAGCATTAAAAATCTGCGTAGTTCTTCCATTTCGAGTGACGAAATAATCGGATTTGTTGGGGCAAAATAGCGAATGTTTTCTTGTTTATCTACCCCAGTAAAAAAACAGTTGATATTAGAATAAATAAGTTTTTTTCCTTCGCAATAAAAATGGGAAGTGTCTTGAATTGCTACTAGACTATCCTTTTGAATTTTAAAGTATTGTTGGTCCATTCCAGTTCTCTCAATCAAATACGCCATAACATCTCGATTCAGCCATCCTTTTCGTGTGAAATCCATCAACTCTTTTTGTATCGGGTGTAAATATCTCCATCCATCATGAAAAATGATTACACCAAGTAAGTTTTGTGCTGCGATTCCACTTTTGAATCGATTAAAACGTTCCGGTTCATTTTTAGCCCAATAAATCAACTTTTGTGCATTGATACTATCGATGTTGTTTTTCTTTCTCCAATTAATATCTTTCTTACGGTATTTCTGATCTTTATAAATCATTCTCAAAATGGGAAATATGGAATTTGACTTTTTCGTTTTGTGTTTACGATAGAGTCGATACGTTTTAACTATTGAAAATGGAACAAAATCATGGGAGTCCATGTACAACATAAAAAAGGAAGAACCAGCTTGAAATGCTTGAATGAATAACGAGTCGTCTATTTTATTTTTGGTATTGTAGGTGTAGCATATTGCAGCATCGTAATCATCATGAAAACCTTTAAATTGTTTGAAGCAAGTTTTGTATAATTCAAAAACCTTCGTATTATTTTGATGAACTTTATAATACTGAATACTATCCATGTATTTGTAGTACAGAGAGTAGTCTTGTCCATAAAAACTCGACAAAAACCAAGTAAACACAGCGGTTATTAAAAACTTTTTCATTTTTATATGAATAATAAGAGAGATCACATATTACTCTGGATAATATTGAGTCTAATATAGAAATTTCATTTGATTTAAAATTAATAACGTAATCAATGAAGTTTTATTTAAGATAACAAACCTAATACTCACGAAGTTTGAAAAGGTTCAATGAAAGTAGAAAAAAATGTAAATTATGTTTTTGCGAGTAATTGTATAGTTCTATCCGCTAGAAAAAGTGGGATATTCAATAAACCATCATCAAATTGGATGTTTTTTAACGAAAAACGAATACTCACGCGCGGTTGATAGGTTTTACGGTATACAGCTAAACTTTTACTCTTGATGTTTTCGCCTGATTTTACTTCAATGGGAATAATTTCATTCTTATAAGGTAGAATAAAATCGAGTTCGGCTGTATTTTCGGAAGTCCAATAACGAGGTATGTTCTCCGTTTGTGTCAATAGACTTTGAAGTACATAATTTTCGGTCAATGAACCTTTAAATTCGGTATATAAGGAATTTCCATTCAACACGATACTTGGATCAAGGTTGGCAAATCGGCGTAATAATCCTACGTCGAGTAAATAGATTTTAAAAGCATTTAAGTCATCGTATGCAGAAACGGGAAATGCTGGTTTGTTGTTCCTGTAAATCTTGTACACCAATCCAGCGTTTACTAACCAATTGACTGCATCTTCATATTCTCTGGCACGCGCGCCCGTTTTGATTGTTTGAAACAGAAATTTTTTGTTTTCGCGCGCTAATTGTGAAGGGATAGAATTCCACGTATGTAAAATTTTCACTACATCTTTATTGGAAGCGTATTTGGAGAAATCTAGCGCGTAAGCTCGCAGGATAGACTGCATCACGCTTTGAACTTGTTCTGTATTTTTGGTTGTAAGGTAGGTGAGTATTGCTTCTGGCATTCCTCCGGTAAGCATATACATTTTGAAATTTTCTTGAAGTTGGTTAAAAAACAAGGTTGGAATGGGGTCTAATGTAACGATTGTTTGATAATAAGTATAAAGATTTGTATCTACCTCATTTAAAAACTCCTCAAACGAAAAAGGGTATAATGTACAGAAATCGACTTTTCCTACTGGGAAAGAATTCCCGCGACTCATTGCGACACCTAACAATGAACCTGCGCAGCAGATATAATATTCAGGATGATTTTCGTAAAAATATTTCAGTGTATTTAGTGCTTCGTTGCATTCTTGTATTTCATCGAAAAACAATAAGGTGTTTTCAGGATTTACTTGAACACCGAAAGCAAGTTCAATGTTTTTTACGATTCGACTTACATCTTTTGTATCCTTAAAAAAATCTTTATATTCTGGATTTTCATCAAAATTGAGATAGATACACTGTGAAAATTCTAATTTACCGAAGGTTTTGATAGCATAGGTTTTCCCTACCTGACGCGCTCCTTGAACGATCAATGGTTTTCGATTCGCTTTTTTTTTCCAGTTAACTAGCTCTTTATGAATGATTCTATCCATTTTTTTTATGCTTTTTAATTCATGTAAAGATACTCATTTTATGTTTATTCCTATGAATTATGTGATTTTTTACACGTTATTCCTATGAATTATGTGATTTTTTACACGTTATTCCTATGAAAAATGTGATTTAATCACGTATTAACCCTAATTACACATCGAAAAATACACGTATAAATACCTGTTTTTATGGATTTAATCCTTCAAACAATATTTATATAATACTTTCGTTTTTTAGAAAAATATGAATTTCGATTGAACCTTTTGACTTTTCGTGTGTATTACCTATAAACAAATTGTTTTTGGAGCTGATGTCTCAATTATACAATTTTGCAAACATAGTATTGCCTTTTTTTTTGCAAATACCAATTAATTAAAAGCACCATCGGTTAATTTTTTACAATTTTTTTAAAATATAGGGTGTTAGTTTTGTAACCTAAATAAATAGTATGAAAATGAGAATAAAAATCTTTTTGGTAAGTCTACTTGTAAGTTCGCTTTCATGGGCACAAATAAATCAACAGAAATATGCGGAATATGCTGGAATTGCTGATTCCATGTTCAAAGTAAAAAAATACAACGAAGCAGCTGATAATTACACGACTGCTTTTTCCTATTACGAATGGAAAGCAACTCCGAATCACAGATATCAAGCAGGAGCGGCAAATGCACAGGCTGGTAGAATGGATAGTGCGTTTTATCACTTGAATCGAATGATTTCTAGAGATTTATTCGTAGATACAATAAATCTAATCAACGATGCATATTTTGCGCCAATGCATGCAGATGTTCGTTGGAAAGCGTCTTTGAATACACTAAAAGCAAAACAAGAAGTTCGTGAGAAAGAGTACGACCGACCATTAATTGCAACGTTAAAAGAAATCCATCATACGGATCAGTTATACCGCCAACAATTGGATAGCATTGATAAACAATTTGGAATGAATTCGAATGAGATGAAAGCACATTGGAAGAAGATTCAAAAAACAGATAAAGCAAATTTAAAAGTCATCCGTAAAATATTAGATAAACGTGGATGGTTAGGTGCTGATGTTGTTGGAGGAGAGGGAAATTCAACTTTATTCTTAGTAATCCAACATTCCGATTTAAAAACGCAACAAAAGTACCTGCCAATGATGCGAGATGCAGTACAAAAAGGAAATGCAAAAGCTTCATCGTTAGCATTACTAGAAGATCGCGTTGCGCTTGGTTTGGGAAATCCACAAATTTACGGAAGTCAAATCGGTAGAAAAGAGGATGGAACCTATTATGTAATTGCATTGAAAGACCCTGATAATGTGGATAATTTAAGAGCAAGTGTAGGTTTAGAGCCCTTAGCACAATATGCATCCTATTTTGGAATCGCATGGGATTTAGAACAATACAAAAAAGACCTTCCTGAATTATTAAAATTAATCTCTAAATAAAAATGGGAGTTCTAAAAATTAGATTTTTTGAGGCAAACAATAAATTAAACCCGCAGTTTACTTAAGTAAATGAGGAGTTTAATTTTGAAGTTGAACGAAAAAAAAGCATTTTTTAGAGATTCCCTTAAACCTCAATGAATGGTGGTGTCGTAGCGAAGGCTACACGAATGAACAGGCATCACATTCATTTTGGGGTAGTAACCCTAACTAAAAATACTATGACAAAATTGAAGCTATTCGTTTGCTTATTCCTAGCACTACCGTTTTTTATATTCTCCCAAGAAAAAGACTTTCCTATAGCAAAGAAAATCCCCTATTACTATGTCACACATGGCGATAGTGTGTTGCAAAATTATTATTGGATGCGGACAAAAGATGCTCCGGAAGTTATTAATTACCTAAATGAGGAAAACACTTACGCGGATCTGAAAATGAAGCCATCAGCCATTTTGCAGAAAAAAATGTTTGAAGAAATGCGTGCGATGATGAAGGAAAATCATAAAACAACGTATGAAAAAGACAGTATTTATTACTATTATTCGCGCAACATTCCGGATCAAGAACATCCCTTGTATTGTCGTAAAAAAGGGGATACAAATGCAGTAGAACAAGTATATCTGAATGCAAATGAATTACAAAAAGAATTGGGGTTCTTTCAATTGCAAAATGTTCAAATTTCGAACGATCATTCACTTTTAGCATACGCTGTTAATACCGAAGGAGGAGATTTTGGAACGCTTTATTTTAAACACATCGATAAGGACAGTGTATTTAAAGAACAAATCGCAAATGTTGGTTCATTTGTGTTGATAAAAGATAATAAATCGGTGTATTACATGAAAAAGGATGCGCAACATAAATTGGGTAATCAAGTCTTTTTGCATGTCCTTGGTACAGATACTATTCAGGATGTCAAAATTTATGAAAGCATGGATAACCGAGGTGCTCCTTTGAGTATGTCCACCACTTTTTCCAAGCGTTATTTGTTGATTGAGAATAGTTTTATGAACCATACCGGAGATATTTTTGCGGTTGATTTAAAGGGGGATTTAACAAAAGTGGTTAAATTGTATAGTGAAAAACCTAAAGTTAGAACAGAAATTGATCATTATTCTGGAGAAGGGTTTAATGTCTTTACCAACGAAAAAGCACCTGATTTTTTAATTAAAGAAGTGAATTTACTAACGGATAAAAAAGAACATATTGTTTTCCCGGAAGAAAAAGGGAGCGTGTTACTTAGTGCGACACATAAAATGGGGAATTTATATATTTCGAGAAGAAAAAATGCCCGTAAAGAATTATTGATATTCCACTTGAAATCGAAGAAAATTACACGAATTCCTGAAATTGATTCTACAGGTGTCATGTATTTTTCCAATTTAAAAATGAAAGATACGTTTGCGATTGAATTTGGATTTTCTTCCATGAAAACACAAGGAATTACCTATAGGTATGATTTGAAAACCAATACGTATAAAGTGAAGGAAGTGGATACATTGCAAGGATATAATCCAGATGATTATGTTACCGAACGTGTATGGGCACCTTCACGCGATGGAAAGAAAATTCCGGTAGATTTGGTGTATAAGAAAACCCTAAAACGCGATGGTTCTAATCCTTTGTATATTACAGGCTACGGTTGTTATGGGATGAATCAATCTCCAACCTTTAATCCGACATCCTTATTGTATTTAAAAAGAGGTTTTGTGTATGCCTTAGCCCATCCACGTGGAGAAAGTATTTTAGGGGATTGGTGGCACAAAGATGGGATGTTACTCAAAAAAGAAAATACCATCCACGATTTTGTAGATGCTACGCAATATTTAATCGATGCGAAATACACGAAAGCGAAACGTGTTGTCGCGCAAGGGGGAAGTGCTGGTGGTTTGTTGATGGGAGGTATCGCAAACGAACGACCAGAAATCTATGGAGCAATCATTGCCGATGTACCCTTTGTGAATACCTTAGAAGATATGTTAGATACCTTGTGGCCTAACATCAAAGCGCATTTCGACGAAATTGGAAATCCTTATATCAAAAAAGAATACGATTACATCAAGTCGTATAGTCCATTGCATAATATTAAGCACCAAAATTATCCATCTATATTGGTTACAAATGGATATAACGATAGTCGTGTTCCTTTCTGGGCAGCAGCGCAATACACTGCGCGTTTACGTGAGTTGAAAACGGATACCAATTGGTTATTGCTAAAAACAAATATGAGTGCTGGACATGGTGGTTCTTCGGGGCGTTATGGGGCAATCAAAGATGAGGCATTTAAAGTTGCATTTGCGATGCAAGCATTAGGAGTCAAAGAAGAGTATTTGACTATCTCAGGAAAAGTGGTGGACGCAAAAGGAGATGTAATTCCGTACGCCAATGTATTAGTAGAAAGATCTTCGAACGGAACGGTGACAAATTTAATGGGGGAGTTTACCTTAGACTTGAGACAAGGACAAAATCCTACTTTGGTCGTTCGTTCCATCGGCTATAAAACCGAAAAATATGCGATAGGTTCCAAAACGCGTATTTCCAATATCGCCATTGTTTTACAAACGCAAGACAAAGAATTAGAAACTGCTGTAATCCATAAAAACAATAAAAATTATGGATACGAGATCATTAAAAAAGCAAATCAACGTCGCCCTGTATATAATAAACTACTCGATAATTATTCCGTAGATGTGTATATTAAAGGGGTAGAACGTTTGGATTCAATACCTAAAAAAGTTCCGAAATTTATGAAAGCTGAAATGCCAGATTCAACGGATTTAGGGTTAATCGGTTTTTCTGAATCGGTTGCTTCTTTTCATTTCCAACGTCCGGATAATTATAAGGAAGAGATGAAGTCCTCGAGAGTAGCGGGTGTTAAACATGGCTATAGTAATAATCGAGTGGGGAATGTGCAACTAAATTTGTATGAAAATTCTTCTGTATTAACTGGTTATACAGAAAATCAATTTGTATCACCGATTGGTGATGGTGGTATTTTATTATACAAATACAAGTTAGAATCATCCTTTGAAGAAGATGGGAACAAAGTGTATAAAATCAAAGTAACCCCACGTAATCATTCAGATTATGTTTATGAAGGGTATATCTATATTCAAGATCAAAGTTTCAATATTCATAGTGCAGATTTATTTGTAACCAAAAGACAAGGATTAAATTTTATTGATACTTTATATTTTAAACAGACCTATGGATTCATTAATGATACTGTAAGTGTTCCTTTGTCTATTAAATCCAATGCGCGTATCAAGATTTTTGGATTTAGTGCAGGTTTAGTGAATGTAGGTACATTTTATAATTACCAACTAAATAAACGTTTTCCGAAAAAATTCTTTCATAAACAAGTGTTTGCCGTAGCGGAAGATGCTGTGAAAAAGGATTCTGTTTATTGGGATAAAAATCGACCTGTACTATTGACGCAAGAAGAGCAAAAGTACAATCAAAAGCAAAGTGTTAAGAAAGATACTGTTTACAAAATTGATTCCACCTATTTGAGTCGTAGAAATAAAATGACACTCGGAAAGTTGTTTTTAAGTGGGTATGAGAGGGGTGGAAAAGTGAATTTTAGTATGTCAGCACTTTTGCCGAAAATTAATTACAATACTGTTGAAGGTTGGAATAATACGTTGAATTTTCAGTTCTCTAAATCTGTGACGAAAGACACGCAGGCAGTTGATTATTTTTATGGAATGGATGGGGTGAGAAAGTTTTTGAATTTTACAACAAGGTATGGAACGGATTCCAAGAAATTTTACGGAAAAATCAATTTTGGTAAATTTGATTTTGACAATCAACGAAAATGGTCGATAAGCGCAGAAAAGTATATTTACCAATATAATAATGAGGCTCCTATTTTTCCTTTTGTAAATAGTTTGTATACCTTATTAGGACGTGAAAATTACATGAAATTGTATGAGAAAACGGCGGTGAATATTAATTATTCAGATGTGTTAGTTTCGGGTCCTCAGATCAAAGTACAACTTGAATATGCGCAGCGTAACGCATTGGTCAATCACAGTCAACAATGGTGGATTCCAAATATGCCTGAACATTGGACTTCCAACAATCCTTTAGCGCCTCAAAATGATTCTCTGGCGTTTAAACAGCACAATGCGTTTGTTTTACGTACTTCGGGATCTTATACTTTCGGGGAACGTTATGAGTTATTGTACGGTAGGTATCGTAGACCAATTGGTTCGCGTTATCCAACGATGTATTGGAATGCGGAACAAGGAATTAAAACCTTAGGTAGTTCGGTTGGTTATACACATGTAGAATTAGGTGTTGGAAAATCCATGAAATTTGGTTATTGGGGGAAATTTAATATCGATGTGATAGCAGGTGGTTTCTTGAATAAAAAAAATATGTACTTCATCGATTACAAACATTTCAATGGAAATCAAACCCATATTCTTAAAAACGGAACTTTTGAAGGGGTAGGAGATAACAATCGTAATCAATTAAACTCTTTTAATGCGTTAAGCTATTATTCCTTTAGTACCAATGATGCATATTTGGAACTGCATGCACAACATCGTTTTTTAGGTGTGTTGACAGCGAAAGTTCCATTAGTAAACCGTTTGCATTTAGGAGAAGTGGTTGGTTTCAATGCCATTTATACTTCTGGAAAACGAAATTACCAAGAGGTGTTTCTTGGGGTAGATAATTTGTTTAAAGTGTTTCGAGTTGACTTCGTTGCATCGTATAAAGTAGGGGAGAAATTGGTTCCTCAAGTGAGAATAGGGGTCAAGAAAATGATTTAATTTGTTGTTTTATGTTAACACTTTTTAGTTTATTTTGTTGTTGGTGATTAACAAAATTTAATTATTTTTGTTGTTATTGATTAACAAAATTAAAAGTAATGGAATCGCTATTAACGAAAAGTATTGCTAAAATAAATCGATTTAAACCCTTGTTTGAGCGTTATCTATTCGGACAAATTAACTGGTCGAATCAATTGATTTCCGTGCAAGGAGCAAGAGGAACAGGGAAAACGACTTTGTTATTGCAGTATGCCAAACAACTACAATCAGAAAAAAAAGCGGTGGTGTATGTTTCCATGGATGATTTGTATTTTTTGGAACATGATTTATATGGGTTTGCTGCTTTTTTTGAAAAACAAGGGGGGGCTTATTTGTTGTTAGATGAAGTGCATAAATATCCGCAATGGTCGCGCGAGATAAAGTTGATCTACGATGATTTTCCAGATTTACAAGTGGTTTTTACCTCTTCTTCTATTTTGGAAGTGTATAAATCTGAATCAGATTTGAGTCGACGATCTGTTAATTACATATTGAAAGAGTTGTCTTTTAGAGAGTTTTTGGGCTTGTCTAAAGTGGATGTACCAAGTTATACACTCGAAGAGATAGTAAACAATCATACAGAGATTGCTGCAGATTTAATGCAGAAAATAAGACCTTTAAAATATTTTCAAGATTTCTTATCTCATGGGGCTTATCCTTATTTTTTGGAAGGTGTAGATTCCTACCATCAAAAAGTGAAAAATACAATAGATTTAATTATCGAAGTAGATTTACATGCGGTGGAAGATTTAGATTACGGTTTATTAGTAAAACTTAAAAAATTGTTATTGTTAATTGCACAATCTGTTCCATTTACAATTAATATTTCCAAAATGAGTGAACTTGTTGGAGTATCGCGTAATACACTTTTACATGCGCTGCAATTGTTAGAACGTGCACGGTTAATTCAACAGGTAAATAAACCAAATAAAGGAATTGGAATATTGACCAAACCAGAGAAAATTTACCTGAATAATACCAATTTAGCAGTAACTTTGAGTCCGAAAAACAACAATGTTGGAAATAATCGAGAAACGTTTTTTGTCAATCAACTGAATAGTATTTACCCGATTCACTTAGCAGAAAAAGGAGATTTTTTAGTGAATGAAAAATACACTTTTGAAGTTGGAGGGAAAAATAAAAAACAAGTTCAAATTCAAGGTGTTTCAGATTCATTTATTGTCAAAGACGACATTGAAATAGGTATGGGAAATGTGATTCCCTTGTATTTATTTGGGTTGTTGTATTAAAAACAAATTACTTATGAAAATCATATTGATCCTATTCATTCTTTTTATCACTTCCATCACTTTCTCACAAACCAGAGAACTGTTCAATAACGAAGTAATTCGATTTCAATTACCTGTGAAAAATGACACGATTGAATTTTTGGTGGCGGATACAGTACTGAAAAGTAAAAAACCGGTCTTACTTTTTTTACAAGGTTCAATGCCTTTACCCATGTATTTTGAATTGAATGGAAAGAAAGAATTATTTGGAGGTGGAATAGCTAATTTTAATTTGGATAGCATTCGAAAACAGTATCATTTAGTGGTAATATCAATGCCAAATACACCTTTTTGTGTCGCTGAAAATCATTTAAATAGGGATTATTGCTATGTTCCTGATACAGCGAATGCTTCTGTTTTTTTGAAAGCGTTTTATCAAGCGGATGTTTTGGATAATTATGTCTCCAGAGCTAATAAAGTGATTGCTTTTTTGAGAAAACAAACTTGGGTAGATAAACGAAAATTGGTTGTTGCAGGACATTCACAAGGAACACATGTAGCGGTTGTATTGGCAAGTAAAAACAAATACATAACGCAATTAGGATTATTCTCCTACGATCCATTTGGAAGGGTAGAGAAAATCATTCGAGGGATTCGTAAAGATGCTGAAACGAATAAAATTAGTTGGGGTAAAGCAGATAGCTTAATTAATGACCGTTATGAATTTAATAAAGCAATACATGACCCTGAATTTTTGAAAGAACATCCAGAATATTTAAATTGGAATTCATTTGCTCAATCAACAATAGAAATTCTATTAAAATTAGAAATTCCAATTTATGTAGCTTATGGAACAAACGATAATTCTGCTGCTTTGTCTGATTATCTACCCGTTTATTTTGATCGTGCTAAAAAAGGAAATTTAACCTTGAAAAGGTATGTGAATCGAGAACATAATTTTTATGGAATAGACGAAAAAGGTAGAGTTAATTATAAAGATAAATACTGGGTAGAGGTGGTCAATGCATTTACAAATTGGACTTTAACGAAATAACAATGAATAAATTAATATTAATCCTACTGATGTTTTCATCCTTATCCTCTTGTTTGATTTTCAAAGGATACTCAAAAAGACAATATGAAGGAAAATTCACGACTCATATTCCATATAAAGTAGTAGATGGTTGGATTGTTATCAATACTGAAGTTGGAGGAAAAAAGGGTGATTTTATTTTCGATACTGGTGCTAAGTCTGTTGTTTTTTCAGATTTTGATAGTACGTTGATTGGTGCGTATCCCGTAGTTTTCAATTCGAGGGTAATTGATGCCCACAATCAAAAAGGAAGTGTAAATAGAAAGTACTATTCTACAATCCTAGGTAATATAGCAATGGATAATCATCAATGGCTTATATCGACAAGACTTTCTTCTTTATCAACAGAATGTAAATCAGATACGATACAAGGGCTTCTTGGGAATGATGTTTTAAATCAAGGTGTGTTTTACTTCAATCATGCGGATTCGAACCTTACGATTTACGGTGATTTAAATCAAATAAAAGAGTTGAATACATTTACAAAAGTGAAGATTTCAATGAAAAGAGGAGAGTTTTATATTAAAATAGATGGTGTTAAATATTTGATTGATTCCGGTTTTAGAAATGGTTTTTTGAAGTCTTCTAATCCAAAATCGATCAGTAAAAACCTACCTATAGACACTATATCTTATTTGTCAGGAGCATTTCATGGAGTTTCTGAAAAAATGGAATTATTTCAAAAAAAAGAGGTGAATATACATGGATTAAATTTTAATGGTGTTATATCATTCAATAAACAAAATCCAAATCTATTAGGTGCACAATGGTTTCTAGAAAATGATAT
>CALPMT020000033.1 GCA_943324745.2 Chitinophaga pinensis | reverse complement strand
CTTACCCCTCTAAATTGTGCTCTAAAGGCTTTGATTTTTGCATTGAAAGATTCTGCGGATGCATTCGTACTTCGATTGTCAAAATAGTTTAATATCGTTTTGTAATGATTCATTATCGTTCTAGCAATCGTGTTAAAAGATTTAAATCCTGCTTGATTTACTTTTTCGTGCCATTGTGCTAAACGTGTATATCCGTATATTTTATCCTTTGTATTCTCGAAAATCCAAGATAGTTTTTGAGTTAATTCATATGCAAGCTTAATATGGATCAATACCAAAAGTTGGAGACTACACATAAATTTGACATAATCTAAAAAGAAAAAAAATCGTCCAACAGCCAAAATTAGATTTAGCTATAAACACTAAATCAAATCAAAAACAACATTAAAAATCATAGTTTAAAAAACGATTTCATTGTTGATTAATTCTGTAGTACGGAATCTAAAAAAAACCTTTATTTCGTTATATTTGTAGTACAAAACAAGACGATGGCAAACGACTCAATACAACTCGAAGAAAACAACGTGGACTTCAACACTTTTAAACAAGAAGTTTTAAACGACTTTAAATTAGCGTGTTTATCCCGAGAAACTTCCTTACTAGGTAGAAAAGAAGTACTTACAGGAAAAGCGAAATTCGGAATTTTCGGAGACGGAAAGGAACTTGCACAATTAGCATTAGCAAAACAATTCCGTAAGGGGGATTTTAGATCTGGCTATTACCGCGATCAAACCATGGTTTTTGCGTTGGGTGAATTGACTATTAAAGAATATTTTGCAGGATTGTACGCACACGCAGATGTAGATTTAGAACCAACTTCGGCGGGTAGACAAATGGGTGGGCATTTTGCAACACGAAATATTGACGAGCAAGGGAATTGGGTGGATTTAATGCAACATAACAACATCGCTTCAGACATCTCTCCTACTGCTGGTCAAATGTCACGTATGCTCGGTTTGGCGCAGGCGTCTAAAGTATACAAGGAGCATCCAACCTTGAAAAATGACCCTAACTTCAAAAAATTCACAAACGATGGAAATGAAATCGTTTTTGGAACTATTGGAGATGCAAGTACATCCGAAGGGGTGTTTTGGGAATCTATCAACGCAGCTGGAGTTTTACAAATTCCAATTTTAATGTCTGTTTGGGATGATGGTTACGGAATTTCTGTTCCAACAGCCAAACAAACGACTAAAGGCAGTATCTCAGAAGTTTTAGCAGGTTTTCAACGTACGGAAGATAAACCGGGTTGGGAAATAATGACTACAACAGGTTGGGATTACGCGCACATGGTAGAAACTTTTGAAAAAGCAGCATCTATTGTTCGTGAAGAACGAATTCCTGTTTTTGTACATGTTAAGGAAGTAAATCAACCGCAAGGTCACTCCTCCTCTGGATCGCATGAACACTATAAATCTGCAGAACGTTTACAATGGGAAAAAGATTTTGATTGTATTGCAAAATTCAAAGAATGGATTCTTAATTTCGAAGTAGAAGGCGATATAATTGCGACTCCAGAAGAAATTGAAGCGTTAGAAAAAGCTGCAAAAGAAGAAGTTCGAGACATTAAAAACGCTGCATGGAAAGACTTTACAGATGATATTCGTAGAGACATTGACTCCGTATTGCCTTTATTGACCCAATTAGCAACCGAAACAAAACATACAGCAACGATTTTACAAAACATTGAACGTTTGAACAAAGAGAAAGATTTGTTACGTAAAGATGTTTATGGAATGGTTCGTACTTGTTTGCGTTTAGGCGCAAGTGATCATTGTCCAACTGCACCACAATTAGCTGCCTGGGTAAAAGAAAAACTAGCGATGTGTCACGAACTTTATTCTACTCATATTTATTCACAATCTTCGATGTCCGCATTATTGAAATCGGAAGTAAAACCTATTTACGATGATGCAGGAACCATGATTGATGGTCGATTGGTTTTAAAAGAAAATTACCACGAAGTATTTGCACGTTATCCTGAAACTTTAATTTTCGGGGAAGATGTTGGTGGAATCGGTGGTGTTAACAAAAGTTGCGAAGGATTACAAGCTGTCTACAGCGAACTACGCGTTTTTGATACAGGAATTCGTGAAAACACAATCATCGGTCAAGGGATTGGAATGGCTATGCGAGGATTACGTCCAATTGCAGAAATTCAATATTTAGATTATTTGATCTATGCATTGCAAATAATGTCCGATGATTTAGCAACCTTACAATACAGAACAAAAGGTGGTCAAAAGGCACCATTAATCATAAGTACACGTGGTCACCGTTTAGAAGGAATTTGGCATAGTGGTAGTCCATTAGGAATGATCGTTAATGCTGTTCGCGGAATGATTGTTTGTGTACCACGTAACATGACAAAAGCAGCAGGGTTTTACAACACCTTACTTGCAAGTGATGATTGTGCGTTAGTTATTGAGCCGTTAAATGGCTACCGAACAAAAGAGAAACGTCCAACCAACATTGGGGACTACCGCACACCAATTGGAATACCTGAAGTTGTGCTAGAAGGAAGTGATCTTACTTTGGTTTCTTATGGTTCTACCTTTAATATTTGTGAGAAAGCTTGTCATATATTAAAAGAACATGATATTCACGTAGAATTAATTGATGTTCAGACAATTTTACCATTTGATGTAAACCATCGCATCAAGCAATCTTTGGAAAAAACAAATCGATTATTATTGGTAGACGAAGATGTAAGTGGTGGTGCTTGTGGATTTATGTTAGACAAAATCTTAACAGAACAAAAAGCATATTTCACCTTAGATTCAGCACCAGTTACTTTAACATCTAAAGACCACAGACCTGCTTATGGATCCGATGGAGATTATTTCTCCAAACCAAACTTGGAAGATATAATCGAGAAAGTGATGGAAATTATGCATGAAGTAAATCCTACTAAATACCCCAAATTATACTAATCACATGAAACATGTATTTTTCATTTTCAGTATTCTTTTAACTACATCCATTGGTTTTTCTCAAGTTACTGCAGTAGCACACGAAAAATCTTACATTGAAGTAGAAGGTTCTGCTGATACTCTGGTAGTTCCTGACATGATTTATCTAAAAATAGAAATAGATGAGCGCATAGATGGAAAAAATAAGATTGCCATCGAAGACCAAGAAGAAGCAATGAAAAAAATGTTAATTGCTATTGGAATTAGTTTAGAAGATTTGAGTTTATCCGATGCTAATACAGACATCGTTCAGGTGAAATGGAAAAAACAAGTACATTCAAAATCTAATTATTTACTTAAACTATCTTCTGCGAAAGAAGTAGCACTGGTTTTTGAAAAATTAAATGAAATTAAAATAAACAATATTTACATTGAAAAAGTAAACCATACTAAATATAATGCAATTGTAAAAGATATTGAAATTAAAGCGATTAAAAACGCAAAACAACGTGCAGATTATTTACTGCATGCGATTGGTGAAACTACAGGAAAATCATTAATTATTCGTCAAAACAACAGCCCATATCCCTATCCAGTTATGCGAACGCTAGCTACACCAAACACTCTACAGTATAACGAAAATGGGAGTAGTGAAATCAATATAGAACGTTTAGACATACAATTTTCGAAGATTAAAATTTCTTCAAACATCTATGTAAAATTCGAAGTAAAATAAGATGCAACAACATAAAAAAATAACCATTGCTATTGACGGATTCTCTAGTTGTGGTAAAAGTACATTAGCGAAAGCACTAGCCTTAGAATTGGGATATGTATTTGTAGACACAGGTGCTATGTATCGTGCTGTAACATTGTATTGTTTTCGAAATGGTTTAATCAATAAAGAGTCTATAAATCAACAAGCAGTCATAGATCACTTAACTAAAATAGAAATCCATTTTGAACGAAATAAAGACACGTCAAAATTGGAAATTTTCTTAAACAAAGAAGTTGTTGAACGTGAAATTAGGACACTAGAAATTTCTTCTTTAGTTAGTAAAATAGCAAGTATTAAAGAGGTTCGACAAAAGCTTGTAATCGAACAAAAGAAAATGGGAGAAAAAGGAGGCGTTGTGATGGACGGTAGAGATATTGGATCAGTTGTGTTCCCAAAAGCAGAATTAAAATTATTCGTAACTGCTTCACCTGAAGTCAGAACAGATAGAAGATTTAAAGAATTACTTCCAACAGAACCTAACATCACTCGTGAAGAAATTCGTCAAAATTTAGAAGAGCGCGATTATTTAGACTCTACGAGATCTGAAAGTCCACTTATACAAACAGAAGACGCTGTTGTGTTAGACAATAGTGACATTAACCAACAAGAGCAATTAGAATTAGCTTTAGAACTTGTAAGAACTCGTATGCATGGGTGATAAATACATCCATATAAAAGGAGCTCGTGTTAATAATCTAAAAAATATAGATGTTAAAATACAACACGGGAAAATAACGGTTATTACCGGTTTATCTGGATCCGGTAAATCTTCCCTTGCTTTTGACACTTTGTATGCTGAAGGGCAAAGACGTTATGTAGAAAGTTTATCTTCTTATGCACGTCAATTTTTAGGAAAACTTGATAAACCTGACACGGATTTCATCAAGGGTATATCCCCTGCTATTGCGATTGAACAAAAAGTAACCTCTACGAATCCTCGTTCTACCGTTGGTACATCTACCGAAATTTATGACTACTTCAAAGTGCTTTTTGCGCGTATCGGAAAAACACATTCCCCGATTTCAGGGAAAGAAGTAAAAAAACATACCGTTACCGATGTACTAGAACACATTAAAGCACAAGAAGAGGGACTAAAAGTGTATTTACTTTCTCCTATTCACACGTTCCAGAAGTATGGCATTGAACGGCAGATTTCTCTTTTAAAAGAGCAAGGATATGCGCGTATTTTCATTTCGGGAGAGGTACTTGATCTAGATGATGTTACCACAGAAACCCTAAACATTCAAGAAGCGAAAGTAGTTATTGATCGTTTTAAAACAACCCAAGATGAGGAAGCGTTATTACGTATCTCCGATTCTACATCCTTAGCGTTTTCGGAAGGACATGGGAATTGTGAGATATATTATCCCGACACCAATGAAACCATCTATTTTAACAACCGTTTTGAACTAGACGGTATAGAATTTACAGAACCAAGCGAACAGTTTTTCACATTTAATAATCCATATGGAGCATGTAAGAAATGTGAAGGTTTTGGTTCTGTGGTAGATATCGATCCAAAATTAGTAATTCCAGATCCATCTTTGAGTGTTTATCAAGGTGCGATTGCTTGTTGGAAAGGAGAAACGATGGGGGAATATTTACGTGAATTAACCTTAAGTTCTACCAAATTCAATTTCCCCATACATAGACCAATTGACGAATTAACCACAGAAGAATACAATTTATTGTGGACTGGAAATAAGTATTTCACCGGATTAAATGCTTTTTTTGCATTTGTAGAGACTCAAACCTATAAAATTCAATATCGCGTATTACTTTCTAGGTATCGTGGAAAAACCATTTGTCCAGATTGTAAAGGAACACGATTACGAAAAGACAGTAATTATGTAACCGTTCAAGGTAAAACAATTACAGATTTAGTTTTATTACCAATACGCGCATGTTATGCCTTTTTTCAGTCGATAGAATTGAACGAATACGATGCGCAAGTAGCAAAACGTATTTTACTAGAAATTACAAGTCGATTGAAGTTTTTATGTGAGGTTGGTTTAGAATACCTTACACTAAATAGAACTTCCAACTCCTTATCAGGGGGGGAATCACAACGGATTAATTTAGCTACCTCATTAGGAAGTAGTTTGGTTGGTTCAATGTATATACTAGACGAACCAAGTATTGGTTTACATCCGCGCGACACCAAAAAACTTATTGATGTACTGAAGAATTTACGTGATTTAGGAAATACCGTAATCATCGTAGAGCATGAAGAAGACATCATGAAAGAAGCAGATGAAATTTTGGATATTGGACCAATGGCTGGAATTTATGGTGGAGAAGTTGTTTTTCAAGGGAATGACAGTCAGTTGCGTAATCAGAAACAAAGTCTAACCGCACAATATTTAACCAAAGAACGTGTCATACCAATACCTTCTACCAAACGTAAACCGCACAATTGGATAAAAATCATCGGAGCGCGTGAAAATAATTTGCAAAATGTATCTGTTGACATTCCATTATTCTCTTTGCTTTGTGTTACTGGTGTCAGTGGTTCCGGAAAATCGACTTTAATCAAAGACATCCTCTACCCTGCTATTCGTAAGCAACTTGGTGTTTTTGGAGATTTTCAAGGCGAAGTAAAATCGGTTGAAGGGGATCTTAAATTTGTCAAAGGAATTGAATTGATCGATCAAAATCCGATTGGAAAATCCTCTCGAAGTAATCCTGTTACCTATGTAAAAGCATTTGATGAGATTAGAGAACTATATTCCAGACTACCGATTTCCAAAGCACGCGGGTATAAACCAGGATTTTTCAGCTTTAATGTCGATGGTGGTCGATGTGAGATGTGTGAAGGAGAAGGAATTATTACAGTAGGCATGCAATTCATGGCAGATGTACATTTACCTTGTGAATCGTGTGAGGGACGTAGGTATAAATCCGAAACACTAGAAGTAAAATACCACGAAAAAAACATAGCAGACCTACTTGAAATGGATATTTCGGAGGCACTAGCATTTTTCAAAGAACATAAAGGAACATTAGAAGATAAAATTGTTTCTAAAATTCAACCATTAGAAGATGTAGGACTTGGTTATATTAAGATGGGTCAATCTTCGAGTACCCTAAGTGGTGGTGAAGCACAACGCATAAAATTAGCGTCTTTTTTAACCAAAAGTACAGGTGCTCAAGGGAATGTTTTCATATTTGACGAACCGACAACTGGTTTGCATTATTACGATATCGAAAAACTTTTAATTGCTTTACAACGTTTAATTGACGCTGGAAATTCAATCATTGTCATTGAACACAATGGTGATGTAATCAAATGCGCAGATTGGGTGATTGATATTGGTCCTGAGGGTGGTGATAAAGGTGGAAATATTGTGTTTACTGGAACGCCCGAAGAATTGATTTTAGAGAAAGATAATTATACAGGGAAGTTTTTGAAAGGAAAGTTTGAGTGACGAGTGACGAGTGACGAAGTGACGAGTGAAGGGGGATGAGTGATGAGTGATGAGTGATGAAGTGATGAGTGATGAAGTGATGAGTGATGAAGTGACGAAGTGATGAGTGATGAAGTGATGAGTGATGAAGTGACGAAGTGATGAGTGATGAAGTGATGAAGTGATGAGTGATGAGTGATGAAGTGACGAGTGACGAAGTGATGAGTGATGAGTGATGAAGTGTGATGAGTGATGAAGTGACGCATTTAAAATTGATAAGATTTATCGCATGTTCACCTCCCTCGATCCCTCCTCGAGGAGGGAAGATTTATGGTTCAATAATTCAATAGTCACTTATATCTATTCTACAGCTTGGTTTCAAATCAATGCTTTATATCCTCACTTCGATAAGCTCAGTGTAAACTCAGAGGGAAGGCTTATGGTTTGCTACAAATGATAATATTCAATCCACAAAAAAGTCGGTTAATTCTTTCGAAAAAACCGACTTTCAAATAGGCTTCGACTCCGCTCAGCCAGACATTCGACTTCGCTCAGCCGGACATTCGACTACGCTCAGACTGACGTTATATGATTTTTAGATAATCGCGTCTAATTTAGAAGCTAATTGAGCTTTTGGTACTGCACCAACCGATTTGTCTACAACCTCACCTCCTTTGATAAAAAGAATCGTTGGGATGTTTCTAACGCCAAACTGAGCAGATACACCTGGGTTGTTATCTACATTTACTTTACCGATAACAGCTTTACCATCATATTCTTTAGATAATTCTTCGACAACTGGTCCGATCATACGACAAGGTCCACACCATTCTGCCCAAAAGTCAACCAATACTGGTTTGTCTGATTTTAATACAAGCTCCTCGAAGTTTGCGTCTGTAATTTCTAATGCCATTTTATTTTATTTTTAGGGTTAAAATTTTTCACTTGCTAACGTGCGCAAATTTACTAGTTACGATTGTAATGTCAAAGAGTTTGCCAAGCATTTTATACTGACAGACTGACAACTAATTTTCCACAATCATTTTCTTTGCTGTTTTCTGATTATCGGTACGTAATTGGTACAAATATTTTCCGTTTGTCAAACGCGTTGAATCATAACGTACTATGTGTCCACCTGCTTTATATTCTTGGTCTGCCAAGGTTTCTAGCACCTCGTTATTTTCTGACAAAATTTCAAAAGTTACATGTTTTGGTTCTTCATTGGTAAAATAAAATTCCAATTCTCCTGTTTGTTGATTTTTTTCCAAACTATAAAGGACACAGTATTTATCGAGGTTCATCTCTCCTTTTCGCATGTTGTTTAACACCTTACGGTAGGCTAAAAATGCGATGATAATTGTAATAGAAACCAGCATAAAAATTACTGCTTTCTCCATGGTGAAAAATGTGTATAAAATCATAACGAAATAATTCCTTTAATGGTACTTGCTTGTCGATATTTATCTAAGATATAATCTACGTGCAAAGCTACTTCTTTTATGCTAATACTGGCATATTTTCCACTTTTCGATTCATTTATCGTGATGATTGCTTCTTCTTCAAAGATTGCACGAACGGAAGCAACATGGTCCGGATGATTTTCTACAATGAATTTGTAAAAATACACGTTTGGCCATTCTTCTAGTTCTAATTGTGCCTTAAGGCGTTGTAATGTTTCCTCCATAGTAATCCCCAAATTTTGTTACTAACAAAGATAATCGATTCCTTTCCTTTATCAATACAGCAGGTGGATTGTTTTTATTCATTCTTAACTCTTCGAATGTAAAACCGCCATTTTCGTTGTATTCTCGTATGGATTTTAATACATCCATCGGATCTGGTTCTTTCGAAACAATTTCTGATGTATCAATTTCATGGGTTAACCAACAAGAAGCGTACATCTTTTCGTAAGCGACTAAATAC
Source organism: Chitinophaga pinensis (assembly GCA_943324745.2). Taxonomy (GTDB): domain Bacteria; phylum Bacteroidota; class Bacteroidia; order Flavobacteriales_D; family Crocinitomicaceae; genus CANHVK01. Next base: position 25,885 of record CALPMT020000033.1, on the reverse strand, counting down.
TGACAAAAGTTCTCGATTTCTTCAAAGACCAAACTGTTCGATATACTCCTTTTTAGACTATTTCGAACATTTTGATAGATTTTATAGCTTTCTAATAAATCTTCTGTTGGAGTAATTGGATCGAACATTGTGATTGTAATCTCATCAATTTCTCCTCCGAGAGTAAGGTATGCCTCTTGCAGTTGTTTAATTTTCTTCAGCTTTGGAGTAATGAGTTTTTCGATGGGTGCTAATGCAAGGAGTTGCTTTTTGTAATCGAATAATTGAAATTCGAAAGCATCTTGGAGGTCATCGTAGGGACCGAGGATGGCGGAGGCTTCGTTAGTTGTCATTTTGAACCATTAAGAAATTAAGAAGTTGAGGACAAACATTGTAGGATTGGTTTAAGTAACATTAAGTGACCTTTGGTCATATTGAGAAAAATTTCACCATTGATAAATTAAAAAGTTGGGAATGAACATTGTAGAAATGGGTTAGAAAACGTTAAGTGACCTTTGGTCATATTGAGAAAAATTTCACCATTGAGAAGTTAAGGACAAACATTGTAGAATAGAGTTAAGTAGCATTAAGTTACCTTTAGTCATTTTGATAAAAATTTTACCATTAAGAAATTAAGAATTTGCGAACGAACATTTAAGAAATGGGTTAGAAAACGTTAAGTGACCTTTGGTCATATTGAGAAAAATTTCACCATTGAAAAGTTAAGGGAAAACATTGTAGGATAGAGTTAAGTAGCATTAAGTGACCTTTGGTCATGGGTTTACTTTTTTGAACCATTAAGAAATTAAGAAGTTAAAGACAAAAATTGTAAGATTAGTTTAGAAATCATTAAGTTACCTTCGGTTAAAAAAAATGAGCAGAGCGAACTAAATGTCCTTTTACTCTGCTCGTTTTCCTAATTTAAATCTTAATTCCTTAATGGTTAAGTTTACATTATCGTATATTAAAATCCGTTTACACCGTTTACAGTCGTATATTTCAATACGTTTTTCTTATCCGGGTGGATGCGTGCGAAAGCGGATTGCAATGCGATAGTTCCTTCATGGAAACCACATAAAATCAGTTTCAATTTACCTTCGTAGGTATTCACGTCACCGATTGCATAGATACCTGGGATGTTTGTTGAATAATCTAAGGTATCTACTTTAATTGCATTTTTATCGATTTCTAATCCCCAATTTGCGATAGGACCCAAACTTGGTTTCAAACCAAACAATGGAATGAAATGATCTGCTTCTTTGACGATTTCTCCGTCTTTTGCATGGGTGATAATCACTTTTTCTAAGTGGTCACCTCCAGCTAAACCAGTTACTTCCGCTTCTGTAACTAAGGTGATTTTACCAGATTCTGCATAATCTATTACTTTTTGTACTGAATCTAAATGCCCACGGAAGGAACTACTTCTATGTACCAAAATAACTTCTGAAGCGATTTTTTTCTCCGTTAAATAGATAGACCAATCTAACGCAGAGTCGCCACCACCAGCGATAACAACACGTTTATCTTTATAGAATTCAGGATCTTTGATGATGTATTCAATTCCTTTATCTTCAAAATCAGTGATATTTGCGATAGGTGGTTTACGTGGTTCGAATACTCCTAATCCACCAGCAATCATAACGATTGGTGCGTGGTGTTTCGTACCTTTTACTGTAGTAACGATAAACGAACCGTCTTCTAGTTTTTCAATATCTTGCGCTGCTTCACCTAGTGTAAAACCTGGCTTGAAAGGCGCAGCTTGTTGCATCAAATTATCAATCAATTCACCTGCTAATACCGATGGGAAACCAGGAATGTCGTAGATTGGTTTTTTAGGATAAATCTCCGAACATTGTCCACCTGGTTGAGGTAAAGAGTCAATCAAATGACATTTCAACTTTAATAATCCTGCTTCGAATACTGCAAACAACCCTACTGGTCCTGCTCCAATGATGATGATATCTGTTTCTATCATTTTTTTGTTTTTTATGTGTGTAAAATTAGTAATTAAAATTTTGTTTCCTCCCTTGAGAAGAGAAAGTATACTTTCGAAGATCAAACGTTAGTGAAGTGAGGATTAAGGAGGGTGAAATTATTAATCATCATCCCCCTCGATCCCCCTTCAAAGGGGGAAGAGAGATCCTTAATCAAACAAATCGGTTGATAAATATTTGTCTCCACGGTCGCAGATGATACATACTACTACCCCACTTTCTAGGTTTGGTATGATTTTCAACGCTGCTGCTACAGAACCTCCACTGCTCATTCCTGCGAAAACACCTTCTTCTCTAGCTAATCGCTTTGTCATTTCTTTCGCCTCGTCTTCTGCGACTTCCACGAGTTGATCCACGCGACTTTTATCAAATATTTTTGGCAAATATTCTTCTGGCCATTTACGGATTCCAGGAATTTTAGCACCATCTGCTGGTTGCGCTCCAACGATCGTCACATTTGGATTTTGCTCTTTCAAATATCGAGAAACTCCCATGATTGTTCCTGTTGTACCCATCGCCGAAACAAAATGAGTCACTTGTCCGTCGGTATCTCTCCAAATTTCAGGTCCCGTTGTTTTATAATGCATGTTTGGATTGTTTTGATTACCAAATTGATCCAACATGATGTATCCTTCGTTTTCCACTTTATTTCGGGCATAATCAATCGCTGCTTCCATGCTTCCTTCTGCAGGAGTCAATGTCACCACAGCACCAAAAGCACGCATGCTTAATACACGTTCTCTAGTAGAATTTTCAGGCATCACTAATTCAATATGTAGATTATGTAAACGCGCAATCATCGCTAAAGCAATCCCTGTATTACCACTTGTTGCTTCAATCAATTTGCTATCTGGTTTGATCAATCCGCTTTCAATACCACCTTGAATTAAACCAAAAGCAGCGCGATCTTTCACACTTCCACCCGGATTGTGTCCTTCCAATTTGGCAAGTAACTTCACCTTTGGATTTGGGTTGATGTGATTCAATTCGACCAAAGGGGTGTTACCGATAAAATCTATAAGTTTCATTATGAATTATGAATTATGATTGTTTTTTCTTTATGATTTCTGGTTGGTGATAAACTAAGGTATTTGGTTCGATGCTTTCTGTAATCCAAGTGTTTCCTCCGATTACGGTGTTCTTTCCTATTATCGTTCTTCCGCCTAAAATGGTTGCTCCTGCATAAATCACTACACCGTCCTCAATGGTTGGGTGACGTTTCGTTTCTGCCATTTCTTTTTTCACGCTCAAAGCACCCAAAGTCACCCCTTGGTATACTTTCACATTGTTTCCAATAAACGTCGTTTCACCAATTACAATTCCAGTACCATGGTCAATGAAGAAATATTCGCCAATGGTTGCACCCGGATGAATATCGATTCCAGTTTTGCTATGGGCTAATTCGGTTAAAATTCTTGGAATATATGGTATGTTTTGAATAAACAATTGATGTGCAATTCTAAAAATACAAATTGCATAAAAGCCAGGATACGATCGCATCACTTCCTCGATACCTCGCGCTGCTGGGTCTCCTTTTTCAATCGCTTCCGCATCTTTTAATAGTGCAGTATAAATAGAAGGAAGTTCTTGATAAAATTGTTCCAGTTGATTTGAAACTGTAGTACTTAATTCTTTCTCCACATGTAACAACAAAACATCTAAAGATTTTTTGTTTTTCGTATATTCTTCTTCCAATTGTTCTTGTGAAACAATCTTTTTGTTATTGTATGCTGGAAAAAGTAAAGCCAATAAAGACTCAATAAAGGTTTCTACCAACAAAGGGGAAGGAAGTGACGTTTTCTCAGAGTGCTTTTTGTAGAGGGTTGTTAGTAGGTTTTGCATGGTTTACTTGTGTCATCACCCCCCTCGGTCCCCCTTCAAAGGGGGAAGTACGAAAGGGCGTCTATTCGTAAAAATATATATTATGCGATTACTCCGGCGGCAACTGTATTATTCGTGTTTTCGTTGATTAAAATAAACGAACCTGTTTTACGGTTGTTTGTATACTCATCAAAACTAAGTGTTTCAGCGGTTTTGATGGTTACTTTACAAAAATCATTTAAGTGTAAAGATCCATCACTAGGTTCACTGCGGAAATTATAAATATTGATTTTGTTATCGATTTCTTTAATCACTGCTTTCGAACGGAAACTGTTTTGTTGCAACAACAATTTTTGTCCTGGCTGAAATGATTTGTTATCCATCCAACAAACGATTGCTTCGAACGTTTTTTCGGTTTGTAATGAATCATTCACAGGTACGAAGGTTGTTCCGCGCGAAATGTCAATATTGTCTGAAACATGAATAATTACCGGTTCCCCTGCATGTGCTTCTTCTACTTCTTGTCCAAATTTTTCAATTTTTTCGATGGTTGTTGTTAAATCAACCGGATGCACCGCGATTTTATCTCCTTTTTTGAAAGAACCACTTAAAATACTACCCGCATATCCACGGTAATCATGTAATTGTTCCGTTTGTGGACGAATGACATATTGTACTTGAAAACGTGATTCCTGTGTTTTGAAATCTTGTTCTATCTCAACAGTTTCTAAAAATTCAAACAAGGAAGGACCCTGGTACCAAGGTAAATTATCGGAATGTTTTACAACGTTATCGCCTGTCAACGCACTTGTTGGGATAAACGAAACTTTTTTCAAGTTTAACGATTCTGCGAAATGTGTGTAATCTTCTTTTATCTTATTATAAACTTCTTCATCGTAATTGACCAAATCCATTTTATTGATACAAACCAAAACATGTGGGATTCCAACGATGTTTGATATAATACTATGTCGACGTGTTTGTTCGGTAATACCATGTCGTGCATCCACTAAAACGATCGCTAAATCGGTATTTGAAGCTCCCGTAAACATGTTACGCGTATATTGCACGTGACCTGGTGTATCCGCAATGATGAATTTACGTTTATCCGTCGTAAAATATTTATATGCTACGTCAATTGTGATACCTTGTTCACGTTCAGCACGTAAACCATCTGTCAACAATGCCAAATCGATATTCGCATCAACACCAGTTGATTTACTTTGTTTGGTTAGTGTTTCTAATATATCTGTGGAGATAGATTTGCTATCGTACAATAACCTACCGATTAAAGTACTTTTTCCATCATCTACGTTTCCTGCGGTAAAAAATCTTAATAATTCCATTTTATGTAATTTTATTGGAGATGTTGTAGTACAACATCTGTACATGTATTTGTTTGATTTTGTTATGTAATTTTATTGGAGATGTTGTAGTACAACATCTGTACATGTATTTTTTTTGATTTTGTAGGGATGTTGCAGTGCAACATCCCTACAAAATCAAAAATATCCTCCTTTTTTTCTGTCTTCCATTGCAGCTTCGCTGACACGGTCATCCATACGTGTCGCTCCACGTTCTGAGATTTTCGTGTCTTTTAATTCTGCAATTATGTCATCTACGGTATGTGCTTCACTTTCAACCGCAGCGGTACAAGTCATATCTCCAACTGTACGGTAACGTACTTTGACTTTTTCAATTTTATCCGTTGGTTCTAATTGTACGAATTCATTGACATTCATCCACTGACCGTGTTCCGTTTTAATACATTCACGTTCGTGTGTAAAATAGATCGAAGGCAATTGGATGTTTTCTCGTTTGATATAGTTCCAAACATCAAGTTCAGTCCAATTGGAAATTGGGAAGACACGTACATTTTCACCTTGGTCTATTTTACCATTGTAAATATTCCACAATTCTGGACGTTGTTTTTTAGGATCCCATTGCCCGAACTCATCACGCACAGAAAAAATACGTTCTTTTGCTCTAGCTTTTTCCTCATCCCTTCTAGCACCACCAATACATGCATCAAATTCAAATTCATTGATGACATCTAACAAAGTATATGTTTGAAGTCCATTTCTACTAGGAAACTTGCCTTTACCGTCTTGTAAATTCTTTTCCTTGATAGTATCCGCAACGTAGCGAACAATTAGTTTTTCTTCTAATTCTTTCGCGAGATTGTCCCGATATTCGATCGCTTCTGGAAAATTATGTCCTGTATCCACATGCACTAATGGGAAAGGAAATTTCCCTGGGCGAAATGCTTTTAGCGCTAAATGCACCAAACAAATACTATCTTTTCCTCCGCTAAATAATAATGCTGGTCTTTCGAATTGTCCTGCTACTTCGCGAAGGATGTAAATTGCTTCTGCTTCTAATTGATCTAAGTAATCCACTTTTATTGTGTTTTTGGGTTTATTATGGGATGTTGCAATGCAACATCCGTACTTTACGTATGCAAACCGCATTCTTTTTTGTCTGTGTTTTCCCACCACCATCTACCGGCACGAAAATCGTCACCTGGGTTGATTGCTCTTGTACATGGCTGACATCCGATACTTACAAATCCTCGATCGTGTAAAATATTGTATGGAATGTTGTGTTTTTTAATTTCTTCTTTTACTTCTTCCGTTGTCCATCTTGTTAATGGATGTATCTTGAGTATGTTTCTTGCTTCATCCTTTTCTACCATTGGCATTGCTTTACGGTTCTCGGAATGTTCTGCACGTAATCCTGTAATCCAACATTCGACACCAACTAACGCACGGTTTAACGGTTCCACTTTTCGAATAAAACAACATTCTTTTCTGTTTTCCAAGGAAGTATAAAAACTACTAGGACCTTTTTCTGTTATTAATTTTTCAACTCCCTCGTGTTTCGGGAAATAAACTTCGATTTTTTTACCATAACGTTCAAGTGTGCTTGCTAATGCAGCATACGTTTCTGGAAATAAGCGACCTGTATCCAATGTGAATACACGAATCGGCAGGTTATTTGCGAAAATATAATGCGTAATCACCTGATCTTCTTCACTTAAACTAGTAGAGAAAGCAGCACTTGTTGGGTATTTTTCAGCAATTTGTTGTAAAATATCCGCTACGTGTAAATTTTCAAAATTTAACTCCATTTTACGCATTTAGGGTTTTAGTAATTTCATAGATTGTATGCCAATCTTGGTACGTCAATGCAATTTCACTTGCCGTTGCAGCATTGCGAATACGGTCTTTCGATAAACTTCCAATGATCGGAAGTGCACCTAATTTATGTATCCAAGCAACCGCAATTTGTTCGATGTTGGAATTATATTTATCTGCTAATTCATTCAAAACACCTCGAATTGTTTCTGCTTGATAATCATGCCCATGTAAAATTCTACCATCTGCAAGCGGCGCAAAAGCCATTGGTTTACTGTATTGTTCTTTGATGAAGTCAATACGACCATCATCTAATGCAGAAGTATTCAATAAATTTAATTCAAAATGGTTGGTAACTACTTCTTGCGATAAACGCGAAGCAATTAATTTATGTTGTTGTACATTGAAATTAGACACCCCAACATGTTTCACTTTTCCTCGTAATTGAAGCGTCGTTAAAATAGAAGCAACTGCATCTACTTTCATTAATGGATCAAATCCTTCCAACAATACAACATCCAGGTATTCGGTATTTAACTGATTAAGTGAAGCATCGATTTGTTGTTGAATACTTTTTTCTGTTAAAGGCTGAAAAACAAACGAACCATCTTCTTGTACATGTTTGTTTGTGATTTTAGTAAACAAAACAATCTCTTCGCGGTTTACTGCTAATTCTTGTAATGCTTTACCAAACAATGCTTCCAATTTGCCTTTTCCATATAAAGGAGAAATGTCAAAAGCATTAATACCAAGACTCAAAAGATATTCCGTAATTTCTTTTACGCGTTCAACTGTCAAATCTACTTCATTTTCCCATCTCCAAAAGCTGTAGATAGAATCGGATGTTTCTGGTCCTGAATCGCTTAATAATACTCTTTTCATATTTAGTTATTTTTTCTCCCTCCTTGAGGAGGGATTAAGGGAGGTGACTTATTGATAATTAATTAATTATTCAAAATCATCCCCCTCAATCCCCCTTCAAAGGGGGAAGTTATTTTATCATTTAAAGATAGACATATAAATAATACGTAAACTCACTATAATAACAACAATTCCAACAAAAATCATCATTGCTTTCACGTTCAACTTTTTAGATAAATGTGCTGCAATTGGAGCTGCACAAACACCACCTAAAATTAAACCTAAAATTGTTTGCCAGCCGGAACCACCGATAAGTGTGAAAAATGTAAATGAACTTGCAAGAGAAACAAAGAATTCTGCTAAATTGACTGAACCAATCACTAATCTCGGATTTTTTCCACTAGCAATTAATGTAGACGAAACTACTGGTCCCCAACCACCACCACCGATAGCATCTAAAAATCCACCTGCAGTTGCTAACCAACCTACATGCTTTAATTTTTTTCTTTTTTGGTGTTTACGAACTACTTTCACAATGATAATAATCCCTAAAATAAGTGTATACGTTCCTACAAAAGGTTTGATATACGCATTATAACTTTCAAATTCTGTTAAGATATATGCCCCTAAAATAGAGCCGATTACACCAGGTAAAACTATGACTTTAAATAATTTACTGTTTACATTTCCAAATTTCAAATGCATTAATCCAGATACACCACTTGTGAAAATTTCGGAAGCATGCACACTCATACTTGCCACCGCAGGACTCACACCAAAAGATAATAGAAAGGTGGTGGCACTAACACCATACGCCATCCCAAGTGCTCCGTCAATCATTTGCGCAATGAATCCTCCTAACATGAAATACAGAAAGTCGACATCTAACTCATATATTGCTGTGTAAGTAGAATTCCAAATCGTTTGAGGTGGTAATAAAGTAAATAAAATATGTCCCGAAACTAAGATTCCCAATACACCTAATGTATAAAGTACAATTTTACGTAAGTCAACATCGTACCATTTCTTTTGTTTGTTTTGCACTAAAGAAGCGGTAACTTCATTTAATTTATCGACTTTGTATTGGAAATCCCCTTTCAGATGCGTTCTCAATTTTTGCAAATTATCCAAGGATTCTTCTACATTCTCCGAAATATTTTCATTTAAAACTTCCTTTAAACGCTTCGCAAATGTCGGGGATTTTCCATTCGTAGAAATCGCAATTTTAAGACTTCCTTTCGTTACAATAGAACCTAAATAGAAATCACATAAATCTGGTTTATCCGCAACATTTACCAATAAATTCTGTTTTTTTGCAGCAGTTCTAATTACTTCACTTGTAGGAATATCTCCAACCGCTACAATGACTACCTCTTTTCCATCTAAGTCTTCTTCTTCAAAAGTACGTTCAAGGATTGTTAACTCTTTCGTTTCTTGAAAGCCCAAAATTTCCGGATTGATTAAAGGAGCGACTAGCGTTACTTTTGTACTCGGACTACTTTTCCAGAGTGCCGTTAACTTTTCTAAGGCTACAACTCCCCCACCAACAACCAAGACATGTAATTGTTCTAATTTTAAGAAGACAGGAAAAAGATTATTTTTAGACATAGAATTTAAAATACTGAATTATTTTTTTGGTTTTGAGAGTACATAACCGACACCGATTGTCCCGATCCATGTGTTGTTTGATGCTAAATAATAAAAAGGTAAACTAACGATAAATCGCTTATCCTTAAAACTATACACCTGAAGTCCAGTCCCAAGAATTGGAGCAATTTGTATACTTCCCTTTACGTCATGCAAACGAAGAGATGGCATAAAAGTCCATGCAAAAGCGAATTTTGGATAATTAAATTTCAAAGTTGGTCCACCAAGATTAAAAAACAAGTCTTTTCCGTTGGTAGTTGCAGCAATTTGTCCTTCCATGTTTAAAGAAGATTTCTGCTCCTCTTGCGAGAAAACAGAAATCAGTGTAAACATTAAACAAAACACTAAGAAATACTTCATTACAAATTTGGCTGAGGTGTTGTTCTTAGGTACGATTTAATTTTCGTGTATCCTTTTGGAAATTTCGCAGCAATTTCATCGTCTTTGATTACAGGTGCAATGACTACATCTTCTCCGTTTCTCCAGTTCGCAGGAGTAGCAACAGAATAATTTGCAGTTAATTGTAACGAATCAATTACGCGAAGTAATTCATCAAAATTTCTTCCAGTAGATGCAGGATAGGTGATAATCAATTTAATTTTTTTATCGTTTCCAATAATAAACACGGAACGAACTGTAAACTTGTCTGAAGCATTTGGATGAATCATGTCGTATAGTTTCGATACTTCGAAATTAGGATCCGCGATGATCGGGAAAGTTACTTCCGTATTTTGCGTTTCGTTGATGTCTTTGATCCACTCTAAATGAGATTCTACAGAATCCACACTTAATGCAATTGTTTTTACATTTCTTTTTGCAAATGCATCTTGTAATTTAGATACAGTTCCTAATTCAGTTGTACAAACTGGTGTAAAATCTGCTGGGTGTGAGAATAATACTCCCCAACTTTCTCCTAACCAAGCATGAAAATCAACTACTCCTGTGGAAGTTTGTGCTGTAAAATTTGGTGCGATATCGCCTAATCTAAGTGCCATAGTTTTAAAATTTAATTTTTATGATTTAATTTATGCGTATACAAGTTCGTGATTAGCCACTACATTTTCTGTTATTGGTTTTAAGTTTACTACTTCCCCTACCACGATAATCGCTGGAGAAGGGACTGGATTTTCCTCAAATTTGAACTGAATGTTTGAGATAGTACCACGAATAATTTCTTCATTTGGCAACGAACCATTACTTATGATTGCGATTCCAGTTTCGAATTTTCCTGCACGTTTGTATAACGAAACGATTTCATCTAATTTGGTTAAGCCCATTAATATAACCGCTGTTCCATTGGATTGTGCTGCATATTTCACATCCGGATTCAACTCACCATTGGATAAACTTGCTGAAATTACCGTAAAACTTGTACTTGTACCACGATGTGTAACAGGGATTCCCGCTAAAGCTGGTACTGCAATTGAACTTGAAATACCAGGAACTACGGTTGTTTCGATACCAAATTTCTCTACAAATTCTAATTCTTCGTATCCGCGACCAAAAACGAAAGAATCCCCGCCTTTTAAGCGAACTACATTGCCATGAGAGAATGCGTATTTCACTAATAACAAGTTGATTTCATCTTGCGAATATGCTTTGAAACCTTTGCGTTTTCCAACGAAAATCTTCGTAGCAATTGGAGCGAAATCCAATAATTCTTCATTTACTAAGGCATCGTATAAAATTACTTCTGCATGTTTAATGGCGTTCAATCCTTTTAGGGTGATTAATTCTAAATCTCCAGGTCCTGCGCCTACTAGTGTTACTTTTGGTGATGTATTAAGGTTTTTCATTTTTAATAATTTTTAAATTTTATTTTTTTACCATTGAGAAATTAAGAAGTGGAGAGTGAAAGGAAGTCACTTTGTTTAATTGAGAGAATTTAGAACTGTTTTTTTTAAATTTTTGATTGATTTTAAACTTCCCTCCTTGAGGAGGGATTGAGGGAGGTGACTTTTTATGTTCTATAATTTTACAGTTTGGTCATCCCCCTCGATCCCCCTTCAAAGGGGGAAGAAAGTTTACTACTTTCTAAATTCTTTTGCTTTTGCGATGAATCCTTGTACCTCTTGGAAGTATTCGTTCACAAATGCTTCGTCTGCTTTTTGACTGTTGATGCGCATTATAAATCCGGAGAAATTAATGGCCGTTTTGAAACCATAAAAATCTCCAAAATGTATATCAAAGTCAGCAATGATGCCGCTATGTGTGTTACAATGTACTTTGTTTTCTAACAATAATGCTTTCGCGGTATGGATTCCAGCAGAATAGGTAAAGTAAGCTGCGTCTGCCCAACGACCTTCGTTTATCGCGTGTTGTGCATCCGCTAATTTCTCTTCTGCATCGTATATCAGAGTCGCAACCAAATCAATCATTACACCTGCACATTCACCTACACCAATTTCTGTCTTAAATTTATCTTCGCTACCCCAATCGATAAAATCTGAATCTTTAATGGTAGATAAATCAGCTAACGGCTTTAATAAATCATAAAAATATTTGTTTCCTTGACGGTCGTAATAATCGTTAAACGCTTCTTCTTCGTGTTGGTTTTCTTGGTAGTCATTCAATAAATAACGGATAATGTCTAGTACACGTTTGCTAGGTAATTTTATTACTTTATCCGCAATACGACCTTCTCCATTTCCAAGTCGACCACCGCCCAACAACAACTGCAAAGCTGGCAAAGTGTTTTTCTCTACTTTCATCGAACTTCCATGGAAACCGATGTGCGCCAAACCGTGTTGACCACACGAATTCATACATCCACTAATTTTGATTTTGATCTCGTTGTTGTAAATCAATTCCGGGTATTCTTCACGAATTAAATTTTCGATGATCACCGCTACATCCGTACTGTTGGAGATTCCTAAGTTACATGTATCTGTACCTGGGCAAGCCGTAATATCTGCTAATCCATTGTATCCACTATCTGCAAGACCAATCGCTTTTAATTCTTCATACAAAAACAACAGGTTTTCAGGAAGAACAAATTTTAACAATACGCTTTGGTCGATGGTAAAACGCACATCTGAACCAGCATATTTATCTACGATATCCGCCAATTTACGTGCTTGATCTGTATTAAAATTACCAAGCGCAACTTTCAGATAAACACCAACATATCCAGTTTGCTTTTGATCAAATACGTTAGTTCGTACCCACTGGTTAAATGATGGATTTTGAGAATCTGTAAGCACATCTTGTTTAGAAAGAATGTTTGTAGGAACAGGATACTCCACTTGTTGATCAAACACACGGAAATCAGTTGTGTTATCATACTGAACAGCAGCACGTTCTACTTCTACTAATCGTACAAATTCTTCAAAACCAACCTTCGCAATTAAATATTTTAAACGTGCCTTATTTCTACTATTACGTTCTCCGTGTCTATCAAACACACGAATCGAAGCTTCAATGTATGGGATAATTTCTTCCGCTGGTAAAAATTCAAAAGCAGTTTTCGCTAATAAAGGTTGTGCACCTAAACCACCAGCGACAAGTACTTTAAATCCTTTTACTCCATTTTCAACTTTAGGAATAAATCCAAAATCATGGATAAAAGCAAACGCATCGTCGGTGTCATTTCCACTGAACGCAATTTTAATTTTACGGCCTAGTTCTTGACCGAACGGTTTACGTAAGAAATAACGAAACACTAAATCTGCATAAGGCGAAACATCAAAAGGTTCAGAAGGATCAATACCTGCCGTGGAACTAGCTGTGACATTTCGAACAGTGTTACCACATGCTTCCCGAAGGGTAACGTCGTCTTTTTCCAACTCTTCCCACAAAGCAGGTGTGCGATCCAAACTGACATAATGAATTTGTATATCTTGTCGGGTTGTTATATGTAACTTCCCTGTACTGTATTCATCCGACACATCCGAGATTCTGCGTAATTGTTTCGTAGTTACTTTACCAAAAGGTAATTTAATACGAATCATTTGTACACCTTGTTGGCGTTGCCCATATACACCACGTGCTAAACGCAATGCTCTGAACTTGTCATCTGAAATCTTTCCATCTTTAAACAATTCAATTTTTTTTCCTAAATCAATTATATCTTTTTCTACTATCGATTTAGTATGAATTGAATTTAAATTTTGAATTCCTTCTCTAAATATTGCCATTTTTAATATTTTGGGTTTATTTGAATGTTTACTGTACTAACATTTTTTTCTAACAACAGGACAAAAATATAACCGATATTTTAATTACACAAGAAAAAAACAAATTAATTTCTAAATATCCATGGATTTAATAGGAGATAAAAACACAAACACTTAATTAACAACAATATAAATAAAAAATAAGGTGAAATAATAAATAAAATTGGCTAAATAAATTAAAAAAAAATTGTTAAAAATTAGTGTAAATTAGAATATAATCTACTAATATTGTAGAATTAATAGTATAAATATGAGAATATACAAATTTGGTGGTGCCTCTTTAAAAAATGCACAAGGAATAAAAAATGTAGTAACTGTCATTTTAGCAGACAAACACATAAAGAAAGGTGTAATTGTTTCAGCAATTGGAAAAACTACCAATCAACTTGAAGAAATAGTAGATGCATTGAAAACCAATAATCAGGTGTCTTTTCGTTATTTGGTAGATCTACTCTACCGTGAACACATCCAAATTGCTACCGATTTATTAACCGTTCGTTTAAATGTAACGCTTGATTTTTTAGAACAACAATTTGTTTATCTAAATGAAAAAATACACAAACCATTTTCAGAAAACGAAGAGTATGAATATGACCAAATTGTATCCATTGGAGAAATTATTAGTTCCAAAATTGTAGAAGCGTATTTAGCAGAAAACGTGAGTAATGTAACCTGGTTAAATGCAAAAGAACTTATTCGTACAAATGCCAACTACAAGCAAGGAGAAGTAGAATGGGAGAAAACCAACGAACTTATTCAAACAAAATTCACTGAAATTGAAAAAAACACTTCCATTTTTATCACACAGGGATTTATAGGAAGTACCCGTGAAGGTTTTACCACAACACTTGGTCGTGAAGGTTCTGATTATACCGCAGCAATTTTTGCTTATAGTTTAAATGCTGAAAGTTTAACCATCTGGAAAGACGTACCAGGCATGTTGAATGCCGATCCAAAATGGTTTGATGAAACCATTCAATTGCCACATATCTCCTTCCAAGAAGCGATAGAACTTGCCTATTATGGTGCAAATGTGATCCATCCAAAAACAATCAAACCACTTCAAAACAAAAACATTCCATTGTATGTGAAATCGTTTATCGATCCTACACTACAAGGCACCATCATAGACGCGGAAATACAAGATGACACTCTAATTCCTTCGTTTATCTTTAAAATGAATCAATTAAAGATTAGTATTACTCCTAAAGATTTTTCATTTATTGCTGAAGAAAAATTGAGTCAAATTTTCAATTCTATTTCATCCGTGAATGCACATATCAATTTAATGCAGAATTCTGCGATTAGTTTTGACTTTGTGATTGATAATAAAAAAGGCCTCTTAGATATTCTTACAAAAGAATTTGAGCAAGCTTATACAGTTACCTTCAAGGAAGATTTAGAATTAGTGACCATTCGTCATTATGATCAAGAAACAATTCAACGTGTCATTTTAGACAAAGAAATTATCTTAACACAACAAACCAAACACACGACACGTATGTTGATGCGTGATTTATTGTAAGTGAATCAAAACCAATTGCATAAAACAAAAACGCCACACTATATATAGCGTGGCGTTTTTGTTTATATATAACTTACTTTATACCTGTAAGTTATTTCTATATTTATTAGAAGTTAAATCTAAATGTAGCACCGTATGTTCTTGGATCTCCTAATACACCTGCATACAATCCAGAGTTACCAGCAGCAGCTTGTAATTGCTCGAAGTAGTTTGTATTAGCTAAGTTTCTAGACCAGATAAACACAGAGTATTGTCCTGATTTAAATCCTAAACGTGCATTGATGATAGAATATCCATTGATTCTTAATACAGTTGATGGTGATGGATTTGAGGAAAACGCTGAACGGTGAGAGAAATCTGTTGCGATAAAGAATCTTCCTTCATTTTCAAATAAATTTCCTTTTTTAGATAATTCTGTTCCAACAGCTAGATTCCATTTAGAAATTCCTGGTAATTCACTTCCAGAGATATCTTTAAACGCTTGTTGAACAGACTTGTTAGTTACAGGATCTATAGTTGTTGCTCCTGTTTCTTCTAATGGAAGTGGTGCATTTGTAAATTTCACGTATTTTCCATCTGTATATGCTACACTTGCATTAACAGATAAAAACTTTTTCAATTTATAATTTGCATCGATTTCAAATCCTTTGACATTTACTTTCTCCGCATTCGCAAGGTACCCTCTGTTCACACCTAATTCTGGAGATTGAACATTTGTTTGGTAATCTTTAATATCCGTATTGTATGCACTTACATTTAAGATTAAACCATCTACAGGTCTTGTTTTAGCACCAATTTCAACATGTTGAACGAATTCTGGTTTGATAACGGATAAAGATAAATCAGCAACATCTTTTCCGGAAACAGGATCTTTTATCGTAGGTAAACCACCTAAGTTCACACCAACAGGTTTATAAGCAGTAGAGTATGTTGCATACGCATTAAACTTTTCGTTCAATTTATATGCTAACGTTAAGTTTCCAGACAAATTCGTGTTTTCTGTATTCGCAGTAAATGCTTGATTAGAATACACTGCATTTTTAATTGCTAACAATTTCGCATTCGTAGTTTGAAGTCCACCATACGTTTCTCTTCTGTAATCTAAGTCTTTTTTATCGTAATTAAAACGAAGACCTCCAATTAAGTGTAGTCCTTTAAATACATCCAAGTCTAACTGACCATAGGCAGCTGAACTTTGTGTTTTCAATGTTGAGTATGTTCGAATTCCATATCCATTTAACAACTCTCTATTTTCAATTTTAAGCAATAAAGAATCTTTGATTTTATCCGAAGCTTGGAATCTCCATTGATCTGGACCAACTTCTTCTTCATGATATGGTGAAGCTGTTAAGTTTTGATTTAAATAATAAACCCCAACTACTCCGGATAATTTATCCAAAATATTTCCAGAATATCTTAATTCTTGAGAAAATTGTTCATGATGCGATGGTGCTTGAGATTTTGTTAAAGCAGCAACTTGCGTAAAATCACGGTCATTTACTGGATCCCAGTTCCAAAATCTCCAAGCAGTAGTTGAAGTTAATGTACCTTTTCCAATTTTATACTCCCCATTTAAAGAAACACCACCTAAATCTTGATCATGACGGTATGGCGTGTTTGTATAAATTTTACGCGAAAATGGATCAATTACTGGAAGTTCATACCCCAAATCTTTGATAATTGCATCATATTGACGGTAAGCACTTCTTTTAGTTTTTGTGATACCAGCCACAACTAACGAAGAACCATCTGGCTGTTGGTTGTTATAATCTCCGATTAATTGGAATGATAATTTCTCGGTTGGTGTCCAATATAATTGACCTTTAACACCAATATTATTCAAACCATTGTAACGTTGTTGATCATTTACGTTGAAAATTGTACCTGAACGTTGTGTTCCACTGAAAGAAATACGTGTAGATAAGTTTTTAGCAACCTTACCTGTTACAGAAGCTTTTGCTTGTAAATAGTTGTAATTACCATAGGAAAGTTCCACTTTAGCACCTGGTATATCACTTGGTTTTTTTGTTGTAATATTGAAAGCACCTGCCGTCGTATTTTTACCAAATAAAGTTCCTTGTGGTCCTCTTAAAATCTCAATTTGATCTACATCCACAAAATCTAATGCTGTTACCGCTGGACGAGCATGGTATACGCCATCAATATAGAAACCTACACCTGGATCAATTCCATCATTTGTTAAACCAAACGTAGAACCTAAACCACGAATATTCAAAGTTGTATTACGTGCATTGGAAGAATATAATTGTACAGAAGGTACTAATTCTTTCAATCTATTTACGTTAAATGCACCAGCATCTTCTGCTCTTTGACCACCAATTACCGTAATTGGAATTGGAATATCTTGTGCAACTTCTTGTCTTCTTCGTGAAGTAACAACCGCTTCACCTAAAGCAACTTCCGAACTTAAAATAATGCTGATCGGATTTTCAGCAATTTGGTTTAATTTAATTTGTTCTGCGAAATAACCTTTCGATTCCACTTGGATCCAAAGAGGCAATGGTTCGTTCGTATTTAATGTAAAGTAGCCCAAAGAATCTGTAACAACAAAAACATCCGTTCCTTTTACATTAATTTTAGCTCCTGTTACTACCCTACCTCGCACATCTTTAATACTTCCTTTTACTACTTGTTGTGAGAAAACGAAGTTTCCAACAAACAGGACAGGTATAATTATTTTATAAATTTTCTTCATTTTTTTAAATTCAATATTTTCTATTACTTTTTATTTTCTTTTCTAATGATTTACATTAGCCATCCTACTCTTTTCAACTAACCTTTACATATTCTTTCTCATAGTTCTACCAATTTTAAAGTTTCACGGCACAAATATAAAACATAAAATCATACATATCCTATAATATTAGTAGTATTTAAGTAATAAAGTTTAAAATTTAAAATTAAACAATTGTTTTTCAATTAAATAAAACAAAAATAAAATACAATAAATGTTTAGATAAAAACATTTTAATGTGAATAATAAAACAATAAAACTACAAAAAACATAGAATATATAGTATAAAATACATTCCAAAAAAAGTATATCCTACCAATAAAAAATATTTATAAACAACTGAAAAACAATATAATAAATATAAAAATTACAATTTTAAAATCTATAAAAAATAAAAAATACATCTAACACACTAAAAACTAAACACTAAAAAAGAATACTAAAATAATAGGATATAAACATTTTTTAAGTATATTTGTCTCACAATTACTTCTAGCAATACTAGATTGATTTATAAAGAAGAGGGGAAAGATTAGGCTTTGTGATCCTCTGGCAACCAACTATAAGTTTGATTACACAAATTGGAAAATCGGTGCCAAATCCTAACCCAATAGTGGGAATATAAATTAAAATGAAAAAAGATGAAAAAACGAATGTGCTGTTGTTGTTACGAAAAATGAAAAATCGCACTAGCGAAAACTCTTAAAGAAATGGGGAGTTCTAAAAATTTGATTTTTTGAGACAAACAAAAAATTTATCCCGCAGTTTACTCAAGTAAATGAGGAGAGAAAGCTTTGCTTTCGAAGACCAAACGGTAGTGCAAGGAATAAAATTTTGAAGTTGAACGAAGAAAAAGCAATTTTTAAAACTTCCCAAACGTATAACTTATAACAACAAAAAAATGAGAACTCTAAAAAACATCGATTTCCTAATCGAAAAAGCATATAAAAACACAATTACGAAACCAGAAGATGTACAACAAAATGTCTTAGAACACGAAAACATTTTATACATCAAAGACAAACAAACTGGTTTGAGAGCAGTAATTGCAATCCACGATACTACCTTAGGTGCAGCTTTTGGAACTGTGAATATCCAAAAATACGACCACATAAACAAAGCCTTCGAAGCTATCGTTAAATACTCCAGAACTGCAACCTATAAAGCTGCAATGGCTGGATTAAGTATTGGTGGCGCACATGCAATTTTACTTACAAATGAAAACGAAACCGTTACACCAGAACAATTACGCAAATTTGGAATATACATTAATCTTTTAAAAGGGAAATTTATCGCTACTCCAAGCGCAACTATTACTACCACTGATTTTAATTACATCAAAGAAACAACTGCGCATACGATTAGTTTCCAACGCAAAACATTGAACCTTGCCACTTTTACCGCATATGGTGTTTTGGAAGGATTAAAAGCATCTGCATTTTACCTTTGGGGAACTGAAGAATTAAAACGTCGTTCAATCGTCGTACAAGGAGTTGGAAATGTAGGTACACAAATTGTTGAGTTCTTACTCAAAGACGGTGCAGAAATTTTCATCGCAGATAATGACCACAAAAAAGTGGAAGCCTTAGTACAACGATTTCCGCAATTAAACGCTATTGCTCCCGAAGATGTTATTACATTCGATGCAGACATCCTTATTCCGGCTGCTACCAGTGGGGTCATCAACGAATTTAACATTCCTTTATTACACTACAAACTAATCGCTGGTCCAGCAGAAAACCAACTAAACAATGAAGAGGAAGATAGTAAATTATTGGAAGAACACGGTATCCTTTTCACACCGGACTTCTTAATAAATACAGGAAGTTTAATTACCAATTATTTTGAATACGTACAAGCGGACAAAGAGCATCTACAAGCAAAAATCGAGAAAACATACATGAATACTTTGGAAACTTTCTTCTATGCAAAACAACATAATATCGCACCAATTGTAGCCGCAAAAAAACTCGTAAAAACCTACCTAAATCAAGTACAGATTCGGAAAAATTAATTTAGTGTACGGAATAAATTAAAAGGTTTATTACACCAAAAGGCTGTCTGAAAAGATGGCCTTTTAATTTACAGCTTATTCGTTGTCACTCTAGTTAATGAATAGTGCTTAAAATGAAAACACTTCTCTCAATAAATAGGAGACCTATTACGCTCAATTCTTTCCTTTGCTTCCACCAACAACTGATGTAATTTAGTTTCTAGTTCTTTTTTTGAAGGCATTACAGTTAAATATTCTGCTACCATTATTCCATCTTTGTGCATTTCAAGTAATTCCACTTGTTCTTTATTACTTTCAGCACACAAAATCAAACCGATAGGTTCGTTTTCACCTTCTTGTTTTTCGTATTTATTAAGCCATTTTAAATACAATTCCATTTGCCCCTTATGAGATGCTTCAAACTTCCCCAACTTTAATTCAATGGCAACCAAGCGTTTTAATGTTCGATTATAAAATAATAAATCCAAATAAAAATCATCCCCATCAATAACCATTCGTTTTTGACGTTCCATAAAAGCAAATCCTCTACCTAATTCCAAAACAAAGGTTTCCAATTCTTGTAAGATGGTTTTTTCTAAATCATTTTCTAAATAGGTGTTTTTCAAATTCAAAAAATCCAATACATAAGGATCTTTAAAGGTGTTCATCAAGTCAGGCTGTGAATTTAAAAATTGTATGTTCGCTAATTCAGTGCGTTCAAATGCCTTTCGTTGAATTTGATTGCGAAGTTCTCGTTTTCCCCAATTTTGCTCCATGCAATTTTGCGCATAATATAACTTTGCTTCCTTTGATTTTAAAGGTATTAATATTAAAAAATGAGACCAACTCAATTGTCGTGCCAGTGGAACGACAATTTCAAAATCTGAAAACTCATGTGAAAATTGCATCATTCTACGCACATTTTTCTCTTCAAAATTTCTACCATATTTTTCTGCTAATTGTAACGACACAGTAGTAACAATTTGCTTTCCATATTCAGCACGTTCATTTTTAAGCACTTCTTCTTGAATACGTTTTCCAACATGCCAAAAAAGTAAGGTCAATGTACTATTTGCAACTTTAGCAACTTGTTGTTTGCTTTCTTCTATCAAGGAAGAAAGTTCTAGTACGAGATTCGAGGTGTTGAGTCTGTTTTTTTCTAATTCTGACATCTTATTTTGATTAATTATTAATCTAATTTAATGATTAAAATTTAATTAAATGCCGATTGATTAAAAAATGTCAGACTTATATTCTATATTTATTAGGAAACGTTGAAGAAAAAATTGAACGACCAGATTGCATATTTATTGGTTCATAGAAATCTAAAGAAGCTTCAAATTACACTAAATTCCCAAGTTTTTTAAGGTGTTGGTTATTAACTAGTGATTTCATTTGTGTAATCGCAATATTGTTCAATTGCATTAATCTTAGATTTTGTGGTATCTCTTGTGCTATTAACATAGCATTGATACTTTCAAGATTTGACAAAACCACTAATTGTTGAATCGTTGCTAAATCTCTAATATTACCTTTCTCACTAGAATTTAAATCCCGCCATTGCTTGGCAGTCATTCCAAACAATGCCATATTCAAAACATCTGCTTCAGAGGCATATACCATCAACGTTTGGCTTTTCACTAACTCCTGAGGAATAAGATTTTCTTTAATTGCATCCGTATGAATTTTGTAATTCACTTTTGAAAGCATTCTTTGAAAATCCCATTCAATTTTTAATCGATTGCTCTCTTCCTCCTTTAAACGTTGATACTCTTTAACTAAAAGAAGTTGGAATTTAGGACTTATCCACATTCCAAAATGAAAGGCAATATCCTTATGACCAAAAGTTCCTCCATACCTACCTGCTTTCGCAGTCAAGCCAATTGCATTTGTCAATCCAATCCAATTTTTAACCGACAAAACAAAATTATTACTACCCGCTTCATTTTTAATTATACCGAATTCGGTATAATTAAAATTAGGGTTATACAATGCTTCCCACTCGCCAAGGTATTCAATTGTATTTTTTAAACTTAGCCATTTAATAATTACAACATCCTGATGTTGGCTTTTAGCCATGTCTGTTAAGGAAATAAAATCGTTTTTTTCATGATTTAAAATTGTTATATCAGTTCCCTCAACAGTAATTTTATTTGCCATTAGTTTTAAGATTATAAAAATCAATAATTAAGTATCATCACAATTCAATGCTTTTTTAATGGTTGAATTGAAATTTATTTTTCTTATGATTTTAAGTTTTAATATCTAATAAAACTATAGATTTAAGTTTGAAAAAGTAAAATTTGATTAAAAAAAGAGTAGAAATACTATCCTTTTCAAAAACTAAATAGAACTTTATTCACACACCTCTGCCTCCACTGGCAAATTCGGCATGTGCACTTTTGCCCATTGATACATGCTATCAATAATAGGCAACAAAGTAGCACCGAACTCCGTTATCGAATATTCGACACGTGGTGGTATTTCAGGAAAAATGATACGGCTAATCACCCCATCCGCCTCCAATTCGCGTAATTGATTGGTCAAGGTTTGTTTACTGATTTCTGGAATGGATTTCAATAACAAACTGTACCGATTACGATCCGTTCGAATGCGATGTATAATACTCGGTTTCCACTTCCCTCCTATGATATTCATCGTATAACCAACCGGACAATTGCCTGGTATGAAGTTTTTATTCTTACGAACTCCTGTATTTTCCATTAGTCTAAAATTTTAGCCTAGATACATAATTTAATGCTAGCTGTTAT
Source organism: Chitinophaga pinensis (assembly GCA_943324745.2). GTDB lineage: Bacteria > Bacteroidota > Bacteroidia > Flavobacteriales_D > Crocinitomicaceae > CANHVK01. The sequence goes on along the minus strand of CALPMT020000033.1, from coordinate 3,227 downwards.
TAGTAGACAAATTTAATATTTTTGAAACAAAATGATTTAATTCTGAAACTATGCAAAAACGTACACTCGTAATTTTAACGATCGACATCGATAATTTCCCTTCAAATTTTCCGGAAATTATCCAAAAGGAAAGAGAAGTGGTTGCTGCTTGGAAAAAAGCAGGATATTTAGACCAACTTTTTTTACGCCAAACTAAAAATGGCGCAATTCTAATTTTTAATGATCTAGAAACGGAAAAAGTGATAGAACTTATGGAAACACTTCCATTATATCCACTTAAAAAATCCATGGAAGTCTTCCCGATTTTGAAAGACGAAGAGATTTAACATGTAAAAATCTTTCTCATCGGTGTGGGGTTAAACCTACACCGACGAGAATTTCAAAATATTACATCATCGAAAAAATAGACATACAAACACTTTATGGAGTTTGAAATTTGGTGAAATGAAAAATGGGTTACGAAATTAATTCATAACCCATAATTTATATTTTATATTTTTTCGTCAGACAGAGCGTAGTTTACCCTGAAGAATTGAAGGGAATTCAGACTGAGCGGAGTTTACCCTGAAGAATTGAAGGGAAGTCAATCCCTGAGGCACCTAACAGACAACCCAATGATCTTAATGACGTAGTTTCTGGTTGCATCGACATTGAAGCCGTACAGGTAGCGGTACCAAGCAACGCCTGTATTGTACTCTGTAGAACTCCACCAGAGACCGCCGTCGCCAATGACGTTGAAATTTCCAATGCTGCCGCGGCCCCCGCCCGGAAGAGCTGAAAATAATGACGTATTCGTAGCGCCTGTATTTGGGCTATTCCAGCTTGTTGTGCCTACTTCTTTTAGTTTACCGCCTGCAATGCTTTCGCCGCCTAAATAGTCTGTTAAAACTGTCCATTCAGAGTCTGTAGGTACATGCCATCCTGTAGGACATACGTTTTTATTGCCATTACTTATTTTGCTTACTGCATACCAATTGTATAATTTACCGTATTTTGCATTGTTGGACGCATCGTTGTTGTAATAGGTCCATGCTCCTGTGGTATTGTTTTGCCATTGTGTATTGTCGTCAGTAATATTTAGAATCGTTGAACCATCACTATATTTAGAAGTTTTCAAGTTCTCAGCCATCCATTGTTGGGTACCTATGTAGACTGTTTTGTAGGTATTATTTTCTGCATCGGTGATATTTGGACCAGGTATTCCAATTGTTGTAGGCTGTGCTTGAACTACCATTGAGATAGAACATACCTGCCCAGCGATAGTCACTAAAAATAATGCATTTCCTACTGAAGTAGGCGTACCAGAAACTGTAAATGTTAAACTTCCGTTACCAGTCGCAAAAGAACCTGATTGTAAAGTTGCTGTTAAACCAAGAACACTAGTAGAACTAATACTTTGTTCGGAATAGGCTCCACCATTACCACCAGAATACGTTATCACAAAAGAAACATTTGATGCTATTGCACCATTATTCAATGAACCATTCACTGAAACCCCAGCGCAGTTTAAAGAAGCAATTTTTCCAGGGCAAATACCTCCGGTTGTCCATGTTGGTATGCCATCACAAATTGTTAAACCTTGGCCATTTGTGCCACCAGTGGTGGCAAAATGTTGTAGTCCGAAAACTCCTGTGCAAAACGTATCATTCTTCGTACATTTTTCTCTGTGAAATTTCGCCCATATTTTAATTCCAATTGTCGTGCCACTGTCCCGACAATTTGCTTTCCATATTCAGCACGTTCATTTTTAAGTACTTCTTCTTGAATACGTTTTCCAACATGCCAAAAAAGTAAGGTCAATGTACTATTTGCAACTTTAGCAACTTGTTGTTTGCTTTCTTCTATCAAGGAAGAAAGTTCTATTACGAGATTCGAGGTGTTGAGTTTGTTTTTTTCTAATCCTGACATTTTATTTTGATTAATTATTAATCTAATTTAACGATTAAAACTTAATTAAATACCAGTTAGTTTAAAAAAGATAGACCTATATTCTATATTTATCCGAATAGAAATACTAACCTTTTCAAAAACAAAATAGAACTTTATTCACACACTTCTGCCTCCACTGGCAAATTCGGCATATGCACTTTCGCCCATTGATACATACTATCAATAATAGGCAACAAAGTAGCACCGAACTCCGTTATCGAATATTCTACACGTGGTGGTATTTCAGGGAAAATGATGCGACTAATCACCCCATCCGCCTCCAATTCGCGTAATTGATTGGTCAAGGTTTGTTTACTAATTTCTGGAATGGATTTCAATAACAAACTGTACCGATTACGATCCGTTCGAATGCGATGTATAATACTCGGTTTCCATTTCCCTCCAATGATATTCATCGTATATCCAACCGGACAATTGCCTGGCATGAAGTTTTTATTCTTACGAACCCCTGTATTTTCCATTAGTCTAAAATTTTAGTCTACACACATAATTTAATGCTACATGTGTTTAGTAGACAAATTTAATATTTTTGAAACAAAATGATTTAATTCTGAAACTATGCAAAAAAGAACACTCGTAATTTTAACTATCGACATCGATAATTTACCTTCAAATTTCCCGGAAATTATCCAAAAGGAAAGAGAAGTGGTTGCTGCTTGGAAAAAAGCAGGATATTTAGACCAACTTTTTTTACGCCAAACCAAAAATGGCGCAATTCTAATTTTTAATGATCTAGAAACAGAAAAAGTAATGGAACTTATGGAAACTCTTCCATTATATCCACTTAAAAAATCCATGGAAGTTTTTCCGATTTTGAAAGACGAAGAGATTTAAAACCTTTCTCATCGGTGTGGGGTTAAACCTACACCGACGAGAATTTCAAAATATTACATCATCGAAAAAATAGACATACAAACACTTTATGGAGTTTGAAATTTGATGAAATAAAAAATGGGTTACGAAATTAATTCATAACCCATCAATAATAATTTATAATTTACTCGTCAGACCGAGCGGAGTTTACCCTGAAGAATTGAAGGGAAGTCATTTAACGTCTTTAATGCACCTAACAGACAAGCCATTATTCTTATTGAAGTTGTAACTGGAAGCATTGCCATTGCTGTAGTCCAGGGTGCGGCTCCAAGCACTGCTGCTCCTATGTTTGTATTCACAAAGAATTATTATTTTAATGTAGTGAAAAAGGAATGGTGAGTTCACTTGCTGCTTAATAGCTTTTATAGCATATTCACGCGAAGAAACAGCCCCATTCCTTTTAT
>CALPMT020000032.1 GCA_943324745.2 Chitinophaga pinensis | reverse complement strand
CGATAATGAATCATTACAAAACGATATTAAACTATTTTGACAATCGAAGTACGAATGCATCCGCAGAATCTTTCAATGCAAAAATCAAAGCCTTTAGAGCACAATTTAGAGGGGTAAGAAATGTCGAATTTTTTCTTTTTAGATTATGTAAAATTTATGCGTAGTCCCCAACTTTTGGTATTGATCCCAACTTTTGGTATTGATCCGGGTTTTGGCATAAAAAAAGGGAAGCTTTTGCTTCCCTTTTGTGATCCCGCTGGGATACTTATAAAGTTTTAAACACGCTCACTTACAGTAATTTAAAGAAAACCTAACATTTGTTCGCTTTGATGTTCGCTTGAATATTGATAGATTTTGTTATTAAAAAAAGAACTAATTTCTGATGTAAATATAAGAAATTTAAACACTAAACACTAACAAATCAATCTAAAATTTATTGAGTGATAATAGGATTAGTTTTTAATCCTATTTCCTACTTAATCAAATCCGAAATTACTACCTCATCCAATCCCAAATACACACATAATTCAGAAATCGAAATACATTGATGTTCTTCTTTCTTGAAATGTAATTTTATTCGTTTCATTATTGTACGCGAATAACGTTCGCTTTTGCCTGTGATTATCATAATATCTTTGGGGTAAATTACGATTCGTTTCATCTTGGAATTTCTATTTTATTTTAAACGTATATTACTATGTTTTAACACATTTTAAATAAGTTCATACTTTAACCATACTTAATACTTGTTTGTAAATGCTGATAAAATACTGTTTTACATACATTTTCTGTGTTTGACAGGTAAAATTAACTCCTTTTTTAGTGGTAATAAACTACCAAAGTGGCATAATCTAACACAAAGTTAATTTATCGGAAGTACACATTTTTATTGGTATTAGTAGCCTTATATATTTGATTAATCAATCGGAATTCAATTCTAGATAGGAATGATGTTTGAGGGATTATGAAAGTCATAATCTGTAAAAAGTTGAATGTATAAAAAATAAGAAAATGGCAAGACAAACAGGCCTTTTAAAAGTAAAAGGAACGTTGGATAACGTGACATTTTACAAATCAAAAGATGGACATCTCGCAAAGATGAAAACGAGTGTGGATGCAGCTCGAATTGCAAGTGATCCAGCGTTTGCAAGAACGCGAGAAAATGGAAAGGAGTTCGGTAACTCTGCTTCAGCAGGGAAGTTGTTACGTGATTCCTTACGCAACATTACTGTAAACATCAGTAACACGACAAATGTTGCACGAATTACTCAAATTATGACCCAAATTAAAAACATGGACACTACTAGTGCTCGTGGACAACGCAATGTTGGGGTAGGAGTATCAAATGCTTCGGCAAAAGCATTGTTAAAGGGATTTGAGTTTAATCCAAATTCACTTTTGGGAAGTATGCTATACAAACCCTATGCATTGACACCTGCAACTGGTGTAATCAATATTGCAAGTTTATTACCTGCATCGGATTTAACTTGGCCTAATGGAGCAACCCATGTTAGTATAACAGGTGGATTCGGAAACATCAATTTTGCAACTGGTGTTGTTGATTTTAAGTTGACAAACGTTGTGAATTTAGCATCCCTAGCTGCAAGTTCAAACGTTACATTAACTCCAACTGCTGTACCATCAGGAACAGGGACAAAAGTGTTCTTATTGAAATTGGAATATTTTCAATTAGTTAATGGAATTCAATATCCAATGAAAAACGGTGCCTACAATTGTTTAAAGATTATTGAAGTTGCTTAGAATTATTAATTTTTAAAAATTGAAAAAATGAATTTAGTTCAACGAATGAAATCTCCAACTCCGAATTATTTTAAGGTATTACGAAATATTGGTTTGGGTTTAGCTGCCGCAGGTGGTGCTTTATTAGCAACTCCTTTTCACTTACCAGAAATTTTCTCGACCATTGGAGAGTATTTGATGGTTGGTGGTTCTGTGGCTTCGGCAGTTTCACAATCTACTGTGGAGAGTGATAATTAATAAACGTTTTAATACCTAACTAACTATGCAACCTCATCACGATCATACAACCAGTGCAGGAACATTAACCGGAACGGTGTTTACCGTTTGTGCAATGATTGATACGCACGACTATTTGAAAACGATTATTCTTGCCTTCGTTGGTGCTATCGTGAGTTTTGTGGTTACGTTAGTTTTAAAAAAGGTAATGAAGCGATTTGAGAAGTAAGCGAATTTCAAATAATAAGAAACCCCACTCGAAGTGATTTGAGTGGGGTTTTGAGTTTTAACGGTTTGCAAATAGGCGCACTCGATAGTGGTGCTTATTTGCTATTATGGGCTGTTTGTTTTCTATTTCGCATTATATTGAAATAAGCCATAAGCATCAAATTCTTTGTAGTAAGTAGCTGCTCCCCAACTTCTTCCATCCTTATTGCGGTAATTGTATGCAAATAATTTATTTTTCACTAAAACAAGTAAGCGATCTTCTGTTATGTCCAGAATTACATAACCAGCTTGATTATTTGTAATTCTTGTTCCTTTGTAAGAGTCGTAAGCTAAATGTTTAGAACTAGCATTTCCAAAGAGTGTCATTTTAGGATTTAAAGTATTCAGAAATTCATAACTTCTATTAGAATCTCTACCATGATGGGGTGCAAATAAAACATCCACTTTTTTTACGTCATCCTCGAAGTTTTCTAAAATGTAGTCCCACGAATTATCATGACTATCTCCTGAAAAAATTACCTTCCAATTTCCGCCACCTTTTTTTGGAAAAGTGAAAAGAAGAACATACGATAAATCATGGATGTCTCCTCCTTCTTTATTAGCCTGCTTTACTAACTCAGGCGATGGACAAAGAATTTTAATATTATCTTCTTTGAAATATGAATTCGAATTACCTGCATAGTAGGTTAATCTCTTTGTTGATGTAACTTTTCCACTTCTTAATTGAGTATAAAATTTCCAGTCTTCTGGATTAAACTTGTTCGGAAATTCTTTCAAATTTAGTTCTTTGTTATTGTCAGAATCCCAAGTGTTGGTAATTGTAAATTCTTCGTAGAAATCTTTTATTCCATCCAAATGATCCATGTCAGGATGAGTAATAATAAATCTAAAAATGTCCTTTATTTTGAGTTTATTTAAATACTCAACAGGGTTATCTGGGTTTTCCTTTTGATTGTAATTGATTTTACCGTCTGGTACAAAGTTTCGTGTTTTAATTTCCTTATCCTTAATCGCTTTTGCAGCAATTTCTTCTGGGGAATCATCATCATTGTATGCGTTACTTACGTCAATGACAGTAATATGTCCATTGTCATGTTGAATAATATTACAGTCGCCTTCTAAGACGTTTAGAAAATGTATCGTGGCCATATTTAGTCGTTTATATTTGCTTCTATCCTCTTCGTAATATAATTGGTTTGTTTTCGGTATGAAAAGAGAAAGAGCAGTGTTATGAAAGTGGTGGCAATCACTAAAGTAATTTTACGTGAAATATTGTATTTTAATTTCAACCACATATATACATATTCAAGGCAAGTTAAAATCAACATTGAAAGAATTGTGCGATAAGTATTATTAACCTCCGAAAGCAATTCTAGCTTACTATCTAATTTACTTGCTTGAACGAAAAACTTATAGTCTTTGAACTTTAAAAATTTTATTCCTCTTAATATTGGCTCAATAAACACCGATCCGACCCTGCTGACCACCATTCCAATAAAGTAATATAGGAAGCCCCCTACAAGTTGATTTTCTTGAATGAGATCGTACCTTGTGACTTCTTTTGTAAGAAACACAAATAATACCCCTGGTAGGAGGTAGTTGAATATATTGTATGAAGACAGTTTGTCTAGAATGATTTTTATACTATCCATATTTAGTCTTTGGTTTCAGTTTAATTACCTATAACGGTCCCGCAGTAGGCAATGTGGCGCTTTATCTCGAGTGTGTACGTGCGCTATTTTGCTTACTGCGGGTTACCCACTGGTTATTTCTTTTCTTATTTCATGTAATAGCTTTTCAAACTCTTGTTCATCAATTGAGTTGTCAACTTTTCGTATCCGAATGAGTTTTTGACCACTTAGACTAAAAATTTTATCTTTTATTTTATCTTTTTGTATTTGTTCGTAAGCATCATGCCATACGCTGTCAATTTCGAAAAAGTATATTGGGAAATAATTTCTAAATGGTTCAAGAACAACAAAGTCTACAGAGGTTTGGAAGAAGAAGGTTCTTTCCTGTGAAGTCAAGTTATCTTTTAAGCTGTCAAAATCTAAAATACTGCTCAATCCAACATTTGGATATACTTGGTAAGAATCAAAAACTCTTTTAAGGGCTAAATAAAATTCAACTTCTTGTATCGAATTAAACAGCGATTTTCTGAAATCATTTTTTGTTTCAATATCCTTGTTTTCTGTTACGTAAAGATTTTCAACCTTAGAATGATTTAGTTCTTTTGGGAGTTCTTTTTCATACTCTATAATTACAGCCTTACACATTTCGTTGTCGGGATATGCTTTAGCATACTGATAGCAATAAGAAATATTGGTCTCTTTTTTACCATTTACAATGGCTAGAGTAATAGCTTCTTTTTGTTCTTCTTTCAGTGTTATGAATTTTCCTGCTCCTAAAAGGAGGATACTTTCTAAATTGTCAACAAAATTTGGAGATTCTTCAAGTTCGATTGCTTTTTGAGTGATTACAGATAAAGTCGTTTCTATAGATTGTGTCAAAAGTGAATCCTTTTTTATTAGGTCTTTTCTTTCGTAGAATATGTCAATTAAGCTTTTCCAATCTTCAGATTGTAGCAATTTGTATATTTCTTCCTGATTTATCACTTCTTCTTAGTTTCTCTGAGATTCAATAGATGTTCCTGGAAGATTAAAGCTACTTGTCTTATAAAAAATCATTCCCTTTTCTGTTATCTGTGCTCTGAATTCAGCCGATCCTTGAACCTGTGTTACTGCATAGCCAGAATCCTTTAATTGATTCATGATGGTTATGTGTTCATTAAATTCGGTTTTAATGTTATGGTTAGAAAGAGTTGACATTGCTTCTACCATTCCTATTTCCCCTGAAATTTCTTTTTCATAAAGAGCGATTAATATAAAATCGCATTTTTCGTCAATAGTCATAATTCGTGTTTGTTTTCACTTGTGGGTAACTTATTTATTTGCGAAATTATCTCTTTTTTATCGCTAATCCCGAAATTTACTGTCTGGTTGGCGAAACACAAATAAAATATCGTCTCTTTTCAAATTTAATCAATCTAATTCAAAACCTACTAGCCTACCTGCAAAAACACGTATATACACTTACAAAATATACTAAATCTAATTATTTTGAGTTTGAATATAAAAAAGCAGGTGATATAATTATGGATTTTAATCCTGATAGCGAGATTCAACTTTCACTTTTTGAAAATAGTAATCCGAAACATTCTCCTTTGATGCAAGTGGTGGATAGAATTAATCAATCGTTTGGACAACAAAAAATCAAATTAGCTTCGCAAGATCAGAAGCGAGTTTGGAAAATGAAACAAGAGAAGTTATCTCCGAGGTATACAACTAGATTGGTTGAGGTGATTGCGGTGAGGGTGAGAGTTTAACGGACAAGTATTCGCAAATGTGGGCGATTGCGGGCTTCAAACTTATCAAATCGTGAAAAAATTAAGCGGGCTACAACCGTTTAATTTACTACTATCTCGCCCATTTTGTATATACAGTGTTAGGTGTATTTTTTTATTAGAACCATTTTACTTAATTCGTCATTACTAATTGTAAGATGAATATAAGCTTTGTTTTTGTACTCGGAAACTTCCAATACTTCATAAAATAGTTTTAAAGTCTCTTTTTGATAGATATTTAATCCTTTCAACATTTCAATCAACTGCTGTGGCGAATAATCATTTAACGCATTATAATATTTACCAATCAAACCGACTAAAATATCTGAAAGTTGAATTGCTAAATTATCTCTTGAATCAATAAAAGAATAGTTTTCGATTTTACATTCTTTGTAGGTTAAATTCAAATCATTAATTAAAGGCTCAATCGAATCTTCTTTGTCAAAAAAATGGATTGAGTTTAAAAACAAATATATCGTTCGACTATAAAACATAGTGAAATCCTTTATTAGCATATGATTTGTTTCATTCATGATATAAAACAAATACTCACTCTCTTTGCTTTTTCCTAGCAACATTAGTATTGTATTATTACCCGAAGATTTTGGTTCATTTTTAAATATCTCTATTAAATCGTCTATAAATAACAAAACCTTATCTGTCTTAATATTCGGATATTCATAATTATAAAAAATAGAGATGAATTTGTCAATATTTCTTTTTACGCATACATAAAGGTCGTTCTTCAATGTTCTATTGAAAAAAGGAGCGTATTGAATCCCTGTAGCCTTAATTAAAGAATCAATAATATCAACCGTAGAAAAATACAAAAAGTTTAAGGATGAGTAATGTATAAATATTTGTTTTTCAAGCATAAACTTAAAAATAGACTTCAGATGTATTGATTTTAAGCAACTAAAAAAGTCTCCTTGTGCTAAATTTTTCAATTTAACTTCAGTGACATTGCTTTGTAATTTAAAGCTGTCAAATAATGGTCTTATATCAACATCTTGATTTTCCTCCAGTACTATTCCTCCTAAAATAAAATTTGATTTAATTGACTCATTAAACTTATCTTCCTTTAGATAGTATTTTCGGATATTATTTGTTTCGTCATAGAAAAACTTCAGTTTATCATCTAATCCGTGAAGATTATTCAAATCTCTGGTCATAGTACGTAAATCCTCTGTTTCAAAACCCATAATTTCTATATTCTTTAATTTGTTGATGTTATCTTTTGTTTTTAGACCTATTAATCTTGCTCGCTGTTTTCTATTTAGTCAAATTACACCTAACTTAGTTATAACGCTGATATATACTTTTTTCTTCAGACAACCCTCTATGATTTTAAAAACTTTGCCTGCAATAAATTACATATATAAAAATAATCAATATAATCAAAAATACACCAAAATAAATTCGAGGCGCTATTTCAGCACCTCGAATATCAACGCTCTTTTCATTTGTTTGATTAAGTCTAGTTGTTTTTGAATATTGATTTTACTTTTTCCCATTGCCGCACACTTCGATAAACACAATGTGAAAAACAATGGACCTTTATTACAATTTTAATTAAACTAACTATGCAACCTCATCACGACCATACAACCAGTGCAGGAACATTAACCGGAACGGTGTTTACCGTTTGTGCTATGATTGATACGCACGATTATTTGAAAACGATTATTCTTGCCTTTGTTGGTGCTTTCGTGAGTTTTGTTGTTACTTTAGTTTTGAAAAAGGTAATGAAGCGATTTGAATAGAAGAATATACAAACAAAATGAAACCCCACTCGAAGTGATTTGAGTGGGGTTTTGTGATTTTAACGGTTTGACGCTTGGCGAAGAAGCGGATTTCGAAGCTCTAAATTGTCTGCAAGCATTATACTTGATACTAAGCACAAAGCATCATTTAAGCAATGAACCCGCTTTTTTGCCAAACGCCCATTATGCTTCGTTTATATTGAATTGACTTATATAGTGAGCGTAAGTATGTCCATTTTCAAAACATAATTCAAAATGCTTATTTATTCCTAAACGATAAATGTAATCTTTATGTATGTTTGTCAATGAATGACGTTTTTTTAAATAATGTTGAACCAGCTGACAACAATAGTCAGCTAGAAAATGACCAAAACAAAATTTCTGAGTGTCAATGTTGTGCTTATTGCCATATAAGGTGGCTTTACGTTTAGTAATCCCTTTCTCAGTAATTTTTCTATCTATTTCTTCTGACTTGATAATTGGCAAGTCAACTGGATTACAGTCTACACAAAACATTCGTCCTTTATCTCTATTAAAGAACGAAGAGTTGTGTCGGAATAAATAGGCATCTGAATATACTGCAATTTTTATTTTTTCTAAGAACTCATTAAAGTTGTTTTCAACATCATTATTTTCAATTTCAACAGCACTTAATTGTTCAATAACTGATTTGACAACAGTTTGGTTCCATACGTCATTTTCCCAGCTATAGCCATGAGTGTAAAATACATTTGGATGCTCAAGTCTATTATTTAAGATTTCATCAAATTCATTATCCATGGCAACCATAACAGTTGAAATTTGACCATCAATTATGTCAATTGCAATTTCTTTTATTGTTGATTTTGAACCTATTGATTTGAATTTAATTTTTTTGTCTGCCTTAAATCTTTTGAATATATTTTTCCAAAATATCACATCTTCAGTTTCTTCAGTGTATTTATTTGAAAATACTTCTTCTTTATTGTATGACTCTCCTCCTTCGAGAAAAACAACTAAATCAACATCAAAAAATAAATGTTGATTACTAAGTCCGCTTATAGTTCTTCTGAATCCACTCATTTTATACAATTTTCTACATGTAAGACATAATTAGAGTGACGTCCAACTATATCAGGTGAATGAGTTGCAAAAATTATTTGAGAGTTTGGATTAACTCCTTTTAAACTATTCACAAGTTTTTCTTGCCAGTCTACATGAAGAGACAGTTCAGGTTCATCCGCAATATAGATATGAGATTTGTTTTCTTGCAATAAACTTTCTCCAAGAATTATCAAGAGTTGTTTTTCACCTGAAGACAAATTAATAAGGTTAAATTCTTTACCACTTTGTGTACGTACGAGCAATTCATTTTTTTCATTTATATATAACTCTTTTCTTTGAAATAGTTTATTAAGTTCTTCAATAAAGGTTACTTTTGGTTTGTTGATATTGTTTTTCTTTTCGTTTAAACTTATCCATTCTTGAACAATAGAATGGATCCTTCTTGTTCCTAATAAAAATGATAGTTTATCTAAACCGATAGACTTTGTATCCTCTAAAATTTTTTTTGCTTCGTCAAATCCTTCGAAATGTTTGTCAAGTTGTTTAGAAAACTCGGACTCTTGTAATTTAAAAAGTAAAAAAATCTGCCTTAGAGAATCTTTTTCTTTTTGTGAATCTAAATCATCAGTCTGCAATAAATTGACTTGGTTTTCACCTTCAATTAATGAAAGAAATACGTTTTTTTGAAATTTTTCAGTCTCAATAGAATATCGCTTATCAAGAACTCCAAAATATTTTATTAAATCACTAGATAGTTCTTTAATTTTTTGGTCAATGCTAGATTCAAAACTTTTTTCATCTTGGTTTTGATTCCTACTTGACCTGTGAATTGAAAGCCAAGTCAGATTAACAAAACTCTGCAATGATAAATTAATGTCTCTATTAACTTGTCCTGACATATGAAATCTTTGTCTCCGTAATTCGTGAGGATATCTAAACAGCATCTCCTCTTCAAGTTCGTTTAGTCTGAATGTTCTTGCTTTGGTTTCACTGGGTAACTTAATATTAAAAATAATGTTTGGGTATGGTGAATCAGGTTTTTCTTTTTTTACAACTTCAATGTATGTTTTATCATTTTTCATTTCTGTATCAAAAAAGAAATCAACTCGTATTCTGCTGAACTGAGCTTTGTCAAGAGTGGAAAAATCAGCATTTAAACAAGCTGCGATTAAGTTTATTATTGTTGTCTTTCCTGAGCCATTAACTCCAATTAAAAAATTAATATCGTTATTAAAACTAAGGTTGACAGTCTTGTCACCCCAAAAATTTTCTATTATTACAGATTCTATTTTTCTCATATTATTCTGTTGTTGTCTGTTTAGTAAAATGAGGAATAACGTTTTGCACCTAGGTGCTACCACCGCTTCGCAAAACTTTATTCAAAACTACAATATTTCTTTTAACCGCTACACAGTAATTCGAAGAACTGAGGTGGAAGCTCCTAGGCGCTGTTACCTGCTAGCGATATTTTTGTCTATTACTATTTTCTTTTAAAAAACTAATAAACTCAAATTGTGTTCAGCTATTAAATCAAATTCAATTTCTTTTTCACTATCTAAATTAAAAGTGTATTTACTAGGTATATCAAATTGGATATTTATCGTTTGGTCTTGTCGAGACTCAAAAAACTCGACAATACGATTATACAATCTCTCTCTCCAGACAAAAGGATCGTCATTTAATTCGTTTCTTTCAAATATTTCGTAAAAATTGTTATCTCTTTCTGCTATTAACTCTTTAAAGTAATTTCTTATTTCATTTTTAAAATGTCTAGGGTAATTATCAAATAGATTTAAAGTCTTGAATGGATTTATTTTGAGATATTCAGCCAACATTAAAAACAAGTCATTGTTTAAGTATTTACTTGGAACGTCTTTTGAAAACTGATTTCTATAATGCGAGAGTTTTACGAGAATAATTTCATATAGAACATCTTCATATTCATTTGAGTTTTTTAGTTCAAATACATCGGAAGAAATCTCTTTGCGATTTTCAGAGATGTAGCAAGTTCTGAAATTATGGATTTTTCTATCATATAAATTTGTTTTTGCCTTTTTTGCTTCAGCGTCCATTTCGTCTATTGTCAGAAAAGTAGTGTGTAAAATTAAATCGTCTTCTAGTTTGTCAAAATCATTCAATTTCGTAATTCTAGGAAATCCATACATTACCGATTTAGAAGACAAACCGTTTTTTACTAAATGATCGGACAAGGTTTTTAAGGTATTATGTTGATTATTAGACGAAGTTGGATTTTTACTTTTGTTATCATTGAAAGTGAATTCTGCATGTGGATTTGGTGTTTTCACTGATAAATTGAAAATACTACCAGTAATATTATTCCCTTCATTGTGGCTGCCGCTTTTAAATTGAATAAAAATAGCTCTACTATCACCATTACCCTTTGGAATAGTTATTTTTGTATCCCATCCTCCACCGCGATTTTCTTCTATTGGAGTTAAACGATATAGCTTTGTTTTTCTTTTTTTGAAAGCGGAAAAATTTATTATATCAAACTCAAACAAATGTCTTAAACGTAAAGGATACCCAAAATTGAAAGGTGAATTAAAAAGAGTTGCTATCTCACTAGCAATATTTGACTCTAAGGTTGACTCATTAAGCGAAACAGGATTTGTTCTTATTGGATTTGTTTTAGTTGGTCTTTTAGTCATTTTAATAGTTTTATTGAAATTTATAACTTTTGATTTTACTTGCTGGTAACTTATTCATACTCCCTCATAAATGTGATTATTTACAACAATCTATTAGCTTACTAACCGCGAGCAACGAGATTACTCATTAAATATAACTAAATTCCACCAAACTAAACCCAACTACTTATAAAAACAGGTAGGCTAACCTATCAAAAGAGGTGCTATTTCAGCACCTCAAAAATCAACGCTCGTTTCATTTGTTTGATTAAGTCTAGTTGTTTTTGAATATTGACCTGGTGTTTTTCCATTTGGACGATTTTAGAAATATTCTTTCGGACCTTTTCCGGATTGATTGTTAGTTTTTCTAATCCTATTTTGATGAGGTCGGACAATTCTCGTAAGCGAATAAACGGAATAACGGAACCAATCAAATGGGGATGAATGGCTTTTCCTTGCCACATTCCAAATAATAACCAGTACAATTCTTCTTTGTCCTGGTCATTATCACAGATACAAACAAAACAATTCGGACAAGGGGTTAACAGTGGTTTCCCACTGTTATTTCCCTTGTTTAAAATGAAAAAGTATGATCCTTGATATGTTTTTTCTTCTCGATAGGTAGTTAATCTAAATTGTATCATAACTATCTACTTAAAATTAAAGACTGAGCATACTGATAAAGACTTTTAAGCATCTGCTTTCTATTCGCTTTCGTTTCTGTTCTAGCGTGTTCAAAAATCACGTTCAACTCTGCTTTGAGTTCCTCTTTGCTCATTTCTCTGTAAATGGCTCTAATAACTGCTGGATTGGTGCGTTTGTACATAATTCACGGTTTAAAAATTATGCTCGCCCTTTTAGGGCTTCGCCCAGATAAATTTTTTCAAAAGAAAAAAAAGAAAAAAAGAAAGCCATTTCCACTGGAGGCAAAGGGAAAGGCTGTCATGGTTTTTGGAAAAAAAATGTTGGTGAGATTAATATCAGATATATAGAGTGATGATTGATACTAAAATTTAATCAAGGAAAGTGAGTCACATTTTGTTTTCAAAACCCGAAGGGCTCGACCTTTACTGCCTGTGTGGGCGGAATTGTGTGATTGCCGACTAAATTTGCGACCTATTTTGATTTTTTATTCCTTGTAGCAGGATTTAAAAATGAGATTATAAAGCTGAATGATTCAATTTGTATCGAAGCGAAACACGTTAGCGCGGGAAAAAATCAAGTGTATGAAATCTTGTAACGCAGTGGAAAGATGAATACTCTTGTGTGGGGAATGGTAAAGTTGCTTTGGCATTACGACTTTAGAAGAAATGACATAGCTACTGGGAATGAGGGGGTAATATTATTTCCCTTATTACTACACACTTCGAAAGTCTCAATGTGACAATAATAAATTTACGTTACATTCTCACAAAATATAATCAATCAAATTACTAGGTAAAATTGAGATTATAGTATTGCTAACGATCAAAAAAAAGACGATGCTAGCATATCTGTATAGGCATTGTTTACAATGCTCGAAAATCAAATGTGAGGGTTGCGAACATTTGGGATTTATGTAAGATTATTGAAAAAAAATGAAAGTTTTAAGGTAATGGAGCCTTCAGCTGTGCGTTGGGAAAGGCAACTAATGGAATTATAAATTGTGAATGATGAATTATAAATGAGCCGAAATATTTAAATACGAAGTGGAATATCTGCCTGTGCGCGCGAGCCGACTGCGAGTTGAGCGAAGGGGGGAGAGTAGAGCGGTGACGAAGGATGAGGAAGCGCGGGAACGACCTCTGCAGTATGCACGAAGGTTTGGCGCATTTTTTTGCCTCTGCGATGGAAAAAGACAAGTGTATGAAATTATGAAGAGTAGCGGAAAAATGAATACTCTTGTGTGCGGAGTGGATAAGTGGCTTTGATGTATGTAGGCAGACGGTTACGGGCGCCGAAGTACAACAAAGCGACTGTGAACGAGGATTGCAAAAAATGTGACAAACCTGAAGCCTGAGCGATTTAGCAGGCGAGCCAAACTCAAACGGCGACAGACCCCCAATAAAAGTGACGAGTGACGAGAGATGTGCGAAGATGCAGGTGTGTAGTGGAATGAGGAGACTCACTTATTAGGGGCTTGGGGGGATGAGGAAGCCGTGACTGACGACGCAGGAGGACGTAACAAAGAAAACTAATGGAAAGCCGTAGTGAGGAATTCTGACGAATAGGCTTGGAATGGTATACGCAAGGGAACGACGTTAGGAGTGTTTTATATACCCTTGCAGATAAGTTTTCTTTGTAAAAGGACGAAAAGGAGGAAGACCATAAATTACCTTTTCTAACTTTAAAAATTTAAAAGTATAGAAATACAGGTTATTTTGACATTTTACTTCCAAATAGGTTCTTTATCCCAGTAATTCAAAAATCCTAATTTATATATTGAAATTGAAGGATATCTTCTGAATAACTCTAAAATATCTTTTTGTATTCGATTATTCTTATCAATTATCTTACATTGATAGACTAGGCAAGAAATAATAATGAAAGGCTTTTTTATTTGAACCGGTGTAATTGGATTTTGAAACCAGACACCTATTGGATTTTTAATATCGAAAATAGGTTTTTTGACCATATTTTTACTCCAAAGTCTTGAATGATGAGCGATTATATTACGTACATACGTGATTGCCTCTAACCAAGAAGATAATTCCGAGTGAAGATTTAACCCCATTTCTTTTGAAATAGTTGATTTTTCAGGTAATTGGTGTTTTAAATTTTTGAATAGTTTTGACAAAGTACCTAATGATGCTACTTCTAACAATTTCCAAGCATCAGCATCTTGGTTAGGATATCTTTTTTTATGGTCTTGCACAAAGATTTCTTGACTTCTATTAAATTCTTTTTGCAGTTCGGAAATTGTATTGTCGTAGACAGTTGTTTGCGAACCGTCTTTTAATTTCAGAGGAACTTTTTCAAATAGATTTTCATTTTTGTACCATAAACCACCATAAGAAAGAGATAAATGATATATCATTTTTGTTCTCAATGAAATCTCTATCAATTCAATAGCATTGAACAAAATTATTCTCAATTCTTTATCAAAATTGTACCTTTCGATAACATCTTCGAAATAAACATTGTGTTCGAATTGATGGTTAATTTTGTCAACTTGTAAATCCCACCAGTACCCTTTTAAGCGGTAATAACTAATATTCTTTAAACAACTTACTGCATCTGTTTCGTTTTTGAATAACATACCTCTTGATTTTAGTAATGTTATTTGTTCACTTAAAGAATACGCAGGTTTATTTGGCATAGGTATAAAAAAAAATGACCCGAATGCAGATCTTACGGTATGCATAACGGGTACTGTTACCGCAAATATATAACTCTTTTTTAAATAGTGTTTCTTATCTGTTGAATTTTTCGAAACAATTAACATATAAATTGTAGCTTTATTATTTCACGTCTGTCGGAAATTTGCGTTCTACAGAACTTTAAATCTGACACTAAAAGTTTTAATATTTCGATTTGACGTTTAGATAATTGCAAATTCAAACTCACAATCTGACCACCAATCTGACCACCTTTGAATGAGTTTAAAAACACAATTTACTTGAGGATATTTATTATCTGCAATCAATTAATAATTAAAGTGAACTATTCGATAACAATAATTATTGAATTCATAATGTATTCAATACGACCGAGTATTTTTAAATCAAAAAACGCTTATGAGAACGATTACATTTTTGATTTTATTGGTTGTTAGCAATGGATTATTTGCTCAATTAGAATTACCGAAATATGATGCTAATGATACGATTATTAGGCATCTAGGTTATACCCTAGCGTATAATTCAAAATATAAACAAGCGAATTGGGTGGCGTATTTACTCACAAAAGATAAAACAGTGAAACGTTTTAAACGTGGGGAGTTTTTTGCTCCTGACCCGATGATACCAAGAACGGATTTTTCGATTGATTATCAAAAATCAGGATATGACCGTGGACATTTGGCACCTGCTGCGGATATGGGGTATTCGATGGAAACAATGGTGCAATCCTTCTTTTATTCGAATATGTCTCCGCAATTGCCTCGTTTTAATCGTGGGGTTTGGAAAAAGTTGGAAATTCAAGTTAGAAATTGGGCGGTTGAATATGATAGTATGTATGTGGTTACAGGACCAATCTTTGATTCTGTAATGCCAACTATCGGACCTCATCGTGTTGCTGTGCCCAAAGCATATTACAAAGTACTACTTCAAAAACGAAATGGAAATTGGGAAGGTATTGGTTTTATTCTTCCAAATACAAACACCAAAGTTGATTTCAACGATTATGTAACCAATATTGATAAGGTAGAAGAAATTACTGGAATTGATTTCTTTATCGAGTTGAAAGATAATGTAGAAATTGATTTGGAAAAAACATTTAAAATAGAAATTTGGTATAAATAAAATAATTAAGATTTAGTTAACTCGATTTTAGACAAATCAATAACATCATCAAAATTATCTATTAAAGCAATATCTAAATACGAGTTTCTATTACTATCTAATGCTGGGCGGTTTATTAAAACATCTATAAAATTATAAAACTTAATACCGTCCTTTTCTTTCATAAATTGCAAAAAATCATCCATTGAATTCAATTTTGTATTAGGATTTACAAAGATTTCTTCTTCAAAATTATATGCGCCATCAGTAGTCAAAACTACGCTTGAACAATTAATTTTTTGAAGAATATTGACATACGTATTTCTTAACTCTAATATACTATCTATTAGTTCTTTTTTAGAACTATAGTAATCATCGTTTAACCCCAATAAATCTTCTATAAATAAATTCCAAGAACCATTAAAAGGAATGTAATCAACTTGAAAAAAACCAGTATCATTAAACTCTAACCAAAGTGTATCAATTTGTTTTATATCAACTGGTATATGTATTTCATACATATTTGACACATTATTGAATGATGGCTTTTCATAATCCAATTTAAAATACCTCACATCTAATACCAAAGTATTCTTATAACCTAAATCTAGGAATTCAATATCTTTTGGTGTTTGATTATCAAAATCTTCATAATCGTAGTGAAAAACTATCTTTAGATTTACTTTGAAAAAGTTTGCTATGTTTTTCGCAAATGCTTCATCGTCGAAAGAATAAAAATCATACTTTCCAATTGCATTGATTGATTTTGCAAAGCTCATTTATATAAAAAGTTAGGTTGACACTTGTTACATTCTAAAATTGATATGCTAAATTACAGAATCCCAAATTTTTCTAGTGTAAATATTAAAGTAGCACTCCATAATTTCTTTACTTTCGTATGAAGACTCTGATTTAAAGTATTTATCTAATTCATTTTTGAGAGATTTAGATTTGTAAAATGCTCTAAAATAAAATCTTGTTGCATAAAGAGTAATCCAATTTGGGTCAAAATCAGTATAATCAAACCCCTCTAAATCTTTAAGCCATTGATAATATAAATTGAAATCATTAATAAAATCAAATTTAGCATCATTTGTATTTATAGAATGTTTGAATAAAATATTGAACAAATTATCTAGGTTGCTATTGTTATTTAAACCGGTTTTCTCATACACTGGACGACCCATTATTTTTGGAATATTTTTAGGAAAAGAATCTGATATGTATTTGTCAATCAAATTTTCTTCATATTCTAAAACGTCTGAAACGACACAGAGATGATAAAAATTTTTATTAAATGAAGATATTATTAAAGATTTACAAATTTCTCGAATTTTATCTTGTGTAACTTTATCACTTATGGTATAAAAATCTACTAATATATCATTATCGAATTTGTAGATCTCTTTTTTACTATCGTAGGTTAAAAATGAAATTATGTTTTCTCGGCCATTATCATTAAAAGTCAAAGTTCTTTTCCCCTTATGTATAGCATTTATTATATCTTCAAAACTTCGTGAATCATTTAAGAAAGGATTAGAGATACAAACATTTAAAAAGTTAACTAATAATTCATCTGAGAGTATACTATTCTTTTTTGAAACAAAATAAGCTATGTATTTCGAATGGAGATTAACGTTATTTGATTGAATTAAATTTATGATTTCGTTAAATAGTACAATACTAATTTCATCTTCAAAATTTAATTGTGCTGCTAAAACAATTCCATTGTAAACTTTATTACGATATTGAGTTAAAAATTTGTCATTATCAGAATCTAAATTCGATTTTAATTCGGAAATGGTACTAAAATTTGAAATTAACTTTAAGATAGAATTATGTATTCTCTTATCATTAATATCTTCATTGGTTACATAATTTAATTCTTGTAATTTATACTCTCTAAACAACTTAATTAATGTGTCTGTATTCGATTTATTTAAAAGGATTTTCAGTAAATAGTCATTAAATCCATCTAATTTGCTATTTCTTTCAGATGTAATAGCGTGAGATGCATATAATCCTTCAATGAAAAATTCAATAATCTCATTGTATTCGGTAAAACAATCGAAAATTATACAGTTGTTCTGTAAAAAAAGGTCATAATTTAAAAAGCTATGATATATTGAATTTATGTGATTATTGTAACCATATCCATTCGAAATTGAATTTTTGTAATGTTCTCTTAACTTTTTGGAAAGGTTGCTTATATCTTTAAATGCATCTGAATTAAATCTTCCATAATGTAACCATTTTACCGTTTCTTTATGAGGATGGCTTAATAGCGAACATACATCTTCATCTAAATTAATTGAATTAAAATCCAAATATCTTGATTCATCTATTGGAGCACCGAAATTTCTATTTCTTAATAATTGTTTAAGTCTTAGAATATTCGTTTTGATGAAAAAAGATGTAATTAACTTTTTGTTTTGATTAGCTAAATCTAATGCTTTGATATAAATTAAAAGAGAGGTATCGTAATTACCAACTTTATAATTAATGTAAGCCTTTAATATTAATTTATCCAAATCATTTTCTTCACTCTCCTCAATTTGAAAATTTATATTAACAAAATCATAATTTTCATATTTACATCTTACACAATCACATTCTGAATGTTTGTTAAATCGAATATCAATTTGTTGATTATTTGTTGTTATATAAAAGAATAAATTGTTTGTGAATTTTTGTAGTATAAATTCTAATTTCTCAGTTTCAATGTTTGTTTCACTGATTATTTTATTTTGATTTTCAATCTGAAATGAGTTGAAAAATATTCTAATTTTATCGTCTTTTATTGTTAATTTAAAATCGTCATAATATATCTCTTCTGAATAAATTTTGAGAAAATATTTTGTAAATATGTGTGGTGGTATAAACGATAATTCATTGAAAATTATATTGTTGAATAAATTATAAATTGACTCAAATACATTATTATTTTTAAAATCTAAAATTGGTTGTTCTAATATTTGTAAATACTCCTTTTCTGAAATATTTTCAATTAGAATTATCGGATCATTATCTTTATAAAATTTATCATATAATTCAATAAATGCATTAAAATGCTTTTCTAATATTAATCTAGGTATTGAATTTTTAATTTTGGACCACCCCCAATATTCAACGATTAAATTTTCATCACTTTTTTCAATACATAATTTTGAAATATCTACATCATCTTTAAACGTACTTGTAAAAATATATTTAGAAAATTTATTACCGGTTGATAAATTATATTTAGAAAACTCATCAAAATCATTAACAAAATCTTTAATCAATCTTTTTTTAATAGTAGATTGATTAGATGAAGTAACATCTTTTAACTTACATTGAATTGCAATTTTATGTTCTATTGAAAAAATATCAATCCCATTTTGGGATTGCCCTCCTGTACCAAAATGGCTGAATGATTGAGTTGAATACAATGAATTAAATAAATCTTCGATGAATTGCTCAAATTGTTGATCTTCATCAAAAGGAAAGATTTGAAGCCCTCTTATGTTTTTACTCTCCACACTCCACAATTTTAATTTCTTCCTCCGTTAACCCATACAATTCATAAACCATTTGGTCAATTTCTTTGTCGGTTTTGTTTATTTCGGCTTTAAGTCTTAAGGCTTTCTTTTTATTGTCTTCAATCAACTCCATCTATTCAAATTCATCTTTTTTGGTTATGGGCGTACCTTTGGCTGTTTTGTTTGCAAACGTTACGAATTTATATAAAAGAAATCAAATCAATGTTTTCGTAATGAGTAGTTATTCATAATTCACTACAAATTATGTTGAAAAATCACGTATAGAAAATTAACTCCTCTGATTAATAGATATAACTAGAATTTAAATGATTTTCATATACTATTTATCACTTTCTCAATCATTTTATACTTTTCTTTCACATCTTCACCCATATAAAAATCTAATAAATCGCTTTTTGTTAATGTGCCATCTTGTAGGAATTTTGAGAAATATTGTTGATTGAATTCCATTAAAAGGATACTCTTTTCTAATTGAGCCAGAATTGCTTTATTGTTATCTATATTAGATTGTACTAAGGATTTTATTTTCGTTATTTCATTGATATCTTTAATCATACGAGTGATTAACATCATTAAGACATCTTTATCTAATTCGACTGTTTTTGCATTCAATGCGATATCTCTGGCTAATAAATAGGCAATTGCTAAATTGTTATAATCACCTTTTTGTGAATCTACAATTGCGATTAAGCCTACACCAGAAATATAGCCTACAGTTTCAATAACTTTTAGGATGCTATTGTCTACAAGGGAAATATCAAAAACGATGATACTGATTTTAGAACCTCTGTTGGCATCGGATTCTATTAATTGACTCCAAGCTGTATCTGATTTACGAGTGAAAACATCTTTTCCTGCAATATCACCCAATTTCATGCTTTTATCAAACTTACATTCAATTGCTATTCTCAAATCGGGTTTACCATCAAGTAAACAAATAATATCTCCAGTTTTGTTTTTAGGTAGATTCCCTGCTTCGTTACCTGTAAGTTGAGCTATGTCTTTGATTTTCTTTTTGCTAAAATACTCGTTCAGAAAATCTGCGATGTCTTCCTCTGCCATCATACCCTTGACAGTAGTTTTATAAAACAGTTCTTTTTTCATATCGAAAATCATTTTTAGACTTTCGAGTTCTGTTCCTAATTCATTCGTTGTTTTTGCTAAGAAAGATGAAATACGGTCTTCCATTAATGCTAAAACTCCAATGTAAATTGCTCGGATCAACTTTTCATCGCGCTCATCAGCAGGCAATCTATTAAAGTAGTTAAATACGACTTCGTTATCGAGTTCAAAAGCGGATATTTCAACACGTTGGAGTTGTTGGTTTAGTTTCATTGACTTCTAACTTATATAAGGATGAAAAATATCTATTAATTTTAATCTCCATTTTTCTGGTAAATCTTCCCATTTATCACCCCATTTTTCTGTTTCCAAAAAAGCTTTAAATGGCTTTTCATAACTTGCTGAATAACCTAATACATCTTCAACATTTTCTTCCATTAATATTATTTTTCCATTACTATTTAAAGCTTCTTCTATTGGTTTATTAAATAAAAATGCACCAGGAGTATTGTTGTCACGATCATGAACAATTATTGGGTTTATACCCATTGAAGTTAAATATTTTACTAGACCAATAATTGTTTGTTTTCCTCTTGCTTTTATTATTTCAAATGATGATACTATTTTTAAATATTGATCTTTATCTAATCTTTTCAACGATTCTTTAATTAATATTTCTTCAGTATCACCCTCTATAATTACAACATTTTTCGTGAAAAAAATTTTAGAAATATAGTCATCTATTTTTAATATCATTTTCACATATGTTTTATCATCTTTCTGTAAACTTAAAAATGCATCTGTAACATTAAAAGCTAGACATTTTAATTCATTATCAATATCTATAAATAATCTGTTTAAAATTTGTCTTGGTTTTTTTGAAATATCGATCAAAAAAGGTGAATGTGTTGTTGCTACGATTTGAGAATCATTACTACTCAAATCATAAATTGCGTCTCTCATTTGAATAGCTGCACTTGGGTGTAAAAATATTTCAGGTTCCTCAAAACAAATTATTAAAGAACGATTAAAATCATCTTCTTTCTGTGAAACTAATTGTTGCCTATATCTTAGCATAGCAAATGCTGCAGATCTTACCATTCCAGTACCTTGTAAATTTACACTTGTCCGAATATTACTAGACATTTCAACCTTAAAGTTTGGTTTTAATACTTTAGGATCACTCAAATCAGCAGAAGCATAAAATTTAGTCTCTGGAAAGACACTAGACATAATCTCATTGAGTTCTGACATCATTTGACCAAATTTAGAACTTTCATCTTGTGGGTCTAATTCTTTTTCAAGTAGAGATAGAAATTTTTGAGCTTCATTAAAATTAATAGATGAATCTCGAACATCATTAAAAAGTTCATTTAAAGTTTTATTTAATACACCTGATGTACTACCATCAATTTCATTTATAGATGTTTCTGCTGGAATAAATAAGAATCTAGGTAACATTTTCAATACATTGCCAGGAATACCACCAGGATTTTTAAACCAAGTTTCTTCTTCATTTAAAGTCCAAATTTCATCAAGATCCTCTAATTTGATTAAATTATTAGCAGTCAGTTTTTTATCAAGATTTTCTTCACCAAATAGTTCGATAATAATGTCTCTATCAATACCATTTTCAATAAACTCTATTGGTTTCTTTAAATCAATATATTTAGTAGATATTTCTCTCTCCTTTGATTTAAATTCAATAATTACATCTTTCCCAATAGGATATGTTTTTTTATAAGTAATTGATAGACCTGTTTCATCATCAGATTCATAATTGAAAATACGTCCTTTAAATCCTCTCCAATTAACTGATTCCTTTGGAAGATTTCTAAATTCTGCTTCTAATATGATCGTGTCAATTGCAATTTTTGTCTCTCCATTTTCTGGGTCAATTTCACTAAAATAATCGGAAGAATTAAGTTGTTTTTTGGCTGAAAGTAAAATTTCTATTGCATGTAAAGTTGAACTTTTACCAATATTGTTTGAACCAATTAAAAATGTAGTATCACCAAACTTTATTTCAGCTTTTTTGACACGTCTGAACCCAGATATTTTTAAAGAATGTAATCTCATAATTATAAAGTATAAAAATTTTATTTGAATCGTACTATCTTTTCTAATGTTTCAAAAATTTTTATATTTTTTTAAAAGTATAAACTCCTTTGATATAAGCATTGAAATACTCCCCATGTGAACTAGCAGTCATTAAACCATTATATACATTTAATGGAACTTTATAATATTGATAAATGCCGCTTTTTTTAAATTCAATTTCTAAAATTTGATTTTCACTATCGTATCCTACTGATGATAGATTTGATGATTGTACAGAATTTCTTGTCATAAATTTGGTTTTAAAATATTATTTAATTTAAATGCCTAGGTATATTTTTCTAAATTGAATTTTGAATTCATTAATAGAATACCCTAGGATTATTTTAAATTTAATTTACCGACCAAACAGTATCTGTTGGATGGAAAATCAAACACAATAAATCTATCCAATTAGCCTTAGATAGTCGATTACTTAATTAATAAATTGTAGATTTTACCTTTGAAATCAGGTAGTTTTACGCGACAAATCGATAGTTTTATATCAATTAATTTCAATCAAAACGAAACAGGGATATTTTCAACGCTTCGATTTCAAGTTCGTTTGATAGTTGTATTGCATTCATCAAATCTGTTTGTATTTTTTCTAGTTCAACTAACCTAATTTTACCTTCGAGGTAAAGTGTTTGTGAAATTTGATAAATAGTTTCTTTGTCAGAACAAATATCTTTTTGAATACGGATATTTTCTTGAAGGAATTCGAATTGATTTTTAAGCTCTAATTTCTTTTTTTCTAATTCGATGATTTTACTCTTGACTAATATTTCTTGCTCATCTTTAGTGATGTTATAAGTTTTTACTCGTTTAATCAAATCACCACGATTGAAGAGAGGTAATGATAAACTAAAGCCTATTCCCTGGTATAAATTGTTTCTTAGTTGATTGTCGTAGTTGATAATAGGTGTGGAAGGAATACTGTAATCTTTATTGTTTGAAGAATAACCGGTACCTAAATTTCCAATTAAAGAAAGCGTAGGCATCCATTGGGTAATTTCAACTTTATATTGTTGTTTGCTAACTTCTAATTTTGTTTTTAAATCTTCTACTTGATAATATTCATCTACGTTAATTTTAAGATAAGAAGTGATTGGTTCTATCGAAGAATTTAATGGAAGCAACTCTGTATTCTCACCAATCTTTTTCCCAAGATAAAAGTTTAAATTCATTGTTTCAATACGTAAATCTTTTTCAATATTTCGAAGGGAAATTTGTTGAGATCTTATGTTTATAGAGGTTTCTAAGGTGTCTAATCCACGAATACGTCCTTCTTTTACAAGTTCTTTTTGCCTTTGTTTAAAGGAGACTAAACCATCAATTACTTTTTGTTGCTGCAATTGTTTGAGTTGAAGTTTCCAAATTCCTACACATCGTTCAACGACCTGTGTTTTAATTCGTTCGTTGGAACGCTCAAAATCTACTTTCGTATTTTCACGAATTAATTGGTTGAGTTTATTTTGTTTGAAATAGCGAAATCCTTGAAACAAGGTTGCTTGCGAATAAATACTATACGAATTGGAATATACTGAGTTTACCCCAAAAGTATTGGTAAATGGGTCTAATTTCCGACCATAATTTATGTTGTATCCTGAAGAGGTAGAAACGCTTGGTAAAAAGGACCATTTTCCAAAATTATGATTCAATGCTGTTCGTTCATTGTTTGCATGTTGCGTAGCAAGTAAATTGTTGTTTTTTAAACCCAATTCAATGCATTGTTCAAGTGACAATTGAGAATGGACAATTGAGAATGGACAATTAACAATTAGGATGGAAAGGGCGAAAATTAATTTATTAAACATCATTTCTTTTCAATTGCGTTTAATACTTTTTCAAAGAAACGGGAAATGAGTCGCTTGTCTTTGGTGATGATTTTTGCGATTCCTTTCAATTGCGCTTTCACTGGGATTTCTTTTTTGTAGGTTGTAATGAGTTTTTTCGGAAGCTGAATTTCAACTTCATATACTTCGACTTTATCCATGGTTTTAGCGATGGAAGTAATGGAAGCTACTCGCCCTTCTAAAACACCATACTCATGTTTCGGATAGTCCATACACTCGATAAATACCTTCTGACCTTTAGAAATTTTTCCTGCGCCTTGACTAGGTACACGAACAGTCGCTTTGTAGTGAAATCCTTTAGGTACTAATACGATTGAAGCTTCACCTGTTTGATAAAAACTTGAAACATTTAGTTGTTTGTTGAATAGTATTTTACCATCCAAAGGAGCTACCCATGCTGTACTTTTTTCCCAATCGATTAGTTGGTTTTGGAGCGCACTTACTTGTGTTTGAATGGAACTTTTTAATTTTTGGATTTGTTGCTGGGTTTCAAAATCGGATTCGATTACATTTTTTGCTAAACTATTTAATTGAATTTCAATTTGAATAAGTGCTTCTTTTTGATTTTGGTAGGTTTGTAAAAGTTGATTTTCTGTACGTTCTTCTTTCAAAAATTCGTCTTTGGAGATCGCGTTTTTAGCTAATAAACGATGTGCTGCTTTTGTTTGTTGGTGTTGCAATGTGACTTCACGTTCTATGAGCTTCGATTTGCGTTGACCGATTTCAAGTAGTTTTTTACGTTGTACTATTTCTTGTTGAAGACTTGTTTTCTTATTGCCTAATACATTGGTTTTTTGGATCGCATTCCATTCATTGATTGATGCCAATAAACCATTCCAACCTTGTTGTAATCCGCCCACATGAATAGCTTGTAGTGAAATTGGAACATCCATTGTTTTTAGTTCTGAAGTGTTAGAAAGGTCATTCAAAAACAACTTCATAGCATTAATTTCCTTGGGATTAACTGCATTATTGAATTGTGCTACAATTTGATTCTTTTTTACTTCTTGTTGGTCGTGTACTTGTAAACTTACCAGTTTTCCGTACATGGCATTATGAAATTCGATAGGCGGGCGACTATTAAAGATCGTAACATCACCTTGTAATTCATCCGGATAGGAAATTACATAACTCAGGGACAAAATTAGGACGATCACCAAAAAGAATAAGGTGTTCCCTGAGCGTGTCAACCAAGATGGGGGAGTGGAAAGTACTTCGTTTAATACCTCACTTTTTAATTCAACTTTTATTGCTTCGTTTTCTTCCATGTCTATACTTCTAGTTTCTCCAACTGCAATTGATTTTTCACTAAGTTGTAATACACACCTTGTTTTTCCAATAGCGAATGATGATTTCCAAGTTCTACAATTTGTCCTCCTTCCAAGACAACAATCTGATCGGCATGTTGGACAGTACTCAAACGATGGGCGATAATTACCGAAGTTTTTCCTTTAAAAAACTCGTTTAGGTTTTCCATAATCACTTTTTCATTTTTAGCATCTAAAGCGCTGGTTGCTTCATCGAAGAATAAGAATTCAGGATTTTTATAGACTGCTCGAGCAATTAAGACACGTTGTTTTTGACCTCCACTTATACCCATTCCTTCTCCACCGATTTTAGTGTTGTAACTCAAGGGAAGACTTTCTATAAATTCTTGAATGTTTGCCACTTTGACCGCATGCAATAATTTCTTTTTATCTACAATTTCATCACCCACCGCTATGTTGTTTGCAATGGTATCCGAAAAGATATAACCTTCTTGCATAACAGAACCACATTGTGCACGCCATGTATGTTGTGAAATAGAATTAAGCGGAGTTTTATCTAATAATAAATTACCAGTCGTTGGTTCGTAAAAACGCAATAACATTTTCATTAAGGTTGTTTTACCACTACCACTTGAACCAACAATAGCCGTAATTTTATTGGCAGGAATCGTTAAATCTAACTCGTTAAGTACGGTATCTTGCATACCTGGATAACGAAAACTTACTTTTTCAAGTTGCAATGTATGTTGTTCGGGTAAGAAATGAAGTTGTTCACTTCCTGCTGGTTCTTCGTCTTCTTTGTTATGTATTTCACTCAAACGTTCGATGGATATTTTAGCGTCTTGGTAAGAATAAATAAAGGATAAGAATTGAGAAATAGGGGAGTTCAACTGCCCAATGATGTAGGAGATGGAGAGCATCATACCTAGAGTCAAACTACCGTCAATTACCAATTTTGCAGAATAAAAACTCACTAAGATGTTTTTTAATTCGTTGATGATGCCTGAACCATTACTTTGCAATTGCTCCAAACGCAAACTCTTGATGTGAATTTTAAAAAGCTTCACTTGTAAGTTTTCCCAACCCCATCGTTTGTTGCGTTCGGCGTTGTGTAACTTAATTTCTTGCATACCTTGGATGAGTTCCATGACACGGTTGCGTTCATCGCTCATTTGAGAAAAACGTTTGTGGTCTAAATCACTGCGTTTTTTGAGAAAAAAGGTAATCCATAAGAAATAAAGTGCCGTACCCAATAAAAAGATTCCGAGTATTGGCAGGTTGTAAATTCCCAGAACAATACCAAAAACTATAAAGTTGAAAGCAGAAAATAATACGTTTAAGGTTTGGTTGGTAAGAAGTTGTTCAATACGACTATGGTCTCCGATGCGCTGCATAATGTCTCCAGTCATTTTGGAGTCGAAAAACGCGATGGGAAGTTTCATCAATTTGATTAAAAAATCGGAAACCAAGGAGATATTAATCCGTGTGGACAGATGCAACAATATCCAACCGCGCGTAATTTCAATGATGGTTCTCCCTAAGAAAATAAATAGTTGGGCAAACAAAACAAGGTATAGAAAGTGTAAGTCTTTGTTTTGTATACCGATATCTACCACACTTTGGGTAAGGAAAGGGAATATTAGTTGCAGGACACTGACAGAAAACAAGCCTAATGCTAGTTGAAACAAATAGCGTTTGTAGTTAGCCATGTATTTCCATAAAAAGCCCATCCCTTCTTTACGAGCGATATCGTCTTCTTCCGTTTCTTTTAATTTTGGAGTCTCTTCGAGTAGCAGAACAATACCTTCTTCGGTTTTATCGTTTGCATGTGCACCTATCCAATTGGCTAAAAATTCTTGTTTGGAATATTCTAATAAGCCATGTCCTGGATCAGATACATAAACTGTTCCTTTTTTGATTTTATAGACTACCACAAAATGGCTATGACGCCAAAAAACAATACAAGGGAGCGGAGCCTGTTCACTTAATGCTTCGAAATCAATTTTAACCCCTAAGGATCTAAAACCAATTTTTTCAGCGGCATCCGCAATTCCCTGTAATGAACTTCCACTACGTGTGGTATCGGAAAGACTACGAAGTTTTTGTAAAGAGATGGAACGACCGTAATGCTTCGAGATGATGCGAAGACATGTAGGACCGCAATCCATGGTGTCGGGTTGGAGATAATGTGGGAATTTTTTCATTCTGAAATTCAAATTGATAATTAATGGAAATCAGATATTAATAACTTTACTTATTTTAAAGCGAGTTAAAACGTTTGAATATCCTTAAATCTTTAATGTTGTTTCACGTTGTTATAGACTTGATGTTAAACATCTGTTCTATTTTGATTTTCAAAACGCCATTCAGCTACACTTTTCCAATCTTCTTCATTTTTCCATTTAGCAATATATGGATTATAACCACATTTTGATGGCTGTGATAATATATTATTTTTGTCTGATATAAAAACTCTACAATCGGTACACATATACCTGAATTCACAATCCTTACAAACGTCTATTTCATCTTTTTTATAATTTCCCCATTTTTGAAATTTTGAAAGCTTAACTACATCATCTAGTTTTGTATTATTTATATGACCATAATGTCTATCCATTGATGGACAGTTTTTAATAAAGCCATTTTTATCTATAGATAACTTGCAATTTAAGCAGGAATTTGTATTTAAGGATTCAAAAAAAGATATAAAATTAAAATTGAAAAAAGAAGGTGAAACAGCCCCACAATTACTATCATCAAATGCATCATTTTTACTATGAAAAATGTTAAAATACTCGTAGGAATCATATTTAAACTCACTAGTATTAAAAAAATGGAAAGAACTAATTCTTGGCTGAACTTTATGGATCGATTGGCATTCTTCTAACTGAAAACTTTTATTAATCATAAGTTCAATATTTAGTATACTACTTGTATTAAAAGAGGATAAAAATTTCAATAACTCTGCATAAGATATAGAGTCTGGAAAAATTAATTGAATTGATTCACAACCTAAATTCTCTAGTTGATATATAAGATCAATATAATTATCTAAAATAGAGTGATTTATTTGAATAACGGCATTATTTATAGTAGTTGGTTTACTAAAAACAGGGTCAATACTAATAAAATCATTAGAGTTAGAATGGTAAAAACCTAATTCATTTTCAATAATGAACGAAAAATATTCGTTAACTATCGTTCTATCTTCAATAGAGTAATCATCTAAGATATCTACTATTGAATTAGAAAGCTTGTAAGATAGAATTTTATATAATTCATTTGGGATGAAAAAATATTGAGAAGAATGGATGTTGTATATTATACTTCTTTTGTAACCTAAAACAGGAATACAATCATTAAATAAAATTAAATATTTATTATTTTTCATAATATATTTCTTACCTTTTTGTACCAATAGCCAACTTGATATTGTTTTGATTTATGCTTTTTACAATATGTCGTTTTAATACTATGAGGAGTATAAGGAATTTTATTCATCTCTAACATGAACAATGTCAACATATTTTCTTTTTTATCAATTATATGTTCTAACAATTTATTTTTTTTATTTTCTATCATTTTTAATCAAAACATTTGCGATTTGTTCATCAATATTACTATTGCTTATATTGGAAATATATTCAAATTGACCTTGGGGGTTTACTTCTAAAAAAACATATTTATTATTTTCAGTTTTTAATAAATCTATAGAACCTGTGTTGAGATTAATATCTTCCATAAATCGTGTAAGTTTTTTTTTAATTTTCAATGGTAAGTTGTATTTCATTATTCTCCCTGAATTTACTTCAGAAACCCTTCTTATATCAACTTCATTGATATCATTAATAGAAGGAATAATTGCAAAGGAGAAAAAAATCTTTTCTAAATAAAAAATTCTTATCTCAATTTCTTTTTCAACTTTTTCCTGTAATAAACTTGGCATAAAACTATCTGGATAGTTGTTTACTTCTGAAAGAAGTGTTGTATAATTTATAAAATGATCTTTTTCAAAAATAAAATTAGGTGTTGAAATTATAGATTTTGTAATAATAGAACGATTCTTTAGTAAATCTAACAAAATAGTTTTTTTTGAAGTAACTGTTGAATATGGTATTTCCAAATCATTTTTTTTTGCATATATGTATTGTTCTATTTTTGATAAATTTGATACGCTTGGATTACATAGCCAATACTTCTTAGCTAACATTTGAAATAATAAATTAGATATAGCATTTAATTCGCTATTCAATGATTTATTATATACTTTATCATTATAACTATTTGTAAATAATTCAACGTTTATTATTTCTTTTGTCCATTTTCTAAACCATATTGATTTAACTTCATCTATATATATCTTCTTTGATTTTATAGAAAAAAAATCATGTGATATATTGATTTCATCAATTGTTATTATGTCTTCAGGAAAAATAACAAGAAAATCAGCTTTTTTATATTCTAACCATTTGACAACATTTATTGTTGAAGTATCACTTTCAATTGAAAAAATTAATATCATCTTAATTATAATTAATTATTGTTAATCCCATGTACCAATTATTTTCAATTTTTTTTAAAAACACTTCTGTATTTTTAGATGAAATAATGATTGAATCATCTGTAAATCTTTTAGATATGAAGTATTTCCCTTCTAATAATTGATTGAAAAACAATAATGATTCTTTTCGCCATTCTTCGTTTTCTGTAGTTATTTGTTTTTGTATCCAATCATTTTCATTCGGATAATCATATTTGTTGTACATTAATAAATACGATTTAATATAATTATAATCTTCTCTCAATAAAGCTTTGTTAATACTTCTAAATAGATCAGATAAACTACTTTGAGGATATTCAACAGTATCTCTATCAACTATTCCATCTACATATAGTTTTTTAATATCTCGTTTAAGAGCTATTTTATGCTTGTCGTAAAAATTATTGGAATTATCATTCTTTGAATAAAATAATCCTGAGTTATTAAACGATTTTATTTGTGGTTCTTTAAACTGTAATGGAATATTAAATTTTATTTTGCTCAAGTCATATGAATATATTCCCCTATCATTGAAATTAGGATTTTTTAATGTGAAATATAGAATATTATCATAAATTATTTGATTTAACATTAAAACTTTTTTATAGTACTTTATTGGAGTTTTAAAAGAAGAAATTTTTGAAAAATTAAAATCTAAATCTTCTAATAAGTTAATTTTATAGAAATCATTATATCTATAAATACTGTCTTGTGAATCGACTTCTATATAGATATATTTAGTTTTATTATCAAGAATGAAATTGTAAAATAATATTTTTCTCTTCTCTTCTATTAACAATTTATTTTCAAACAGTGATTTAAAATTGCCTCTTTTAAGAATATTTAAGTTTTTATCAAATACAATTATAGAATCTCTAGATTCGATATCAAATGTACATAAAAGTGAATTTCCAACTGGATATATTAGGGGAGAATAAGTAGCATATTTAGGGTTATTATACTCTGTTTCTAATAACGTTTTTGTACTAGAATCTTTAGAATCCTTGTAATAAATTGATGCTGCATATTTATATTTTTTACAATCTTTTATCCCAGTACAATTGTTCCAATAAGGTGAATAATTATAACCGTAAAAATATTTATCAAATTGAAGATCAAATTCCAATACTTCTAAGCCTCCATTTGTATTAAACGATTCCAATTTAGGATTAAACGAGTTTGTTAAATCATTTTTAATAAAATAAGTAGTTAGTCTATTTTCTTTTACTTTCAAGAATAATAAATCATCGTTCAGTTTTTTAGTAGTACTGTCCTTTTTTATAAAAAAGCCGATATGTATTAATGTGTCATTTATTATTTTAATATTTTTTATTCCTTTAATATAAGAATAATCAGTTTTATAATCGTTAAAATTAAAAGCATCTAATTCTAACCCATTTTTTAAATCGACAAGACCAACTTTATTCTTTACATTGTAAACCAAGAAATCGTTATTGAAAATAACATAACTATATATGTCTATATTGGCGTAAGAAAATTTTAGTCTAATATTGTCGTCTGTTAAATCAACTAAAGCTGAGCAACCCAAGGTATAATTTTTTACAACGTCTTCCTTTTGAGAAAACAAACTTAAGAATGGACTAAAAACTAAAAGTAAAATTAAAGATGATTTTTTTATCATAAATTTATTACAAAACGAAATAAGTGAATAGGTGTGCTTGACTTAAGCACACCCAAAATTATGTAGTTTACTAATCAAAACTAAAACACCATGAAGATTCATTTCCCCATTTATCGATTGTTATGTTATTACAACTAGTTCCTTTTCTACTAAGGTATGCATCGGTATTGTCGTTACCCCAAAAATTATTGTGTGATTTCGTAACTTGAGTAGAGGCTCCGTTCCAGTGATTAGATCCATTTGCATTAAGTTCACTTACAGTTGTCTGAGTTCCAAACCACAAACCTCCATTAATGTTATTCATCTCTTTTGATGAAATTTTTTGAAACTTTAAATCAGTTATTTTTTCCATTTTTATTAAATTTTACTTCGCCTACTCTCCAAAATATTTCTTATCTTTCCTACAAGCATTTTCGGCATACTACTTGTCTGAAGATTGCACATTCATAAACTGCTCGGTAAAACAGAGTTAATTTGTGTCTTTAAAAGGAAGTGTTACCGCACTTCCTTTTTTTAATTGCACGAACATAAATAAAAATGTTTATAAATTTGAATATCAATTAACTAAAATTGAATCTTACCTATTGAATCACGTAATGACTACGTTTGAAAACGCGTATTTTTACGTGCTTTTTTGGTTATAAGAGTGATCTTTTTATTGTGTGTACTTTAATTATGAACATTTATTTCTGAAAAAATAATTGAAAATTGCATGAAAATAATATTCAAGTTAAAATGGATTAAATTTTAAATAGCGAATGAGTATAATAATTGTACTCTATTATTCGCCCCACAAAACTTTATTTATTTCTGCAATTTTATCATGATCGATTGAAAATCCATTTTCGTTTGATATGACCCCACATTCAGCTAAAGTTTTATAACCATCTTCGTCTTTCCATTTTACTGTAATTTGATTTTAATTACATAGGTTTTTAATAAGCCATACCAAAATGGCTTTGTCTCCAAAAAACAATACAAGGGAGCGGAGCCTGTTCACTTAATGCTTCGAAATCAATTTTAACCCCTAAGGTTCTAAAACCAATTTTTTCAGCGGCATCCGCAATTCCCTGTAATGAACTTCTGCTACGTGTGGTATCGGAAAGACTGCGAAGTTTTTCTAATGAGATGGAACGACCGTAATGCTTCGCAATGATACGAAGGCATGTTGGACCGCAATCGATGGTGTTAGGTTGGAGGTTATTTAAAATTATCTACTTGAACCAAAAATACACTCAAATTATTTACAAAATGAATGAAGAAGATTGGAAAGAAATAATTTTTTTTTTTATCTGCATAGTACATTGATAATATCATGAAAATTACTCCTATAATTGTCGTTGTTATTTGGTATCCAATGGAATATGTGTGGATTAAACCAAATATCAGACCTGAAATTAATATAAATAAATAGTCGAATTTTTGAGATACTTTAAAGTAATTGTAAAATAATAAGGGAAGCCATTGAAATAACGTTGTTTCAATTAATGGAACAAAAAGTACAATTACTCCAAAAAGTAAGTATATATTTTTATTAATTAATTTGTAGGTAATATTGCCTTGAAAAACAATTTTCAGATTTAGTACTTCTGAAATAAGTAATTTAAAACAAATTGAAATAAAAATGCAATAAAAAGTCAAGCTCAGCAACTTCAGTATATAATTTTTTGGTGTAACTCGATCTATAAAAGTGAATATTTTAATCATATATTTTAAATTCTTTTTTTTAAAGTATTAGTCTAATTAGTATTTATGAATTCAAATTTACATTACCACTTACTTCCACTAGCAGTTGGACATACAGGTTGATTCCATTTTCTTGGATCAGTTTCTTTAATTACAGTACCTACACCATCTAATATAATACCTATTGCAATATCTAGTAATATACCTCTAACGTCTTTTCCTCCTTGAATAGTAACCAATTCGTTTTTTCCTAATGTTTTAAATTTCAAATTTTTCATTTCATTAAATTTTACAAAGCCTACTCTCCAAAATATTTCTTATCTTTCATACAAGCATTTTCGGCATACTACTTGTCTGAAGATTGCACATTCATAAACTGCTCGGTAAAACAGAGTTAATTTGTGTCTTTAAAAGGAAGTGTTACCGCACTTCCTTTTTTAATTTCACGAACATAAATAAAAATGTTTATAAATTTGAATATCAATTAACTAAAATTGAATTTTACCTATTGAATCACGTGATGAATACGTTTGAAAGCGCATATTTTTACGTGCTTTTTTAGTTTTTAAGAGTTTATTTTTTTATGTGTGTTCTTTAATTGTGCACATTTATTTCTGAAAAAATAATTAAAAATTGCAAGAAAATAATATTCAAGTTAAAATGGATGAAATTATAAATTGCGAATGGGTAATAATTATTGTCTTCTAAATAATTATTGTCTTCTATTATTCGCCCCACAAAACTTTATTTATTTCTGCAATTTTATCATGGTCGATAGAAAAACCATTTTCGTTGGATATGACTCCACATTCGGCTAAGGTTTTATATCCTTCTTCACCATCCCATTTTGAAATGTATGGGTTGTAAGTACAAAATTTAGGCTTAGAAAATATATTTTTGGGATCACTAACATTTATTCTGCAATCTGTACAAATATGTCTATGTTCACAATCTTTACAAACTTCAATCTTCTCTTTATTTATCAAATCATATTTACTAAATTCATTTAAATTTGTAATTATATTTAAATCAAAATTATTTACGTATCCAAGTACTTCAATACTTGAGGGGCATTTTTTTATAACACCAAATTCATCAACAGAAATTTTTTTATTTAAACAACTATTATATTTTTTACTTTCAAAGAAATGATCAGTTGTAAAAGAAAAACTGTTTTTTGATACATACCCGCATTGATGAAGATTAATTTTTGATTGTTTAGAGTGAATTATTTGCTTAGAGTAAATTTCTTCTAATCCATTTTTGGGACTGTTATAACAAAATATGTTTTGAATTAAGTTGAATTTTGTTATTAAGTTTAAATTTTTATTCTCAAATAAATCATCATAATTTATTATTAATTCAATAGAATACAGACCTTTATCACATACTCTTGAAAGAATGTCATTTAAAAAATCACAAGAAACTTTATTAAAAAATCTTATTTGTAAAAATCTTGCTCCAAAATTAACTGCTTCAACTAAAAAATTACCGAAATCATACATTAATAAATTAAAATCCAAAATTATGTTGCTAATAGAACCTGGATAATAAAATTCTTCTTTCATTTTAGGAAAGTTATTTGTTAATGAATAATCAGTAAATGTAATTATTTCGTTACTTTCCGAAAAATCTAAATATTCCTCGATTATTTCTTTATTTTCAATATAATTTTTTTTAATTTGAATTAAGTTCATTCTGTCATTTTCATTTAGGAAATCAATTAATGTATTAGGAACATAGAAATATTTAAATCTATGAAAATCAATTATAATACCTCTGTTGTAACCTTTTATACTTTTACAAGAGTCAAAAACCATCATGCATTTATCAGTCATTTAAATTTATTATTTTAGAAATTAGTTTATTATTAATTGTAATTTGTACTTTGTTAGTAAAATGTTTTTTACTATTAAAAAAATTATCTTTATATTCAATATTTATTTTTTTATTTTTTTTT